>JAVVXB010000001.1:0-13621 GCA_036651815.1 Clostridia bacterium
CAGACAACCATCGCCGTCAGCCTTTTTTCAAAGGTTTCCGTCAGCTTTGCGCTTCGCATACTGACGAGCAGTATCAAGATAACCAGCGCCGCAAATATTTCAAGGCATCCGTTCGCAAGCTCCATTGCAGTCACCCTCGCGGCGCAGAGCCGTCCTTTCTTGTTTCAATTATTGATGGTTTATGAACGCACTTTGACAGACATTTTATGTCCCTGTGCATTATATCGGTAAAAAATAAATTTTATTTACACATCCTATTTTACTTGGCAAATGACGCTTTTGCAATCATAAGACAAAAACCATTCCTCCGCTCCTTGATGTCAGCGATGGCGGCAGTTTACCAATATTCAATGTTTTCATGTCAAACTGAGCTGCTTGCTCTATACTTACTTTTACGCTTTTCAAAAACAGTTAGCTTGAGTAGTTCAAGGGGGATACAAATTGACCTCAGCCCCCGTCCACTTATAAAAAGAAAACTTGCATGGTAGGAATTGTCCTGCTTTTTCGTTTGCCTACCTAAGTGCGGAATAAATTTCTGCCATGACAAAAGGCGCAAAATGAACGGGGGTAAGAGATGTCTTATGCGGTGGTATCTGAGGTTTCAACGACATAGGCTTGGTATCACGGGGTTTCGTTGCCGTTTCAGGAGCTTGTTTCTGCTTTTCCGCTTGCAGGATGGCAAAGCTGATGTGCGGTATAGTGGGAGCGATATCGGTGAGCACATCTTTGTTATCCTCATGATCGAGGGTGTTATCATTGTTTGGAGTAGGAGCCTGCGGGAGCAAAATGAGTGTAAAGATTACTGCTTTGCCCACGGTTGTTCTCACGGAAACGTGCTTCCTTTTGGATAAAGCCTGCTTCTACAAGTTTGTGCAGGGCGCGTTTTGCAGTTGACACGGAAATATGTAGCTGCTCTGCCATGATCGGAATGGCGGGGAAACAGGTTAAGTCTTTGCTAGAGCGGTCAATCAAATAAATCAGAATGGATAAGGCACGGCTTTTTAGATTGCTGGCATAGGCACATTTTTTTTAGTTCGGCTTGCTTTGTCATCATCATAAAATCCTCCTGTGATTCATATTATTTTGAGCGCAGCTGACAGGCTGTGCTTTCATACATTCCCCGGCGCGAATTGCCTGCGGGTGCTACCCGCCTCCGGTGATATATTTTGTAATCATATTTTTGTATTGTTTAGCATTGGGTGTGCCGTCCACCAGATCCGGCTGATAGTTAAGAAACAGTACCTTGTGGTAATCAGATTGCAACACCTCGGCATAGGTTTCCCTTGAATCCTCTTCCACAAAGGGGCAGAGAATATAGGCATAAGAAGTTTCAAACTGTTTTTTCAGCCGCAGGGATGCGGACAGCTCATAGGGTTTTGTGCCGCATACCAGCAGCAGAACATCTGCGGTGGACGACGGCGGTATCCTGCAAGTAAAGTATGAGCCTGTAAACGAAATGGTCGATACCGTTACGGATTCTGCCGCGTTGCTGCCCTTTGACCAGATTCAATCTGTGTTTGAAAAGCTTGTGCTGCTTGTAGATAATCCAACGGAATATGATATTTGGAACAATGGAGGCAATCCCCGTATGACGATGGAGTATCATGTGACTTCCGTCCGGCTGGGGCTCGCCTATCTGCCCGAAGCGGGAGACTGGCCGTTGGGTGGTTTGGTCGTTCCCGCATGGGACTTCTGCGGATATATGGTTTCACAGGTAAATGATGAAGTCCCGTCAACGGCATATACGGATGAAAGCCATTCGTTTTTGACGATCAATGCTGTAGACGGAACGGTCATTCGGCGAGAAGGTTAAGGAGGGGCACGACCATGAAAAAGATTACCTTGTACTTCAAACGTTTCCTCCTGTGGATCGGGGCGGCGGGGATGATGGTTGCAGTAATAGGCTGTGACAAGCAGGAAGCAGCTGAACCCACCATGCAGCTCGATATGGTGCAGATGGTAGAGACAGCAAGGGGCGGGAACGGCAGCAGCATACAGATCCCACAGCGGTTGCAGACCAGCTTCCAAAGCGAGGACGGAAAGATTATCGTCTCCGCCAATGCAGCGGTCACGCAACTGGGAGACGGCATTTATCCGATTGTACGGGTAAGTGGAACGGATTTCTCACAGGAAACGGTGGATCGATTAATTGCGGTGCTGCTGCCGGATGCGCAGCTTGTGAACCTCCGTACAGAGCGCATAAAGGAGGATGTGCTGGACAGCATCGAGTATTTGACCGGGCGTCAAGCGGTATCTTGGTCCGGTAACCCGCTGCGCCAATCTATCCTACTATGATAACCGTAAGGGCCTGCTGAATCCCGACCGATGCTTTCAGAAGGTGCGGGATGTTACCGGAGAAACAACCGTGAACGATCTGGCGCAAGGACATTTGCAGATGACGCCCGTCCAAACGGAGGAGCAAGTAACCTTGCTGCTGCAAAAGCTGGGAATTTCGGCGCAGGTCAGCGAGGTGTGGCTGCAAGCCGAGGGAGAAGTGGAAGACACGCATGCATTTCTGATTCCTCCAACCGAATTTGCCTACTCAGTGCGCTGCATCAGTACCGTCGGCAATGTTCCACAACTGCCCATCGGTTCTACAGAAATGATAAAGGATGAAAACGGCTTGTCCGTCCGCCAATGGACCTATGAGAACGTAACGGCCATGCTCAACGACGACGGCATCTTGCAGCTGGATTGGATTTCGCCCCATAATGCGGAAGAGACGATGGTACAGGCGGCAAAGCTCATGCCATTTATGGAGATTCAGTCCGTATTGGAAAAGATGCTGCCGGTGGTAAACGCCGACGATGTGGCTGCGCTGCATGTTAAAAAGCTACAATTCGAAATCACACGGGTGTACTTAGGCATGATGCGGATCACCGAAGGAACGGATTTTGACCATGCGTTGCTGGTTCCGGCCTGGGGTTTCTACGGGGTACGGACGTATACCAACGAAGACGGCTCCTCGGAGCGATACGCTTACGGCAATGCAAACCCGATATTGGTGATCAATGCTGTGGACGGCACAGTAATCGATTATACCTAGGGGTATTGATCAAGCCGGAATTGCGCGGGAGGTAAACACTTCCCCCATTTTACTATTCTTTACCACATACACTTTTTTCGATATACTGGGTGCGAGAAAAAACTTTCTGGAAAAATGGAAGATTTTGCGCTCCTTGTGTGTCATATATAGAGAGACACATAAGAAGGAGGGCAAATGGAGCATCTGATGAAGAGACGGCAAAAGTCGGACATCCGGACGGCGGATGGCTTTACGGCGGCAGTCAAACAAATAGAGCGGCTCTTGTTCGCGGCAAGCTACGCCATTCTTGGCAGCAGCAACGCTTGCGCGGACGTGGTGCAGGGCGCGCTGCTCAAGGCGTGGGAAAGCCGGACAAGCCTCAAAAACACCACGCTATTCAAGAGCTGGATGGTGCAGATCGTACAGCACGAAAGCGTCAATTACCTGCGCAGAAAACCAAATCTGCCGCTGGACGAGGACATTCCCTATTTTGAGGAAGCCTCCGCAAAGCTGGACGTCAAGCGGGCGATCAACTGCCTGCCGGAAAAGGCGCGGCTGGTGGCTATGCTGTACTATTTTGAGCGTTACTCGGTGAACGACATTTGCGAAGTTTTGAACCTGCCGGAGGGAACGGTGCATTCCCGCCTGTCCCGCGCAAGGGAACAACTTAGAAAGGAGCTGCCGGATTATGAAAATGAACGATAGAGCATTGGAATCCTACCTGTATGAAAACCGTGTCTCCCCAACCCCGGAGTTTTCCGACCGTATCGACGCTGTTTGCGATCAGATTCGGCAGACGGAAAGCCAGAACGCGCCGGATAGCAAAGAATCGAATGCAATCAAGAGCAAACGGCCTGTGCGACGCTGGGTGCTGGCGCTTGTTGCCTGCCTGCTGCTCGCCGTTACGTTGATTGCCTGTATCCCGGAGGCACGGGCGGCGGTGCTGTCCTGGATTGGGAAAACCTTTAGCATACAAAGCTATATGGGACAGGAAAACGGTCTGCGTTCTCCGGAACCACAAATGGACGCTGTCATACGAAAGGTAACCGATGACGGAAGGAAAATTGCGATTACCGATGTCTACGACAGTGACGAAGCTCGTGCATTGGCAGACGGCTTTGGTGTGAAGCTTGATGAAGTTGCATATTTAGACGGCACGGTCTATATTACCGGATGGTTTACGGGAACTTCTGGGAAATTTCTGTTGGACCAATGGACCGGCGGTGACACATGGGGCTTCTGCGGCGATTGGTTGGAGGGTGACATGATATTGACAATGCCCAATGGTGAGGAATGCTATGGCGCACTCAATATTCATTTTACGGATGAAGCGTCCGCAATCCTACAAGAACTGGTCACAACTGATGAAAATGGCAACCTTATCAGCGATCCTGTGTTTAATGATGACGGTCAAATGGTGACGGGAAGCGCAAATGCGGATGCACGCTGGTATCAATGGCTGGAAAGTAATGATGTGCGGTTTGTATTCGAGGCACATAAAAGTCGAACGGATATGCCCGCCCCGACCGGGCAGATGGAAGCGAAACTCTCCTTCAAACAGTATTACTACTCAGCTTCCACAGATGAAATCACAACGCTATTTCGGGCAGATTTGGGCACAGTAAGTATCGATGCAGATGCCTACACGAATAGCGTTACAGGTTCTGCATCACAACAAGTGGTTTCCTTTTCGGGTGTTCACCGGTTCTATATTGAGGAATGGGAGTATCGTGGCGAGAATCTCAATGAAGATGCTTACGTCAATTATTCCGTTCACGATCTAAACTTGTCCGGCCTGAAAATGACAATGGAATCCGTTGCCTTTACGCCAACGGGCCCCGAAATTACCATTCGCTTGGATTTGCCGGAAAGTTGGACGCGGGCGGATCGCATTTCAGTCATTCGTGGATACGATGATCTGGTAGGTGGATTGAATCTGCGCACGCTGCTCGATGGTGAGGAACACGAGTCGCTGTTCAACTATAAAGGCACGGATGAAAATGAAACCTTTGATGATGAGAACGCGCAGTTCTTGACCTATAAGCGTATACTTTGCAATGCAACGATTGCTCCGAGCGATTGGGATGGTATAAAGACAGTCACGCTCGTTCCATGCTCCATTTGGCCTACGCAGATTCACATTGAAAGTGTAGACAGCACGCAATGGAAGCGGAAAATGATTCGGCTGGAGCTCGGGGTTACCGCCACCGCACATGTAAACTATGATACGGTGATCTATGACGACGCTGATATACGGGAAGATCGCATGGACGAGTTCGCCATCACGATCAATTTGGACGACTATCGCTGATATTCTTGTGCGGGCGTGCTGCGTGGTACGCCCGCTTTTCCCCAATATATAAAGAAATTACAACCCGTTTACAAGAAAGGTTGATAAATTACAATCCGCTTACAACTTGTTGAAGACTGGATGATCTTTTTCATAGTACCATAAGGACAAGGATAATCAGGGGGGTGGATCAAAGAGAAATCTTGGTTTCAGATGCAATAAAATAGCATAACGTGTTGATCCCATCTGTCATCGACGGCAAAGAAAAAAACCGTTGCAGTCGATGGCCATAAGAGCGGAACGATATAAATACAGCATTTCTGCAGCGGTTTGACGGATCAATCAATACCGCCGCTTTTCTTTTGTAAAAAAGAATCGTCCGGAGGGTATATTTCCTGCACCCCAAAATGGCGGCGGCTGATCCGGGAAAGGTCTTTGCCGTGGCTATTCTGCCAAATCGGTATGGTTGCCTGTCAAAAAAACGATGCCACCGCCTTAGCGCAGAAGACCCATAAAGCAGAACATTCAATTTGTGCAACACGCATATTAGCGCACAAAGCCCTTCAATCGTTTGGTTGGCAGGCTTTTGTTCGCTGCCGGTTGCCGCCTTTATCCATCCTTTCTGACTCTTACGCACACAAACGAATCGAAAGGATGGACACCAATGAAAACAATCAATCTCAAGGATTATTACCCACATTACAGCCGCGACACCTTTGTCGAACTTCCAGAGGAGATCGTTGCAGCCATGAAGCCCTACAAGCGGGAGGAAGCCAGCCACAGGCGGCAGACGCGGTTGCCGCTACCGTGGGGCAGACAAACCGTCCACTGGCGCTTTGCTGATCCGCCTTTCGAATTCCTCCATCTCATTGCAAACAAAAAAGAACGCCACATGGGCATCCTTTTCTGTTTGGCGGAGGGCCAGGGATTCGAACCCTGGGTCCCTTGCGGGACACGGCATTTCGAGTGCCGCACGATCGACCACTCTGACAACCCTCCATATGCAGTTTTCCTCGTGTTCGCTCTCTGGAAAAAAGAGAGAACTGGAGGAGAGAACTCGGTTCAATCCATCCGCTTGATGGGGCAAAAAATCCAGACAATCTGGGGCTTGGCGAGCTTCGAGCTACCAATGTGCGTATCGCATTTCGAGTGCCGCACGATCGACCACTCTGACAACCCTCCATTGATTGAATGGCAGAAACTTTTGCAAATTCATGTCACTCTGTTCCAGCGAAAACAGTATACTAGAAAAGCAAAGTGTTTGCAACGTTTTCGTGAAGAAAACTAGTAATGAACCGAAAAGATCCATATAAAAACGACTAGTATGCTATACTAAGCAATAACAAGTTAAGGAGGTATTTTGATGGCGGATGATTTTAGCAAACGTATTGAGACATTCGGACAAAATGTCTGGAAGAAAGCGCAGGGCGCAGTGGATATCGTTGGATTGAATACGGATATTGGCATAAAAACTAAGGAACTGACGCAACTATATACGGATATTGGACGCGAATACTGCATTGTACACTCAGAACAAGCAAAAGCGGAAATACCAGAACTTTATGAAAAGGCCTATTTGCTGGCAAAGAAGATTTCCGATTTAGAAGAAGAGATTCAACGGTGTAAGGGACTACGAAAATGCACATCATGTGGATCCATGACGTCGATACAATCGACATTCTGTCCCAACTGTGGCATAGCGATGCCTGCGGTGGATCCTCGAAACGAACCGTATTCTAATTCGTGCGGAAACTGCGGCGCACGTATGGAGTCAGAAGACCAATTTTGCGCGAGCTGTGGCGCAAAGCGGGAATAATGAATTTATTAAAGGCACAGCCCTAACCCTCTGCCAAATACGTTGACGTTTCAGATTATCAAAAAAATCTGTCCATTCCTGGTTTTCAGGTAGTGCTGATAATTTTGTGCAAACATCAAATTATCGGCACTACCTTTTTTATGCACCTTCAACTTGTCCTTGACAAAGGGTACATTTTACAATAAAAACATAAAAAAGCGAGTGTTCATACAGCATCTTGAAATGCTATAAGGACACTCGCAATGGTGCCGAAGGTGGGACTTGAACCCACACGGTATTGCTACCAGCGGATTTTGAGTCCGCCACGTCTGCCATTCCATCACTTCGGCTGAACGCTGCATGATATTCCGGAACCTGCGGAATATGAAAACGCAATGATATTTATTCTTTCATAGTACCCACTGCATAACATTCGATCGAGGATCTCACTGCTAGCAAAGAGGAGTGATAAGCCTCTGTAGCATCTACAGATCCGCATTACCTGAAATACTAACGTGGATATTTTATCATAGGCCAAGATCAATTGCAAGACATCGGTTCGATATCCAGCTAAAAAAATATAGGGGATGAATTCCAAATAATTACAGGACTGATAGGCGGTCATTTGAACGTCTGATATAAACTGGGCAGGCATCTTTCCGGAATAGGAACGGGAAAATGCAACCATTTGGTTGCAAGACTGTCTGCGGATCCGTTTGCATTTTTGCTTTTGCTTGAGTAAACGAATAGCCAATGCAATGGAGCGGTTACAGGGTTGGATGAATTCTTTAAACAAAATTTTGATTCAATGGTCCGCGTGCTATGACACCATCCAGATATATGTATATTCGTGTCAAAACAAGGTAGACATATTTCTCATCTAAAGTTACAATATTAACATGGATGTAATCAGAACCGAAACCCACAACAGTTGCGCATCAGAATTCGAACCGATCCATGTTGCGCAAGTGACCGGTATCATGAACAGCGGCGGCGTGGAAGCTGTTGTAATGAACTATTACCGTGCAATCGACAGGACAAAGGTGCAATTTGACTTCTTTGTGGATGAGACCTGCTCGTTTCCTCAACGTAAAGAGATTGAAAAACTGGGTGGCCGATATTATCTTGTTCCGTCTTATAGTCATCCCATTGCCTACATCCGCGTATTGAAAGAACGATTCCGCGAAAATCGATATCAGATTGTCCATTCACATATCAACACGATGAATGTGTTTCCCCTGTTTGCCGCTTGGCTTGCAGGCATTCCTGTGCGCATATGCCATAATCACAGCACCGGAAATTGGGGAGAAGGCAAGAAAACGCTGCTGAAATACCTGCTGCGTCCATTTGCTAACATATTTGCCACGGACTGCTTTGCGTGCAGCGAACTCGCCGGACGATGGATGTTCGGAAATCGACGCTTTGACGCGGGTCAGGTACGCATCGTGCCCAACGCAATTGATGCGAAAGGATATGTGTTTAATCCGGCTGCCCGAGCAACGCTTCGCAGAGAATTGGGAATCGATGAGGATACATTTGTTGTTGGACATGTTGGGCGATTTACCTACGCAAAAAATCACAACCTTTTAATCGACATCTTCCGTGCACTGCAGCAGGAACGGCCCAATTCAACCCTACTACTGATCGGCGAAGGTGAACTTGAGGAATCGGTTCGCGGCAAGGTGAAAGCGTTTGGTTTAACGGATTGCATCCGATTTTTAGGTGTACGAAATGATGTTAGCAAGCTCTATTCAGCTATGGACGTGTTCTGCCTACCCAGCTTTTACGAAGGCCTTCCGGTGGTTTTGGTGGAGGCGCAGGTCAACGGACTGCCGTGCGTGGTATCGGATCTGGTGACGGAGGAGGCGACAAGACACGATGGCATCCGAACAAGATCGGTTGCGGCTCCCGTCCAATCATGGTTGAATGCGCTAACCTCGTCTGCACGCAGTACCAATGAATCCTGTTTACCCGATAAGCTGGATATTACGATACAAGCGTTGCAGCTGCAGCAACTTTATTTAGAAAAGTCAACTGATTTGCATCTTAATAAACGAAGGTATTCGCAAGGATGATCCTGTAGAAACTGTGGGCAGTGAAGATCGGATGTGGGAGAACACCGTTAAAAACATGCCCTAGAAAGACACGGTGGATACATTGATGAGCCTGAAGATGCCAAAGGCGCTGGCGATAGCATCATCTTCGTGCGAGAGAGAAAGAACTTGATTGCAGACAGATGATTAGGATGCATAGAACGTGTGCTTATTTTTGGTTGGGTGCGTTTCCAAAGCTCGGAGCGATCCATATTGGTTCATATCGAGGGAAATGAATCGCTGAAACCAAGACTGAATGAGATAGAGGGCCTTATGGAAAATTTAGAGAAGCGTTATGTGATTTTGATTGGGGAGATGAAAATGCCCGATCAAAATGCCGCCGCGCAGAGAACGGTCGCGTTGTGCCATTCACTCATCGATATTGGGAAAACACCAGTGGTCATTGGGCTTAAGGACGGAGATTACTGCAGTGATAAAATCATGGAGAATCATGAGACTTTTTCATATGCGGATTCATACTATGTAAAAAACCCCGTGACGATTATTGAACGAATAAAACGAACGATCAACGTTTCAAAATTTATTGAAATCATTGATTTATACGGCACTGAAAACATCAGTGCTGTCATTGCTCAAGAACACGAGTCCGTCTCGCTGCTTCGCCTTATAACCTATTGTAAAAAGAAAAAAATTCGTCTCATTGTCGATACCTTCGAATGGTATGAGAAATCCAAACTGAAATTCCCGATCGGCATGTTTAAGGATATCGACACCTGTCTGCGCATGCGGTGGCTTTATCCGCACATTCGCTATATGATTTGCATCAGCGGATATCTGTACAAACACTATGTTGCTGGAAAGGCCTGCATTACGAGAATTCCCGGAACAATCGTTCGTAATGACACTGCCTATCAAAGCGCTTGCAGATCCTATGAGAAGAATGCAGTTGCAACGTTTGTTTACGCTGGATATCCAGGAGAGACCTGTCAGAAGGATAAACTGGATTGGGTTATTCGGTGCATATGCGAACTAAACGATGAGGGGAAAAGGTGCAGACTCCGGCTGATTGGTGACAGACTGAAAGAAACAATGGAGTCCTATATCCCCGATCTTGTTGATTACCGATATTATAAGGACGCGGTGCAATACCTTGGAGAATTGCCGCATAAGGTTTGCCTTGAGGTAATCGGTAAGGCCGATTTTTCGATTATTGCAAGAGAAAACAAAAGATTGACGCAGGCTGGATTCCCGACAAAATTGAGTGAAAGTCTTGGGTGCGGTACGCCGGTTATTATCACGCCAGCAGGCGACATGCCTGACTATATTACAGATGGCATCAATGGGATCGTAGCGGATTTCTGCGACGATTCAAGCTTGAAGACTGCAATACGGAGAGCAATTCATTGGTTTGATACGGCGGATATGAAAACAATTCATAGATTATCGGCTGAGAACAATCCTTTGGTTTCGGATTGTTTTAATGATAATATGCAGGAGATTCTAAGCTAGGAGAATAGAATGAAAATATTGCAGATCAATACTGTCTACAAAAACGGTAGTACTGGTAGGATGGTCTATCAATTACGCGAAAAACAGCTGTCAGAAGGAATGGATGCGTATGTTCTGTACGGAAAAGGAAAGCCAAGCACGGATCCTAACGTATATAGAATCAACAATCCATTGGGGTTCTATCTGCATAAATACATGTCGCATGCCTTTGGATATGAGGCTTTTTATTCGATTTATCAGACAAAGAAAGCAATCAAGCTTATCAATGATATTAAGCCAGATCTAATACATCTGCACAATCTTCATGAATATTATATTAACATCAAAATTCTGATCAAATATATCAACAGTAAAAACATACCAGTTGTTTGGACATTTCATGATTGCTGGCCATTCACTGGACACTGTGCGCATTTTTCGAGTGTGAACTGCATGAAATGGCAACATGAGTGTCATCACTGCCCACTAATTCCTGAGTATCCGCGGTCAAGTGCGGATGTATCAAGAAAAGCATATCACAAGAAAAAAGAACTCTTTTGTTCGCTGAACAAGCTTAGGGTTGTGACCGTATCGCATTGGCTCGAGGGATTGGTGCGGCAGTCGTTTTTTATGAACAAAAGCATCATGACCATCTGCAACTATGTTGATACGAACAAATTTTTTCCAGCAGTGACGCGCGAAGAAACAAAAAAGAAGTATGCAATTGAGCACAAATTTGTTGTACTGGGCGTAGCGAGCGGCTGGTCAAAGAAGAAGGGGTTCTCAGATTTTGTCGCTTTATCAAAATATCTTCAAGAAGATGAAGTGATTTTTATTGTCGGTACTGCCCCCATCAAGCAGTTGCCCTCAAATATGATCAACATTCAAGCAACAACGGACTTGACCGAATTAGTGCAGATATACCAGATGGCCGATGTGTTTTTCAACCCATCCCGGCAAGAAACATTTGGTCTAACGACGATAGAAGCGATGGCTTGTGGTACGCCGGCGATCGTCTACAATACAACCGCATGTCCAGAGGTGATTGGTTATGATGATAATCAGAATGCGCCTGGTTGCTGTGTGGGTCTGCAGGATATTGATTCGGTTTATCAGAGCATAAAAAGTATTCGAGGAGACAGCAACCGATATCGAGAGAATGCGAGAAATCGAGTAATGTCTGAGTTCCAGATGTCAAAGCAAATCACGAAATACATTGATACCTATAGAGAATTATTAAACGAGGAATCGTGAAGTGCATATGTTTTAAATGAACAAGGTTCCAATCATTTTAATAGTGGCAGCCTGTGTCATGATGTATGGGATGCGTTTCAAAATTGTCCGCAAAGCGTTTTCGGTAACGGTTCAGCCGGGTTGGGTGCATAATCATAAAATCTACCTTCGATCAATCTGCGGATTCGCCGCTTGAGTTAATGAAAGAATCAACGCAAAGCCGCAATCTCTTCCTTTAGAACATGCCCTCATATTGATTGGCAGGCGTCAGACGTACTCTTATCCAACCATGAGGAATGGCTTGCTTCGAGAGTGTTTCCGAACAGTAGAGGGGGAATAGGGCTTATGATACTTATCCCAACAGCAAGACGGAGTCGGATGACACAAGCCATCATAGCGTCGAAATTCATCCGTAGATGAATGGTTGTGTCACCTGATGGAATCTGAAAGGATGATATGATATGATGGATAAAACTCAAGCGAGGAAGGGTGCTACCATGAAAAACGTGCAACAGCGAGATGAAATCAGCGCAAAAAGGCGAATGATTCATAAAAGAACGGCTGTGATAATGGCTGCCATACTGCTGCTGATTGCCCTTAATACCGGCTGCGCTGCCAGATTTCAAACGCAGCAGTCCGCTGCGGATGCCGCAACCTCCGAAGCTGCGAACGAAAGCAGCTCTTCCATGCCAGAATTTGCGCGTGAGGAAGAAATGCCAATGGCGGTGCCCTTGGAAACCGGCGTAGGCGAACTGGAGACGGTGCGGGTCTTTGATACCAGCCGAAAGCTAATTTATACTGCGAATTTCGTGATGGAAACCTATTATTTTGAGACCTCGTATAACAGCATCGTTGATGCGGTGAACGCTGCCCGGGGATATATTGGCAACGAGAATACGGAGGGTACCAAGCCTGAGAAATACGGGGATGCCGGCCGCGTGGCCAACATGCAGGTACGCGTACCCATCACGGAATACGATACGTTTATCAGAAAGATTGCAGGCTACGGAAAAATTTCCAGAAAATCTCAAAACACGCAGGATATCTCCGCAGAATATTTCGATACTGATGCGCGCATTTCGATGCTCGAAAAGCGATATGAACGGTTGAAACAACACCTCGATAACACGACAAAGATGGCAGACATCATTGAGCTGGAGAAGGATATGAGCGAGATTCTGTATCAACTTGATTCCTACAAGGGGCAAAAGCGTGTTTACGATGATCTCGTGACCTATTCCACTGTGAATATTGAGCTGTATGAAAAGGTCGCGTCCAATGAAATCCCAGTTTCCGATCTGACGTTTGGCGCACGCGTCAGTCGCGGCTGGAACGATGTCACCAAATGGCTGAGCACGTTCTTTACAGGACTCGCGATCATACTTCTGGCAGGATCGCCCGTAATTTTGCTGGTTGCAGGCATTGCGTTGGCAATTGTACTGCCCATAAGAATCTCCCGCAAGAAAAAGCAGGCGAAGGCAGATGCGGCAGCAAAGCAAGCGCCAACCCTCAAATAAGGCAAGCGCTTCGTTGATTGAATGCGAAAGAGAAGTTGGACGCAACACCCCGTAAGGGCTTCCTTGTGCGGGGGGGGCTGGATTGGCCATCCACTAAAAACGATAAGAATGAGACTGATAAATGACAAGGAACATAGGATAGCCATCCAAAATCCGGGGTTAAGGTGGTATACTGCCTCGGAATCGGAATCGGAATCGGAATCGGAATCGGAATCGGAA
>JAVVXB010000001.1:13721-53095 GCA_036651815.1 Clostridia bacterium
TCGGAATCGGAATCGGAATCGGAATCGGAATCGGAATCGGAACATGGTTCATGCGCCGATTGCATTGCCGCGAGGCTAGTTACATATAAATAGCATCTGCCGAATGCGGATGGTTACCAAATGATAAAATGAAGTCAGGAGCGATTGATCCAATGAAAAAAGTCCTATATGCAGCGCATCTGCATGAGATGGCAGAGTACATGGAAGCAGAAGTATTCGAGTATCTCAGGGATGGGCAGATTGAGACTTTTGAAAGTTTTGCACATTTTGATGTGATTGCGTTTGACTGGTATGACGTTTGGAATCCGGATGAGGAGACACCATCTCAGATTATGATCTATTTCGATCGGGAGGATCTTTTCTTTATCTGTGAGGAGAAACGTGCATACGAAAAAGTGCAATCCCTAATGAAAGCGTGCGGTTCCAACGAGCGCGCACTGTATGAATTCTTTCTCACTTTGATTAAAGGAGATCTGAGATTTATCGAACAGATGGAGGATAAAATCACATCGATCGAGGATGCGCTGCTGGTCACCATGCAGCAGAACGTGGCCGCTGAGATTATGGGGATTCGCAGCGAAGTGCTGCGGCTCAAGAAATATTACGAACAGTTGGATTCGATTTTTGAGGAGATGGTGAACAACGATAACGACTTGTTTTCGAAAGACAGCATGCGTATGTTTGCAAATTTGCAGCACCGCATCAACCGGCTGCTAAAGGGCGTGCTGACACTGCGGGATTATGCGACGCAGGTGCGCGAGGCTTATCAGGCCCAGATCGATATTGCCCAGAATAATCTAATGAAGGTTTTTACAGTGATTACCTCCATTTTTTTACCGTTGACATTGATTGTGGGCTGGTACGGCATGAATTTCAATATACCGGAGTTCGGCTGGCGGTATGGCTACAGCATGGTCATTGTACTAAGTTGCGTCATCTGTGCTGCGTGTGTGGTTCTCTTTAAGAAGAAGAAGTGGTTTTGACGTCGTTGGATGGACACCATAATTATTAACGAACTGTAAACGAACATTCCATATATGGCATATGGCGATACTAGGATGCGCATATATGGGGATTCCCGCAAGAACAGTGTTTCCATACTGTTAAATATTCGTAAAGAAGCGGCTGGTTTTGTTTACTTCCAGTTATATGCATTGTATAATTTGCTCGACTAATGGTAGATTCATGCACGCAGGAACGGAAAGGATGTGTACGTATATATGAAACGCACAATCGCATTATTTTTATCAATGGTGTTTGTGTTTATGCTACTGCCGGTGAGTGCACTGGCAGCGCCAGTAGCACTCACGCTAAAAGGAGAAGGTCTGACGGCCACAGCCAATGGCGCCACGATTTCAAATACAAATGAGGTGGAGGATGGAACGTCGATTACCGTGACGGCAGATAATTACGGTGGTACCCGTGAGGTAAGCGAATGGAAAATCAACGCCACTGTTACGACAGGGACGCCCACCAGCATTACGTTTGTGATGGCTGGAGCGACAACTGTGCAGCCAACATTTAAATCAAAGCTGACGGTGGGTGACGGTTGTTCATACGCCATCAATGGAATTGCACAGGCAAATGGTACGTTTGTGACGGAGGGGACGGGAGTAACCGTTACGATTGGCTTACCGCCTACGGGCGGTACGTTTTCCAAATGGAGTGGCGGTAATGTTGATCTAAAGACTGGCGCGTTTACGATGCCGGGCAAAGCGGCCACGTTGACGCCATTATATACATTTGGTCTTACTGCTGTGGACACACTATTTTTCTCGGATGCTGGCGCGACAACGGCAATCACCACCGCTGAACAAGGCGCAACCGTATATGTTAAGGCAGATCCGTCAGTGACTAATTTTTCACGCTTTGAGAGCGCGGATGTGACGCTGAGCGCACCGGATGCCAATAATATTGCGTCGTTCATCATGCCTACAAAAGGCATCACAGTCAAGGCACTTTCTAAAAACACAGTGACCTTTACCGATGAACCCTGCACGGTTTCCGTGGACGGAACGGACATTGCATCCCCAACGCTTGTGGAGCAGGGGAAATCGGTTGTCGTGACGGCGAAAGCGCTTGCTGCCGCCGAGCAGAAGAAAGTGATTTCCTGGACGCTGACGGGTGCATCCCAAGCGGATATAGACGCGGCTGCGAAAACGACCAATCCGACGTTTACCATGACGGATCAGGCTGCGACGCTGAAAGCTACCTATGGCTGGCCGGTTGCGGTGAATAACGGACAAACGACAACCACTGAGTTTTATATTCCCGGTGCGACGGTTGCTCTTTCCGCACCCGCTACGTTGAATGGGAAAAAGTTCAATACATGGAAGGTCGATCCTGTTGGCGCAGGAACCGTTGCTATGCCAACTTCCCCGACAACAACTTTCACCAGCGCCACACCCGGTGCTGGCGTGACCATAACCGCTAGTTATGATCCACAGTATCCGGTGAAGGTTATTGGCGGAACAACGGATAAAGCGGACGGATACTATACCAAGGGTGACTCGGCTAAATTAACCGCTGCGGTGATTGATACGGCCGGAATCGATAAACCGGTTTGGTTTGATAAATGGGAGATTGTTCAAGGTACCGGAAAACTTACGGCCGGCGACGAAAAGAAACCAAGCGGTGCAGTGTATACGGTTGCAGATGACGTAGCCGGCGCAATCATCAAGGCCCAGTATCTTTATCAGCTGACCGTCAACAATGGTCAGGCTTTTGAGGATGCAGGGAGAACAAAGTCAGCTACGCACTTTAAAGCAGGTCAAGGTGTATATATATCGCCCACAGCTCCATTGCCCGGAAACAAACCGCTGAGCTATATTACGGGTTGGAGAGTTGTAAAAGGTTCCGGCAGGATCATCAACTATAATAACAACGATAAAACGGCGATGTACGTAGCCGCAACCGATGAGAGCGGCGCAGTGATTGAGCCGATATATCTGGCATTTACGCTGACGGTCGTTAACGGCGTGATGGGCGAAACTACTACGCAAACGCTTTCTATTGGAGAAGGCACGAGCTTGATTGCGGCAGATCCAACAGGTGCCCGTTCGTTTAACGGGTGGCTATTCTCTGCAAGCGTCGATCATCAGGCGATTGATACGGACAATCCGCTGAAAATTTCATTCACGATGCCGATGCACAACGTGACTGCTACGGCTACCTATAAGCCGCTAGCAGCTCCCGACTACCAGTACAATGGCGCTTGGGTTGACCTCAAAAATACCGAGCATCTATATTTTGCGAAGCTGGAAACTTTCAAGGCCGATGCGTTGAAGGTAATCTTCCATAAGAACGCACAGGATAATCCTGGCATGTTGGTTGCTGTCAAGGATATCGCCGCTCAGGTTGTGGTTCATGGTACGAACACCTCTGTGCAGAACAATGCTGGTGGATTGACACAGGTTGGTACCTTTGACCTGCTGATTACCTGCGTAGTGGACGGCAAAAAAATGGCGCCGACCATTCGACTGGAGAACCGCGTGACGGTACTCGACAAACGCGCCGAATTTACCATGATCACCAAGAAGCCAAACATCAATACCTATTATTATGGCGAGATGATCAGCAAGGACGGTATCGAAGTTACCTTGAAGTATGTTGATAAGATTACCGGCGAGTATTTCTCAATGGGGACACTGGCAATGGATCAATATACACTCGTTCCTCAGATGGTTAAAAAGAGCGGCAGCATCTATGTGGATGAAAATGGAAAGACCGTCCAAACCAAAACGGATGCAAGCACCGGTTTGCAGTATGTGGAACTGGCGGTCAGCTATAAGGATCCCGAACAGGATAATAAGGAAATGAAATTCCTGGTTGCGGATGCCGCTTCCATCGTGAAGATTTGTTTTAAAGATCCAGCAACGAAGCTTGTTTTAAATGGTAGCACGACGTCTCCAATGGATCTTAACGCGGACAGCGCTGATGCCAATGTCAAATGGGAAATTAATCTTGGCGATGTTGCAACCAGAAGGCTGAAAGCAACCGTAACGGGCGTAGCGGCAGGCGATGAAGCAAACGCCATCTATAGCTGGATCAGCAGCGATCCCACTGTTGTACGGTTGATTCCGACCAAGGATCCTCTTGCGTATGAACTGCTGCCTGTATCCTCTGGCGAAACGACCCTGACGGTTACTGCAAAAGGTGACGGCAGCGTCATTGCGACCAGAATAATCAAAGTGAAATCGACAGGCGATGAAAACACGACACCCGTGCAGAGCTTTGAACTAACCAGCAAAAAGCTGCTGCTCTATGTGGGCAATAAGATCACGCTGAGCACGATCAACTTTATGCCCGCTAACGCCAACAAGACTGTTAGCTGGAAATCCAGCAACAATGCCTACGTGACCGTGGACGACAATGGCGTTGTGAGCGTTGTGAAATATCCAACAAACGGCGAAACCATCACCATTACGGCAACGCCGAAGTACCGCACCGATGCCACGGTGGCTGCAAGCTGCGCGGTTACCATACAGCAAGTGCCCGTAGACGGCATGATGCTGAATCCAAACGATACTACAATGTACCTTAAGAGCAGCACCACGCTCAGCGTTACCTTGACGCCGACCGCTGCTTCTGACAAGACGATTAAATGGGAATCTTCTGACAGCAACATCGTTTCTGTTGATGCAGAAGGCAAGCTCACCGCACAGAAAATTGGGACGGCTACCATCAAGGCAACGTCTTCCAATCCGAGCGTTTACAAGACTTGCAGGGTAACCGTCGTCCCATCTGTACTTGCCACCTCGCTGTCACTGAACCGGACAAGCTCAATGATTGCCCTGAACGAGACCACGACGCTGACAGCGTACATCGCTCCGTCTACGGCCACCACGCAAAACGTCAAGTGGTCCAGCAACAATGAATTGGTTGCGACTGTCGACGCAAACGGCAAGGTGCGCGGCATCAAAGAGGGCGCGGCAATCATCACTGCCAGCGCAACCGATGGCAGCGGACTGAACGCTTCCTGCGTGCTATCAGTGAGCAAAATCATCTCCACCGCGGTGATTCTCAGCAAGACCACCTTAGCCTTGAACGAGGATGATGTGGAGCAAATTACCGCGACAGTATACCCGAGCAACATCACTGTCAAGGGGGTTACATGGAGCAGCTCTAATGAGCGGGTTGCAACCGTTGATGCGGAAGGCGTCATCACTGGTACGGGCGGTGGCGGTGCGATTATTACGGCCACTGCGGCGGACGGAAGCAGCAAATATGCAGACTGTATCGTTGTGGTTGCAGCAAAGATTCCGGTTATGGGTCTTGCATTGAATCTGTCATCGTTCGACCTACTCTATAACGATACCACGGTGCTGAAGGCAACGGTTACGCCTGGCAATGCGACTGCAAAGGTCAAATGGGTGTCCAGTGATCCGACCATTGCTAGCATCGATGAAAATGGCAGAGTATCGGGTCTCAAGGTTGGCACGGCAAAGATCACCTGCACGGCGGGCGATAAATCGGTTACCATCACGGTATCGGTCGTGACCAAAATGTTCTCGGTCGGTACAGTTGTGAACTGTTCACGCAGAGTGAACACACGCTCAAAGGCGAGCGGCGCGTCTGCCATGGTTGGCTATGCGTATCTGGGGGATACTTACAAGGTACTGGATAAGTCTGGCAGTTGGTATAAGATTCAGTATAATGCCAGCAAGACGGCCTATATCTGGGCAAATTATTTGAATGCCCAGGCAACGAATGCGAGCTATGTCTCTTCAGGCGCGGTTGGCACAACAACCCCGGCACCCGGCACGACACCGGCGCCCGGCGCAACACCAACGCCGACGCCGGCAGTACCCAGTAAGACTGTGACCATCGTCAACTGCACCAACTGCGTCAACGTTCGCTCCGGTGCAGGGACAACATTCAGCAAGCTCGGCTTGGCGTTCCTTAACGAAGTGTTTGCCTATACCAAGGTGGTAAACGGGTTTTATGAGATCGAGTTTAAGGGTGTGACCGCCTATGTCAGCGCAAGCTTTGTAAGGGCTAGCTGATTGCAGCAATTGAAAGAAAAATCAAGGGGTTGTCCGGCCTGGGCAACCCCTTGTCCATTGGAATGGGGAAGATGCTGCGTTTAGATGTGTCGAATATGCAAACAAATACAGCCTCGAATTGACTGCGCAACCGTGCAGCAGTAAAATAGTACCATGCAAAGAACTGGGAAACGAAAGCGCATCAGCAAACTGAAGCGACTCATAGTAGGGATTGACGGCATGCTGGTAATCGCCGTTGTTGTTATGCTTGTGGTTTTGGTAGCTAAGCTTTTGAGTGATGGGACTCAACCAGCAAATATGGATGCCGTACAGTCCATAGAAAATGAGCATACGGTTCAAACAAATACTGATAACGAAACGGCCGATTCCGTTTCGGGGATCACAACAACGCAGACCGGCGCCAACGGCAACATTGACTTTGCAACGCTGACGGCTAAGGGGAAACCGATTGTTGGCTGGTTATATGGGGCGGGTACGACAATCGATGGTCCTGTGGTTCAGGGCGAGGACAACGAATTCTATATGGCGCACAACGCCGACGGAAAGAAGAACAAGAATGGCGCACTTTATCTGGACTGCCGTAACAGCACGGCGTTTGCAGACGGGCAGATCATGATCTACGGAAACCCGATGCAGGATGGTGCAATGTTTGGCGCTTTGGGTTCTTATCGTGATCCCGATTATTATGCACAGCATCCGTTTTTGATCTTGTATACGCCCGAAAAAAGCTATCGAATCGATGTTTTTGCAGCTCATACCGCATCGCCCGCAATGGGCAATTATCCAATCTGGTTTGAATCCGATACGGCTCGTGATGCGTATCTGAACGAGGTGCGAACAAAGTCACTGATTCAGTCGGATATGGTGATTGCGCAGAATGCAACATTGATTTCACTTGTGACCAGCTCAGACTTTGACGCGGGTGATGACGCACGTTTTGTGGTTCATGGCGTGCTGACTGAGAAATGAAAAGCGCGCTATCGACTCAGAAAAGATCGCTTGATCAATGCGTGGCGATTATTTGAAAACAGATCGTTTTCGTCTGCCGAAATGTTAATTTTCGCCGGGCATAACTATTTTAGACCACGATACACGCATCACGGCTATCTGAACGTGCGGAGAATATGCCTAAATTGGGCGATCCGCTTTGGCGGACAATCTGCTGATGCTGAAATCAACGAGGCAAGCAGTGCATACCTTTACAATCCCGGACCGATTTGACAGAGAGAGGCTGTCCAGAAATGGGCAGCCTTGTTTAAGCGAAAAAACGGGATAGGCGCTTCAGTTGCTCCGCATTATTGCGTTGAGCACATTGCGCGTTGAAAAAAATACTGCGGTATGCTATGGTATAACCAATTATGAATGTTCGTATTTTATGGGATATATGGGAGAGAGACTAATATGTTGACGCTACAAGAGACGATGCCGTATGGTAATTTTGGGGCGGATGTGTTTTCCGACGAAGTGATGCGGCAGCGTCTGAATGCGGAAACTTATGCGGCACTCCGGAATATTATTGATGAAGCCGGCACGCTAACGTTTGATTTGGCTGGCGTTGTTGCGAAGGCGATGATGGAATGGGCACTTGAAAAAGGAGCGACCCATTACACGCACTGGTTTCAGCCGATGACCGGCGCAACCGCAGAGAAACGGGATACGTTTCTGGAGCATTCCGCACTGGATAAAACGCCGATTTTATCGTTTTCCGCCAAAGCGCTAATCAAGGGTGAGGCGGATGGATCGTCGTTTCCTACGGGGGGATTGCGGCTGACGTTTGAAGCGCGCGGCTATACCACGTGGGACTGCACAAGTCCGGCATTTATCAAGCGCGATGCAAACGGCTCCTGCTGCCTTTGCATTCCAACTGCTTTCTGTTCGTTCTCTGGTGAAGCACTGGACGAAAAAACGCCGCTGCTACGTTCGATGGACGCGATTAATAAGCAGGCGGTTCGTGTGCTGCGGCTACTGGGTGAAGATGTTAAGCGTGTAAAGCCCACCGTGGGCGCGGAACAGGAGTATTTTCTTGTTGAAAAAGGTTCTTTTCGAAAACGAAAGGACCTTGCTTATACAGGCCGGACGCTGTTTGGCACGATTCCCGCCAAGGGGCAGGAGCTTTCCGATCAATACTATGCAGCTACGCCGGAACGTGTGATTGCGTTTATGAAGGATCTGAACGAGGCACTCTGGCGCATGGGCGTGCCCTGCAAAACGGAGCATAACGAAGCAGCCCCTTCCCAATATGAGCTGGCGCCAGTGTTTGAATCGGCCAATGTGGCGGTTGATCACAATCAACTGGTTATGGAGATGATGCGGCGCTTGGCTGAGCGGCATGGCATGACCTGCCTGCTGCATGAAAAACCATTTGAAAATGTAAACGGAAGCGGTAAGCATAACAACTGGTCACTCGTGACCGATGATGGACGCAATTTGTTTAAGCCGGGCAAGGATGAAAGCAGCAACCGCATTTTCTTTACATTTTTATTGGCTACTATTGCGGCGGTGGATGAATATGCAGGAATGCTGCGGCTGAGCTGTGCAAGCATTGGCAATGAAAACCGTCTTGGCGGTCATGAGGCACCCACGCCCATCATTTCCATATTTACCGGAGAACTCCTGCAAAAAGAACTGGGTCAGCTGGCCGAGGGCAGCGGAATGGTACCACACAAGAAAGAAATGATGAATATTGGCGTTTCCACAAT
Organism: Clostridia bacterium; assembly: GCA_036651815.1. Taxonomy (GTDB): domain Bacteria; phylum Bacillota; class Clostridia; order Christensenellales; family CAG-138; genus JAVVXB01. The sequence continues at coordinate 22,426 of JAVVXB010000001.1, forward strand.
GGCGACGTTGCTCAAGGACGATACCGACCGCAATCGCACTTCGCCGTTCGCTTTTACCGGCAACAAATTTGAGTTTCGCATGGTGGGATCGTCTCAGTCTCTGGGCATGCCCAATACCGTGCTCAATACCATTGTGGCGGAGAGCCTCATGCGCATTGCCGATCAACTGGAGAAGACGGCTGATGTCGATAAGGCGTGGCCAAAGCTGATGAGCGAGCTGTATAGAGAACATGGACACATCATTTTCAATGGGAATAATTATGATCCTGCCTGGGCAGTTGAGGCCAAGCGACGTGGATTACAGAACATTGACAATACCGTGGATGCCATCTTGATATCCCGGGAGAAGACGGTTCGGTCGGTGTTTTCGCGCCATGGTGTTATGACGGAAGGCGAGTTGGCGGCCCGCACGGAAATTGCGCTGAAAAACTATGCAACCTCGGCCCGCATTGAGGCAACTACCATGCTGAAGATGGTTCGGCAGAGCATTATGCCCGCCATCATGGGGTATGCGGAGGAACTGGTGGATACCGTTTACAAGGCCTCCCAGTGCTTGGTTGCTGTACCTGCCCAGACGGCGATGCTCAACGACGTCAATAAAAAGCTCAACGAGTGCCGGATTGCCTCGGATATGCTGGATGCTGCGTTAAGCAAAATGCCGGGGAGCGACTGTGCACTGGAGGCGGCAACGGCGTTTCGAGACAGCGTAAAACCCCGGATGGTGAAGCTGCGGAACATTGTGGACAAATTGGAATGTATCGTCGGCAAACGTTTTTGGCCGTTACCATCCTATGGGGAGATGCTCTTTAAAATCGAATCTTAAAGCAGACACCATTGACATTCGGCTGATGCAAAGGGAAGCGCATACAAATGGCTACTGTTAGCGATTGGGTAGCATAGAGGGAGGATCAGTATGATCATCGTCGGGATTTGCGGCGCAAGCGGCAGTGGAAAAAGTACGCTGGCAAAGCGTATTAAAGATTCGCTTGCGTGCAGTTGCACCATCGTTGGACAAGATTGCTATTACAAGAGCTTTCCGGATATTGCTTTTGAGGAACGCGTCAAGCTGAACTATGACGAACCTTCCATCTTCAGCATTGACGAAATGCTCGCGGATGTGCAGACGCTGGCTCGTGGAGAGTCCATCCCTACCAAGGGCTACGATTATGCAAAGCATTTGCGCGCAGATCAACCAGATCTTCCTATCGAACCGCCGGAGGTATTGATACTGGAGGGAATCCACATGTTCTACGACAAGCGCCTGTGCGATATGATGGCGCTCAAGGTTTACCTGCATGTGGATGTCGATATTTGTCTGCTGCGCCGCATTAAGCGTGATATCAAGGTGCGCGGGCGCACGATTGACAACATCGCAACCCAATATGTAGATACTGTGAAGCCAATGTATGAGAAGTACATTGCGGATTATATCAACGATGCGGATTTTGCGGTGATGCGCGGAGGAAAGAACCGTATGGCCATTGACGCAATCAGCGCATATCTCACCACCAAGGTACTTGCCGAGCGATTCGATGATGATGATAAACAGTCAGATGACGTATCGTCTATCGAACGAATTGATCTAATCGACGCTTGAGGAGGGAAATGGATATGGAGCATCCGAATGATCAGAATGCATATTATGATGCTGAAAAACGGCTGACTCGTAGCCACTGTGAGCGAAGCGGTGGCGGCCGACTTGCCGCATACTGGCTACTGATGTTGCTGCTCAACGTCCTGCTGGCCATCTTTGCGCTATACACACTGGGCGAGAGCATGCAGTTTGACTGGACGTTCCTGTCAACGGGCACCTCCCGTTCAATTGCGGAGACGGTATTTCAACTGTTGCTGGTCTTTTCCCCATTGATCCTCACACTGCTACTCAACCGACTGCTGTTTCGCGTCCTTCGCGGACATCGACGGTTTCCCCGTGGGACGGGTATTGCTGCATTTTTTGCGGTGCTTGTGATGCAGGCGGTTAGCATCTATCTAATCATTCGCTTTGGCATGACGGACGGTTTGAACGGTATTTCTATGGACGGCATTTTTTTCGCGGACAGCATTTCTTCGCTGCTACCATAAGGCCAGGGCAAACAGACTTAGGCGATTGGTTGGGGAGAAAGGCATGGCTCCGTGGAGAAATGTATGGTTTCCAAAAGATGGACATTGTCGCTGACCGCGCCACTGATCGTGATGCGTATGAGTCTCTAGAGTACAACAATAAATAGAGGGCAACAATACAGAAAAAGTTGATTCGCTCCAGCGGTGTCGAATGATGGGCTGGATTGATTTGAATATGCCAAAATTTACGAGGTTCAGAGACGTGGACCGTCGCAGTATCATCTTTTACTAGGGATAGGGCCGGGGCCGGTTACGGTATCGCTGTGAGCGGAGGCGATACGACCAAGATGCCTTGCACAGGTGCTTGCGGACGGGCTGCAGACCCGGAGGCGAGGCGGGACACGTATCCCAAATGCCGTGGATAGGCGCGTGTGGACGAGCACAGGTCAAAACAATCAATTGGCGGGGCAACGTGTATTTTAAAAAGATGCGCGCACGGCAGACGCAGGTCTAAACTGTGATTGACAACATAGAGTTGCATCGATATAATAGCATAAGTTAGCATAGGCTAACCTAATTTGAATGACGAGGTTTTTATGCCGAATAGATTGGGAGAATTACAACCGGGACACAGTGGAGTTGTCAAAACCGTTGGCGCGGGCAGCCCTGCGGTCAAGCGGAGGCTTGTGGATATGGGCATTACACCTATGACAGAGCTATATGTGAAGAAAATCGCGCCGCTTGGCGATCCGATCGAGATTAGTCTGCGAGGATATTCACTATCAATCCGCAAGGAGGATGCGGATGAAATCACGCTTCTGACCGAGCAGGAGAAACAGACGTTTTTGAAGCGGGAGAAAACGCTTCAGGCCGATTTTGATCAGCGGGTGGGTACGGCACAGTTTCGGCATGAGATTCATACGGATTTACCAGCACATAAGAGCGCGGCGAAACTGACGGAGTGGGTGCTGTCAACCGCGGGACAGAGCTGCCCCACGGGCGGCTGTGCGACCTGTGCTGGTTGCGGCGGCAAACAAGGGCGCAACTGGAAGAAACGAGCGGCTACGGGAGAACGCGGCAAGTCCGGCCGACCCGCTTCCGACGACCGTCCAGTGACACTGGCACTAGTAGGCAATCCGAACGCGGGGAAGACCACACTGTTCAATGCTGTGACGGGCGCAAAAGAGTATGTCGGCAATTGGCCTGGCGTGACGGTGGAGAAGAAGGAACGACATCTGAACGCCTATGGACACGACATGACGATTGTGGATTTGCCGGGGATCTATTCGTTATCCACCTATTCAATGGAGGAGATTGTTGCGCGGAACTTTGTCGTCGATGAGCATCCGGATGCGATTATCAATATTGTGGATGCCACGAACTTGGAGCGCAACCTGTATTTGACCATCCAGCTCATGGAGTTGGAGACGCCCATGATACTGGCGCTCAACATGATGGATGAGGTCACACAGATGGGCATCAGCATTGACGTGCGCAGGCTGGCATTGGAACTGGGCGTGCCGGTTGTACCGATTTGCGCGCGCACAGGTCAGGGCGTGGAGGAGTTACTGCAAAACTGCGCAACGATTCTTTCGCTGGCGCATGAACAGATGCATCGGGGATTTTGCATTGAGCCGGACGATTTATACGATGAACACACGCACGCTGCGCATCACAGGATCGGCCAAATCATTGGTGATGCACCGGACAGGGCTACACTGCCAATGCACTGGACAGAGATCAAATTGCTGGAGGGCGATCCGCTGGTTCGCCAACGCTTGAGCCTGAGCAAGACACAGTCGGATGAGCTTGACCAGTTGCTTGCGGCCTATGCGGGTGAGGGCGCACTGGGGGACAACGAAACCCGTGTCGCGGACAGCCGTTATCAATACATTACGCGTGTCTGCGGTGCGGCGGTGCGCAGGAAGGCCACAGGCGAAAAGACGGTGAGCGACCGGATCGACGCGGTTCTGACGAATCAATATCTGGGCATTCCCATCTTCCTGCTGATTATGGGGCTGATTTTTATACTGACGTTTGATACCTTGGGTGGTTGGCTGGCCGATGGCGCGGAGCAGATTATTACATTGTACGCCATACCGCTTGCGGAGAGTCTGCTGCTACGTATCCATGCAGCAGACTGGATCATCAGTCTTGTATGTGACGGCGTGCTGACTGGTGTAGGCGGGGTTCTGACGTTTTTGCCGCAGATTGCGCTGCTGTTCTTCTTTCTGTCACTGCTGGAGGACAGCGGGTACATGTCGCGCACAGCATTTTTGATGGATCGTGCACTGAAACGCTTTGGCCTCTCCGGAAAGTCCTTTATTCCGATGCTGATGGGCTTTGGCTGTACGGTTCCAGCTACCATGAGTGCGCGCACCATGGAAAACGAGGACGATCGGCGTATGACCATTATGCTGCTGCCCTTTATGAGCTGCTCGGCCAAGTTGCCCGTCTATGGCTTGATTGCGTCTGCATTTTTTGCCCATGCACGGGGATTGATTGTATTAAGTTTGTATGTGTTGGGCATTGTGATAGGGATCATTACGGGCCTCCTGTTTCGAAAGACACTGTTTCGAAAGAACCATGCGGCTTTTGTGATGGAACTGCCGCCATATCGGATGCCATCGCTGAAAAACACCATGCTGCATGTGGGCGAACGAGTGCAGCATTTTATTGAAAAAGCTGGCTCCATCATTCTTGTCATGAGCGTGGTTCTGTGGTTTTTAACGCGGTTTGACCTGTCGTTTTCCATGACTGCACAAACGCAAGACAGCATCCTCGGACGATTTGGCAGCTTTCTGGCGCCTGTGTTTACACCACTTGGCTTTGGCACATGGGAAGCTTCTGTCGCTTTGCTCTCTGGGCTGATTGCCAAGGAAGCCGTGGTATCCTCGCTTTCGCTATTTCTCGGGGTTAGCGGCAGCGCAGCGCTGTCGAGTGCGCTTGGCACGATCTTTACGCCGCTTGCAGCCTACAGCTTCCTTGTATTCGTGCTGTTGTATGTGCCTTGCATAGCAGCGGTGACCACCATGCGTAAGGAACTGCATAGCGCAAAATATACCTGGTTCATGGTTGCCTATCAGATGTCGACGGCGTATATCGTTGCATTACTGGTGCATACCATCGGCAGCCTATTTGCGTGATGGACGGACTAGGGTGCGCTTCTAAAATCCAGATGAAAAGGCTTTTTTGTCGTCTAATGGCCATTTTTGCGCTCGGACGCTCGCTTGATCATCAGGAAACCTACGCGAGCTCCGATTGAACTGACAGGAACCATCGGGAAACCGCAAACTGCTCTTTTGAAAACATGCCTAAGAGAATTTTGCATTGTAAGTGCAGGAGAATATGATTTCTCCTGCATTATTTTATGGGACAAGGTAGCAAAAATACACGTTCTGTGATAGAATAACAACATTCTAGATGACGGAGTTCCTGCATGAAGCTATTATTGAGCAACGACGATGGGGTCGGTTCTGAGGGCATCCGCGCATTGGCGCTGGAGTTGTGCCACGATCACGATCTATATATTTCTGCACCAGACTGTGAGCGCAGCGCGGTCAGCCGTTCTATGACGCTGTTTTCGCCGCTGCGCGCCTGTCCCACGAAGATCAAAGGATTACCGGATGTGCTTGCCTACGCGGTTAGCGGCACACCGGTGGATTGTGTGCGCTTGGCGCTGGGCAATCTGTTTCCAGCACCGGACATGGTCATCTCCGGCATCAATGTCGGCCCGAACCTCGGCACGGATGTGCTGTATTCAGGTACGGTGGCTGCTGCGCACGAGGCAGCGCTATTGGGTTACCAGGCCATTGCGGTTTCGGCTTGCTCGTTTGATCCGCAGCATTTTGATACGGCGGCAAAAGCGGCGCGTATGGGCATTGCATATCTCAACAAGCATCCGTTTCCATTCGGGACGGTACTCAATATCAATGTGCCAGATCTGCCCATGGAAGAAATTTGCGGCGTGAAGGTGACGCGCGCGTGCGTGGAACAATATACGCTCAAATATATCGAGCGTGAAGATCCTATGGGCAGGCCCTACTACTGGGTACCCCGGGGACGCATGACGGATGTGGGACAGACGGATGTGGATGAACGCTGGTCCAGCCAAGGGTATGTGACGATTACGCCGCTGACCTATGATTTGACCGATTATCGATTGATGGACAAGATGGACGCCGAAGAATTCAGTATGCAGCAATAGGGGGATTCGAATGGACGCGCTGTTTACTATCATTGAACAGATCTATCCACAACTTAGCAAAGGGCAGCGAAGGATTGCGGAATTTATCGTAGATTGCTACGATGATGCGGCATTTATGACAGCTGCCAAATTGGGCGAACGTGTGAGTGTGTCGGAATCCACGGTCGTGAGATTTGCGTATGCATTGGGACTGGACGGGTATCCCGCATTGCAGGAATCACTACAGGAATTGGTGCGCCACCGGCTCACAAGCGTACAGCGCATCCGCTTAGCTGCGAACATTCCGCAGCAGGAGGTGCTCAAGACGGTTTTAACGGCAGACATGAACAACATCCGTTCAACGATTGATATGTTGGATAACGACAGCTTTCAGGGCGCCATTGAGGCCATTCTTGGTGCACGGCGAATCTATGTGCTCGGCATTCGCAGCGCAATGGCGCTTGCACAGTTTTTCACCTATTATTTGGACTATGTTTGTGATAATGTTATGTTTGTCAATGGCGCGGTACAGGATATCCATGAACGTATGCTACGCGTTGGCTCGGATGACGTATGCTTCGGCATCAGTTTTCCACGCTATAGCGCGCGGACGGTGGATGCGATGAAATACGCAAAGAGCAAGGGCGCAACGCTGATCGCCCTGACTGATCAGACCAGCTCGCCGCTTGCCGCGATTTCCGATTATACGTTATGTGCGCATAGCGACATGGCTTCGTTTGCAGATTCGCTGGTGGCGCCGCTCGCACTGCTGGATGCGATCATTGTTGCGGTTGGTCTTGCCCGTAAGGACGAGGCCTATCAACACTTAACCCAACTCGAGAACATTTGGCACGCGGAAGGCGTGTATCTCAACGAAACCATCAAAGAGGAGAGAAACCGAAAATGAAGGTATGCGTAATCGGCGGCGGACCAGCGGGTATGATGGCGGCTGCAACAGCGGCCCGAGACGGGCATAAGGTTACGCTGTACGAAAAAAACGAAAAGCTTGGGAAAAAGCTGTATCTGACCGGTAAAGGCCGTTGTAACGTTACAAATGTGGCAGAACGGGACGAATTTTTCCGGCATGTGTTGAGAAATCCGCGCTTTCTATACAGCGCATGGTCGGCATTGGATAACACAGAGCTCATGCGGCTTATCGAAGCGCAGGGTGTGCCGCTGAAAACGGAGCGGGGTGGGCGCGTATTCCCCGAATCGGATAAATCCAGCGATATTTTGCGTGCCATGGAACAATATGTGCGCGACAGCGGTGGAACGGTGAAGTTGAACACCGCAGTTACAGGGATACAGACAGAAGACGGCGCAGTCACGGGCATCACGGTGGCAGGGGAGACGGTTCCGTGCGACGCGGTGGTGGTGGCTACAGGCGGTCTTTCCTACCCACAGACGGGTTCTACTGGCGATGGCTATCGGTTTGCCAAGGCGCTTGGCCATGGCTTGGAGCCAACAACGGCGTCGCTTGTGCCATTGACCACGCAGGAACAATGGCCAGCGGAGCTATCCGGGCTGACGCTGAAAAATGTAACGCTGACAGCCTATGTCAATGAAAAGAAAGTGTTTTCGGAGTTGGGAGAACTGTTGTTTACGCACTTTGGCGTGTCTGGTCCGCTGGTTCTGTCGTTGTCCGGCGTAATTGCCGGCCATCCAATCGGTACAAAGCTTGCCATTGATCTAAAGCCAGGACTGACCGCGGATCAATTGGATGCACGGTTGCTGCGGGATCTTGCAGAGGGGGCAAAGAAACAGGCGCAAACAGCGTTGCATGCGCTGTTGCCCGGCAGACTTCTGACGATTGTGCTTGAACGGGCGGAAATTGATCCAAATCAATCCGTAGGCGAATTGACCAAGGCACAGCGACATCGTTTAGGAGAGACGCTTAAGGCGCTACCACTGACGGTTACCGGTGCGCGCAGTTTAGACGAAGCGGTGATTACCCGCGGGGGAATCGCCGTTCGGGACGTCAATGCCTCCACCATGGAAAGCAAACGGGTACACGGCTTATATTTTGCGGGCGAGGTACTGGATGTGGACGCGACTACGGGCGGTTATAACCTGCAGATTGCATGGTCAACAGGCGCGCTTGCCGGAAGGAGTCTCTCCAGATGAATGGGCATCTAAACATTGCCATCGATGGACCTGCCGGCGCGGGCAAAAGTACGGTTGCGAAAGCAATTGCGCAAAAGCTGGGCATCCGTTATCTGGATACGGGCGCGATGTACCGTGCCATGGCACTGTATGCTTTGCGTTGCGGTGTGAATGCAGATGATGCGGATGCGCTGGCACGGATCTTGCCGGATGCAGAGATCTCCGTGAAGTATACCGCCGAAGGACAGCGAGTGCTGCTTGGGAACGAGGATGTGACGGGCAGTATCCGCACGCCGGAGATATCCATGGGTGCCTCCCGTGTATCTGCGCATCCTTGCGTACGGGAAAAACTTGCGCAGATGCAGCGTCAGGTGGCCGAGGAATATGATGTGGTGATGGATGGCCGCGATATTACAACCAATGTTCTGCCCAATGCACCCTTCAAGTTTTATGTGACGGCCAGCCCTGAGGAACGGGCGCGCAGACGGTTGAATGAATTAACCAAACGGGGAGAAACGACTGAAACCCTTGAGCGTGTGCTTGCTGATATCGAACAACGCGATTACAATGACACTACGCGCGCATACATGCCACTCCGGGTGGCGGAGGACGCTACGGTTGTGGATACGTCGGAGATGAGCATTGATCAGGTTTTGGAATTCATGACCGGCCGGATTGGGGAAAAGGGAGCGAAGTAGCGAGCCATGCTGTATATTCTGTGTAAAATCATATTCACGCTGTTTGTTTTGCTGATCTATCGACCACGAGTGCAAGGCTATCATAATCTATTCATCCGTGGAAAGGCCATTCTGATTAGTAACCATCATTCGTTAGGCGACCCCATTCTCATTGCATTTATAGCTCCTCGCCTGGTACACTTCATGGCAAAGCAGGAACTGTTCGAACACCCGCTTGCTCGTTTTTTTTTGAAGGGCTTGCTGTGTTTTCCCGTCAACCGTAAGCACGCGGATCTGGCTTCGCTCAAGCAGGCGATGACTGTACTGGACAAAGGCCGCGTTTTTGGTATCTTTCCAGAGGGGCGTCGTTCCATTACCGGGGATTTGGATACCTTTGAAAAGGGCGCGGCATTTCTTGCACTCCGCTGCAAAGCACCGATTATACCGCTCTATTCCGACCCACAGGCGGCAAAGCGTATGCGAATCCGGATGATCGTAGGCGAACCGATGGATGCAACAGCCATTGCAAAGCAGTGCGCCGGTCGTTCGGTGGACACGGTGACCGATGCGCTGCGTGACCGTATGCAGCAATTGAGAAACGAGATGGAAAGCTGGAATCGTGCGTGAAGATCCTATTGGCTCAAAACAGCGGCTTTTGCTTTGGTGTTCGCCGGGCGGTGGATATGGCGGAAGCATATGCCAACGAAACGGTGCCGGTGTATACCTATGGATACATTATTCATAATGAGATTGTGGTGGAGCAGCTTCGAAAAAAGAATGTTTTTCCGGCAGAAGATCCAAGCCTACTGCCGAAAGGTACAACGTTGATTGTGCGCGCGCACGGCGCACCCCCGTCTCTGTATGCGGATTGCGCGAAGAGGGGCCTCCGGCTCATCGACGCGACCTGCCCCTTTGTCAAACGAATTCACCGAGTTGTGGAAAAAGCGGCGCAAGGCGGGCGCACGGTACTGATTGCCGGCAAGCCTGAGCATCCGGAAGTGATCGGCATCCGTGGCTGGGCGGGCGAGAATGCACTGATTTTGGCAACGGTAACGGACGCGGTGGCGATGAAAATGGTAGAACATGCTACGCTTGTTGCGCAAACGACGCTTTCGGCAGAGACGTATGTACAAATTCAAAAAGCGCTTGCTGACAAATGCGCAGACCTTGAAGTTTTTGAAACCATCTGTGATACTACACGCGCACGTCAAAGCGAGGCAATTAGAATCGCCAAGAAATGCAATAAAGTGTTCGTATTAGGCTCTGAAAGAAGCGCAAATACCGGCAAATTGACCGAACTTTGCAAAAACTACTGTGAACAAACAATAACCATTGAGGATATCAACAAACTTTTTCTTGATAATTTGCAATCCAATGATATAATAGGTATTGTCGCGGGCGCATCAACGCCGGACTGGATGATTAGGGAGGTTGTACAAGCAATGAGCGAACTGGAAAAAACGACGATTGAAACCATCGAGGCGGAAGCTCCCGCTGAGGAAATCGCCGTGACCGAAGCACCCCAGATGATCGAAGCAAACACAATGACCGTTGAGGATGTAGTGGTCGAACCCATGACCGCAGAGGCGAAGCTGGTCGATGCGGAGGCTTGCCCTCCCGTACAAAAGACGAACGTAGAAGTGGAAGAACCATCAGAGTTTGCACAGGCGTTTGAGAAGACGATGACCCGTATTCATAACGGACAGGTCATTGAGGGAACGGTGCTTTCGATCGTAGATGGCGAAGTGTTCGTCAATGTCGGATACAAATCCGACGGCATCATCCCCAAGAATGAATTTTCCAGCGATTCGGACGCAAAGCCGGAGGACTATTTCAAAGAAGGCGATACCATCGACGTTGAGGTCGTGAAGGTCAACGACGGCGAAGGCAATGTGTTGCTTTCTCGTAAGAATGTCGAATCCAAGAAGCTTTGGGAAGACTTGGTCAACCAGGAAGATCTTGAAAACAAGGTTTTTGATGCGGTTGGCAAAGAAGTTGTCAAGGGCGGTATTATTGCCGACATTGGCGGCATTCGTGCGTTTGTTCCCGCATCGCAGGCATCCGTGAAATATATCGAGAACCTCAGCGAATTTGTAGGTCAACCTATGAAGCTTAAGGTTCTTGAGGTAGATAAGCAGCGCAAGCGGATTGTGGCTTCCCAAAAGCAGGTCATGCTGGCCGAAGCAGCGGCTGAAAAGCACAAGAAGTGGGAAACACTTGTCGTTGGCAGCAAAGTAAACGGCATCGTTCGCCGCATTACCGATTTCGGTGCATTTGTTGATATCGGTGGTGTCGATGGCCTTGTACATGTAACCGATGCGGCCTGGGGACGCGTGAAACATCCATCTGATGTTTTCACCATCGGGCAAGAAATTGAAGTGTTGATTCTTAATGTTGATATCGAGAAGGAACGCGTTTCTCTTGGTTATAAACAGCTTCAGCCTAAACCATGGACGACTGCGGATGTCAAGTATCCTGTTGGTTCCATTGTGGAGGGTAAGGTTGTCCGTATTGTACCCTTCGGTGCGTTTGTGGCATTGGAGTCCACCATCGATGGGTTGATCCATATTTCGCAGGTTTCGGTTCATCGCATTGCGAAGGTTGAAGATGAACTTCAGGTTGGTGATCTCGTCCGCTGCAAGGTTCTGGAAGTCAATACGGAAGCCAAGCGCATTAGTTTGAGCCGGAAAGAGGCAATGATTGAGGAAAACCCGGAGTTGGCTGAACAGTTGCAAGCTGAAAAAGCGGAACGTGACCGTCAATATGCGGAGCGTCAGGAGCAGCGTCAACAGCAGCGCGATCAGAGCCAGGCGCAGCGCGTAACTCGTGATAGCAACAGTGGTGGCGGCAATAGCAATAGCAACAGCAATAACAGCAACAACCGTACCAGTGAGCGCAGCAATAATTCGTTCAATGACCGTCGCGATCGTCCGGATCGGCATCGTCGCAATGAGGATGGCGACTATGAGTTGCCACCGGTACAGGAATCTACCACATCGCTGGCGGCGCTCTTCCAAGGACTTAAAGTTACCGATGATTGATCGGGTTGAGTGGATGTGCATTTAATCGCCTTATTGTCAGCATTGGATGAGCATCATTGATACAGATCATTCAGGAGTTGGTTACGGAGACGTGACCAGCTCCTATTGGTTTGTCCACTATCCGCCAATAGTTGGGGTATTGAAAAGCCAACTTTTTACTAAAGATTGAGATATACGAAAAAAGAGAAGCATGATGTTTCAATAGTTAGCAGACCGAAGCTACAATACTACAACCTACAAGAACGGAGAAGAAACCATGTGTAAAGGTCAATTGACCATAAAGCTGACTTCTTTGTCAATCGTGGACAGAAAGTGTTACCATGGCCAGTGACAATGCTGTGGGACTCGGAAGAATCAGAACAATGCGTGTGTATGATAACGCGGATATGCGTCAAAATTCTCCAGCAAGTGCATGGCGTTTTGCTATTATTTATTTTGAATTCATGGAGTTGCTTCCTGTAGACTCACTAAATTACCGTCTGAGCTGATAAAAAATTACTCAAAACCGAAAAACCTTATTCAAATATGCCCTGGGTTCGCCCCTTTCAAAACATGCCAATGAAAACGGCTAGCGCTAACCTTCATCCGTCGATGTGTATATAAGAAAGGGGGAAAATACACTGTGGGTTAAAGACTGCAGGGATTTAGTAAGTGTGACAGTAGTTTTATCACTTCTCACGTTCTACTCATTATGGTATACTATTATTACTGATTGGAAAAAGATAAACAATTAATAAACTCGAGCTTGTCATGGCAAAGTAACTACACAATGATATGGACTTTGATCCGTATTGGTGTGCAGCTTATTATGCCAATAGAAAGAGACTGGAATATGCTAAAAAAAATACCAGCATTGGGTAGATTGCGGAAAGAAATTATCGCTTAGCACCTATATATTCCGCGTGTTTTTAACGCTCATGCTGTGCGCTTCCATTGCCAGTGTGGTTGGAAATCTCATCACGAACTTTCCGATGATTGCGAATGTAAAATGGATATTTTCGATTGGCATGTGTATTTTTGGATATGCTCATACAGATTATCATTATATTTACAGTCATTACGACATCGATCGCGATCTTTTCGCGTCATTATCAACGGCAGCATGAACAGTTGGTTGCGGCGAATAGTGAATTGGAAAAGCTCGCAACGGTAGACAGCCTTTCTGGGCTGTTTAACCGAAGAAAATTCCTTGAAACACTCGAGCAAAGCTTTCAAGATCAAAATTTTACAAGCTTGTATGTAATCATGATGGATATTGACCGGTTTAAACAGATCAACGATACCTACTAGGGGCATCAGGCAGGCGACATGGCTATTCGACAATTTGCAATGCATATTAAGAACATAATTGGCGACAAGGGAAATGCAGGGCGATATGGCGGGGATGAGTTGATCATGCGAGTGAAATTCATTTTAACACGCATAACAATGAAGATGGATGAATGAAGATCGCGAACGTTGTCACGCTGTAAACGGCTGGTTGGCTAAACACAGGGCAATTGGCATTAGGAAATTGCCGGAGTGGGGATACCGTCTTGGATGGACGGGGTGAAAACACCCGGGTCGGGGGTAATGGTTGGCTCCACTGTTGGTGGAGACGTAGGTATAACAGTGGGGACGATTGTGGGGATTGCGGTTGATGTTGGCGTAGGTTTAGCCGTTGGCATAGGGGTTGCGGTGGGTACGATTGGTTCGCTCGTGATTATGACCGTCTGTGTCAATAATATATAGCCATCAGTCAGCGTTTCACCGCGCATTTTCAGCGAAATATCACAGTTTTTCAAAGAAAGTGCATTGACGACTGCCTGCGCATAATCGTCGATATAAGAACCATTTTCAGCAGCGGAATAGATTTTTTTCAGAAGGTCTGCATTTTGGATCACCATGGTAAGCACGTGCTCGCCTGCGCCAAGCCGGATGAGGTGTTGCTGGCAGTAGCGGTTATAAGCGGACATGGAATCGATCACTGCGCTTTTGGTATAGCCGAGGCTTTCATAGGTGGTGTATTTGTCAGACGTGGAGACCACATCCTCCGTTTTGCCGTACACTTTATTATAGGTCATGGCTGTTCCTGTGCAGACAGGCAAACGTGCGCTCATTTCATCTCGCGTATGGTCGGTCGAAAACGACGCGTCCGACACATTGAAATAGGTGTAACAAAGGGTACCATAAGCAACGCCTGTTGCATCATCCCAGGAGGTGTCCACGTTATAGTAGTCACCGTTGATGGAGACGATGTTCCAGGCGTGGCTACCGCCTGCGGCAGTACCAGTTGCATAGTAACAGGGAATGCCGATTTCCAACAGAATGTGCTGAAATGCGCGGGAATAGCCTGCGCAGACGGACTTGCCCAATACCAACGCGCTATAAGCACTCTGGTGCATTTGTGCGGATTCGTCATAGATTACATGATCCATCAGATAATCATGGACATATTTTTCCTTATCCACATTATTCCCGTACTGGGCTGCCCCTTGAATGATATGATTGACCACCGCGTCGAATTCGGCTTGGCTTTTGGCAAGGTTTTTCGCGGTGTCATTGAAAGAAAGCGTCAGTGTAATGGCATCGCCATTTTTCAGGTAGCCAAAACTATAGGCGGTATCTACCCAAAAAAGTTCAGGATGATCGTTGTATACTGCACTCATAATGGTGTGCAATACGTCCTGTGTGGCACGATGGATGAGGGTGAACTGCTTATCATTCCCCTTGAGCGCATTGGAATAAACCTGATTATAGACGGCCTGCGCATCCGTGTTCAGCATGGCTCGGTAGGGATATTGATCTGCGGGGAAACGGTATTCATCGCCGGTGTTAGTTGGGGATTGTGTGTCCGACTCATTGACCGGAACACCTTCGCCGGTTAGTGGCGCATTGTCTGCACCATAGGAAATATCGGAAAGTGACGGCATCTGCAAGTGCAAATCCTTGGTCTGTATGCCATCAACAATATACTCAACAACGCCGGCAACTTTCCCGCGAAAACTATTTCGCAGCGCAACATATTCGTCTTTAAAGATTAGGCCAAGGCCAACAATCAGCACAAACAGGCCGATATTTATAAAAAACCGGGGGGTAATTCGGCGCTTGGCAGAGCGTTTATCCTTCATGCACTAAGAACCCTTTCAACCATCAATCATACTACACGCAGTGTATCGAAAAAACCATTGTTCTGAGAAGATTTTGTGAATTCTCCAGATAATTCAAAACAACGTTTTTGATCATCTGGTTTGCACGAGACATTGGACGGCATGTTCATGCGTAAACAGAAAAACTCTGCGGATTATCGCAGAGCATCCGTTACAGAAGTGACTTGGCATCTATATAAGCGGTCTGCCGATCGCAGCGCGCACAACATACAGCAACACGCCGGCCGCAACTGCGGCGTTGAGTGATTCCGTTCGTCCAAACATGGGTAGACGATACAACGTACACTGCTGCGACACCGCTTCGGAAACGCCGCTGCCCTCGCTACCGATAACCAAGACTGTACGCGAGGATAGCGGGGGCAGCTCTTCGATGCCGCGCAAATGTCCGCATAAGGCGGTATAGCCGCTCCCACGCAGTCGCGTCAGCTCGGTAGCTGCGTCTGCTTGCCATACCGGTAAATGATAAGTGGAGCCCATGGCCGCACGGATGGACTTTGGTGAAAAAGGGTCGGCGCAGGTTTGGGAAAGCAGCATGCCTACAGCGCCGAATGCATCTGCACTACGCAGGATGGCGCCCAC
Source organism: Clostridia bacterium (assembly GCA_036651815.1). Lineage (GTDB taxonomy): Bacteria > Bacillota > Clostridia > Christensenellales > CAG-138 > JAVVXB01. Next base: position 38,222 of record JAVVXB010000001.1, read on the forward strand.
GTTGCCGGGATCCTGCACGCCATCCAACACCACAATCAGCCCTTCGGGGTATTGTGCCGGTGGGGTGGTATCGGGTGTAAGTACGGTGGCAGCCCAACCCTGAGGGGTTCGGCTTTCGGTGATGGATTCCAAAACACTGCGGGTGACGGTGTAAACATGGGCGTTTTCGGGAATCGGAAGATTCTCGCATGAAAGACCTTCTTCAACGAATACATCGCAGATCGGCGCACCGGAATCAATTGCGTCACGCACAAGCTTTTCGTTTTCCAACAGATGTAATCCCTGCTCATGCCGGGCTTTGCTGCTGGTCAATGCGCGTACACGCTTGATCAATGGATTGTTTCGACTTTCAATTATCATAAAGTAATTATATCATATTTTCTTAGGGTTGCGATGAATTTCAGGGTGTGTTTTGAAATTTTCCAAAGAGCTTTCCGGGTGTATTCCTGCCACTTTTGCGGATCAAATTTTTAATTTGCTGCCAACTAATTTGAGAAGTTTCCGCTTAAACAGATGAAAAATTCAATTGAAGTCACGCGTTCCATTCAACCGCTAAACAAGTGCGCCACAGTCCACGCTGAGCGCGCTTACCACCTTGAGAAAAGGGAGGGAACAGAAGGAACCCGCCAAGAAGGTCATCTCCTAGGACGCTTCTTGACGGTTAAAGTGAGAAATACGATGTCAGTATGAATTTAGTGAGACATTCGCCCATTATGACATACGCTTTGCTACTTCGGTCAAACCGTTTTCAAAAGTTGGTCAGCCAAAAGGAAAATGGGACAGAAGCGCAACGGAAAAGCACTGGACTATTGATCCATTTGTTTTCCGAGAAACACGGAGACGGTCTCGCATGCTTTTATGGCGGATGTGTCGATGGGGACATCCGGCTTCTGAGAAAACAGAAGCACTGCGCCGATGGAATCGCTCTGCGACACAATCGGTATGGCAATGAGCAACGAACAGATATATGCGGGGTCTTCTTCCGCAACCAAACAATAGCGCTTTTCTCCGGCTTCGGTTACGATGATGCGGCTACGGGAAGCGATTGCGTGCTCGATCTGTTCCGATACGGCTTTGCCGGTTATGTCACGACGCCCAAGGCCTGCGCAGGAAACGAACGTATCCTTATCGCAAATTGCCGCTGCCAATGAAAACGTTTGATGCAGTGAGAACGCAAGTTCCTGTGCGTTTTCCGACAGTTCGCCAATGGGCGAGTATTTTTTCAGGATGATGACTCCATCCTTATCTGTAAAGATTTCCAGTGGGTCGCCCTCGCGAATGCGCAGCGTGCGGCGTATTTCCTTTGGGATGACTACGCGCCCCAATTCATCGATGCGGCGCACAATTCCGGTTGCTTTCAAATCCATTCCTCCTATGCCATGTCTTGCCTGTCATGGAAATAGTCTTTGCCTGCGGCGGTTAATTATACAAACGCTTTTTTGACGATAATTTCCATTTGAAGCGATTACATAGAAGGCATGTCTATGAAAAAACGCGGCCATTGAATGGAACCGAGTTGAGCGTATCCAGGCGCAAGGCACAACTTTATTTTTGAGAGAAGCGGATGATTCCGCCTTGCCGGGCAGGTCGGATATTTCAAAAAAATTAAGATCGAATTTACGGATGGTTGCAAGGGCTATGATCATCGTTTCAGCCTTCTGTGCCATCGGGCTTACGGAGATACACAACGTCCAACACCCCGTATCATCCGTTTTCGAATCCCTAGTGACCATGAACCGGTGCGGTGCTTGCGGCATATCCGCAAGCCGGATATAAAAACCGCGTTTCTGGCTTTGTGGCATGGCAACAATGGTTCGAGCGATTTTATCATGACGAGCGAGCTTAGGATTCCCCATTTTTTCACGTTCCATAAACCACGATGAATCACGGAGATAGCTTGTAAAATGAAGCGCGCCACCCAGTCTGCACAAAAGAATAACCCATGGGCAACCAACGTATAGAATGGAGTTGCTACGAAAATATTCATAACGGAGGTAACACTATGAGCGATTGCCATCTTATCCCATTTGAGCGAGGCCAGATACAAGAATCATTGTCAATGGGCTGTTTGCATAGAGCAATCGCTCAAGAACCAGAGAGACATCGCTCCTGCATCGACCGTGTGGTTCTCGCATACAGACGGCACAGGCTAATCTGGGAGAGACCGCACTGGTCAGCCTATTGCGTTCTTTTTTCACACGGTTTCGTAACGAACGTTTATTTACCGCACTTCTTGTGGGCATTATGCTATATTATTTACTTGAAATCTATAAGTTGATGCATTATTATATAAGCAATTATTCATATAAGGAGCTGTTTATATGAGCGCGAAGCAATCCATGCCCGTGTGTGAAGTCAACCATATAGATACGGAACACGAGCAGACGATTCTAAAGAGTAGTTTATCTGATAATGCGGCAGTGGATGCGGCAGAACTATTTTCCTATCTATCGGATTCTACGCGCGTACGATTGCTTTCTATGCTGGCAACTGCGGATATGTGCGTGTGTGAGATGGCGGATATTCTCAAGATGAGTCAGCCGGCAGTGTCACATCATCTGAGAATCTTGCGGCAATGCGGCATTGTAAAGTACAACAAAATTGGACAGCGCGCCGTATATTATTTGAATTTGGATGAAACGGGAGAGATCATTAAAAAACTACTGACCATCGTCTGTAGTTACGAGAAGGAGTAAATCTTGTTTTATGGGACAGAAACAATGCAATTCTGGGACGCAGGCACACAAGCACAGAGGCGGGAAAGATTGTTGCGGGTTGCAGAATGTGGGCGCGTGCAGCTGTGACCATGATCATTGCGTAGAACACAGCGACTGCGGTTGTGGAAAAGAACATGACCAAAGCGATGGATTGCGGCTAAGTTGGCAGATGTTACTGCCGCTACTGGTTGGCGGCGGATTGTTGGCTGCCGGCGCGTTTCTATCGGGGATTTTGCAAACGTGCGTTTGGATGCTGGCCTATTTGATCGTTGGCGGAGAAATTCTGATTGGTGCGGTGCGCGGATTTGCTAAAGGGCGCTTTTTTGATGAACAGGTACTCATGAGCGTGGCAACCATCGGTGCCATCTGCCTGGGAGACTATGCGGAAGCAGTCGCTGTGATGCTATTCTACCGTGTTGGCGAAGGATTGCAGGAGATGGCGGTGGCGAGAAGCCGACAACGCATCAACGAGACGGTGGAACTGCATCCGGACAAAGCTCGCCGCATCGAAAACGGGATACAGAGCGTGGTTGCCCCCGATGAGATTGCTGTCGGTGAACAAATATTGGTTAAGGTTGGTGAACGTGTGCCATTGGACGGCGTTGTGGCGGAGGGCGATAGTTTGTTGGATGTGTCCATGCTGACAGGCGAGCCGAAGCCGGAGCGTGTAAAGGCGGGGAGTATGGTGCTGGCTGGCAGCGTAAACACCACAGGCCAATTGATTGTACGGGTGCGTGTACCTGCATCAGAATCTTCCACAAGCCGGCTGCTACGCGCTGTCGAGGACGCGGCGAAGAACAAACCGGAGTTGGAGCGCTTTATTACGCGGTTTTCCCGCATTTATACGCCCTGCATGATTGGCGCGGCTGCGCTGGTGGCCGTGATTCCACCGTTGCTGGGGCTGGGCGCATGGTCACTCTGGATCAGCCGCGCGTTGATTTTTCTTGTGATCTCTTGTCCCTGTGCATTGGTATTAAGTATTCCGCTGACATTTTTCTGCGGACTTGCTATCGCATCCAAAAATAGTGTACTGTGCAAGGGCGCTGATGCGCTGGAGCAGCTGGTACGTGTGAAAGCGGTTGTGATGGACAAAACTGGAACGTTGAGTAAGGGCGAATTTTCGGTGCAGTCCGTGGAAACGGCCGGTTTGGAACGGGACGAACTGCTTGCATTGGCATCTGCGCTTGAGCAGAACAGTCTGCACCCCATTGCGTTTGCGATTTCTTCTGCATCAACCCGTGGATATTTGGCGGAAAAGGTTAGCGAGATTGCCGGGCACGGCATAACGGGCGAAGTAAATGGACATCGTGTTGCGATGGGAAATGCGGCGCTGATGATGCAACAGGGTGCGGCCGTGCCGGAGCGTGCCGGTGTATTTGTGGCGGTAGACGGACAATACGTTGGATGCATTCATGTCGGGGATCAACTGCGCGACAGCGCCAAGAAAGCCGTCAATGAACTGAACGATCTGGTTGGATGCACGGTGATTCTGACCGGTGACAACGTACAGGCTGCGCAGGATGTCGGAGAGGCGTTGGGCGTGACGGAGGTATATGGCGGATTGCTGCCGGAGGATAAGCTAGCCCAGTTGCGTAAAATTCGCACCCGGGTTGGCAATACGATGTTCGTTGGAGATGGGATTAACGATGCGCCTGTACTGGCAGGCGCGGACGTTGGGGTTGCCATGGGGCTTGGGGGAACGGAGATGGCGGCGGAAGCGGCGGATGCGTTGCTGCTCACAGATGATTTAACGAGGTTGCCGTTTGTCATTCGCGTTGCAAAAAAGACCGTAAGAACCGCGAAGCAGAATATTGGCATTGCGCTCGGTATCAAAGCGGCGGCGCTGGTTCTTGGGGTGCTGGGGATTGCAAACATGTGGGTTGCAGTGGTAGCGGATGTGGGCGCGGCCTGCATCTGCGTGCTGCATACAGTGACGCTGTTTCAACGCATAAAACGGTAAAGAACCGTATACAACTGGCTTCTCTGTACAGACTAAATGACTGTGCAGGGAAGTTTTGTTATTTTCTGGATGCTGTATGGGATCGTTTTGTTGCTGCTGTTTGCACCAGTCCGGCTGCGTGTGGTTGCCGCAATGACGATGCACGGCGGCAGAGTCAACATGACGATCCGTTTTTTGCTGCTGAAGTTCAGCATTCCATTGCGTATCACCCTTGAAGGGCAGCCGTATTGCAATGTGGTTTGGATGAAGCGAGATGGGCGAACACGTCGAATCTATCCAATGAAACAGACAAAAAAGGCGAAGCCGCGTTGGATCAGTTTCGTGTTGGAAGCATTGGAAAAGCCTCGTGTGGCGCTGACTTGGATCGTTGGTGCCGGGGACGCAGCTACGACGGCAGTATTGTGCGGCGTGCTGGGAAACACATGCGCAGCTATGCTCAAAATTGGATTGCCGGATGTTTGGACCGAGGTGTCCACGCTGCCGCTGTTTTCTGCATTCTGCTTACGGTTAAATCTGGAAGGAATAACAAAGCTTCGCCTTGCAGAAGTTATCAGAGTAGTATTGGAAAAAAGAGGCGGTCAATAATATGGCACATCCATTGGAAACCATTATGCAATCGACCCTGTCGGAACTCAAGCAGCTTGTGGACGTGGATACAATCATCGGAAAACCGGTGCAATTGGGTGACGGCAGACTTGTCATGCCCGTTTCTCGCGTGTCGCTGGGCTTTGTCTCCGGCGGCGGGGAGTACAGCACGAAAAATCCAGTGATGAACGCGGGACTGACCTTGGATAGCAGTAACCGGCCTTATCCATTTGCCGGTATGCTGACGGCTGGGGTGAGTATAATGCCCGTTGCGTTTCTGTCGGTATCCGATGAACATGTGGGGGTTCTGTCCGCCACAGAACAGGAGCCATATGCTAAAATTATGCAGCTTGTGCCGGAAATGCTACATACCGTGCAGGAACTTGTTGCATCGCTGTCGAAGGATAGACGAGCAAAATGAAGCGCAAACGACGGAAACAAACGCTTATCGGCCTACTGCTGCTTGCCTTGTGTCTGCGCGCGGATATCGTGCATGCTGACATGCCGGTTACCTCGGCATTTAGCGCAGCTTTATTTGAGGTGAATTCCTGCCGCATGGTCTATGGAGACAATGAACACGCGAAGGCATATATGGCCAGCACCACCAAGGTGATGACCGCACTGCTGGCTGTTGAGCATGGCAATCTGGATGAGCCAATTCGGATTCCGGATATGGCCGTAGGTACGGAGGGATCCAGCATCTATCTGGCTAGGGGAGAGACGATGACGATGCGTGACCTGCTCTATGGGCTGATGCTGGTCTCCGGCAATGATGCAGCGGTGACGATTGCAATACATATCTGCGGTTCCGTAGAAGCGTTTGCAGAATTGATGAATGCCCGGGCTGTCGAGATTGGCTGCCGGGGCACGCACTTTGCAAACCCAAACGGATTACCGGATGAAAATCACTATACCACTGCATATGATCTGGGACTGATTGCTGCCACTGCCATGCAGAACCGAATGTTTCGTGAAATTGTTGGAACAACGTATTATCAGACCACTTCGGGTGATACTTCGCGTACCTTTAAGAACAAAAATAAAATTCTTTGGCAGTATGAAGGCGGAAACGGTATTAAAACAGGGTTTACCAAGGCGGCCGGGCGTTGTCTAGTATTTTCTGCCGAACGTCAAGGAACCATGATGGTCGGGGTTGTTTTGAATGCGCCGGATATGTGGAACGACGCTGAAAATTTACTAAACTACGGATTTGCCTCAGTGCATAACACCCTGCTGGTTAGTGCGCAGCGGCCACTTGGTATGATCAGCGTGGAGCAGGGGGAGAAAAAGAGTTTGGCGGTTTATCCAAAAGACGATATACTATATCCGCTCATGTTGGATGGAAGTGATTCCATTGACTGGGATTTGGAACTGAATGAGCTGCTGGCAGCACCAATACAGGCTGGCACCGAGGCGGGCGAGTTGGTGCTGAGGATCAATGGAGAAGCTGTGGGACATATGCCTCTCATTGTGACAGAGGCTGTTGCTAAGGCAACAGCGGTGAACTATTTTCGCGAAATTATTGAATGGTGGGTTGCATAGACCTAGCGAAAAATAAAAACAAAATGGATGATTGAACGGTTCTTTTCAAATGGAAAAGAACAGGGGGGAGAATAACATAACATGCGTTTGCAAAAATACATGGCGGATGCCGGCGTTGCATCAAGGCGTGCCAGCGAAGTGATGATTGCCGAGGGACGCGTACACATCAACGGTGTGTTGGCCAGCGTTGGGATGTCGGTGGAACCGACTGATCAAGTTCTGTTGGATGGAAAGCCAGTGAAAGTGGATGAAAAGTGTTACGTGGTGCTGCTGTATAAGCCGCGCGGCGTGATTGCGACCTCCGACGATCCGCAGGGACGTAAAACCGTGCAGGCATTTGTGGATGATTTGCCGGCGCGGTTGTTTAATGTTGGACGGCTCGACATTAATTCCGAGGGACTGCTTTTGATGACCAACGATGGAGAACTTGCCTACCGGCTGACACATCCAAAGTTTTGCGTGGAGAAAACGTACTATGCCGTGTGCGACGGCAAGCTCACTGCTTCCGAGGTTGCAGCGCTCGCCAGCGGCGTGGAGCTTGAGGATGGCAAGACCGCGCCGGCGAAGGTGGAAACCGTGCGCACCACCCAGCACGGGGATACGTCGATGATGATCACCATCCACGAAGGGCGCAACCGACAGATCCGTCGTATGCTGGAGGCTGTTGGACATAGAACACTTCGGTTAAAACGGGAGCAGTTTGGGCCATTGACGGTAGGGGAGTTGCATCCTGGCGAGCGAAGAATACTCACAGATGCCGAAATTGCGCAACTGCGTAAAAAGCTAGGGATATCATCCTAGGTGCGTGTTTTAATGCCCAGAATAGCGTTTTCGCTAGCTGGTTTGCAGTTCTACGCTCATAATTCTAAAATTATCTGCAGTAACCTGTGAATTCTTCGCTTGAATTGACAAATAAACCACTTAAAACCGCTGATTCCTCCTTTGAAAATATGCTCTAACTGCATAAAAGTTACAAATGCAAATGAGCGAATGATAAAAAACAATGTTGGATATATTATTTTATTAAGCAGGATTTAAAGGAACAGCGTCGAATATAAGAGAATGCGGGATAGGATGGGAAAGATCCCAATCTTACCCAAAAGCAATCATATTGGAGGTAGCTCATATGGAGAACATTGAACCAATTAACGTTGTACTGCTTGGGTTTGGAACGGTCTTTGTCGGATTGATCTGTCTTATTTTTATCACCAAGCTGATGAGCGTAATTGTTGGAATGAAACGTAAAAAGGAGAATCTGGTACAAGCAACGGCAGTTCCCGCTGTTGAAACAATCCAGAATCGCGGCGCGTTTACCGCAGCTGTGGCATCTTGCATTGCAACGACGATTGGCACAGATGTATCGGGACTCAAGATTCTGTCTATCAAAAAAGTCAACTGAGGATAATGGAGGGTATTATGCGTAATTTTCTTGTTAGTGTAAACGGAACAAACTATGAAGTGGCTGTCGAAGAGATCGACGGAAGTAAAGCCGCTCAGACCGCTCCTAAGGCTACGCCTGCTGCTGTTGCAGCACCAACACCTGCTGCGGCACCCACTACGGGTGGGACCGCTGTCAATTCGCCAATGCCCGGAAATATTTTGGCTGTCAATGTCAAAAATGGCGATGCGGTGAAGAGAGGACAAATTCTCATGATTCTAGAAGCTATGAAGATGGAGAATGAAATTCTCGCGCCTGTTGATGGAATCGTTACAAATGTTTCAGTAGAGAAGGGTTCAACTGTGGAATCGGGCAGCTTACTTTGTTCCATCGGTTAATTAAGAGGTAGAAAAGATCATGGGTGAATTCTTGAAAACGACGGGATTCTACCAGCTTGCTACGAACCCTCTCACACTTGTCATGATTGTGGTCGCATGCTTTCTGCTATATCTCGCTATTGTTAAAAAGTTCGAGCCGTTGTTGCTATTGCCGATTGCTTTCGGTATGTTGTTGACAAATTTGCCTGGTGCAGGCCTGTATCACGAAGAAATCTTCGCGGGTGGTCAGGTAAACTGGGCGGCACTTGGCGATCCAAATACTGCGGGCTTGATCGACTATCTATATCTTGGTGTAAAACTCGGAATTTATCCGTGCCTGATCTTTATGGGCGTGGGCGCAATGACGGACTTCGGCCCCTTGATTGCCAACCCCAAGAGCCTGATCTATGGCGCGGCCGCACAGCTTGGCGTCTATGTGGCATTCGGCCTCGCATTGGCGCTTGGTGCATCGGAGTTTTTTTCCCAAGTGCTGGGTATCACGTTCAATGCCAGAGCTGCGGCTTCTATTGGCATAATCGGAGGTGCAGACGGGCCAACGGCAATTCTTGTCACCTCTAAACTCGCGCCGGAACTGCTTGGGCCGGTTGCGGTCGCCGCATATTCCTACATGGCGCTTGTGCCGGTTATTCAGCCTCCGGTGATGAAGGCGTTGACCACGAAGAAAGAGCGTTGTATCAAGATGGATCAGCTGCGTGCCGTGAGCAAAGCAGAGAAGATTCTCTTTCCGATCGTTGTTACGGTATTCGTGTCGCTGCTTCTTCCGTCCGCTACGCCACTGATTGGCTCACTGATGCTCGGCAACCTGTTCCGCGAGTGTGGTGTGACCGATCGCTTGAATAAGACCGCACAGAACGAGTTGATCAACATTGTGACCATTTTTCTTGGCGTTTCCGTTGGTGCAACCGCAACGGCGGCTACTTTCCTGCGCTGGAATACGATTGCGATTGTGATTCTCGGAGTGTTGGCATTTGGGTTTGGAACGGCTGGCGGCGTATTGTTGGTGAAATTCACGAACCTCTTCACCAAGAAAAAGCTCAACCCGCTGATTGGTTCGGCCGGTGTATCCGCTGTCCCGATGGCTGCACGTGTTTCGCAGGTTGTGGGGCAGAAGGAAGATCCGTCAAACTTCTTGCTCATGCATGCTATGGGTCCGAACGTTGCCGGTGTTATTGGCTCCGCAATTGCGGCTGGCGTGTTCATGTCCATGCTTGGCTAAGAAGAATCCGCCCTTGCCACCGAACAGATCAGTTGACGAGTCTGTTCGGTGGTTGGGCGCTTGGAACGAGCGCCCAATTCTCATGAAAGGAGAAATACGCTATGACGAAACTTATGATTACAGATACAATTCTTCGCGATGCGCACCAGTCTCAGGCTGCCACGCGTATGCGCATTGAGGACATGTTGCCTGCTTGCGAAATTCTCGATTCCATCGGCTATTGGTCGCTGGAGGTTTGGGGCGGAGCAACATTTGACGCTTGCATGCGTTTCCTCAACGAAGATCCGTGGGAGAGGCTGCGCACGTTGCGCAAGGCGCTACCGAATACAAAGTTGCAGATGCTTTTTCGTGGCCAGAATATCCTTGGATATAAGCATTATGCGGACGATATGGTCGAACAGTTCTGCAAGAAGGCGTTGGAAAACGGTATTGACGTCATTCGTATCTTCGATGCGTTGAACGATGTTCGCAACCTTGAGGCTGCCATAAAGTATACAAAAAAGTATGGCGGGATCTGCGAACCGGCTATCAGCTACACCACGAGCCCCGTGCACAACGAGGATTACTTCGTTAAGTTGGCCAAGGAACTCGTTCAGATGGGCGCAGACACCATCTGCATCAAGGACATGGCAAACATCCTACTACCGTACTCGGCATATTCACTGGTGAAACGGCTCAAGACAGAACTAAATGTGCCGATTCATCTGCATACGCACAACACCACGGGCACGGGCGATATGACTTACCTCATGGCTTGCCAGGCTGGTGTGGATATTGTAGACTGCGCGCTTTCACCCTTTGGCAACGGAACATCGCAGCCTGCGACCGAACCACTCGTAGCGACCCTCAAGGGAACCGACCGCGACACCGGACTCGACCTTGTTAAGTTGTCCGAAGCGGCAAAACTCTTTCGTCCCGTGGCCGAAAGAATGATGCAAGAGGGTACGCTTAACGTTAAATCCTTGCGTGTGGATACCAACACGCTGCTCTACCAGGTACCCGGTGGCATGCTGTCCAACTTGATTTCTCAATTGAAGGAAGCCAATGCCATGGACAAGTACTACGACGTGCTTTCGGAGATTCCACGTGTGCGCGAGGATTTTGGCTATCCGCCGCTTGTTACGCCCACAAGCCAGATTGTTGGTTCTCAAGCAGTGCTCAACGTTCTATCCGGTGAACGCTACAAGACATTTACAAAGGAGTCCAAGGCGTTGCTGCGCGGTGAATACGGTACGTTGCCAGGCAAGGTGAACGTGGAAGTGCGCAAGAAAGCGATCGGAGATGAAGAGGTGATTACCTGCCGTCCAGCGGATCTGCTGAAGCCGGAGCTTGAGAAATATAAGGAGGAAATCAAGGATCATATTCGACAGGAAGAGGATGTATTGAGTTACGCTCTGCTGCCGCAAGTAGCCTTGAAATTCTTCGAAAAACGCGAAGCCACCGAAAAAGCCGCAAAAGAGCCAAAGGATGAAGCACGTGTGCGGACACTCTATGTGGAGGATGTATCCTGCTAATGAGACACATTCCAAACATATTGTCGACTTTCAGACTAATGTTAGTTGGTGTATTTGTTTGGCAATTTGTGGCAGGCAATTATTTGCCTGCCCTTTCCGTATATATTTTCGCGTTTTTTACGGATATTCTTGACGGTCAGCTTGCAAGAAAACACAACTGGATCAGCGATCTTGGCAAGCTGCTCGATCCGCTTGCGGACAAACTGATGACCATTGCGGCACTGATATGCATCTATATCGGAAAGCGGGAAATCATCTACTTTGTACTGTGTGCGCTCGTATTTTCCAAGGAACTGCTCATGCTGATTGGCGGATTATTCATGGCGCACCGTAAGGTTGTGGCATTTGCGCTGTGGCCCGGGAAGCTTGCGACTGGTTTGTTTGCCGTTGGCGTGGTGCTTTCGTTAATCTCTTTTCTTCCGGCCGAGGTGGAGCCATGGAATCTCTATATTCTCATACTGGCAACTGCACTATCATACTATGCATTGTTCTTCTATGGCATGCATCAGTTGCCGCGTGCGTTTCACAAGAAAACGATGCCGACTGACCAGGGACAAGATGCAGATAAATAGGACAATTAGGGCTTGCAATTGATTGCGGACAATGGTATAATGCGCATGTTGGATTTTGAACTTGCAGGAGAGAGTGGGGAAACCCACTCTTTCATTTTGATAGCGGAGGGCTTCGGATTGAAAACGACAGAACTAGTCGAATTGCTCGTCGGCGAGACGGTAGCGAGGCTTGGTTTTGAACTGTGTGACGTAGAGTATATCAAAGAATACGGCAAGTGGGTGCTAACGTTATATATTGATAAGCCAGAAGGAATCACAATCGACGACTGTGAACTGGTAAGCAGGGCTGTTGAGCCAATATTGGATGAAAAAGATCCCATTGAACAACAATATTATTTATCGGTATCTTCGCTTGGGCTGGATCGTCCTATCAAAAAGGACGCGGACTACCAGAGAAATCTCGGAAAAGATGTGTCTGTAAAGCTCTATGCGCCCAAGAATGGAAAAAAAGAATTTTCGGGCACGTTGACCGCTTTTGATGCGGACAGCATGACCATTGCCACGGGGAAAGGTGAAATTATCTTTGTCCGCAAGGACATTGCCAATTGCAAGCCCGTGATTACATTTTGATTATGTTGAAGGAGTTATGGTTAGATGAACGTAGCGTTTATTGAGGCATTGAACGCACTGGAGAAGGAGCGAGGAATTGGCAAAGAAATTTTGATTTCGGCAATTGAGGCGGCATTGATCTCTGCTTATAAGCGTAACTATGGCACATCAGCCAACGTACGTGCAGAGGTGGATCCGGCTACCGGCGATATCCAGATTTTTGCGAGCAAGGCCGTTGTGGAAACAGTGGATAACCCGCACAACGAAATCTCTCTTGAGCAGGCCAAGCAGGTCAATACGCTCTATGAGATTGGCGATGTACTTGAAGAAGAGGTCAAAACAAGAGATTTCGGGCGCATTGCGGCGCAGACAGCCAAACAGGTGGTTGTGCAGCGCATTCGGGAAGCTGAGCGCGGCGTAATCTATGAGGAATATGTCGAAAAGGAAAACGAAGTTTTGACGGCTATTGTGCAGCGCGTTGAAAAAGGAAACGTTTATGTGGAACTGGGTAGAACGGATGGCTTACTGACACCCAATGAGATGATTCCTGGCGAAAATTATGAAAACAACGATCGCCTCAAAGTCTATGTGTTGGAAGTTCGCAAGGATAACAAAGGACCGCAAGTGCTTGTTTCCAGAACGCACCCCGGACTTGTCAAACGACTTTTCGAATTAGAGGTGCCGGAAATTCAAAATGGTGTGGTGCAGATAAAATCCATTGCCCGCGAAGCTGGTTTCCGAACCAAGGTTGCGGTGCATTCTAACGACATGCAGGTTGATGCTGTCGGCGCTTGTGTCGGTCAGCGCGGCTCACGTGTGGAACGCATTGTTAGTGAGCTACACAATGAAAAAATTGATATTATTGAGTGGGATTCCGATTCTGCCGTATATATTGCTAAGGCACTGAGCCCTGCGAAGGTTCTGATGGTCTATATTAACGAGCAAGAAAAGGCCGCCAAGGTCATCGTGCCCGACAATCAGCTGTCTCTCGCAATTGGTAAGGAAGGGCAGAATGCACGTCTTGCCGCCAAGCTGACGGGATGGAAGATCGATATTAAGAATCAATCTCAGGCGGAAGAGGCTATGGATTCGATTTTTGACGAGACGCCCTATCCGGATGAAAGCGAGGAGTAAAGCTTGCCCAAGAAGACGCCAATGCGCATGTGCGTGGCCTGTCGGCAGATGCGTCCCAAAAAGGAATTGATGCGCGTGGTGCGCACGCCAGAGGGTACGGTACTGGTGGATCAAACCGGCCGTGCCAATGGGCGCGGCGCCTATCTGTGCAATGATATTGCTTGCCTGAACAAGGCGATCAAGAGCCGCGCGCTGGAGCGTGCGCTTGAAACAAAGATTGAAGAAACAATGTTTGACAGTTTGAAGAAAGCGTTTGATGATGGAACCGGAACAGAAGCGCAATAATGCCATTGGGCTCGCCATGAAGGCGGGCAAACTAAAATCCGGCGACTTCATCGTTGAAAAACTGGTGCGTGCAGGTGGTGTGCGGTTGGTGCTAATCGATGAAACTGCGTCTGACAACACGCGCGAAAAATATGCGCATCTGTGTGAAAACACACATACAATTTTGCTTGCCATACCGGAACTGGGTATGGCGATCGGTAAGCCGGGGCGAATCGTCGCCGCGGTGACCGACACAAATTTCACCAATTTGATCCAGAGCGTTGCTAGCAATGGCATCGTAACGGACGAAGGAACGCGGGGGTAACGACTGCATGGCAAAAAACAACCTGATGGAATCAGCAACCGGTCTACAGGGAGAATTGAAAACTCTACTGGATCGGCTCGGACAGACCCAGGATACGGTCGGTGATCTGCTTGGCACTGTGAAGCAGACCGAAAAAGAATTACTCGGTAAGGAAGAGCAACTGCGAAAAGAACGGATTGAGCGCGAACGCGCCGAACGTTTGCGAGAGGTGCTTGCATCCGAAAAAGATCTAGCCGTGCACGTAGGCGGCGATGATGAGCCGGATATAACGCCGCCGATACCAGTGCAAACGATACCGATTGCATCGACTGCCGCACCTGTGCCAGATGTTGCGTCTACACCGGTGGCTATGGTTGCACAGGCTGTTTCGGTTGCGCCAACTGCTACAATTGCATCGGCTACCCCGGCAACATCGACTGCTTCGGAAACGCGGGAAATTCAGATGGAGATCCCCCAAACGGAGCCAGTGGTTGCCGCATCGGAACACGAGTCTCAGCCAAAGATTGAGTCAAAGGAACCTGCGGTGCCTACGTCGACAGAAAAGCCGGTCAGCGGAGCATCAGCACACATGCAACAGAATGCGCAACAACAGCGGCCCCAACAAGGCGGCTATCAAGCGCGTCCTATGGATACGCAACAGGGCGGGTATCAGCAGCGTCCGCCACAACAGGGCGGGTATCAGCAGCGTCCGCCACAACAGGGCGGGTATCAGCAGCGTCC
>JAVVXB010000001.1:53195-155207 GCA_036651815.1 Clostridia bacterium
AACAGGGCGGGTATCAGCAGCGTCCACCGCAACAGGGCGGGTATCAGCAGCGTCCACCGCAACAGGGCGGGTATCAGCAGCGTCCGCCGCAACAGGGCGGGTATCAGCAGCGTCCGCCGCAACAGGGCGGGTATCAGCAGCGTCCGCCGCAACAGGGCGGGTATCAACAGCGCCCGCCGCAAGCGGGCGGGTATCAACAGCGCCCGCAGGGCGGTTATCAAGCGGGTGGGTATCAGCAACGACCGCAGCAGGGTGGATTTAATCAGCAGAGAGGCCCCGCAAGGCCTGGTGGTGGTCCAGTTCGCACAACTGCATCCTCGGCTAGACCTGCGGCGGCAACGACCGCAGTAACGAGTAAGGAACGCGTAAGCAACTACGATCCAAACAAGAGCGCTTATACGCGCACCTATGATAATGATCGAAGAGCTAAAAACAAGAAGGCCATAGCTCGGGAAACTGCACCCAGTACAAGCATCTGGGATGAAGATTCCCTCACTGGCAATCGCCGCCATAAGCGCGGTAAGCAGATGGTCATGCATCGCCCAGAACCGGTCGTGATCGAAAAGGCGGTGATTACCACGGAACTGATAACGGTGAAGGATCTATCCGAAAAAATCGGAAAGCCGGCAGCGGAAATCATTAAAAAGCTCTTTATGCTGGGAACCCTCGCAACGATCAACCAAGAGTTGGATTTTGACACTTGTGATCTAATTGCATCGGACTATGGCATTGAGCTTGAACATAAACTCAGCAAAACCTTCGAAGAAGTGCTTACTGACAGTGCAGATGACCTGAATACGCCGGAACAAATGGAGCCCCGGCCTCCGGTTGTCACGATTATGGGTCACGTTGACCATGGCAAGACCTCGCTGCTGGATGCGATTCGCTCGAGCAGCATTACGGAAGGCGAAGCAGGTGGGATTACGCAGCATATTGGTGCGTATACCGTGCCATGTAAAGGCCGCACGATTACCTTTATTGATACGCCGGGTCATGAGGCATTTACATCCATGCGTGCCCGCGGTGCTCAGGTAACGGATATTGTCATCCTCGTTGTTGCTGCAGACGACGGCATTATGCCACAGACGGTGGAAGCCATCAATCATGCTAAGGCAGCGAAGGTTCCGATCATCGTGGCGATCAACAAGATGGATCGTCCCGAAGCAGACGCAGAACGCGTGAAGCAGCAACTGACCGAGCATGGCCTTGTTTCCGAGGAATGGGGCGGCGATACCATTGTTGCGCCAGTGTCTGCCAAAACCCGTGCAGGACTCGACAGCCTACTGGAGATGGTTCTGTTGCAGGCAGAGATGCTGGAACTGAAAGCCAACCCGAACCGTCTTGCCAAGGGTACGATTGTGGAGGCGAAGCTGGATAAGGGACGGGGTCCTGTTGCGACGGTACTTGTGCAGAACGGTACCCTCCACCGTGGTGATACCATTGTTGCAGGCACGACCTATGGCCGTGTACGCGCGATGTTGGATGACCGTGGGCGCATGATCACGGAGGCCGGTCCATCCACGCCAGTTGAGGTATTGGGCTTCAACGAAGTGCCGGATGCGGGCGATATTCTGAATGTTGCCGAGATTGATAAGCTGAACCGTCAGGTTGCGGAGGAACGTCGCGACAAGATTAAGGCGGCGCAGCTCCAGAAGCTTTCCAAGATTTCGCTGGACGATCTGTTCAACCAGATGGCAGAGGGTGAGCTTAAGGATCTGAATGTTATCGTAAAGGCGGATGTGCAAGGCAGCGTTGAGGCGGTTAAGCAGGCGCTTGAGAAGCTCAGTAACGAAGAGGTACGCGTCAAGTGTATCCATGGAGGCGTGGGCGCCATCACGGGCAGTGATATCATGTTTGCATCTGCATCCAACGCCATCGTTATTGGCTTCAACGTACGTCCAGACGCCACGGCAAGAATCGCGGCGGAAAAGGAAAAAGTGGATGTGCGAACCTACCGCATCATCTATCAGGCCATCGAGGATGTGCAGAATGCAATGAAGGGGCTGTTTAAGCCCGTATTTAAGGAAGTTGAGTTGGGACGCGTCACCGTACGCAACACGTTCAAGGTATCCGGCGTTGGTACGATCGCGGGCGCTTATGTCAACGAGGGCAAGATCGCAAGAAGCGCGCAGGTGCGTGTCGTACGCGGCGGCATTGTGATTCATGAGGGCAAGATTTCTTCCCTCAAGCGATTTAAGGATGACGCCAAAGAGGTGTTGACCGGATTTGAATGCGGCCTTGGCATTGAGGGCTTCAACGATATCAATGAGGGTGACGTCATCGAAGCGTTTGTCATTGAAGAAGTGAAAAGATAAAGAGGTAGCATATGTCAGCTATTCGCGGTGATCGCATGAATGAAGAAGTCAAAAAGACGATCAGTGAAATTCTGCGGGAAATGAGCGATCCGCGCATCTCGTCCATGACAACCCTGACGGGATGCGAGGTGACCAATGATTTAAAACATGCCAAGGTCATGGTTTCGGTATATGACGAGGACGATGGCAAACGGGAAGAAACGGTTGCTGCACTGAATCACGCTGCGGGTTTTATTGCCCACGAGCTTGGCAATCGCATGCGTATCCGCTGCATTCCCAGCCTGAAGTTTATACTGGATCATTCGATTGCTTACAGTGTGCATATCGGAAAGATTCTGAATGATCTACATACCGGGGAAGAAGAGTAACCACCATGCTGACGGATGCAGTGCGGTTTATCCGCGCACATGACGATATCCTTTTGATTGCCCATGTGTCTCCAGATGGGGACACGCTGGGCAGTTCACTTGCGCTCTATGGAGCACTGCTGCAGTTGGGGAAACGTGCGCAGATCGTCTGCGAGGACTCTGTTCCCCGGATCTACCGTTTTCTGCCGAACGCAGGACAGGTATTGCTACCTGAAAACGCACGGCAGACGGAAGCTGTCATCAGCGTGGATTGCGCGGACCTTGCCCGCACGGGCAAGAGCCAACTGTTGTTTTGCAGCGCGGCGTATACGCTCAACATTGACCACCATGGGACGAACGACCGTTATGCAACTGAAAACTATGTGCAGAAGGCTGGCGCAACGGGCGAGCTTGTGTTGAACATTCTAACCAATCTGAAAGTCAATGTAACGAAGGATATAGCAGCCTGCCTATATGCGGCGATTACCACTGATACCGGTAATTTTTCATATTCAAACACCACGCCGGATACCCTACGCAATGCAGCGGAATTGCTGGAATGTGGCATCGATCTACCGTATCTAAACCGGATGGTTTTCCGGACGGTTCCGTTCCATAAGATGCGTCTACATGGGCTGGCGATTATGAAAACTGAGCTGTATGAGCGCGGCCGAATTGGCATCTCGATGCTCACCGAAGAAGATTTGAAATCCTGTGGTGCAACAGGGGAAGACATGGAAGGCATCATTGATTCTATTCGCGATATTGACACGGTTGAAATAGCGGCGATGCTGCGTGAAAGTAGCGATGGACTGATTCGTGTCAGTTTGCGGGGCAAGTCTGCAGCGGATGTCAGTAAAATTGCCGTGCGTTATGGGGGCGGCGGACACAAGTTGGCTGCGGGCTGCACCATGCAGCCACCCATTGCAGATGCGGCGAGTAAAATACTGACCAATGCAATGGAAATTCTACATGGGGCGGATCTCTGATGGATGGATTTGTTTGCTTACTTAAGCCGCCCGGCATGACATCAAGCAATGCGGTGTACGATGTACGCCGCATATTTTCAGAAAAGCGTGCGGGCCATTTGGGTACCCTGGATCCGGGCGCGGCAGGGGTTCTTCCAATCTGTATCGGACGGGCCACGCGCCTGTTCGATTTTTTGGTTGATAAGCAAAAGCAATATGTGTGCGAGATTGCCTTTGGCGTACAGACTGATACGCAGGATGTTTACGGACGCGTGACGGCTTCGGATAACCGCGTGATTACGCCAGATGAACTAGCCGATGTGATACCGCTGTTTATCGGCGTACAGCAGCAGACGGCGCCCATTTATTCAGCACTCAAAGTTGACGGAAAAAAGATGTATGATCTGGCGCGTGCGGGCGCAGAGGTTCAATCTAAGACGCGTGAGATTACGATTTCCGAATTAACGCTTTTTGAGCAGACGGGCGTCAACCGTTATCTACTGCGGCTGAATTGTTCACGGGGAACCTATGTACGAACAATTTGCGAGGACATTGGACGGAAGCTTGGATCGGTGGCGCATATGTCGCTGTTAGTTCGCACGGCATCCGGCCCATTTACGTTGGAAAAATCGCATTCCGTGGTGGAGCTTGAGACGCTGAAAGCGGAGAACCGGCTGAATGAAACCGTTATCAGCTGCGAGGAAGCACTTTCGTTTCTGCCGCGGATCGATCTACCGGCCGACCGTCGAACACCGACGATGAACGGTCTGGAAACAACATGCGCTCAATGGAAAGATACTGATGTACGGGTGTATTGCGATGGATTTCTTGGGATTGGCGCGGTGACTAACAACCGTCTGAAGCTGACGGTACATTTATACTGAGGAAGTTTATGAAGAACAGAGAAGAAGCTGTTGTTGCACTCGGAATGTTTGACGGCATGCATTTGGGACATCGGGCGTTGATTCGCCGCACCGTGGATAATGCGGCGCAATTGCACGTGCTCCCGGCGGTATGTACATTTTCGAATCATCCAATGGAAGTCTTGGGCGGACAGACGCGATTGCTATCTACACCGGAAGAACGGGAGATGATCCTGCGGGGGCTAGGTGCTGAGGATGTATGGATGACTCCATTTACAAAGAATCTTTCATTGATGTCACCGGTAACATTCATCGAAATGCTGATGGATAAATGGAAACTTGCCGGTATCGTGGTCGGATTTAATTATACGTTTGGTGACCATGGCCGCGGTACGCCGAGCACGCTGGCTGAGCTGGGGAAAACATATGGGTTCATGGTGGATGTGGTGCAGCCTGTATTGTTTATGGGAGAACCGGTGTCTAGTACGCGGATTCGAAATGCGCTGGAAGCGGGAAAAGTTCAAATGGCTGAAAAAATGCTGTTGCATCCATACGCCATGTCCGGCATTGTCATCGAAAACAAGCGAATCGGGCGACGGATTGGTTTTCCTACGGCGAATATTGCTATTTCCGACAATCGCGTGATTCCTGCATGCGGCGTTTACGCAACAGATGCGGCGGTCGATGGTAAACAATACCGCGCGGTGACGAATATCGGAACCAATCCTACGGTGGGAGGTGCGCACCTGACAGTCGAGACGCATCTGATCGACTTTGAGGGGAATCTGTATGGCAGGACGCTGGCGATCTCGTTTCTAGAATATCTGCGCGGCGAAAAGCGATTTGATTCCATGGATTTGTTGAAAATGCAGATTGTTTCCGATGTTGATCGGGCACGAAAAATTGTTGTTTGCAATAATATATAAGAAAGACAGATTGATTGAGATGCAATTAATCTGTTTACAACATAATCGGGGTATGCTATAGTTAATAAATAGCTTTGAACCGCTTACATGGTTTTGCGACACTCCAACGTACCACTCTGTTTGCGGGGATACAAAATAATGGAGGATCTACACATGACAAAACAGGAAATTATCGAAAAGTACGCAGTACACGAAGGCGACACTGGTTCCCCAGAGGTACAGATTGCGCTGCTCACCGAGCGTATCAACCACCTCAACGAGCATCTGAAGCTTCATCTAAAGGATCACCATTCCCGTCGCGGTCTGCTGAAAATGGTTGGTCAGCGCAGAGGTCTGCTCAATTACCTCAAGGAGAAGGACATTGAGCGCTATAGAACAATTATTGCCAGCCTGAACCTCAGAAAGTAAAAGGGATGGCGGGGTTAGTCCCGCCATTCTTTCTTTTATTTGTCCGCCGCATAAGCGTGCATGAATTTGGTTGTAATAAAAAGAAGATAGAGAAGAAAAAAAGAGGAGTAAACATGGAAAGAACATTTCAGATGCAACTCGGCAATCGCACCCTGATTGTCGAAACGGGCAAATATGCTGAACAGGCTGGCGGAAGCTGCCTTTTGCGCTGCGGAGATACCGTCGTACTTACTTGTGCAACGGTTTCAAAGACCGCCCGTGAAGGTGTGGATTTTTTGCCCCTGTCTGTAGAGTTTGAAGAGAAACTCTATTCGGTTGGTAAGATCCCCGGTGGTTTTATAAAGCGAGAAGGCCGTCCAACGGAGCATTCGATTCTGACGTCGCGTCTGATCGACCGTCCAGTTCGTCCGCTGTTTCCAAAAGGATTTTATAACGATGTACAGGTCGTTGCCAGTGTTCTCTCTGTGGAACAGGATGTGCAGCCGGAGATTCTGGGCATGATCGGTTCCTCGATCGCCCTATCGATCTCGGACGCACCATTTGCAGGCCCCACTGGCTCTGTGGCGGTCGGTTACGTCGATGGTGAATATATACTCAATCCAGACTGTGCGCAGCGCGAAAAAAGCCTGATGACGCTGACAGTTGCTGGCACCAAGGATGCAGTTATGATGGTCGAAGCGGGCGCAAAGGAAGTCAGCGAAGACGTTATGCTCAACGGCATTCTGTTTGCACACGAAGAGATCAAAAAGATTGTGGCGTTTATCGCTGAAATCCAGAAAGAAATCGGGAAGGAAAAGCGCGAGGTCATCATTCACCAACCCTCTGATGAATTGACGGCAAGGGTGCGTGCTTACGCGTTTGACAAGGTTGTCTGGTCACTGGATACCTTTGATCGCAGTGAGCGTGATGCTCGCGGCGTCAAGGTGAAGGATGAGACCATTGCGGCGTTTGCCGAAGAATATCCGGATTCCGCGAAGGATATTGATGCGATTTTGTATGCGATTACCAAGGAAGTCGTCCGCGATAAAATTATTAATCGTAAGATTCGCCCCGATGGACGTGCGCAGGATGAAATCCGCCCCATCTGGAGCGAGGTTGGTATTTTGCCTCGCACCCATGGAAGCGCTGTGTTTACCCGTGGCCAAACCCAGGTTTTGACGATTGCTACGCTGGGAACCATCAGCGAGGCACAGACGCTCGACAGCATTGGGATGGACGAACCAAAGCGCTATATGCACCAGTACAATATGCCGCCCTATAGTGTCGGTGAAACCCGAATGATGCGCGGTCCCGGCCGCCGTGAAGTGGGGCATGGCGCGCTTGCCGAGCGTGCGCTCGAACCTGTGTTGCCAAGTGAAGAGGAATTTCCATACAGCATGCGTCTTGTTTCCGAGGTGATCAGCTCCAATGGATCGACCTCGCAAGCTTCCATCTGTGCAAGCACGTTGGCGCTTTTGGATGCGGGCGTTCCGATTAAGAAGTCGGTTGCAGGCGTTGCAATGGGTTTGATAAAGGACGTTGACACCGGCAATATTGCTATTTTAACTGATATTCAAGGATTGGAAGATTTTCTGGGTGACATGGACTTTAAGGTTGCCGGAACCCGCGATGGTATTACTGCCATTCAGATGGATATCAAAATCAAGGGCATTGACAAAGAAATTCTGACGCGTGCACTGGATCAGGCTCACAAAGGGCGTATGTTCATACTTTCAAAAATGGACGAGACGTTGCGCGAACCACACGCGGAACTGTCGCTCTATGCGCCGCGCATCATCTCCTTCACAATCAATCCGGATAAAATTCGCGAGGTCATCGGCAGCGGTGGAAAGACAATCAACAAGATCATTGCCGACACAGGCGTTAAAATTGATATTAGTGACGATGGTACGGTGTTTATTGCTTCGCCGGATTCTGCGGCGGCCAATGAAGCTAAGCGTATCATTGACGGGATTGTTAAGGACATTGATATTGGCGATGTGTATCTTGGTACCGTTGTGGGAATCAAGGACTTTGGCGCGTTTGTTAACCTGAAGCCTGGCACCGACGGGCTGCTTCATATCTCTCGCATTGCCAACAAGCGTGTGGAGAAGGTTGAGGATGTACTCCAGATGGGTGAACAGGTGCTGGTCCGGGTGATTGACATCGATGCAAAGTCGGGCAAGATCAGTCTCACCAGAAAAGATCTGCTGCCCCCAGACAAAGAATAAGCGTTGTCAAGAATAAGGGGCGCAGCGGTTCTACGCTGCGCCCCTGACATATGCGGTCTTCTTTCCGAATAAGTATCAAAGAAAGAAACAATAGGGGGAAGAACCGTATGGATATACAAAAGGGCGTAGACCAGCTCATGAATGCGGTCAACGTATTGATTCTGCTTGTGATTACGCTGATTTACGTAGTGACAGGAACCAAAATCGGCGATAACGCCATCGCTGCGCTTTCGTCCGGCACGGTTTATCGTGGCGCACAAAACGGTATGGTCGCGCTTGAGTGTGCTGTTACGTGGGATGCAAAGGGCATAACGGACATGCTGGATGTACTTCGGGATCACGATGTGCAGATGACTTTCTTTATCAGCGGGCGTTGGGCAAAGGCCCACGCTTCCACCGTAAGGCGGATGATTGCAGAAGGGCATGAGGTGGGTACCTGCGGCTATACGCCGCTACTGGATGGCAATGTGGCGATGGTTACGCGTGATGTTTCCGCATCGGCTAACGTGATTGAGCAGATTGCAGGGGAGCCAGTCCGTTACTATTTTGCAGGGCTTCGGGATCGATCCATTTCAGCGCGCGTGGCGAACCGGCTTGGTCTGCTGCATGTGGCAGCTTCCTGCGATTTATTGTCCGGACGAGGTAACGCGGCGGATATTCTGGAACGTGCATTGGAACAGGTATTTGATGGAAGCATATTAATGCTCCAGCCGACCGCTGCCGCCGTGGAGGCACTGCCGGCGCTGCTGACGGCAATCAGGGAGAAGGGCTATACGCCGGAAACGGTGGGCGAAGCTCTGAAAGGAACGGCATGATTGTAACAAAAACGATGCAAAACGGAATACGCGTTGTGACGGAACGCATGGAGCATATGCGTTCGGCGGCAATCGGTGTCTGGGTTGACACGGGGTCTGTACGGGAAAGCGCTGCGGAGTCCGGCGCGTCGCACTTTATTGAGCATATGGTATTCAAGGGCACAAAGCGGAGAAGCGCTGAACAGATTGCCGTAGAGACAGATGGCATCGGCGGGAACTTAAACGCATTCACGTCCAAAGAGTGCACATGCTATTATGCCAAGGTGTTGGACGAGCACCTACCACTGGCATGCGATATTTTATCGGATATTTTGCTGCACAGCACGTTTGATCCTGCTGAGCTTAAAAAAGAACAGGGCGTAATCTTGGAGGAAATCCTCATGACCGAGGATAGTCCGGAGGATCTGTCCGCCGAGGAAAGCACCATGGCATTCTTTGGCGATGATTCTTTGGCAACCCCCATTCTCGGCACGCGTGCGACGGTCGCTGCTTTTACGCAGGAGTCGCTGTTTGACTACCGGGACAAGCACTATCTGCCTAAGAACATTGTGGTTGCGTGCGCCGGACACTTTGATGAACAACAGCTATATTCATTGATTGAAGAAAAATTTGATATGCGATATGACGAACGCGAGGCGGCACCGTTGACGGAATCCTATCCGGGTGGCTGCCGTACAAAGCTGATTCAGAAAGACATTGAGCAGGTGCATATCAACTTGACATTCCCCGGTTTTGCGCGGGATGATGATGGACAATATCCGCTGGCTGTGCTGTCCAATATTATTGGCGGCAGCATGTCCAGCCGACTGTTCCAAAATATAAGGGAGAAGCGCGGGATGGCCTACTCCATCTACTCCTATCCTTCCAGCTATACAACCACCGGAACGTTTTCTCTGTATGCGGGCACGGGAGATCAGCAGGCCGAGGAGGTAACGCGCCTCATGCTGGAGGAAATTGATCGCGTTCGGCAAAGTGGCGTGACGAAGGAGGAACTAATTCGTTGCCGAGAACAGCTCAAGGGGAGCTATGTGCTCGGAATGGAGTCCACCAATGCCCATATGAACGCCATCGGCAAAGTTATGTTGTTACAAAAACGTGAATATAATGAGGCGGAAACACTATCGCGCATTGAATGTGTTACAATGCAGGATATTGAACGCATTGTACCGGTGTGTCTGAACCCAAAAAATCTTTGCGCGGTATTCGTTGGAAGAATTGATCAAAAGCGAGATCGGCTGGAAAAACTGTTCGGTTGACGCAGAAAATAGACGGAGGCTAGAATGGACAAGCTTGAGACCATTTTCACCATGCAGAAGACGCTGGACGATGAGATTATTCGTCTACGCGGACTGGATTTTCCGAAGGATATCTGGCTCCAAAAGGAAGTGCTGGCCATGATCAGTGAACTGTCCGAAGTGCTGGATGAAGTCAATTTCAAGTGGTGGAAAAATCCAAAGGAGCTTGACGATAACGCCATTCGGGGCGAACTCGTCGATGTGCTGCACTTTTTCGTTAGCATGTGCTTAAAGAGCGGAATGACAGCCGATGAGCTGTTTGACCGCTATACTGAGAAGAACAAGGAGAATTTCGACCGGCAATACGGGCGCAGCAGCAAGCCCGGCTACCAGGCTGAAACGCAGAAATAGGGAAGCATGGCAAGATCAAGAGTCAAAATTAAAGGGCGCTTTTTTCTGATCCTGTTTGGAGCAGTCGGTTTGCTTGCACTGATTGTTGTGTTGATTTTGGGCGGCCGCGGCCGCGGCGAGATTCAATTTGGCAGCATCAGCGTGGAGATGGACGTGACTGCCGCCATTGTCCGTGATGAAAAGGTCATTATGACTGAGCCATATGAAAAAATAGCATTCAACGTTGTTGAAGGGCAGACGGTGGCCAATGGTGATTTGATTGCGCAGGTATATAAGCGCGGTTATCAGGACGAGACCATGATTTCGCTGATCAATCTGCAAAAGCAAATCTATGCGTATCAACTGCAGTTGCTGGGCGGACAGCAGCCACAGGAGCTCATTGATATCAACGAGCGCATTCATACTGTTGAAGGACAGATCCGTGCCACTTCCCGGAATGAGACCAGTTTGGATATGCTGACGCTGGAACAGACGCTCAAAGGCTTGCAGATCGAACGCATCAACCTATTGCAAGTACTTTTGACCGCTGATCCATCACTTAACAACATGTATGCGGAGCTGAATGCGCAGCTGGCCACGCAGGAGAGCTGGAAGCGGGATATCAAAAATGAATCCGGCTCCGGTCTTGTCAGCTTTTATTTTGACGGATACGAAAAGGTGCTTTGTTGCGAAAAGCTGAACACCATCAATGCGGCGCTGGTGAACAGCGTTGTCAAGGGCGGCAACACGGCCAATACCGCAGATTCGACTTCTGAATCACCCTTGTACCGCATCATTGCCAATACGCACTGGTATCTAGCCTTTGCGACGAAGGCCGCAGAGCCACTGCGCCTTGCGGAAGGTGAGAGCTATACCGTACAGTTCATTGATTATTCGGAACAGGAGTATTCTGCGGTTGCGCGGGAGACCACCGTATCTGAGAATTCCGTAGTCAACCTGTTGGAGTTTAATACGGACATTGGCAAGCTGGCCGGTGTGCGTACCGTCGCGATCAAGATAAAGAAGGCGGCCCAGGGGTTGGTTGTTCCATTGAACGCCATCGTGATTGATAAAGGGATACCAGGTATCAATATTAATTATGGGGATGCACCTCTTCGGGTGGAGATTGATATTTTGGCTAAGGACGATAAGAAAGCCGTGATCCGAGCCAAAAATGAAGCGGATACGCTGGCAGCGGGGCAGAAATTTATCAAACCATGAGTATTGCGGAGAACTATGAGTGCATTCGGGAACGGATGCGTAGGGCATGCAGCAGAGCCGGACGCGCAGAAAACGACGTACGGCTAGTTGCCGTCAGTAAATATGTAGATGTAGATCACATCTATGAGGTCGTGGCACTTGGACAGCGTATTTTTGGCGAGAATCATGCACAAGAGCTAAACGAAAAGAAAACTTTTTTTGAACAGAACAGCTGTCAAGCGCATTTCATTGGACAACTCCAGACGAATAAGATAAAATATGTCTGCGGTTCTGTAGGGTTGATTGAATCGCTTGACAGAATAAGCTTGATTGAGCCCTTGCAGAAAAAGAGTGTTGCCCTCGGAATTATTTCAGATGTATTGATACAAGTCAACATCGGTGGGGAAACCCAAAAGGGCGGCATACCTAGTAAGGATATAGGATACTTCGCACAACAGATCCTGGCTTGCGCAAACCTGCGGCTTAGAGGATTGATGTGCGTACCACCTGCGCTACCGCCGGAGAAAGCGCGGCCGTATTTTCAAAAAATGCGTGTATTGTATGAAGAGATTCGACGACAATACGCAGACGCATTTCTGGATACGCTGTCGATGGGAATGAGTCATGATTATGAAGTGGCTATTGAGGAAGGCGCAACCGAAGTGCGCATAGGCTCGGCGCTGTTTGGGGCGCGGAACAAACAATAAAAATGATCAGCTTGTCTGCGTAGGGAGACAAAGAACCATGCAGCGGCATTGGGGTAAAATGCGGAGGGAATTGGATGGCAAGCCTGTACAACAAGTTTTTGGACTTTATCGGCATTGAGGAGAGCGACGAGGAGGAAGAGACGCGTCGTGATGACTATTACGACGAGCGTGATTCTCGCAACTCGGAAAATGTGGTTAACTTCAATAATCATAACAACAATAACAACAACGGCGGCAGAGCGGCTTCTCGGCAGAACGGCCGTCATGACCGTAACGCAGCGGCTGCAAACAACGGTGCAAATCTGCCGATCTCTGGCGGGATGAAAATGATCGTGTATCATCCGGTCAGCTATGAGGATACGCAGGCGATTATAGACAATCTCAAAAATCGCAAGCCCGTCATTGTGAACATGGAAGAACTGGAAGTTGACTGTGCGCAACGCATTTTAGACTTTTTATCCGGCGCTGTGTATGCGTTGAACGGAACCATGTGCAAAATTTCCCGCGGTATCTTCGTTGTTGCGCCAAACAACTATGATGTTGTCGGCAATGGCGAGGATGATTACGACGATATGGTCTGATATGAAACAGACGGATGATATCATCAACAAAGAGTTTTCCCGCTCCTTCATGGGCTATGACATGCAGGAGGTTGATTTGTTTTTGGATTTGCTCATCGAGCGATTCGAAAAACTGGAAACAGAACGCAAAGAGATGCTCACAGCAATGGAGTACCTGCTGAAAAAGCTGGATGCAAGCGGCGAACTGACGGAACCGTTAGCGGCTGCCAGACAGATTGCTGCCGAGAACGTACAGAAGCATCTGAATGCTCTGCCAGCGCGGACGGTTATGGCTGGCCCGGTACATGTGCAACAACAGAAATTACCGCGCAAGCTACAAAAGGTGTCCCCGATAACAGAGCCGGCCAAAACGACAATGCCCATGACGGCAGGAACCGAGCAACCGGTCGTGTGTGGAGAGACGGAAGCGGAGCAGCCGCCCATACCCATGGAGCTTGAAACCGGGGAGAGCGCACCGGATATGGATGCGCTGATTCCGCAATTACTCAGCGAGATGGAACAATTGTTTTCCGAAAACAGCTGTGAGGCGGTGTCCTGTCAGGATAAACCCGGGCAGGAAGAGAGCAATCGGGTATCATGAAACAAAAGAATTTACCACCGGTTGTATCAAAATACGAGATGGATGCACGTGCGATTACACAATGCGATTTTGTCTTTATTTCCGGCGATGCGTATATTGATCATCCGAGTTTTGGAGCAGCGATTATTTCGCGGCTACTGATCAGCCGCGGGTATACGGTGGGCGTAATTGCCCAACCGGACTGGCACAGCGCAGAGGCGTTCCGCGCACTTGGTCGTCCCCGGCTGGGGTTTCTGGTGTCAGCGGGCAATATTGATTCCATGGTCAACCACTATTCGGTGGCTCTCAAGCATCGAGATGTGGATGCGTATTCTCCAAACGGGGAAATGGGCAGAAGGCCGGATCGAGCCTGCATTGTCTACGGGAACCGCTGCCGGGAGGCATACGCTGGCGTGCCGGTTATTTTGGGTGGCATCGAAGCGAGTCTCAGGCGCTTTGCGCACTATGACTATTGGGACGACCGCGTGCGCCATAGTATCCTGTATGATGCGACGGCGGATCTGTTGGTCTATGGTATGGGTGAGCGAGCGATATTGGACATTGCAGATGCACTTAATACCGGAACGCCGATCAAAGAGATGACGGATATTGCGGGCACCTGCGTGCGCGTGCCCGATGCAAACGGAATGACGAAGGCGGTCATGCTGCCTTCCTATACGGAAGTCAGTGGGGACAAGCGTACCTACGCCGAGGCATTTTTGACGGAAATGCGGGAACAGGACGCAATTCGTGGAAAACGTCTTTTGCAGCCACATGAAAAGGGGATGCTGCTGTGTAATCCGCCGGCGGCTCCACTTAGCACAGAGGAGCTGGATGCCGTTTATGCGCTGCCCTATACGCGTGAACCAATCCCGATTCAGCAGGGACATATTCCAGCCATTGATGAAGTTTCGTTCTCCATCACCTCTGCCCGGGGATGCTTTGGAAACTGTAATTTTTGTGCGTTGACGTTCCATCAGGGACGAATTGTACAGGCTCGCAGCCATGCTTCGATTCTTTCAGAAGCACAGGCGCTGACGAAGCGACGGGATTTTAAGGGGTATATCCATGATGTGGGTGGTCCAACGGCCAACTTTCGTAGGCCTGCCTGCAAGAAACAATTGACGCGCGGTGTGTGCGCCGACCGACAGTGTCTCGGTTATCATGCCTGCAAAAACCTGGAAGCATCGGAGTCGGATTATACGGCACTGCTCCAGGAGCTGCGGAAGCTGCCGAATATTAAAAAAGTATTTGTGCGCAGTGGCGTTCGCTATGACTATCTGCTGATGGATCGGGAAGACGATTTTCTATATGAACTGATAGAGCACCATATCAGCGGACAACTCAAGGTTGCCCCCGAGCATGTGTCGGATCGTGTGCTGGAGATGATGAACAAACCAGCTCACAGCCTGTATGAACGCTTTGTACAGAAATTTGAAGCAGCCAATAAGAAGCTGAACCTTCGGCAATACTTGGTACCTTATCTGATGAGCTCACATCCTGGTTCGCAGTTGTCCGATGCCATTGAACTTGCGCAATATTTAAAGAAAACAGGGCACCGGCCGGAACAGGTGCAGGATTTTTACCCCACGCCCGGTACAGTCAGCACCTGCATGTATTATACGGAGCTGGATCCTCGCACGATGGAATCGGTGTATGTGCCAAAGACGCAGGAAGAAAAGGCGATGCAACGCGCACTGATGCAGTGCCATGTTTATAGGAATCATCCGTTGATTCGAAAGGCACTTCGAAAAGCCGACCGGGATGATTTGATTGGGAACGGAAAAAACTGTCTCGTTCCAGAAGAAATAATGATAGAAAACAAACATTATGGGAGCCGATTGATCGAAAATGGGAGAAAGTCTGCCGAAAGTGGCAGAAAGCCCAAGAATACGGTTGACAAACGGCGGCGTTCCCGCTAAAATATTCGGTGGTTGAATTTCAGGAGAAGCATATGGAATTGTCTGTTGCGGCAGCATTAAAACAGGTCGGTGAACCGTTTCGGTTGGACTTGACCGAACCCATCGAGGCGTTGAGTTTTGGTGGGGGTGAAATTGAATTTGCCGCACCGCTGCGCTTGTCGGGTACCTATGTGTTCAACGGCAAGGAATTTACGGTGGCGGCCACTGCGGACACTGTGCTCCGAGCGAATTGTGCTAGGTGCGCGGTATCATTTGATGAACCATATACCTTTTCGGTTTCCGAGCGTTTTGTCAAAGCATCCGAGGCAGATCCTGATGAGAATCCGTATGCTTATCTTGGTGACAGGATCGACCTGACAAAAGCCGTGCTAGATAATCTGTTTCTGCAATTACCACTTGTGAGTCTGTGCAGACCGGATTGTAAAGGGCTGTGCCCTGTTTGCGGTCAGGACCGCAACACGACGACATGTGGTTGTCAACCAACCGAAGCGGGTGGGCCGTTTACGGTGCTATCTGCACTAGAAGAAGAAGAATAGGAGGGATCATCATGGCAGTACCCAAGAGAAAAACATCCAAAGCGCGCAGGGATTCCCGCAGAGCAGGCAACAACAATCTGTCCGCGCCGAATCTTTCGGAATGCCCGCAGTGCCACGCACTGAAGACGTCGCATACGGTTTGCAAAGCGTGTGGGTATTACGATGGCGAACAGGTCATCGACATGGATAAGAAGGAAAAGAAAAACGCCTGACAATCCACTCCACTAAGATGAAAACAAAGGGCTTTCAGTACGTGAAAGCCTTTTTGTGTTTGCACGAAATGCTGGGAACGGATATACTCAAAACAAGAATGATTAAGGGATGAGACGAAAATGAAGATTGCAATCGATGCGATGGGTGGAGACTATGCGCCGATGGCGGTACTAGAGGGCGTCAAGCTGGTTTTACCGGAGCTGGCGCAGGACGTACAGCTACTGCTCTATGGGGACGAACAGACGCTTATAGACGGCATTGCTGCGTTGGAGTTAAGCACGTCCCGGGTGACGGTCGTGCCAACCACACAGGAAATTAACTGCGAGGAATCACCTACGCTTGCCATTCGAAAAAAAAAAGACTCGTCCATGGTGCGCGCCATTCAGGCGGTTGCAGATGGAGAGGCGCAGTGCGTATTGTCTGCAGGCAGCACGGGCGCGTTGCTGACAGGTGGCACGCTGATTATCAAACGGATTGAGGGTGTTCGGCGCCCGGCATTGGCAACGTTGTTTCCAACGGCTCAGCCAAGCTCTGTGTTGGTGCTGGACTGTGGGGCGAACACCGACTGTAAACCGGAATATCTGTTGCAGTTTGCCATCATGGGCAGCGCATATATGACGCGTGTGCGGGGTGTGGATGTGCCCCGGGTGGGGCTGCTGAACAATGGTGCGGAGGAGGAAAAGGGCAACGAGCTGACGAAGGCTGCCCATCAACTGCTCAAAACCGCGTCTATCCACTTTACTGGCAACTGCGAGGCGCGGGATGTACTTTCCGGTGATTTCGACGTTATTGTGTGCGATGGATTCGACGGTAACATCCTGCTCAAGAGCACGGAAGGAGCGGCATTGTTTATGATGTCACTGCTGAAAACTGGGCTGCTTTCCTCGCTACGCTGTAAGATTGGCGCAAAATTGGTTATGCCCGCGCTGCGGTCACTGAAAAAGAAACTTGATTATGCCGAGCAGGGCGGCGCACCACTGTTGGGGATCAACGGCGGTGTGATCAAGGCGCACGGCAGTTCGAACGGCAGGGCGTTTCGTTCGGCAATTTTGCAAGCAGTCAAGTTGGTTGATGGAAACGTGACCGCGGTCGTTCGGGAAACCATACAGCGGGCGT
The DNA here is from genome assembly GCA_036651815.1 of Clostridia bacterium. GTDB lineage: Bacteria > Bacillota > Clostridia > Christensenellales > CAG-138 > JAVVXB01. The sequence continues at coordinate 70,507 of JAVVXB010000001.1, forward strand.
CTCAAGCATAACCAAACCCAGTTTGCCACGCGTTTTACTGGTACAGGAACGGTGAGAGCTGCGGACAGGATCTTGAAGAAATGGATGATTGACAGATTCTGCAGGGTCATATAGAATACACTGGAATACAAAAATGTAAATTTGGGGCATGGGATTAAGGAGTTATGATGATGTATTTTGAAAAAGTTCGTGATATTATCGCAAAGCAACTGGACATTGATCCGGCAAACATTGCAATGGAGAGTAAGCTGATTGATGACCTCAAAGCCGATTCGCTCGACATTGTGGAGTTGATTATGGATCTTGAACAGGAATTCAACATTGAAATTCCAGATGAAGAGCTGCCCAAGGTGCAGTGTGTATCCGATATCGTCGGTTATTTGGAGAAAGACTGATCGGGAATCCCGTTTCGGTTGCCCGCATCCCAAACGGTGCGGGCTTTTTTATCGAGAGCATATGACAGAAAAACAAAAAACACAGATTGAACAGAATATTGGATATACCTTTTGCGAACGTTCCCTCCTGGAAATGGCGCTAACGCATACCTCATTTGTCAAAGGTGATGGCAAAAATGCGCATCACAACGAGCGAATGGAATTTCTTGGGGATGCGGTGCTGGAGCTGATTGTGAGCGAGCATTTGTATCACGGCCATCCGGAGATGCAGGAGGGACGTATGACGCGTGCCCGCGCACGGCTTGTGTGTGAGCCGGCGCTGTATTCGGCTGCATGTGCGCTAGGAATCCCGTCGTTTCTGCGTCTTGGTCATGGGGAGGAACAGACCGGCGGTCGGGATAAGCCGTCCATCGTTTCGGATGCAATGGAGGCTGTGATTGGCGCGGTGTTTTTGGATGGCGGGATGCAGGCCGCAAAGACGCTGGTGCTGGGCCGGGTGATCAAACTACTCGAGGATGCGCGGATTGATGAACAGGATCAGGACTATAAGACACAATTGCAGGAGTATGTACAAAAGGATCATATCGGACTGATTACCTATGAGTTGACGGCTACCTCTGGCCCGGAGCACAACAAACGCTTCTCGATGCGTGTGCTGCTGACCGGACAGGAGATTGGCAGTGGCGAGGGTGGTACCAAACAGAGTGCCGGGCAGGCTGCGGCCTATTCCGCACTGCTCAGGCTGGGAGCAGTGGAGGAGCGGCCATGCGACTGATAAAGCTTGACCTATTCGGCTTCAAATCCTTTGCCCGGAAAACTGAGATTGCATTTGGTGACGGCGTGACAGCCGTCATTGGCCCAAACGGGAGTGGCAAGAGCAATATTTCCGATGCCATCCGCTGGGTGCTTGGCGAGCAGAGCGCAAAGGCGCTGCGCGGAGCCAAGATGGAGGACGTGATTTTTAACGGTACGGAACAGCGCAAAGCGCAGGCGTACTGCGAAGTAACGTTGACATTTGACAACGCGGATGGCAAACTAAACATCCCATATGCCGAGGTGGCGATTACACGCCGGGTATACCGCTCTGGTGAAAGTGAATATTGCATCAACAAATCACCTTGCCGTCTTAAGGACGTTCAGGAACTGTTTCGGGATACAGGCATTGGCAAGGACGGCTATTCCATTATCAGCCAAGGGAAGGTTGATGAAATTCTGAGCAACAAATCCAATGAACGCCGCGCCGCGCTGGAAGAAGCCGCGGGTGTGATGCGTTATCGTGCGCGCAAGGAGGAATCCGAGCGCAAACTGGAAAATACCGAAAAAAACCTCGAACGCATCGAGGATATCGTAAAGGAACTTTCCGATCGACTTGGTCCGCTCGAGGAACAGAGTGCCTCTGCACGCGCCTATCTGCGCCTGCATGATGAACTCAAGGATCAAGAGGTTAATCTATTTCTATATCAATACGAACGCAACAACGAACGCCTGATCGCGATCAAGGATGCGATTGAACAGATGAGGGACGAGCAGACGCTGTCCGGTGCGAGCGAGCAGACGCTGCTTGAGGAATGCGCGGCGCTGGAAGAACAGGTACATGCGCTGGATGCCTCCCTTTCCGAACAGCAGAACAAACTGATGGCGTTGCTTTCCAAAGTCGAGTCCCATGTGGGTGAGAGCCACGTGCTGACCGAGCGGCGGGCACATGCCCAGAGCGAGTGCATGCGCATTGCAGCGGAACGGCAGGCCAATGCTGACCGCCGCACAGAATTGATGGCAGCACTTGAGCATATGGAAGCGGACGATGCGCAGACCGTGGCGCTGAGTATGTTGGATACAGACATTGTGCGTACGGAAAAAAAGCTTACCTTGCTGGATGCCCGGGTAGAACAATCGGAAGCGGATCTGGAGACGCTGAAGAATAGTATCATGGAAGCCATGAACCGCATGTCTGATTTTCGGAGCGATATCTCCCGCTTTGATGCGATGAAAGCGGCCATCGAAACACGACTTACCGCACTCAACGAGGAAGAAAGCCGGCAGGAAACAGAAAAAACGCGGCTACAGCAGGAACTTTCCGCGGCCGAACAGCTGCATGGCGAGACGTTTAGACAGCTTTCTACTGTTAAAAATAATTTTGAGGGTGCGATTGCGCACCGTTATGCGGTGCAGGACGCCTATTCATGTTTGCAGGAACAGACGCAGAAAGATGAACAACAGCTTTCGAGTCTACAATCCCGTCTGCATGTGTTGCAGGAAATGTCCAAATCTCGTGAGGGATACTATGCCAGTGTCAAGAACATCCTGCGGGACGCGGACAGGGATACAAATCTCTCCCGTGCGATTGTGGGGGTTGTGGCGGAATTGATCCGCGTACCCAAAGAATATGAGACGGCCGTTACTATGGCGTTGGGTTCCAGTCTGCAAAACATCGTTACGCCCACCGCGGAAGATGCAAAATACGTCATCGAATACCTGCGGCGGCAGGACTATGGACGGGCGACATTGCTGCCGATGACACTGCTGAACCCGGGACGGATCAGCCAGAGTGAACGGGGATTGTTGGAAATGCCGGGCGTTATCGGTGTGGGCAGCGAACTGGTTGACTGCGATGCAAACGTGCGCGCTGCGGTGGATCATCTGCTGGGGCGGACGGTGATTGTCAATAATCTTGACAGTGGCATCGCTCTAAAAAAACGATCCCATGGGGCGTTTCATATTGCAACTCTGGAGGGCGATATCATCAGCAGTGGCGGCAGTATGAGCGGCGGTAGCATGCAGAAGCGGTCGTTCTCACTGCTGGGACGTGAGCGTGAGATGGCGGAGTTGACGGCGTCGGTGATGGGCCGCGAAAAGTCACTTGCTTCGAGTAAGGAGTCACTCCGGGAAAAGGAGCGCGAGTTGCTGCAATGCGATGTTCAGGTGGATGCGTTTCGCAACACGTTGCACGGCGGTGAGCTTGAGCAGACCAAACAGAACGAGCAGATGGAGATCATCAAGCGTGATGCGGACAACGCTGCGCAAAAACGCGCATTGCTTGCTGCGGAACGCGTACAGCTGAACGAAAATATCAACGATATCGAACAGAACCGTATACAGGCAGAGTCCGAGCAAACAGCGATTGCGCAGGGCAATGCGGTTACGCGCGAGGATGTGATAAACGCCCAAAGCGTACTGTCCGAGTTGCGGCTGGAGCGGGAATCCGTTTCGACGGAGCTGACGGAGCAGAAGGTGCGGCGCATGGCGCTTGTAAAGGAACGTGACGCGGTGCAAAGCGAGCATAAGCGCCTTCAAAATGAGCGGGAGCAGACGGAGCGCGCCTGCAAAAAACTGGATGACGCACTGCAAGAAAACCAACTGCTTATGAGTAGCGTAGATGTAAAGATGAACGAGATGCTTTCCGGCATTTCGGCTGAACAGGAACACGCGGATACGGAAAAGGAATGCCAACGAAAGATGGAGGAGGAACGCGCGAAACTTTCCGATTCACTCAGTGAGATGCGGGTTCGTCGCGAGACGATGCTATCCACTGACCGGGATCTATCCGATCGCCTGCATAAGCAAGAGTTGCTGCAAAGCCGACTGGAGATGGAACTTGCCAATATGCAGGATCATATTTGGGAAGAATATGAGTTGACGTATGAAAACGCGCTGGCCTTTAAACGTGAGCTTGCCATAGGAACCATCAACACGCGTATCGGTGAAATCAAAACGGAAATTCGCGCGCTTGGCGATATTAACCTGAGCGCCATTGACGATTATAAGGCTGTGCTGGAGCGATACACGTCCCTGCATACGCAGTGCGAGGATCTGTTGCATGCAAAAGCGGATTTGGAGACGCTCATTGTAGAGTTGACCGATACCATGCAGGTTATGTTTCTGCGGCAGTTTAAAGAGATTCAACAGAATTTTTCAAAGGTGTTTTCAGAACTGTTCGGCGGCGGGCATGCGGAGCTCCGCCTGGCTGACCAGGACGATGTGCTGGCCTGCGATATCGATATCATCGCGCAGCCGCCAGGCAAGAAGCTTCAGTTGCTCTCACTGCTTTCGGGCGGAGAACGCGCACTGACGGCCATTGCACTGCTGTTTGCTATGCTTAAACTGAAGCCACCGGCTTTCTGCGTGCTGGATGAAATCGAAAGTTCGCTGGACGAGGTCAATGTGACGCGTTTTGCAGACTATGTCAAGGCCTATTCCGACGAAACGCAGTTCATTCTGATTACACATAGAAAGGGCAGTATGGAGGTTTGCAACATCCTCTACGGTGTATCCATGGAAGAGAAGGGCATCAGCAAAATTGTATCCGCAAAATTTGGGGAGGCTGCATCATGAATGATTCTAACAATACTTTTCAAAAGTGGAGAAAGGGGCTGGGCCGTACCCGATCCGGTTTGTTTGCAAAGCTGTTTCATACGGGCGCACGCGTAGACGAAGCATTTTTTGAAGAACTGGAAGAAGCAATGATCCTCGCCGATATGGGGATAGAGACCACCGAAAATCTTCTCTGTGCGTTACGGGATCGGTGTAAGGAAGAAAAAATCACAAATCCTGAGGAAGCGCGCGGCATTCTTGCTGATTTGATAGCCGAAGCGGTGCGCCCTCAAAAACCCTTTGCACCGGATAATGGACCGGCGGTGCTGTTGATTGTAGGGGTCAACGGCGTAGGCAAGACGACTTCCATCGGAAAGCTGGCCAACAGTTATCGGCAGCAGGGCAGACGCGTGATGCTGGCGGCGGCGGATACGTTCCGCGCGGCGGCGGCAGAACAGCTCGGCGAATGGGCAAAGCGCGCGGAGGTTTTGATGGTGCGCCACAACGAAGGCGCAGATCCGGCGGCAGTTGTGTTTGACGCCATTGCATCCTACAAGGCCAAGGGTAGCGAACTGCTCCTCTGCGACACGGCGGGACGGCTGCACAACAAGGCCAACCTGATGAACGAGCTTAGCAAGATCAAGCGCATTATCGGGCGCGAGCTTCCGGATATTCCCTGCGAGGTGCTGCTTGTGCTGGATGCGGTGACTGGGCAGAACGCGGTGACGCAGGCCAGGATGTTCCGGGAATGCTGCGATTTGGACGGCGTTATTTTGACCAAGCTGGATGGCACGGCCAAAGGCGGCGTGGTGGTATCCATCGCGGATGCACTGCATGTGCCAGTTCGGTTTGTTGGCGTAGGCGAGGGAATTGACGATCTGCAGGTGTTCAACCCAGAGCTGTTTGCCGAGGCGCTTTTAGAGCAGGAATAGGGTTGCGGCTATTGATATGATGCCAATCGTGGGATCGCTAGCAGGGGGAAGGATGACTTTCCCAGCGCGGGTGTGTTTTAGAATTACACGAAAAACGTTTTCGATACTTATTTGCGAGTACTGCACTCATAATTCAAGATTTATCGTTTGTAAACCTGCGTATTCAAGGCCTGAACGGATTAAAAATCCACTTAAAGTCATGAACTTTTCTTTTGGCAGCATGCTCAAAATTCACAAATAGATCAAAAAACCACTTGAAACCACATAATCCTCTTTTCAAAACTTGTCTAAAACACATAAATAAAGGCGGGCTTAAAAACCATAGAAATAACGATGAGAACGCGGTTGACTTTTGCCAGATAATCCGTATAATAAGTAAGGTGTAAAGTAAAAAAGCTTTACAGACGGGACACGCAATGGACAGACTGATTACACTGGGACAATTGTTGGATTGGTACGGCACGTTTCTGACGGAGCGGCAGCGGTCGCTTGTGCGACAATATGCCTACGAGGATTGTTCGCTGACAGAAATTGCGGAACGTGAAAGCGTGAGCCGGCAGGCCGTACGGGATGCGATCAGCCGTGCGGAGCGGGAACTCTCCAACATGGAGCAAAAGCTGCATCTGATCCAGAAACATACGGACATGCAAAAACTGTTGACCCAGATGCAGGAAATGACCGATGATCCTGCCCTACGGGATAAGATCATGGAACTGACAACAATACTGGAGGACGACGATGGCGTTTGAAGGCATCAGCGAAAAACTGCAATCTGTGTTCAAAAAGCTGACCGGGCGCGGCAAGCTCTCCGAAAAAGATGTCACGGAGGCAATGCGTGAGATCAAACTTGCGTTGCTGGAGGCGGACGTCAACTTTCTTGTTGTCAAACAGTTTGTCAAAACCGTTACGGAGCGGGCGGTTGGGCATGAGGTGCTTGACAGCCTGACCCCCGGACAACAGGTGATTGGCATTGTCAATGAAGAACTGACCAAGCTCATGGGCGGCGAGAATGCCAAGCTCAATTTTGGCGATAAAAAACCTGCGGTCATCCTGATGGCCGGGTTGCAGGGCGCGGGCAAAACGACTATGTGCGGGAAACTTGGTGCGTTGCTGGTGAAACAGCACAACAAGGCACCGCTGCTTGTAGCCTGCGATATTTACCGTCCGGCAGCCATTCAGCAACTTCAGGTGGTTGGAGCGAAGACGGAGCTACCCGTATTCGAACGTGGCCAGCAGGATCCCGTTAAAACGGCTAGAGAAGCGGTTGAAGAAGCCAAGCGCACCTTTCGAGATGTGGTAATTTTAGATACGGCAGGCCGTCTGCACATCGATGGGGACATGATGGACGAGCTGGTCAACATCGTCAAAGCTGTTAACCCTGTGGAAGTGCTGCTAGTTGTCGATGCCATGACTGGCCAGGACGCTGTCAATGTAGCCAAAACATTCAACGAAACCATTGAGTTGACGGGGGTGGTGCTGACCAAGCTCGACGGGGATACCCGCGGCGGCGCGGCGTTGTCCGTGCGCCAGGTGACGGGTAAACCCATCAAGTTTGCTGGCATTGGAGAGAAGCTGACCGACATCGAGCCATTCCATCCGGATCGCATGGCCTCTCGGATTCTTGGGATGGGCGATGTCTTGAGCCTCATCGAAAAGGCTCAGAGTGTGTTCGATGAGAAAAAAGCCACGCAACTGATGGGAAAACTGAAAAACGACGGTTTTACGCTGGATGATTTCCTTGATCAGATGGAACAGATGCAGAACATGGGCAGCATGGAGGATATTCTCAAGATGATCCCCGGGATGAAACCGGGTCAACTGCAGGGCGCACAGATCGATGAAAAAGCGCTTGCGCATACCAAGGCCATCATACGGTCCATGACCAAGCGAGAACGCGCCAATCCGGACGTACTCAATGCCGGTCGCAGAAAGCGCATTGCCCGGGGCAGTGGAACGAGCGTGCAGGAGGTCAACCGCCTGATGAACCAGTTCAATGCTTCCCGGCAGATGATGAAGCAGCTTACCGGCGGCCGATTTAAAAAAGGACGCAAAGGCGGATTCCCATTTGGCATGTAAGGCGAATAACGTAGATACGTTTTCGATAGACAGAAAGAAAAATTTGGAGGAAACAAAAATGCTTAAGATCAGACTGCGCCGCATGGGCGCCAAGAAGGCCCCTTACTACCGTATCGTCGTTGCGGATTCTCGCTCGCCTCGCAATGGTGCGTTTGTGGAGGAGATTGGCTACTACAATCCCATTTCGAATCCCGTAGAGCTGAAGATCAACAACGAGCATGCGGCCGAGTGGATCAAGAATGGCGCGCAGCCAACTGAAACTGTTCGCGCATTGCTCAAAAAGAGCGGCGCGATTGTTTGAGGACGAAATGATGGAGGAACTGGTTCGGTTCATCGCAAAAAACCTTGTGGACGATCCGGATGCGGTGACGGTTACATCCAAGGAAGACTGTGGCGACAGGGTGGTTGAGCTTTCCGTCGCACCCTCCGACATGGGTAAGGTCATCGGTCGCCAAGGCCGCATTGCAAAGGCGATTCGTACGGTCGTTAAGGCTGCCAGCGTCAAGGAAGACAAAAAAATTATGGTTGAAATCGTTGAGAAATGAGTATCTGCGCATCGGACAGATCGTGCGTGCGCACGGTGTACATGGCGACATCAAGCTTCTGCCGCTGACCGACGATCCCGCGCGTTTTAAGATGCTCACAGATGCATATATTGAGCAGAGGGGAACGTTTTTGCCGGCGAAGGTTGGCAACGTTCGCTTGCAACCGCCGGATGCGTGCATTTTGCATGTGGAGGGTTGTGAAACCGTTGAAACGGCAGAGCAACTGAAAAATGCATATCTTTGCGTAGACCGTGCGCATGCGGTCAAATTGCCAGCAGATACCTATTTTGTGGCAGATCTAATCGGTTGTCAAACATTTGATACCGAAGGAAATGCCTTTGGACGGATTTCCGATGTGTTGGAAACCGGCGCAAACGACGTCTATGAGATTGAAGCGGGCAAGCTGATGGTACCTGCTCTCAAGCGTGTGCTGCATGAAGTGGATCTTGAACAGCTTCGCATTGTTTTCAATGCGGCTGTGTTGCGGGAGGTGGGTCTGTTTGCGGATTGATGTGCTTTCGCTATTTCCGGAGATGTTTTTGCAACCAATGTCGGCCAGCATGCTTGGCCGGGCGCAAACCAATGGCCTACTCGAGATCCGGACTCATAATATTCGGGACTATGCCGACAATAAACATCATAAAACGGATGATTATCCCTTTGGCGGCGGTGCGGGCATGGTGATGATGGTGCAACCGATTGTGGACTGCGTCAACGCAGTGCTCGATGGTGCACCTGCCAGACGCATTCTGCTGACGCCTCGCGGCAGACTGCTGACGCCAGAACTGGCCAGAGAGCTTGCAAACGAACCCCGGCTCTTACTGGTTTGCGGCCATTATGAGGGTGTGGACGAGCGGGCCATGAGCGTACTGGATGAGGAGATCAGCATCGGCGACTATGTGCTTACGGGTGGCGAGTTGCCAGCGATGGTGCTGATTGATTGCGTGAGCCGCTTCGTGCCAGGGGTACTGGGCAGCGAGGACAGCGCTGAAGAAGAGTCTTTTTCAGAAGGGCTGCTGGAATACTCACAATATACGCGGCCCGCAGATTTTCGCGGTATGCAGGTGCCGGAGATCCTGCTCAACGGCCACCATGCCAACATCAAACAATGGCGGCTGGAGCGAGCGATACAAAAGACGATGGAACAGCGACCCGAGCTGCTCGAAAAACGGGATAATCCGGGACAAAAATGACTTGCAATCGTAATTTACGCGTGTTATAATCGCGTTTGTGACATCGGACGGTCCTCTTTTCGACATCGAATAAGAACGTCTGGAATGAAAGGAGAATATTCATATGTCGGATATTATCAGAGAACTCGAAAAAGAACAGCTGCGCACCGATCTGCCGGAGTTGCAAGCAGGCGATCAGGTTCGCGTGTTTGTAAAGGTTATCGAAGGTACGCGTGAGCGTTTGCAAAACTTTGAGGGCGTTGTCATCAAAATCCAGGGTGGCGGCGTACGTAAATCCTTCACTGTTCGCCGCGTTTCCTATGGTGTTGGCGTGGAAAGAACCTTTCCATACAACAGCCCTCGCATTGGTAAAATCGAAGTGGTTCGCCACGGCGTAGTGCGCCGAGCGAAGCTTTTTTACCTGCGTGAGCGCTCCGGTAAGTCTGCGAAGATCCGTGAGCGTATTGTGGACAAAAGAAAGTAATTGCTGCAATAGCAACAGAAAATCCCCGCAGCCGTCTTGGTTGCGGGGATTTCATATCCGGTGAAAACGTGACAAATTCTGGCATAAACGTGCGGAAAAGATGCCTTTCGTTGCGCGTATGCCGGACATGTGCCATAATAAGAATGAATAGAAACGTAGGAAACGGAGCGTGACTTCCGATGGAACGGCAATCCCCCATGCAAATTCAATGGTATCCGGGGCATATGGCCAAGGCGCGTCGTATGCTCATCGAAAACCTGAAACTGATCGATGTGGTGGTCGAGATAACCGACGCCCGCGCGCCCGCTGCGACGCGCAACCCGGATTTTGACGATCTGTTTGTGGGCAAGGAACGAGTGATGCTGCTCAACAAAAGCGACTTAGCCGATTCTGCCGCAACCAAACGGTGGATTGCGTACTACGCCACCAAGGGGATTTTGGCGGCGGAACTGGTTTCCACAAACAATGGAGCGAAAAAGATTGCAACGGCGCTGATTGAACGGGTTGCCAAGGCAAAGGTGAGCGCCATGAAAGCAAAGGGCATCAACAAAGTTGTGCGCTGCATGGTAGTTGGAATCCCGAATGTGGGAAAATCTACATTTATCAACCGTCTTGCGGGCGTCAACCGTGCACAGGTGGAGGATCGCCCTGGTGTAACCAAGGCCAAACAATGGGTGAAAATCACGCCGTATTTGGAGCTGATGGATACCCCCGGCTTGCTCTGGCCAAAGTTGACCGATCAAAAATACGCGCGCGATTTAGCGTTTCTTGGTTCGATTAACGATGAAATTATGGATATTGAGCGGCTGGCCTGCGAGTTGTTGACAATTTTGCAAAAGACCTGCCCGGCTGCGCTGACGATGCGGTATAAAAAACTATCCACGGACGTCCCGGAAGCGGAACTGCTTACAGCAGTGTGCCAAAGCCGTGGGTTCATTATCCGTGGTGGTGAATTCGATAGTGAACGTGCGGCACGTATTGTGCTGGACGAATTCCGCGCGGGGAAGATTGCCCGCGTGACGCTGGATTCCGTTCCTGTTGTGCGATTGAAGCAGCCGGTTGAATCTCGGCCGATTTGCACCAAGCCATCCGATGCGGGGTTAAAAGCGGAACGGGATGTGACGCCGGTATGAACCGCATTTCGGAGACGGAGCGGCTGTGGGCGCTGACGGAAATCGACCGGAGATATTGGACGAAAGAAGGAATCGTGCTTGCCGGCATGGATGAAGTTGGCCGCGGGCCGCTGGCAGGGCCGGTGGTGGTTGCGTGCGCCGTCATGCCGCCGGAGCCACTGATTCATTATGTAAATGATTCCAAGAAGCTTTTGGAAAAGCGGCGGGAAATGGTCTATATCGAGTTGGTGCGGACTGCATGCGCCTATGCTACGGCATGGGTCTGGCCGGTAGTGATCGATGAGATCAATATTCTGCAGGCGACGAGGCAGGCGTTTGCAGAAGCGTTTGATCAAGTGGATGCCCCCGTAACCGATGTTTTAATTGATGCGTTGACGGGATTGGAAATTTCTGCCCGTCAGCACCCACTGATTCATGGCGATGCGTTGTCGTATTCAATTGCTTGCGCGTCTATTCTTGCAAAGGTGCAGCGTGATCATTATATGATCGAGCAGGATGCGGTCTATCCGCAGTATGGCTTTGCCAGAAACAAAGGGTATGGTACGGCGGAACACATTGCTGCGCTGCGAAAATACGGTCCGTGTCCATTGCATCGGAAGAGCTTTATTCGAAAATTTGCATGAATACAAAACAAATTGGCGATTATGGAGAAGAGTTGGCGTTAACGTATCTCATGGAGCGGGGATGGATTCTGCGCGGTAGAAACGTGCGGTTCGGACACAAGGAGTTGGATCTTGTGATGCAGGACGGCGAGACGATTGTGTTCGTGGAGGTTAAAGCTCGATCCAGTGATGGCTACGGAACGCCAGCGGAATTTGTAAACATAAGAAAGCAGCGCAATTTAATTCAGGCGGCGCAGGCTTACTTGATTTATGAACATCTGACGCATGCGTTTGCGCGCTTTGACGTTGTGGAAGTGTATCTGCCTGAGAGGCGTGTGGTACATATCCAGGGCGCGTTTTCCACATGAAGTAAACTGTGCTATACTAGTGAAATTCAATGATGGAGAAAGGATATTTTCCATGCGAAAACTGTTTGCGATTGTGGCGGCAGCAGCCTGTCTGATCGTACCGGCCGCTGCGCTGGCTGAAACAACAGAGGCTTCCGGCAGCAATGAAAATTTGATTTACAATGCCGATTTTTCGGTATATACCAATTCGGCAGAGCTGCCTTCCGGCTGGGATTTGGAATCCTATTCCTTGGAGGATGCGGGTGTATTCGTCGATGTGGACGAGGATAAAGGCACCTATGTTTCCATTGAAAACTTCAATGCCAATGACACACGTGTCTGCCAGACGGTAAAAGCCCGCCCCAATACCTGCTATATGTTGACTGGGTGGGTCAAGCCAATCGATGTTTTTGGTGGCACGGGCGCAACGTTATCTATTGATAACTACAACATGGACGGTACGTATTGTTATTCGGACAATTTGCACGATACCTCCGACTGGCAGCGGCTGACGATGTATGTGCGCACCGGGCCGGAGCAGACGGAGCTTCGTGTTGCGCTACGCATCGGCGGATATGGAACCACAGCGTCCGGTGAGGCGTACTTTGCGCAGATTGCGTTGCGCGAGTGTGAGGAAGCCGGGACAATGAAGGTTATTGATCTCATGACGGAAAATGGGACGATCACCGATGTTTCGGTGGAAGAGACGACGGTGAAATTGGAGAGTCCGAATAGCTATTTTGCGTTGATTTTGATTGCCGTGCTGCTGTGCGCTGCCTTGTTTACCTGGCTATATTTGCGCGTATTGCGATATGAAGGAAACGGGCTGAAGCTTGCCAACGAAAACGGTAAGGGTAGTCCCACCTTACTGGCGGTGCTGCTCGTGGGTGCGTTTGTGTGTCGACTGGCGCTTTCACTGATATTCTATGGACATCCCACCGACATCGGCTGCTTTATGGCATGGGGCGAAGCCGGACTGAACGTGGGGTTGCCCAATTTTTATACGTCGGGGATGTTTGCTGATTATCCGCCGGGATATATGTATATCTGCACCGCACTTTCTGGAATGTGCCGGCTGCTGGGCATTTCCTATGGCAGCACAGGCATGGCATTTCTATTCAAACTGCCAGCAACTCTTGCAGATTTAGGCAGCGCGTATCTGGTCTATCGCATTGCACGCAAAAGCAACGGATCGGAAGCGTTCTCGCTGATACTTGCCGGGCTCTTGGCGTTTAATCCGGTACTGATGTTCGTTTCCGGCGCTTGGGGACAGATTGATACGGTATTGACGCTCCTGTTGGTTTTGACCTGTTATCTCTTGCAGAAGGATAAACGAATTTTTGCGGGCGCAATCTATGGACTTGCGATTCTGATGAAACCGCAGGCATTGATGCTTGGGCCGCTGCTTGCGGTTGCGTTCATTGCGGATATCTTCGGGGAAAATTGGAAGAAAAAGCTGTTGCATACCGTGCTGGCGGTGTTGGCGGCATTGGCGGTGCTGGTGGTGCTCTCGCTACCGTTTACGGGCAATCAACCCTGGTATTGGTTGATTAAAAAATATGGGGAGACGGCGACTTCATACCAATATGCTTCCATTGAGGCGTTCAATTTTCCTGCACTCATCGGCGGCAACTGGCGTAAGATTGAAAACGTTTCGTTGCTGGGCATTCCCTATGCGACCGTTGGCGTGTGCTGCATTATGTTGGCGGTGGGTTTCTCAGTGTTTCTTTACTTGCGCGGCTATCGTAAAAATCAGGGCGTGGTATATCTTTGCGGCGCAGTGATGATACTGCTCATCTTCACCTTTGGCCACTATATGCACGAGCGGTATATGATACCCGTGATTATGCTGCTGCTAATGGCCTATCTCTATCTGAAAGACCGGCGGCTGCTGATTGCCTTCGGCGGCGTCAGCATCTCCGCGCTGCTCAATGTGCTCTGTGCGATGTATGTCGTTGGCAATCAAGCGGCGCGCGGCCCGCTCTACCTCGGCATTACGGCCGTTGGCTCGGCGCTGGAGATCTTTTCCTGCGGATATCTGGTCTATATTGCGATTCGTATTGTGCTGAATGGCCAGATTCTGCCGACGCTGTCCACTCCCGAAAAAACGCAAGAGCAGATTGCGGCGGCGCAGGCTGAGAAGGTGGAGCCGTTGCTGCCACTGAAACCAACGGATAACAAGTTGTGCATGACAAAACGGGACTGTTGGTATGTGCTGGGGATCACCCTTCTCTATGGCGTTATTGCGCTGATGAATCTCGGTTCGCTGAAATCGCCGGAAAGCTATTGGGAGGCAACAAAGCCCGGAGAGCAAGTAACCGTACGTTTTGCGCAAGCTGAACATGTGACCGGATACTGGATAAACGGCAACATTCGAACGGGCGGCACGTTGCTTGTGCAGGCGGACGAATATGAGTCCACGTTTGAACAGACCTATGATGATATGTTCCGCTGGAAACCAGTTAGCGTAGATTTCGTCTCCGATAGTGTGACGCTGACGCTCTATTCCGGTACGCTCAAGCTGAATGAGATTGCGTTTTTTGGCGACAACGGCAAACTATTGCCGGTAACCGTTACGAGCACAGGTGCATCCGATGCGGCGTTGTTTGATGAGCAGGACACCGTGCCGGAGATTCCCAGCTATGAAAACGGTATGTATTTTGACGAGCTTTATCATGGCCGCACCGCATATGAGCATCTGCATAATCTAAAGCCGTTTGAAAACTCGCACCCGCCGCTCGGCAAAATCTTCATCATGCTGGGTGTGGCGGTGTTTGGCATGAATCCCTTTGGCTGGCGCGTGGTAGGGGCGCTGTTTGGCATCGCTATGCTACCGGTGTTCTACGCATTTGGCAAGCGAGTATTTAAAAATTCTAATTATGCGCTGCTTGCAACCACGTTGTTTGCGTTTGATTTTATGCATTTTACACAAACGCGGATTGCAACCATCGACGTATATGCTGTGTTTTTCATTCTGCTGATGTACTACTATATGCTAGAGTACGTCACGATGAATTTCTTTGTGGACGGATTGAAGAAGACCCTCAAGCCATTGTTTTTGGCCGGGCTGTTCTTTGGCATCGGTGCCGCGTGCAAATGGACGTGCATCTATGCGGGCGGAGGGCTTGCGGTTCTACTGTTTGGCTCTCTTGTGGCACGGTATTTCGAGTATACGCGGGTTAGACAATCCGGTACGGCGGCGCAGAAAAAACAGGTTGCGCCATATTGGAAATATGTGGAACAAACGCTGTTGATCTGCTGTGTCTTCTATATTGTAATTCCGTTTACGATTTACTTTTTGTCCTACGTGCCATATTTTATCTATGAGGCCGGACAGATGCCGGACTATGGGATTGCGGATGCGGGGAACACTTGGTGGAAGTATCAAACCTTCATGTATAATTATCATAGCAATCTGCAGGCTACGCATCCTTACCAGTCTGTGTGGTATCAATGGCCGTTTACGACCAAGCCCATGTGGTATTATTTCAATAGCTACAGCGGCGGAAAATTTGTCTCAACGATGAGCGCATCCGGCAACCCGGCCGTGTGGTGGATTTGTTCTGTGGGCACGGTGATTCTGCTGGTACAGCGGCTTGCAAAGCGGATTAAGCCGGATCGTGCGCTGCAGATCATCTGCGTGGGTGTGCTGGCCAACTACCTGCCATGGGTGCTTGTCACCCGCTGTACGTTCATCTATCATTTTTTTGCAACCGTACCCTTCCTGATTCTCGCTGCGGTCTATGCGCTGCAACGAGTGGAAGAGCGCGACAAAGGATGTGTGTTTGTCAAGTGGGTCTGGATTGGGTTGACACTACTATTTTTTGTTCTACTCTATCCGGGACTATCTGGACAGCCCGTATCGCCGGGGTGGGCGGCGTTTCTTCATAATTTACCGGGAGGGACATTGATGTATGGCGCTTAAAAAATCAGACGAAGGCAAGAAGACCTTCATTCAGTTCATTCAATTCAATATTGTGGGCGTACTGAATACGCTGGTGGATTTTCTGGTGTTCCAGGCGCTCAACCTGCTGCTTGGGTGGACGTATGTTGCGCAGGTCATCAGCTATAGCTGCGGCATCATTAATAGTTATCTCTGGAACAGCAACTGGACGTTTAAGGAGCAACGGACGCGTTCTCTGCGGGAAATGCTGTTGTTTCTCGTGGTGAATGTCATCTCGTTGGGGGTGTCGCTTGGAGTTATCTGGCTGTGCAAAAACGTGTTTGGTGTGACGGATGCATGGGTGAGCGGCTGGATTCCAGCGTGGCTTGCTGGCTTTATCAAGGGGGACACGGTCTGCAAGTTGATTGCAACACCATGCGCCATCGTGGTCAATTACCTTGGCAACCGGCTGTTTGTCTTTCGCAAAAAACAGGTGTAGCGGCAATATCGTCAGCAAGGGGGATTTTCCGCATGCTTTTTCACGTGAAAAGCCATGGTTTAAATGGGATAGGCGGCTATGCCGTTCAGGTGGAAACCGATATTGGCAGCGGGTTGCCGGCCTATGAAACCGTCGGATTGCCGGATACCGCCGTTAAGGAATCGCGTGAGCGTGTACGTGCAGCCATCAAAAACAGTGGGCTGACATTTCCAACCGCCCGAATTACGGTCAATTTGGCACCGGCGGATATGCGCAAGGAAGGCGCCGTGTACGATTTGCCCATCGCATTATCCATTCTCGCCGCATCGGGTCAGATGGGGGAAATGCCTTCGCTGAATGCTGTGGTGCTTGGCGAACTGGGACTTGATGGCAGTGTACGCCCCATCGCTGGCGTGCTGCCTATGGTCATCGATGCGCATGCGCAGGGGGAACATACGTTTGCTGTACCCTTTGAGAATGCCGAGGAGGCGGGATGCATTCCAGATGTGACGATTTTGCCAGTACGGAGTCTGCGGGCGCTTGTTGAACATTTGAATGGAACAAAGCGAATCATTCCATTCCCTACGCAGCAATGGCAGGTGGATACACTGGTTTTCGGTAGCGATTTTGCTGAGATCAAGGGACAGCAGGGAGCAAAGCGTGCCGCGGAAATTGCGGTGGCGGGCGGCCACAATCTATTGCTGATCGGCACGCCCGGCTCGGGGAAAACGATGCTTGCCCGCAGCATTCCTTCCATTATGCCGGAGCTTACATACGAAGAATCTTTGGAGATTACAAAAATTCATTCCATTGTTGGGGCAGTTAAGGGCGGTGGCATGCGCAGGGAACGCCCATTTCGCGCACCGCATCACGGTGCGTCCGCTGCGGCGATGGTAGGCGGCGGGACCAAAGCGCTACCGGGTGAGATCAGCCTCGCACACTATGGCATACTGTTTCTTGACGAGCTGCCGGAGTTTCAGCACAATGTGTTGGAGGCATTGCGTCAACCGCTGGAGGATGGATTCATCACGGTCAGCCGGGCTGCGGTCAGCGCTACGTATCCGGCCGAGTTCGTTCTGATTGCGGCGATGAATCCATGCCCCTGCGGCAACTTCGGTTCGCGTATTCATCCATGCCGGTGTACGCCATCTCAAGTGGCGCGTTATCGCAGCCGCATTTCAGGCCCGTTACTGGATCGCATCGATATTCAGGTGGAGATGCCAGAGGTTGGCTATGCAGAATTGTCCGACAAAAGCAGCGGCGAGTCCTCCTGCGCCATTCGTGCCCGCGTCAATCGTGCCCGGCAGATGCAGCGTGTTCGCTTTACCAACGATGGTATTCTGACAAATGCACAGATGCATACGCCGCTCATCAAGCGCTACTGCACACCGGATCCGAAGTCCGAGCAACTGCTGCGCCGTGCCTATGCGGAACTTCAGCTTTCCGCACGAGCCTACCAGCGCATTTTGAAGGTCGCCCGCACCATTGCGGATGTCGAGGGGTGTGAGACGATTCTTTTGCAGCATTATGCCGAGGCCATTCAATATCGCAGTCTAGATACCTATGATCGGGGGATGTGAAGATTGATGTGTGAAATCGATGAATGGGAACGGCTGCATCTTTGGCTGGGCTATGGCACAGAGCATTTTGTGCGCTGCTTTACAAGAACACTGTCGCGCTTTCCCGACTTAAACGAAGCGTTCGCCCTTGCCAAACAGCATAATAAAGCGGCATTCAGCTTTTTGCCGGAACGGTGTGCCAGAAGGTTAATGGAAGCGGCATCGGATGGTTTTATGGAACGCTATCTCGAGAAGCTGATTCGCAGCGAAATTCATTTTGTGATGCCGTTTCACGAGACATATCCTGTGCTACTCAAACAGATTCATGACTACCCGCATGTGCTGTACTATAAAGGAAAGCTGAGGCATGATCCGGCGCTGCCCATCGCGGTGATTGGAAGCCGCGCAGCAACCGATTACGGCCGGGATATTGCGAAACTGTTTTCCTATGCATTTGTTCAGGCGGGTGCGACGGTGATTTCCGGCATGGCCAGCGGTGTGGATTCCATGGCTGCTCGAGGTGCAATGGATTGTGCGGCGGCAGCTGATCCGACCGTTGCGGTGCTTGGGACCGGTGTGGACATCGTCTATCCGCCTGAGAACGGGCGGTTGTACGCAGAGATCGTTGAACGTGGCGCGGTTGTATCGGAGTTTTTGCCCGGCACAGAGCCAAAACGTGAGTATTTTCCCATCCGCAACCGCATTATGAGTGGACTTTCCCGCGGTGTTCTGGTTGTGGAGGCGGGGGAACGCAGCGGGACATCCATCACGGTCGGCTATGCGCACGACGAGGGCCGCGAGGTGTTTGCAATTCCCGGCCGCATAACGGATGTGAAGAGCGTGGGTACAAACCGGTTAATCCAGCGCGGGGAGGCAAAGCCCGTGTTTTGCGTGGTGGATGTGCTGAGCGAGTTTCAGTGTGAAAGTGTTACAAACTTTGATCAAACATGCGTGGCCAACGATGTGGTGGCGGGTCTTTCCGATGAAGAAAGAAGCATCGTCAATGTGCTGCAAGCCGGCGAAAAGAGCTTTGATGAACTGAGCGAAATGCTGTCATACCCACCGGGACTGTTAAACTCTTACTTGACAGCCTTGCAGTTTTCAGGAATAATGAAGCAGTTGCCGGGTAGAATCTATGCGCTTGGCATCACATATACAAAGAAGTTTTAATCTACGCGCCCGGAGGATAACAAATAATGTCAGATACACTTGTGATCGTGGAGTCGCCTGCGAAGGCGAAAACGATCGGGAAGTTTTTAGGAAGTAAATATAAGGTTATTGCGTCGAACGGTCACGTACGCGATCTGCCCAAGAGCCAGATCGGCGTGGATACCGAGCATGATTTTACGCCGAAGTACATCACGCTGCGTGGACGGGGTGATGTATTGGATCGCATTCGCAAGGAAGGCAAGGCCGCCGAAAAGATTTATCTCGCAACCGACCCTGATCGCGAGGGAGAAGCGATCAGTTGGCATCTTGCTAAGGTGCTGAAACTTGACGAAAATAGCAAATGCCGCATTGAATTCAACGAGATTACAGCAACGGCCATCAAAAATTCAATTAAAGGCGTTCGTCCCATCGATATGCGCCTGGTTAACGCACAGCAGGCGAGGCGGATACTGGATCGGCTTGTGGGTTACAAAATCAGCCCGATCCTTTGGAAAAAAATTCGAAAAGGTCTATCTGCTGGCCGCGTGCAGTCGGTTGCAACCCGCATTATCTGTGACCGTGAAGAGGAAATTAATGATTTCATAGCTGAGGAATACTGGGTGGTCGCTGCGCAACTATCGGAAAAAAGCAGCAAAAAGGTATTTGAAGCCAAGTACTATGGTGAGAATGGTAAGAAACAGGAGCTGCATTCTGAAGGTGATACAAAACGCGTACTCGAGGCCATCGACGGGGTGGGCTTTGTTGTAATCGATGTTAAAAACGGTGAAAAGACACGCCATGCCGCAGCACCTTTTACAACGAGTTCCTTGCAGCAGGAAGCTTCCCGTAAGCTTGGTTTCACCACGAAACGCACGATGATGGTTGCCCAACAACTCTACGAAGGCATCGAGATTGGGAAGAAAGGCGCTGTTGGCCTCATCTCTTATATTCGTACCGATTCTGTGCGTGTGGCAAAGGAAGCACAGGACGCCACGTTGGCATACATCGGGAATCGTTTTGGAGAAAAGTATTTGCCGGAATCGCCTAATATCTATAAGGGTCGCGCCGGCGCACAGGATGCGCATGAAGCGATTCGCCCCACCTATATCGAAAATGAACCTTCTGCGATCAAGGCGTTTTTAAGCAACGACCAGTACCGGCTCTACAAACTCATCTATGAACGTTTTCTGGCCAGCCAGATGCGCGATGCACGGTTTGCGACCGCTGGTGTAACGTTCGATGCCAATGGGATGACCTTCAAGTCCAACGGTATCCGCACGCTGTTCGATGGATTTACGGTGGTCTACACCGAAGGGCGCGATGATGTACAGGAGAAGGAAGTCACGCTGCCGGAGCTGAAAAACGGAGATGCATGCAAGGCCGTCAAAATCGACAGTGATCAGCGGTTCACACAGCCGCCTCCACGCTTTACGGAAGCAACGCTCGTTAAAATTCTGGAGGAAAAGGGTATCGGCAGACCGAGTACCTATTCACCTACAATTTCCACCATTGTGGATCGTGGCTATATTGCACGCGAAAAGAAGCAACTGATGCCCACGGAGCTTGGTATTGTGGTCAACAAGCTTATGAAGGAAAATTTCGAACAGATTGTGGATGTCAAGTTCACGGCCGGCATGGAAGAAAAACTGGATGGTGTTGAAAACGGCAATGATGACTGGGTCAGCCTGCTTGCGGAATTTTATGGCCCTTTTCAGGAGACGGTGGAGAAGGCCGAGAAGGACATCGTACATGTCGATATGCCGGACGAGGTTTCCGATGTGCAGTGCGAGAAGTGCGGCGCTATGATGGTGTATAAGACGGGACGCTTCGGCAAGTTTCTCGCCTGCCCCAATTTTCCAAATTGTCGCAATACCAAAGCCATCATTGAGAAAATCGACGTGCCCTGTCCCAAGTGCGGCGCGGCGCTCATCAAGCGCAAGAGTAAAAAGGGCAAGGCTTTCTATGGCTGCGAAAAATATCCGGAGTGTGATTTTGTCAGTTGGGATAAACCAACCACCATGGCCTGCCCCAAATGTAACGGCATGATGGTGCAAAAGATTGGGCAGAACGGCAGCTATATTACCTGCATGGATAAAGCCTGCGGCTATATACACCGCAATGTCAAGAAGAGCAAGGAAGAAGAAGCGGAGCATGAATCAGAATCATAACCCGCGTGTGACAGTTGTCGGCGCTGGCCTTGCAGGCTGTGAAGCTGCCTATCAACTCAGCCGACGTGGTCATCCAGTCGATCTATTGGAAATGAAACCCAAGAAAAAATCTCCTGCACATCACAGCGATGCGCTCTGCGAATTGGTGTGCAGCAATTCTTTGCGCTCTGATCGGGTGGAGAACGCGGTGGGGCTGCTCAAGGCCGAGCTGCGGGAGCTGGATTCGCTGGTGCTGAACTGCGCAGACGCAACGCGCGTGCCAGCGGGTGGCGCACTGGCGGTGGATCGCGTTGGTTTTTCCGATCGAGTGACAGAGATGATCCGATCCGATCCCAATATCACGATTCACAGCGGCGAAGTAACAGCCATTCCGGATGCACCTTGCATCCTCGCCACTGGACCGCTGACGAGCGATGCGCTGAGCGATGCCATCGGGGTGTTGGTTGGGAAGCAATTGCATTTCTATGATGCGGCGGCTCCGATTGTTACCTACGATTCACTGGATTGGAACAAAGTGTTTCGTGCCTCGCGTTATGGCAGAGGCGACGACTATCTAAATTGTCCGATGACGCGGGCGGAATATTTTGCTTTTTATCAGGCGCTGATCACCGCTGAAACCGTTGAACTGCATGACTTTGAGACGCCACGTGTATTTGAAGGTTGCATGCCTGTGGAGACCATGGCAAAGCGCGGAGAATTGACGCTCTGTTATGGACCGCTCAAACCCGTTGGATTGGAACAGGAGTTGGCTGGTAAACAGCCCCCATTTGCAGTGGTGCAGTTGCGTCAGGATAGTGCGGACGGGATGCTTTGGAACTTGGTTGGCTTCCAGACCAATCTGAAATTTGCGGAACAGAGGCGTGTTTTCGGCATGATTCCTGGGTTGGAACACGCAGAGTTTGCCCGGTATGGCGTCATGCACCGCAACACGTTTTTGCCTTCGCCCGGCTTGCTGTCGTGGGACTATCAAATGAAGGCGAAACCCGGCATATTTTTTGCAGGCCAGATCACGGGTGTGGAGGGTTATGTGGAATCCGCATCCAGTGGATACGCTGCGGCTGTGCAGCTTTCCCGATATATTCAGGGGAAACCGCCGCTGGATTTTACCGTGCAGACGGCCATCGGTGCATTGTCACACTATGTTGCTGAATACAATGGCGATGATTTCCAACCGATGAATGTGACATTCGGAATTATGGATTCTTATCCGGAACGGATTCGCAATAAACAGGTGCGCTATGCAAAAATAGCGGAACGATCTCTCAAAATCGTGAAAGAATTGAAAACGAATGCATAAAACGGACGCATCGCGTCCGTTTTTATGATAGTATTTGCACAAGGCAGTTGTGGATGAGCATCATCACGGCTACTAGAGAAAGATGAGGAATCAAAAGCTATGGATTTGAAGGGTACGACGATTCTCGCCGTCAAGAAAGATGGCCGGTGCGCTATCGCCGGCGATGGTCAGGTGACCATGGGTGAAACGAGTATCATGAAGGCGACCGCCAAGAAAGTGCGCCGCTTATATCATGATCAGGTTGTAGTGGGCTTTGCTGGTTCGGTTGCGGATGCGTTCTCCCTGTGCGAACGTTTTGAACGTAAGCTGGAGCAGTATAGCGGCAGCCTTATGCGCTCGGCGGTTTCACTTGCTCAAGAATGGCGCAGCGATAAGGTGATGCGTCAACTAGAGGCGCTGCTGATCGTAGCCAACAAGGAAGAGCTTTTGATTATTTCCGGTACGGGCGAGGTTATTGACCCGGACGATGACATTGCAGCCATTGGCTCCGGCGGGTTGTACGCGCTTGCGTCGGCAAAAGCACTCAAAGCCAACACCGATCTGACAGCGCGGGAGATTGCAGAAAAATCACTCAAGATTGCCAGCGAAATCTGTATCTTTACAAACGGAAACATCATTGTCGAGGAGGTCTAAATAGAATGCAAACACCGCGTGAAATAGTTGACGCACTCGATAAATATATCATTGGTCAGGATCGTGCCAAGCGCGCTGTTGCGGTTGCCCTGAGAAATCGCTATCGCAGAAGCATGTTGCCGGAAGAGCTGCGTGAAGAGATTACGCCGAAGAATATCATTATGATGGGGCCAACCGGCGTAGGAAAAACGGAGATTGCACGCCGACTTGCAAAGCTTGTTGACGCTCCGTTTGTCAAGGTGGAAGCCACGAAATATACGGAGGTCGGCTACGTGGGGCGCGACGTGGAAAGCATGATCCGCGATCTTGTGGAAGCCGCTATCCGTATCTGCAAGAACCGCCGCATGGAGGATATTCATATGGTAGCCGATGCTGCGGCGGAACAGGTGCTTGTCGATTTACTGGTTCCAATGAAACGCAAAGATCGGCAGCCCGTCATGAATCCATTGCAGATGCTGCTTGGCTCGGGCAACGATGAAGCTCAACCAGAGATGAGCGAGGAAGATCAAAAGAAATATATGTCGGAGTGTGCCCGCGTACTCGCAGAGCTGCGCGCTGGGATGTTGGAAGATGTCTTGGTCGAGGTCGAGGTTGAGGAAAAATCCGGCGGCAATGACGCCATGGTCGCCGCTGGGATCGACATCAACCTTGGCGAGATGTTTGGCGGGTTAATCCCGAAAAAAACGAAAAAACGCAAACTGCCCGTCAAGGAAGCACGCCGAGTGATCATTCAACAGGAGTCTGAAAAACGGATCGACATGGATGATGTGAACCGCGAGGCTGTGGAACGGGCAGAACAGGATGGCATCGTCTTTATCGATGAGATTGATAAAATTGCCGGCGGCAGTCAGGCTGGCGGCGGGCCGGATGTGAGCCGTGAAGGCGTGCAGCGGGACATTTTACCCATCGTGGAAGGATCGGTGGTCAACACCAAATATGGGCCGGTCAAAACAGACTATATGCTGTTCATTGCAGCAGGGGCGTTCCATACAGCAAAGGTTTCCGATTTGATACCGGAGTTGCAGGGGCGTTTTCCGATCCGCGTGAAGCTGGATGATCTAACACAAGAGGATTTTGAGAAGATCTTGACGCAGCCGCAAAACGCCGTGACCAAGCAATACACGGCGCTTCTGTCCTCCGATAAGGTGAAGCTGTCGTTTACAGCCGACGCACTTGGCGAGATTGCGAGGTTTGCATTCCTAGCCAACGAGAACACGGAAAATATCGGCGCTCGGCGTTTGCATACGGTCATGGAGAACCTATTGGATGATATTTCGTTTAACGCAAACGGAGAACATCCTGAGATTGATTTGGTGATTGACGCAAGATATGTCGATGAACACTTAAAGGATGAATTTCGCGAGGAGGATATACATAAGTATATCTTATAACGGACAAGTTGGAGTGGATACGGAATATGCAAAAACGATTGCTTTATAGTCTAATCACGCTGTGCATCTGCGCATTGCTGGGTGGGTGTGATACGTACATGACTGCCAAGACTGTGGTCTTGGAGCTTGCCACGCCTTCACCTTCCCCGGTGACGATTGAACTGATCGCTTTTGCGGAACCGGAACTGCCGGATCCGCTGCCACTGCCAACGCCAGAGCCGACACCGCAACCAACACAGGCACCGACTGCCGAGCCTATGCCGGAAACAACGGATACGCCGGAGCCGACGGCCGTATCCAAAAAGACCACGACACCGAAAAAGACTCCAAAACCAAAGCCGGCAAAAACTGCAACACCAAAACCAAGTGTAACGGAGGCACCGACGGCAGCGCCCAAACCAACAGCAGCACCTACCCAAGAGCCTACGCCAAACCCGACTGGCAATCCAATGCCAGATCCGGTGATTACGGCCGTGCCCACATTGGAACCGACGGCAGCACCCACACCACCGCCAATGAATATTCCGCCGGACATCAATGTATCTGGCAGTTATAATGCGGAAGATATCGCGTTGGCTGCGCGCGTGGCGTATTTTGAGGCTGGGAAGACAGAAGAGGGATACCGCGCGGTGCTGTGTGTGATTATCAATCGTGTAGATTCCGGAAAATGGCCCGATTCCGTCCATGATGTGTGTTATCAGAAAAATCAGTTTACAGTGGTCAAGGGCTCAAACTTTTTGACCAAAACCATTCCAGATGAAGTATACGTCTATGCAAATGACGTACTCAATAACGGCAACCGAATGTTGCCAAGCGACGTGATGTCTTTCCGCGCGGGTAAGGACGACAAAACCTGGGGTAGTCGGACTTATTACGGAACCTATGGGGGGAATGACTTCTACTCATAATATAAGAAATGTAAAATAAGAGGACGGAAACAAAACAAATTATGGCAAACAAACTCAAGATTATTCCGCTTGGCGGCGTCGGCGAGATCGGTAAAAATATGACCGTACTCGAATACGGCAATGACATTGTCGTGGTTGATTGCGGCATCATTTTTCCGGATGAAGATATGCCCGGCATCGATGTTGTAATCCCGGACATGTCGTATCTCATTGAAAACCGACAGAAGCTGCGCGGCTTTCTAATCACCCATGGTCATGAGGATCATATTGGCGCACTGCCTTATGCACTGCGCGAATTTCATGCGCCAGTATACGGAACGGCCTTTACCATTGCGCTTATTGAACACAAGCTGGATGAGGCACACGTCAACGACCGGCTGTTGAATGTGGTGAATCCTGGCGACAAGATCGAACTGGGCTGCTTTAAGGTTGAGTTTATCAAAACGGGACATTCCATCGCCGGTGCGCTGGCGTTGGCAATCATATCTCCGATTGGGACGGTCATACATACGGGTGACTTTAAGGTGGATTTTACGCCTGTTGACGGCGAGCCGATCGATATCAATCGATTTGCCTATCATGGTTCGCGTGGTGTGCTTGCCCTCCTGAGCGATAGCACAAACATTGAGCGGCAAGGACATACCCAGAGTGAGCAGGAGATTGGACATACATTTGAGCATGTGTTCGCAGAGGCAAAGGGCCGGATGATCGTCGCTTCCTTCGCGTCCAATGTATACCGCATTCAACAGGTTGCCGATGTGGCGATTGCACATGGGCGAGTACTGTGCTTTCAAGGACGCAGTATGGAGCAGGTTGTACAGATTGCCATGAAATTAGGCTATCTTAAAATCGCGGCGGATTGCGTGGTGAAGGTGGATCAACTTAAGCGCTATCGTGATGACCAGGTGTGCGTCATTACAACCGGCAGTCAGGGCGAACCCATGAGCGGGCTGTTTCGGATGGCGACGGCCACCCACAGATTGAATATCGGCAAGGGCGATACGGTGATTATTTCTGCTTCAGCCATTCCCGGCAACGAGCGCAGCATTTCCCGTGTCATCAACCACTTGTTTGAAAAAGGTGCCATGGTGGTCTATGACCAGATGGCGGACGTACACGTTTCCGGCCATGCCTGCCGCGAGGAGCTGCGGCTTATGCTGCAACTGACCAAACCCAAGTTTTTTATTCCTGTGCATGGCGAGTACCGGCACCTGTTTATGCACGGACAGCTTGCAGAAGAGATGGGCGTAAATCCGGAAAATATATTTGTGCCGGACTGCGGTGGCGTGATTGAACTGACGGTTAGACGCGGCAAAAAAGAAGCCTATGTGGCCGCAGGCAGCGTGATGGTAGACGGTATCGGGGGAATCGACGACATGGTGCTCAAGGATCGCAAGCTGCTCAGCCAGGAGGGCCTTGTTGTGGCGGTGGTGACCATTGATGTGGAGACGGGGCGGTTGCTTGCCACGCCGGAGATCATTTCCCGTGGATTTATCTATCAACGAGAGTCGGAGGACGTGATCGGCGAGTCGGTGACACTCTTGACCAATGAGGCCGCTAAGTTTGAAACGGTCGATAAATCTGAGTATGCAAACGTGAAGAACAACATCCGCACGGCTCTCAAAAATTTCTTGCGCAATAAGACGAAGCGCACGCCCATAATTCTGCCGATTATCGTTGAGATTTAGCGTAGTCGATTCGATGTTGATAAGAAACCAACCCAAGTGAACAGAGAAGGAATACAAATAATCATGACTTACGATACAGCAAAAATGCTGGCTAAAGAGCTTAGAGAAAGCGAAGAATACAAGGCCTACTGTGTGGTGAAGGAGCGTGCCCTAGAAAACGAAACCACAAGGGCGCTCATCGACGAATACCATCGTCTGCAAATTCAAGCGCAGGCAGCCACGGTGACCGGCGGAACAAATGATGAAATGTTGGCCAAACTCCAAAAAATTGGAGAAGTGCTACAATTTGACGCCAATGCCTCTGCGTTTCTTATGGCGGAATTTCGACTTAACCGTGTGTTGGGCGACGTTTATAAGATCCTTGCTGAGGCGATTGATATTGATCTTAGCTCACTGGAGGCTTGATTTTGCCGCGGCTTGACAAGGCCGATTGAATCACTATACTGATGCGTATGGAATCATTTTTCGCGAACAAACCGAAGCTGAACAAGCGCAAGCTGCGTCGTATCTGGAAACAGGTTCGACCGGCGGCTGTGCTTGTGCTGAGCGTTGTGATCGTGTATTTTGTCGCACAGTTTGCAGTCAATTATGTGGTGGATAATTTCATAAAACCAGTGGATACCGGCGATGCAACGCCCATCGAGGTAACGGTTCCTGCGTCTGCCTCGGCAAGTTCCATTGCGCGTATTCTGTACGGTGCATGCGGATATGATCAGGATGGACTCATCAGCAACACTGCAGCGTTCAAGGTGTACGTGGATTTTGTGGGGAAAGCCAACACCATGAAGGCGGGAACCTATGTGCTGAGCAAAAATATGTCCATTAAACAGATTGTGGATGTGATCTGCGAAGGCAATCCGCCCAAGGCAACGGTTAAATTTACGATTCCTGAAGGGTATACCGTACGCGATATGATTGCCGTACTTCGGGAGAAAAAGCTGCTTATCGAAGATAACGAACTACTCGGCGCTTGCAAGACGGGGCGGAACTTTACAAGCTTTGCGTTCGTATCGGACGTTGTGAACAACGCGTATTTTAGCCAGCGTGACTATGCGCTGGAAGGGTACCTGTTCCCGGATACGTATGAGGTCTATGCCGACGCCAGCGTGGATACGATTCTGACAAAGATGCTCAACCGTTTCAACGAGATCTATACGGAGGCATATGCCACCCGTGCGCGTGAACTTGGCATGACCACGGACGAGGTCGTTGCCCTTGCGTCGCTCATTGAGCGAGAAGCGCAGGTTAATACCGATTTTGCGAAGGTTTCTGCGGTGTTCCATAATCGTCTCAGAGAAGGCATGCCGCTGCAGTCGTGTGCGAGTCTGTCGTATGTGCTGGATCAGAATAAATACACCTTTACCGAGTCGGAGCTTGCCACCGATTCTCCCTATAATACCTATAAAAACAAGGGGTTGCCGATTGGGCCGGTGTGTAATCCCGGCAAGGCGTCTATCGAAGCTGCACTCTATCCAAACGAAGAATTTTTATCGGATGGATATCTGTTCTTCTGCAACGGCAATCTGACCGAAAGTAGCGAACTGATCTTCAGCAAGACTTATGAGGAGCATCAGGAGAACGTGAAGAAATATCAGCAGTATTGGAACTGATTTACAAAGTGACGCTCCCCGATGGGCATGTGTATAGGATCTGCAGATTTTAGCGTTGAGCGCTGTGCGTGATGGCAGGTAAGACATAGGACAAAATGTAAGCTGCATAGGCTATTTCATCGAATCGTGTCGAACGATGGAAGGAGTGGTCTCATGCAGCTTTTTCAATTCTTCTCGGACTTGCTTTTTCTTGCTGCCTATGTTGGAACAGCCAATGCGTTCCCGGAGCCGCTAGCCGCGGAGGAAGAACGGGACTGCATTGCCCGCATGCTCCGGGGAGATATTTCTGCTCGGGAAACGCTTATCGAACATAATCTTCGCCTTGTTGCACATATTGCCAAAAAATACATCCGTGCCGGTCGTGACAGCGACGATGTTATCAGCATCGGAACCATCGGCCTAATCAAAGCGGTCTCCACCTACGATCCGGCGAAGGGAGTGGCGCTCTCAAGCTATGCGAGCCGTTGCGTGGAAAACGAGATTCTCATGAGCATCCGCGTGGAACGCAAGCAGGTGCCGGAGGTGCCGCTGTATGAACCGATCGGTATGGATGGGGATGGTAATGATATTGCCCTATGCGATATTCTGGGTACAGATCCGGATACGGTCATTGATGAAGTTCAGCGTAGGCTGGATGTGCAGCTGATCCATCGGATCATGAATCATTCATTGACCTCGCGAGAACGTACGGTCATTGAGATGCGTTTTGGACTGTTTGGCGGATTTCGCATGACGCAAAGGGAGGTTGCCAGAACCTTGGGCATTTCGCGCTCGTATATCTCGCGCATTGAAAAGAAAGCCCTGATGAAACTGACGACTGCGCTTGCGCAAGCGGAAGGTTGAGTGATATACTCATCTTCATGAAGAAAATGGGTTTTGATAATGATAAATATGTAGCGTTGCAATCAAAAAATATTCGCGACCGAATTGCTCAGTTTGGGGATAAGCTCTATCTGGAATTTGGTGGTAAGCTGTTTGACGATTATCACGCCGCGCGCGTTTTGCCCGGATTTCTGCCAGACAGCAAGATCAATATGCTGGTGCAGCTCAAGGATGATGCGGAGATCATCCTTGTTGTCCATGCAGGCGATCTTGAACGTAACAAAGTCCGCAATGATCTTGACATTGCCTATGATGCGGAAACGCTTCGGTTGATCGATGCATTCCGAACGAAGGACTTGCTGGTTTCTGGCGTTGTGATTACGCGTTATCACGGCCAGTGTGTTGCGGATGCGTTTGCTTCGCGACTGGTGCGTCTCGGCATTCCCGTATATCATCATTATCCAATCAATGGCTATCCGGCCAATGTGCCGCTGATTGTCAGCGATGAGGGATTTGGGAAGAATGATTATATTAAAACCACGCGCAAACTGGTCGTGGTGACGGCGCCCGGCCCGGGTAGTGGAAAGCTCGCGGTGTGCATGAGCCAACTTTATCACGAGTATCAGCACGGTGTGCGTGCGGGTTACGCGAAATTTGAAACCTTTCCAATATGGAATTTGTCGCTCAAGCATCCTGTCAACCTTGCTTACGAAGCTGCAACAACCGATCTGGACGATGTGAATATGATCGACCCCTTTCACCTGGAAGCATATGGCGTTACTACCGTCAATTATAATCGGGATGTGGAATCGTTCCCCGTACTCAATGCGATGTTTATGCGCATTTTGGGCAAGTCGCCTTACCAATCCCCAACGGATATGGGCGTCAACATGGCGGGCTACTGCATTGTGGACGAGCAGGCCGTTGACAACGCTGCAAAGCAGGAAATTATCCGGCGGTATTATCAGGCCATGTGTGCTTGTAAGCGCGGCCTGCTCTCCCGCGATCAGGAAATCAAGGCGGAAATGATCATGAACCGTGCGGACATTTCCTCTGCGGATAGACCGGTTGTCGCAGCGGCATTGGCTCGTGCAGCGTCCACCGGTGAGCCAGCTATGGCAATTGAACTATCGGATGGACGTATGATTACAGGTAAAACTTCCGAATTGCTTGGTGCGTCAGCGGGTGCGCTACTCAATGCGCTCAAGACGCTTGCGGGTATCCATCATGAGATTGATCTCATTTCACCCATCGTTATTCAACCGATCACCGAACTGAAACAAAAGCATCTTGGCTGCGTAAATCCGCGCTTACACAGCGATGAAGTTCTAATTGCCTTATCCATCTGCGCGGCAACGAATCCGACGGCTGCGTTGGCCATGCGTCAACTGCCGAAACTGGTTGGATGTGAAGCGCATTCGAGTGTCATTCTTTCCCGTGTGGACATGGATACCTATCGCAAGCTTGGCATAGATTATACCTGTGAACCGGAATATGAGACGGACAAGCTGTATCATAAATAAACCAAGAGGCTGCTCAAACACAAGAAAACAACGGAACAGAAAACCCGGTGTATGTTGCATCTTTATAGTCGACAAGCCCCAAATAGTATGGTAGAATACTAACTGCTATGAAAGAACGACAAAACAATCTGCGTCAAATGATGCAAAAGAATCAGTTGGATGCCGTACTCCTTACGAACGGCGTTAATATCCGTTATTATACCGGGTTCTCCAGTTGGGAGTGCGAGGTATTGATAACGGACAAAACTTGCTATCTGGTGACGGATTTCCGCTATACCATCCAAGCAAAGGCACAAGCTGGGAGTTGCGCAGAGATCATTGAAGCGAACGGGCGGGAAAAACAACTGGACGTGCTTCGAGAATTGCTTCGTGCCAACGGCTGCAAATGTTGTGGCTATGAACAGGAATGTCTCACGGTTAAGCAGTTTTCCGAGTATCGTGCGTTCGATTTGGATTGGTCGGCCTTTGGGGACGAAATTTCTTCTTTGCGTGCAATCAAATCCGCATCGGAAATTGAGAGCCTACAAAAAGCGCAGTGTATTGCCGACAAAGCGTTTGCGGCGCTTATACCAAAGCTTAAAATTGGTATGAGTGAACGGCAAGCAGAAGCGGAGTTGAATTAT
This sequence comes from Clostridia bacterium, assembly GCA_036651815.1. Classification (GTDB taxonomy): domain Bacteria; phylum Bacillota; class Clostridia; order Christensenellales; family CAG-138; genus JAVVXB01. The sequence continues at coordinate 102,233 of JAVVXB010000001.1, forward strand.
CTGTGTAGCGTGCTAGGCAGCGAGGGCCCGTCGTTCGATCCGATCGTGGGTGCCGGAGAAAACGGTGCCATGTGCCACGCAGTTCCCGGTGAACGCAGATTTCGAAACGGCGATCTTGTTGTGTTTGACTTTGGATGCATCGTGGACGGATACCATTCCGATATGACGCGCACCATTGGCTTTGGAACAATCGATGCGGAACTTCTGAAAATCTACGAGATCACGTTGGAAGCTCAGCAACGGTGCCTTGATACGTTGAAGGCTGGCATGACCGGCAAAGCGCTCGATGCCGTTGCGCGGGACTGTATTGAAAGTTACGGCTACGGTGAGCATTTTGGTCATGGACTCGGCCATGGCTTTGGTCTTGAAATTCATGAACCACCCAGAGCGGCGAAAACCAGCGTGGATACGCTGGTTGCGGGTATGACAGTAACCATTGAGCCGGGCATCTATCTCGAAGGTAAAGGCGGCGTTCGGATCGAAGATTGCGTAGTTGTAACTGATGCAGGGTGCTTGAATCTGGTATCTACAGCAAGGGATTTGCTGATTGTTTAGGGTATTAATTAGGAAACGGAAGATGGAGGAATCATTGCTATGATTATGGCAGGCGATTTTCGCAAGGGCGTTACAGTTGAGATCGATGGACAGGTATGGTCAATTACAGATTTTCAACATGTGAAACCCGGCAAGGGAGCAGCGTTTGTCCGCACGCGCTTGAAGAACGTGATGTCGGGCGCAGTGCTCGAGCGTACGTTCTCGCCTACGGATAAATACCCGAAGGCACACATTGAGACCAAGGAGATGCAGTATCTCTACAGTGATAGCGAACTCTATTACTTCATGGATGTAGAAACCTATGAGCAGATTCCGCTGAATCATGATCAGGTGGAGGATGCCATCAACTTTATCGTTGAGAATGAGAACGTTAAGGTTCGTTTTTTCAAGGATCGCCCGTTCTCTGTGGAATCTCCAAATTTTGTGGAGTTGACCGTCACCGATACGGAGCCGGGTATTAAGGGCGACACTGCAACCGGGACAACAAAGCCCGCAACCCTTGAGACTGGATATCAACTGAACGTACCGCTGTTCATCAATGAGGGTGACCGCATCCGCATTGATACGCGTTCCGGCGAATATATGGAGCGTGCGTAACACAGCATTTTTTGGGGCAATTTGATGCAAGATAAATTTGCGGCCGCATGCCGGGAACGTTCATGCTTGGCATGACGGCGGCAAGCAAGCAACGCGCATGCCGTTACTTGCGATAGATCATAATACATAGGAGACGAAAGGAGTGTTATCCAATGAGCTATATTTCCGAAAAGGTTTCATACCTCGACGGCTTGGCCGATGGAATGGAGATTGAAAAGGATCCCAATGGCAAGTTGCTGAAAGGCATTATTGAAGCGCTTGGCGCCATCGCGGAACAGATGGAAGAACAGGATGAGGTCGTGGACGATCTATCAGACTGCATCGACGATATCTATGACGAGCTTGATGAGTGCTTCGAGGACGACGATGATGATGATGACGACGATGATGAATTTAACGAGGATGATTTCATTGAAGTCGACTGTCCGCACTGCGGCGAAACCATTTATTTCGATGAGAACATGATCGACAGCGAGGATGGATTGATTTGCCCTTGCTGCAACGAATCCATCGAGTTTAAGGTGCCCACCTGCGACTGCGGTTGCCATAGTGACAAAGAATAAGTAAGCGTTTTTCTAAAAAGGGAATCAAGACCCTGTCCGGAACTTGCCGGATGGGGTTTTTGAGTTGTAAAACAAGGAAAAATGAAAGAAGTGGCGTATCTATACAAGTACGGAGGGAGGCATGGAACTATGAATCCAACGAATGCACGCAGATACTACGAGCAATTGCAAGCGGAGACGTTGTCCCGCTATGCAATGCTGTCACAGAATACTCGGGGGCGTGAAAACCCAATTTCCCCGTGTTCCATTCGAACGGATTTTATTCGTGATCGTGACCGTATCATCCACTGCAAGTCATTTCGCCGTCTCAAACACAAAACTCAGGTGTTTTTATCTCCGCAAGGCGACCACTACCGCACGCGCTTGACCCATACGTTGGAAGTGTCGCAAATTGCAAGAACCATTGCCCGCGCGCTGCGCCTCAACGAAGACCTGACTGAAGCCATTGCCATGGGGCACGACTTGGGACACACGCCCTTTGGTCACTCAGGTGAGGATGTGCTAAATGAGCTTGTGCCCGGGGGATTTGAACACAATATTCAGAGCTTGCGCGTGGTGGAAAAACTCGAGAATGATGGGTTGGGTTTAAATTTAACCTTTGAGGTGCGCGATGGTATTCTCAACCATAAGAAGAGCGGAAATGCCTGCACGTTGGAAGGCCATGTTGTCTCCATCGCAGACCGGATTGCGTATATTAACCACGATATTGATGATTCCATTCGTGCTGGCGTGCTGACAGAGGAGGATTTGCCGGGAGCGTGCGTACAGGCCCTTGGCCGCAGCCACGGAAAGCGCATTAATACCATGATTTTGGATGTGGTGCAACAGAGTTTTGATCAACCCAATGTGCAGATGTCTGATCCGATTTATGAAGCGTTTGACCAATTGCGTGATTTTATGTTTGATCGCGTATATAGAAATCCGGTAGCCAAGAGCGAGGAAAACAAAGCTAAGGGGGTGGTGCGGGCGTTGTTTGCTTATTATTTGCACAATATCCAACAGTTGCCGGATGATTTTCTGTTGAATCTTGCGGGGGATGGGCCAGACCGGGTGGTCGCGGATTACATTGCTTGTATGACAGATAACTATGCTGTTCATGATTATGAGCGTCTGTTTGTACCGAAATCATGGATGAATGCAGGAAATTGAAGAAATATGTCGAATTAATCATAGTATGTTTTGCTACAAGAAAAGGATGGACGAATGGCATTTCCAGAAAGCTGGATGAATGAGCTGATCGCGAAGAATGATATTGTTACCGTGATCTCCTCCTATATGGAACTCAAACCAAAGGGCCGACGACTCTGGGGTCTATGTCCTTTACATGGTGAAAAGACGCCTTCGTTTTCCGTTTCGCAGGACAAGCAGATGTTCTATTGCTTCGGTTGCCATGCAGGCGGCACGGTCATTCAGTTTATTATGGACATGGAACGACTTTCCTTCCTGGAGGCGGTGAAGTTTCTTGCGGATCGCGCCGGGGTTCAGATGCCGGAGGAAGTAGATGACCGCAGGATGCAGCAGGAGCGCGCTTATCGTGACCGCATGTACGATGCCTGCAAGATGGCCGCACGCTTCTATATGGAAACGCTGCTTGGCCCGGAAGGTAACCCTGGGCGTAAGTATCTGAAGGATCGCGGCATCACTTCCGAAGCGGTCAAACGCTTTGGAATCGGTTATGCACCGGACAGCTGGGATGCTTTGATGCGGTATCTTTTCAATAAGGGGTTTACGCAACAGGAACTGTTGGATGCGGGTCTGCTCATGAAAAATGTTCAGAGCGACCGTGTGTACGATGCTTACCGCGGACGCGTGATCTATCCGATCGTCGGCACCAACGGGCGCGTATTGGGATTTGGTGCGCGAGTGCTGAACAACGACAAACCCAAGTACATTAACACCGGGGATACGCCCATCTATAACAAACGCATGAATCTATACGGACTAAACCTACAAAAAGGTGCACAGCTAACGGATCTTGTGATTGTGGAAGGATACATGGATGTCATCGGCCTACACCAAGCCGGTGTGGCCAATGTGGTGGCAAGTCTAGGTACGGCGTTAACGATCCAACAAGCACGTTTGATCAAGCGGTACGTTACCACCGTATTTATTGCATACGATGGGGATGCGGCAGGCCAGAATGCCATGATCCGCGGGTTGGATATTCTATCGGGCGAGGGACTCAGCGTGCGGGTGATTGTATTTCCGAACGGGCAGGATCCGGATGAATTTGTGCGTACCCATGGCAAGGAAGCTTTTGAAGCGCTGAAGGATCGCGCACTGTCGCTGAATGCTTACAAGATCGAGAGCATGTCGCATGGATTCGAGCTGTCCAACGAGAATGCCAGGGAACAGTTTGCGAGGGAAACGTGCCGCTTTATTGCTTCGCTGGAACCGATCGAACAGGATCGCTATTATCAGCAACTTGCACAGAAAACTGGTTATCCGATGGCCGCCTTGAAGGCGCAGGGGAGTACGAGCAAGCCTCTGGAACAATCTCCGTTGAATAGGAGTGTGCCCGGATGGAAAAATAACCAAAATATAGCACGTCTCGATGAAACCGAGCGGACGCGCGCGGAGACGACGCTGCTATATGCTATGCTGCAGGATAAAATGTCAGCAAAGGCAGCTGCAGAGCAGAATGTGGCGGCACTGTTTTCGCAAAACGCGTTCGTGTTGCTTGCAAATGCGATCATCGCAGCTAGTGCGGCCGGCTTGGAGCCAAATGCCGCAACCATGATTGCAGGCATGGATAAACCGGATGCAGATTTGGCTAGCATGGTGCTGCGCGAGGACATGATACTGACAGAGCCGGTGCAGGTCGTAAACGATTGTATTCGCCGAATAAGACGGTATGATCTGACCGTAAGGATACAGGAAATGACGCAGGCCGTGTCGGAAATTGGAATTACGCCCGAGGAACGGACACGGCGTTTGACCGAAATACAGCAAACGAATAGGGAGATGCGAGGGATATGACGAAAGGAGCGGGGAAATTGGAACAACAAAGCAAAGAACCGACCAAGGAGCAAACGAAACTGCAAAAGATCAATGAGCTTTTGGAGACCGGAAAAGCAAAAGGAATTCTCACTTACAAGGAAATTATGGATGCCTTGGAGGAGCTGGAACTGGATCAGGAGCAGGTTGAAAAACTATATGATCATCTGGAAGAGCTGAGCATTGATGTTGTCGAGGAAGTGGATATTCCCGAGGATATCAATGAGGAAATTGCAGAGATTGAAACAGTGCTTGCAACGGCGGAGGGCATTAATATTGATGATCCGGTGCGCATGTACCTGAAAGAAATCGGCAAGGTTTCGCTGTTGTCGGCTCAGCAGGAAGTTGAGATTGCCCAGCGGATGGCAGATGGTGATCCAGAGGCCAAGCACCAACTGGCGGAAGCGAACCTGCGTCTTGTGGTTTCCATCGCAAAGCGTTATGTGGGCAGGGGCATGCTCTTTTTAGATCTGATTCAGGAAGGCAATCTTGGTTTGATTAAGGCGGTTGAGAAGTTTGATTACCGCAAGGGATATAAATTTTCCACCTATGCAACTTGGTGGATTCGCCAAGCAATTACACGTGCTATCGCGGATCAGGCACGTACCATTCGTATTCCGGTGCACATGGTGGAAACCATCAATAAGCTGATTCGCGTCAACCGCCAATTGGTGCAGGATTACGGCCGTGATCCCCGACCGGACGAGATTGCAAAAGAGATGGGAATTACCGAGGAAAAAGTGCGCGAGATCATCAAGATTGCGCAGGAACCAGTTTCGTTGGAAACACCGATTGGCGAAGAGGATGATAGCCATCTTGGAGATTTCATCCCTGATGATGACGCGCCGGCACCTGCAGAAGCGGTTGCGGTCACATTGCTGAAAGAACAGCTCATGGATGTGTTGAATTCGCTGACACCCCGCGAGGCTAAGGTACTCCGTCTGCGCTATGGATTGGACGATGGTAAGGCGCGAACACTGGAGGAAGTGGGCAAGGAGTTTAACGTCACCCGAGAGCGTATTCGTCAGATTGAAGCAAAAGCGCTGAGAAAACTGCGCCATCCGAGTCGTAGCAAGCGACTCAAGGATTTCTTGGAATAGACCAATAAAACGTTGGCAATGATTGCTGATGATTCAACCCGGCATGGCATAGTTTGCTGTGCCGGGTTTTTATGCTGAGATTTAAAAGATACCATTTGATGGGATATGGTATAATCATTGCAATTATTGAATCCATCAATGGATGTGAACAGGAGGAACAACATGATTGCGCAGGCAATAGAAGCATATAAAAGTGCGCTGCATCTTGGGCAAAGAGAATTTCGCGCATGTGTTGCACATGGACAGAATCCATACCCGGCACTGCTTTCTGATGAACTACCGGATATTAACGCGGTTCGCCAGGAGCATGCGGGCATAATAGAGGTACCGGCGGAACAATTTATCGGCGTTGGCAACGCATCCCGACAAGAAGCGTTTTCGGCAGGATTCATGCCGTTGCTTGGCGAAACGTCTGAATTTGCAGGTAAGTGGATTGCCCTTTGCAACGCGCATTTAGAGAATGGCATTCGCGATGCTGTGAAGGCTTATGATTATATGAACCGATACTTTGTGGAAGAAGGCAACAAGCGTGTCAGCGTACTTAAATATCTGGGGGCTTCTCATATTGCGGCGGATGTTACACGTTTGATCCCCCCGAAAAATGGCGAGAAGGAAAACAACATTTATTATGAGTTTCTGGATTTTCATCGGCAGACCGGTATTCCAGATATCTATTTTTCAGAGGAAGGCCGCTTTGCAAGGCTATTGCAAACGGTGGGAAAAAACGAAGGCCAAGTATGGACCGACGATGAGAAGATGGCGTTGCGGGCGGCTTATCAGCGTTTCTTTGCGGTCTTCAATAAATACAACGCCAAAAGATTTCAGGTATCCTGCAGCGATGCGTTCTTGGCATATGCGGACATCTGTGGCTACGAGACACTTCGCACACAAACGGAAGATGAAATCGCGGCAAATCTTATGCAGATGCGGGACGAAGTGGTCGTTCTCGGACGTACGGATGCCGTGAAACTGAGCCTAAATCCGATGCCGGCTTCGCAGGCGCCACTGCTGAACAAACTCCTACCGGTGCATTCTGCAGAACTGCGAACTGCATTTTTGTTTGAAAAAACGGTTGAGACTTCGCCATGGACGGCGGTGCACGATGCTGGCCGACGAAGAATGGAACGAAACTTTAAGGGCAAGGTCGGCACAGTAAGCTACGATCGGGTGATGGTCGGCCAAAATGATGAGGAAATTCTTGAACGGGCAATTGCAGAGGGGGCGGATGTAATTTTCACGACCACGCCAAAGATGATATCCGCCAGCGTAAAGGCAGCGGTACAGCATCCGGGGGTGAAGATCTTAAACTGTTCGCTGAATATGGTGCATCCATCCGTTCGCACCTACTACGCGCGCGTGTATGAAGCCAAGTTTTTAATTGGCGCAATTGCAGGCGCGATGTGCGAAAATGATACCATTGGTTATTTGGCGGATTATCCAATATTTGGCGTTCCTGCCAACATCAATGCCTTTGCCAAAGGAGTCCAAATGGTCAATCCCCGCGCACGCGTTCAGCTTGAATGGACAAGTATCGCGGGACATGATCCGTATACGGCGTTCCGAGATAACGGTGTTACGTTGATTTCAGGGCGGGACCTGCGTAGCTTGGAATGGGAAGTGCAGAGCTATGGCCTGTATCAGCAGCATGTCGATGGCGTGGAATGGCTTGCGTTGCCTTACTGGCACTGGGGCAAAATGTACACGGAGATTGTTTCCAGCATTTTGTGTGGCACATGGAAAACAGAGGCGACACGCGCTGAGGAGCAGGCAATCAACTATTGGTGGGGGCTGTCCAGCGGGGTGCTGGACGTGACGTGCAGCGGTAGCTTGCCAACTGGCACCGTGCGGCTGATGGAGGTGCTGCGGGAGTCGATTCTATCCGGTAAGCTGGATGCCTTGGCACCTTTTCCGGAACCATATTTGACGGAGATGGAACGTACCACACTAAAAAGCCCGTCTCCTGAGGATATTCTCAGGATGGATACGCTGGCGGAGAACGTGGTGGGGAGTATTCCGGAAATGGAGATACTCATCGAGGAGGCCAAGCCACTTGTAAGATTGCAGGGCCTGCGCGCGCAGGAGGCACAACGGCTATGAGTGAGCAGCGGCAGATACGTATTCTTGTCGTGGGTGATGTGGAGGCGAAGTACCTCTGGGACTATTATCAGCCGGGCAGACTGGATGGCATCGGCTTGATTCTTGCGGCCGGCGACTTGGATCCACATTATCTTTCATTTCTGGCCACGTTTTCAAAAGGCCCGGTTCTTTATATTCATGGAAACCATGATGACCGGTATGCGGAAACGCCGCCGGAAGGCTGCATCTGCATTGAAGACCAGCTATATGTGCATCAGGGCTTGCGGATTGTCGGGCTTGGCGGCTGTTTACGGTATAATCAAGGGATCAACCAATACTCGGAGCGCGAGATGATGCGGCGTATCAGACGGTTGCAACTTCCCCTGCTGAGATATGGAGGCTGTGATATTTTGCTGACACATGCGCCAGCAAGAGGCCTGCATGACGGCTCGGACCCAACGCATTGCGGATTTCAATGCTTTGTATCGTTTCTGGATCGTTATCAACCCATGTGCTTTGTGCACAGTCATATTCATCCAAGCTATCTGGACGGATATGCAAGGATAGACACTTATCATGGCGTGCAGATTATCAACGCGTATGAAAAATATATATTTGAATTGCCCGTTCCAACAGACAGACAGAAGGGTGGTAATCGGAACGGCCGTGCATAATAACGTCAATGCAAAGGCAAAGTATGACCGGTTTCACGCTGAAAATAAAACGTTTAGCAACAATGAAACACTTCTTGCCGCGAAAACAATCTTGCATCAAAATGGTGTTGATCGAAGTGGGATAGCCATGCTGCGTTGAGCAATCCGGCAACGGGAGATCATTTTTGGTAGATGTCAGGATTGATGTAGGATACTGCCTTGCCGACAATGCGGACGTTGCTGCGCGTGGTGACAACCGTAGGGGCATAGGATGTGTTTTCGGCCATAAGTACCAACTGGGTATCATTTTTGTAGATACGGCGGATGGACAGTTTATTATCGATGAGTACCGCGGCAATCTCATGATTATCCACATCCTCCTGAGCACGGATAAAGACAATATCGCCCTCGTGAACACCAATTTTTTCCATGCTGTCGTCATAGAACAGCAACGTAAAGTCACAATGTACATTTGGCGGAAGCTCATCGTAGCAGAGAATATTGCATTTGTCCAGCAGCGTTCCCTTGATGACGGGATTAATGCGTGGCTTGGTGCTGGATTCCGGCGCATCGGCGATCTCCGTTGCCAGCGGACGTGACACAGGATGCTGGCGGCGCGTCTCATCATCGATTGCTAAATAATCCACGGTGACCTCAAAATAGGCGGATAACTTTAAAAGCGTGGAGCGTTTTACGTTTTCCGTTCCTTTTGCATAAAAATTCACAATTGTCATGTAGGGAATGCCTGCCTCGCGCGCAAGTTCCGACTTGTTCAAACCGCGCTCTTGCATGAGCAAATCCAATTTGTCTGTCATTGTCATTTGTTTATCCTCGGAAACATCATACGCTAACTGATGCTGTAAAGCAAGAAAAACTACCATACAGCATAGAACATATGTCTATTCCATGACCGGTGGTTGCTTGAATCATGGATAAAAATAGGATATAATTTATATATTAAAAAGAGAATAGGATAGGAGCAAGCAAATGGATTACGCAAAGGAAAGCTTACGCCTGCACGGCGAATGGAAGGGCAAGATCGAGGTTGTTGCAACCGTCCCGGTGGCTTCAAAGGAAGATTTATCGCTGGCCTATACGCCGGGCGTAGCGCAGCCGTGTTTGGAAATTCAAAAGGACGTGAATAAAAGCTATGAGCTGACACGACGGTGGAATCTGTGCTTGGTCGTGACTGACGGCACAGCGGTGCTAGGCCTTGGCGATATCGGCCCGGAGGCCGGCATGCCGGTAATGGAAGGCAAGTGCGTGTTGTTTAAAACCTTTGGGGGCGTGGATGCATTTCCACTGTGCATCAAGAGCAAGGATGTAGACGAAATTGTGAATACAATCTACCTGATTTCCGGTAGCTTTGGTGGGGTGAATCTTGAAGATATTGCAGCGCCTAGATGCTTCGAAATCGAGAAAAAGCTTAAGGAAAAATGCGATATTCCGATATTTCATGATGATCAGCATGGTACGGCAGTGATTACGCTGGCGGGCTTGACGAATGCGCTAAAGGTGGTTAAAAAAAGCAAGCATGATGTTAAAATTGTGATCAATGGCGCGGGTGCGGCGGCCATCAGTATCACAAGGCTGCTGCTTTCCGACGGATTTACGGACGTAACGCTGTGCGACCGGAAAGGCACAATCTATGAAGGTCGCGCGGAAGGCATGAACGCAATCAAGGACGAAATGGCAAAGGTGACAAATCGTGCTAAGAAAGTTGGATCGCTTGCAGATGCACTTGCGGGCGTGGATGTGTTTATCGGGGTATCAGCACCAGGTGTTGTGACAACAGAGATGGTGAAAACGATGGCTGGGGACGCGATTATTTTTGCGTGCGCCAACCCCACACCGGAGATTTTCCCCGATGATGCCAAGGCAGGTGGCGCACGTGTCATCGCCACGGGCAGAAGCGATTATCCGAACCAAATCAACAATGTGCTGGCATTTCCGGGAATCTTCCGCGGCACGTTTGATGTGCGCGCAAGCGATATCAACGATGAGATGAAGATCGCGGCGGCGTATGCGCTGGCAGGGTTGATTGGCGATGATGAACTGAGCGCGGATTATATCATTCCAAAGGCGTTCGATCCACGCGTAGGGCAAACGGTAGCGACTGCGGTTGCGGAGGCCGCCAGAAAAACTGGCGTGGCGAGAATCTAACTTAGAGTCCCAAATTTGCGCTGCTTTTGACGGGGCAGCGCAATTTGTGGTTTCAAAATTCTGAAAGGTCTTGCACATACATGGTCTTACGGATATAATGAAAAATTGACTGAAGATATTTAGGGAGGAACAAAATTTGGCACATAAGTACGTTTACCTGTTCAGTGAAGGCGGCGCAGACATGCGTGCGCTGCTCGGCGGAAAGGGCGCAAACCTCGCTGAGATGACCAATCTGGGGCTGCCGGTTCCGTTTGGATTCACGGTTTCCACGGAAGCTTGCATTCGCTACTATAAGGATAACAAAACGATTGCCGATGAAATCATCGAGCAGGTCTATGAGGCACTGGAAAAGAGTGAGAAGGACGCGAACAAAAAGTTTGGCGATCCGACCAATCCATTTCTTGTCTCCGTCCGCAGCGGCGCACGCGCTTCGATGCCGGGCATGATGGATACCATCCTGAACCTTGGCTTGAACGACAAAACCGTGGTCGGTCTGGCAGAGCTCACGAATAACGAGCGCTTTGCATTTGATAGCTACCGCCGTTTTATCCAGATGTTTTCGGATGTCGTTATGGACGTTGAAAAGTCAAAGTTTGACGCAATCTTTGATGATGCAAAAAAGACGAACCACTGCAAACTCGATACCGAATTGAACGCAGAGAATCTCAAAGAAGTTGTCAAGCGCTATAAGAAATTGTATGCCGAGGAAAAAGGCGTGGAGTTTCCGCAGGATCCAAAAGAACAGCTGATGGAATCAATCAAGGCCGTATTCCGTAGCTGGGACAACCCTCGCGCTATCGTGTACCGCAGAAAGAACGATATTCCATCCGACTGGGGAACCGCCGTCAACGTGCAGAGCATGGTGTTTGGCAACATGGGCAGCGACTGTGGCACTGGCGTTGCGTTTACGCGTAATCCATCCACGGGCGAAAAGAAGCTCTATGGTGAATTCTTAATGAACGCGCAGGGCGAAGACGTGGTCGCTGGAATTCGCACGCCGTCACCCATCGAAGAGCTTCGAATCTCTCAGCCGGAGGTGTACAAGCAATTTGTAGCCATCGCCAATAAGCTGGAGGCTCATTACCGCGATATGCAGGATATGGAGTTTACGATTGAACGCGGACGCTTGTTCATGCTGCAGACGCGCAACGGCAAGCGCACAGCAGCCGCGGCTTTGCAGATTGCTGTCGATCTTGTGAATGAGAAGATGATTACAAAGGAAGAGGCGCTGATTAAGATTGACCCGAAGTCGCTTGACGCGTTGCTTCACCCCACATTTGAGCCGAAGGCACTTAAAAAAGCCAAGCCCATTGCCAGCGGACTGCCCGCTTCCCCCGGCGCAGCCTGCGGACGTGTCTACTTTACAGCTGCGGATGCCATGGAGGCAGCTAAGCGCGGCGAGAAGGTCATATTGGTTCGTCTTGAAACCAGTCCAGAGGATATCGAGGGCATGTATGCCGCGGAAGGCGTGTTGACTGCACGCGGCGGAATGACCTCTCACGCAGCGGTTGTGGCGCGCGGCATGGGTACCTGCTGCGTGGCCGGTTGCTCTGATGTAATGATTCTGGAAAAGAGCCGTACGTTTACCACGGTGAGTGGTCTGCAATTTAACGAAGGCGACTGGCTGAGTCTCGATGGGTCCACCGGCAATGTCTATGGCGATGCACTTCCCACCATCGATGCACAGGTTTCCGGTAATTTTGCTACCATCATGCAATGGTCGGATGATTTCCGCACGCTCAAAGTCCGCACGAACGCTGACAATCCGCATGATGCGGAAGTAGCCGTCAAGTTTGGCGCCGAGGGTATCGGCTTATGTCGGACGGAGCACATGTTCTTTGATGAAAGCCGGATTCCGGCTATGCGCGAGATGATCGTGAGCAAGAATGAAGAGAGCAGACGCCGCGCACTGGCAAAGCTGCTGCCTATGCAGCGCTCGGATTTTAAGGGGATTTACAAGGCCATGGGTAGCCGTCCGGTTACCATTCGGTTTTTGGATCCGCCGTTACATGAATTTCTGCCTTCCGAGGATAACGACATCCGTTCGTTAGCCAAGGAGATGGGTCTTTCGTTTGAAGAGCTCAAGCTGACGGTTGCCAACCTGCACGAGTTCAACCCGATGCTTGGTCATCGAGGCTGCCGTCTGGCGGTTACCTATCCGGAAATTGCAGAGATGCAGACGCGTGCCGTCATCGAAGCGGCCATCGAAACCAGGGAAGAAACCGGCATTCAGATCATTCCGGAGATCATGATTCCTCTCGTTGGAGAACCCAAGGAATTGGAGTATGTTAAGACTGTGGTTGACAGGACTGCACATGAGGTCATGAAGGAACGTGGCATCGAAATCCCTTACATGGTCGGTACGATGATCGAGGTTCCTCGTGCGGCGCTGATGGCTGACAAGATTGCTGAATATGCACAGTTCTTCAGCTTTGGCACGAATGATCTTAGCCAGATGACCTTTGGCTTCAGCCGGGATGACGCGGGGAAGTTCCTCGATGATTATTATAAGAAGAAAATCTTCGAGTCCGATCCATTTGCGCGTCTGGACCAAGAAGGCGTTGGCAAACTGGTCAAGATGGCAGCTGAACTTGGCCGCAGCGCTCGCCCAGATATCAAACTGGGCATCTGCGGTGAACATGGCGGTGATCCATCAAGCATCGAGTTCTGCCACAATGTGGGGCTGAACTATGTCTCCTGCTCACCGTTCCGTGTGCCGATTGCGCGGCTTTCCGCGGCGCAGGCAAGGATCAACGAACTGTCCAAATAGTCAAACTTGGATTCTCGACAGAGCCGACAGCATTTGCTGTCGGCTCTACTTGTATGATGAGGATGGCTTTTGCAGATACTCTCTGGTATGGAAGAAATGGGAAAACGACGCGGCTGGTGCAATTTTTTTGCCCGTATGCGCTTTGACCGGCCAAATGCCGCATTTGAATTACTGGAGACGGAGCATGGACAACCCTCGTTCTGGGGCGGTTGGCAGGAAAACTGCGCCGGGGTGGATTCTGTACAGCAGACAGCGGATGACGCCATCAATAGGAGTTTAGCGAAAAATCGTCAGCGGTTATCGCGCGAGCTACGTGGGGAGATTAACTCCGATTTGATTTTGCGCCCGTTTGTGCTTGGTGGTGCTGTTCCTGCGCTTGCGGCATTTTTAAACGGCATGGCTGATGGAGAACAGATCAATGATTTTATTTTAAAACCGGGTATGCGCCGTGACTGTATGCAAAACGCTGGGGAGCAGTGGGCGGCTTTTGCACTTGAAAATGTTTTTGCTATGCAGGAAGCGGAGCTCTCCAGCAGTTGGGGGACAGCCAAAGAAGCCATTGAAGAAGGCAGGACGGTCGTTTTTATCGAGGGAGATATCAGCGCGGTACTGATGGATACCCGTGGTTTTGCGAGCCGCTCGGTGACCACGCCACAGAATGAGGTCGTGATCCTTGGGCCACATGAGGCGTTTACGGAGAATATTCGAACGAACGTGACGCTGATCCGCCGCATTATCAAAACGGACGATCTGGTCTGCGAATTTCGGAAATCCGGTGGAAAAAACAACAATCGGATTGCAATTTTATATCGGGATGGCCTAGCAAATCCAAGCTTGATCAATGAAGTCAAGCGCAGGTTCGCAGCCGTTGATACGCTGATGGTGTTATCTATCGGCACGTTGGAGCAGTTGACGGAAGCGCATCCGTTTTCACCGCTGCCGCAGTCGCTGACTACGGAGCGGCCGGATCGAGTGGCATCGTATCTGATGCAGGGGCATGTGGCGGTACTGTGTGAGGGCAGTCCGTTCAGCAACGTAATGCCAGCGACGCTCTTTGCCATCATGAGCTCCGGCGAGGACGCCTATCTGCGTCAGCCAGTGGGGACGATCGTGCGGATCGTACGGTATGTGGGTGCATTTCTGTCCATCATCATGCCCGCTTACTTTCTTGCACTGGCGCTGCATCATCAGGGCATGCTTTCCGGAGAGGTGCTGGCGACGGTGATTGCATCGCGCAATATGGTATTTTTACCACTGGGCGTAGAGATGCTCTTTCTGCTGTTTGTGTTCCAACTTGTCCGACAAGCCGGCATCAGCGTACCGGGGGCAATGGGACAGAGCATTGGCATTATCGGTGGCCTGATTCTTGGACAGGCGGCAGTGAGCGCCAATATTGTCAGTAAGGTGGTGCTGATAATCGTTGCGTTAGCTGGGCTAGGCAATTTCTGCATTCCCGATTACAACACGCAGTTGGCGGCGGCTTATTACCGCATCACACTGGCCATGTTTGCATGGCTGGGCGGATTATTGGGACTTTCCTGTGCGCTGCTGATTACCATTGCGATGTTGTCCAGTCTCAAGTCGTATGGCGTGCCGTTTCTGACACCGGTTTCTCCAAAAACATACGCGAAGGGTCCGACGGTTTTACGTGGAAGGGTAGAGATGCATCTGCGACCCACGGATTATATCAATGGTAGGAGGAGAAAGCCATGAACCTGCGGGAAGGAAGAATCGGACGGCAGGAAACCGCAGCGGTGGCATTGATTGCCTGTACAATCTGCGGCATATTTTCAATGAATACCGAAAACTTTTACAGACAGGGGAATTCTTCGTATATTTCCAGCGCACTATCGGCAGGATTATCGCTGCTGGCTTTTTTCCTGATTGCAGAAGCGATGCGGAGGAAGCACTGCCGGAATCTAGCGGCATTGTACCGCATGGCATATGGACGCATACTGGCGATTCCGCTGTCGTTTGTGACGTTGCTGATGCTGATCTATTCTGCGATTATGCCGCTTGATCGTCTGCTGATTATTCTGTGCCGCTATGTGTTTATTGAAACAACAGCGCAGCAAGTGATGCTGTATATGACAGCATGCGTGGTGTTATTGGCATGGATGGGACTGGAGATTATTGCTCGCACAGCTAAAATATTGGTTGGGGTGATTGTCCTTGCTTTTTTCGTCGCATTTTTGATTGCCATTCCTGCCTATGAGGTCTATCGATTATATCCGCTGCTTGGCAATGGACTTGGATCTACATTTTTGCTGGGGCTAACGGGTATCGCGCGTTTTTTCCCGGGGGTGCTGGCCTTGCTCATCTGCGGCGTTGGCGTGCAGGGACTGAACAGTGCTGCAACGGGCGCAAACGCGGGCATATTGGGTGGAGGATTACTTACGGTTGGTTCGCAACTTTGCCTTGGGATGACGTATCCGGCTAGCTTGCTGGCAACCATGCATGCACCAATGTACCGACTCACCATGTCTGTGAAAACGGGAAGCTCATATTTGCGTACAGACAAGCTGCTATTATTTTTCTGGATGATGGCTGGTCTGCTGGTGGGTGGATTCTATGCATACACGGGGGCGCTACTATACGCGGGCACTGCATACATGCGGGATATCCGTCCGGCGGCGGCGGCGGTTGGTCTGTCCATCGGTGCACTGACATTGATTGGATACTTGCAGTTTGCATGGTTTGAAAGCATCATGTTGTTTTTGCACGTCTACGCTTGGGCATTGCTGCTGCTACCGCCGATGATGGCAGCGATGATTGTAAGCATAAAGCCGGAGCATGCGGAATGAAGAAAATACTATCATTCATCGTCGCTTGCGCCATTGCAATACCTTCTGTTGGGTGTCTGGAAGCGCATAGCCTGGATCAATATGGGTATGTGATGGGCATTGGATTTGATAAAGGCGAGGTATTGCCGTATCGAATTACCTTGATGCTGCAAAATATGCAAATGGGATCGGATGAACAAAAAAACGGCGGGTTCACGCTTATTGACGCAGAATGCAGAAATTTGTTTGAGGCAATTGAAACACTTTCCGGCAGTTTACCGTTTCAATTGGATTTTGCGCGCACAGCGTTACTTGTCATAGAGTCCTCTCTCTTGCAGGAAGAAGGCGGCCTGGAACGACTATTGGACCTGTCGCTGCATCACTTGCTGATCCGGTATAATGCAAATGTGTTTGTATCGCTTTCCTCGGCATACGATGCAATGGGAGGGCTGCAAAACGAATTGGACCCGAATTTATCAAAGATGCAGCAAAATTTCGTGGCATACTCGGAGAGTACAGGACTGATTCCAGTGACCAATTTAATGATGCTCAGCGAGGAAATGACAGAGAAAACGCATGATCCGATGTTACCGGTGTGCGGCATAACACATGAGGAACAAAAGGTGACGCAAGGAAGGGATAGCGTCGGGGAAACGCCCTATGCGTATATCGGCGGTAGCTTGCTGATCAAAAGCGGTATGAAGACAGAGCTTGCCGGCGCGGCACTGCTTTCCAACGGGCGGATGGTTGGCGTGTTGGGTGGACAGAATACACAACTATTGTTGATGGGAAATGGCACGTTTCAATCCGGCCGTATGCAACTGCTGGACCGGAAAGGAAACACAGTCAGCGTATATTTTGAGAAGGACGGAGAAATGAAGGTTCATCTAACGCTATGGCCGATGCCAAGAGCGATTGTGACGATTCCGCTGACGGCAAACATTGAGTTACCGGATCGGTCGATCGAGGAGAGCAAGGAGCGTACGCAGGAAATGATTGCAGAACAGCTCGCGCAAGGAACACAAAAGGTCTTTGCATGCTGCCAAAAGCATGGGGCGGATACCTTTGGCTTTGGCAAATATGCAGTGAAACAGTTTTCGCGCACGGTTGATTGGGACCGCTATGATTGGAAAAAGGCGTATCAAGAATTGAATGCAACCTTCATCTACACGGTGCGGCTGGTGCAAAATCCAGAGAAATCCGCGTTGGAATAGGAGACGCGATCTTGCTGCTATACTGTATCGCTTCATTGGTTTCTGCGGGCTATTTGGGCTGTTATGCGGTACACTGCTTTCAGCAGGGCAGACCGCTTGCGGGCGTGAGCGTTTTGCTGCTCACAACACTGCCCTTGTTTTGTGCTGTAGTCTTGATTTTCAATTCTTAATTTGAGTTTACAGAAAACCTACTGGCAATTTCGCTTTAAAAAGTGATATAATCAAAATATGTTTGGCTACATTCGTCCAATGGAATGTGAATTGCGTGTGCGTGAACAACAGGAATACCGCGCGCATTATTGCGGCTTGTGCAAAAATATCGGCCGGCGGTACGGATTGGTCGCCCGGCTTGCGCTCAACTATGATTGCACGTTTCTGTGTGCTTTTTTAGCGGCGACCGAGGGAAAGGTCTGCTATGAAAAGCACCGCTGTCTTTGTCATCTTGGACGTGGCAAGCAACCGATGGCCTGCGCATCAAAATCACTGGATTATGCTGCTGATGTCAACGTGATGCTTGCATGGTACGCAGCCTGTGACAACTGGCAGGATGAAAAACGGCTGTCCGCGCTTTTTCTGCGCATGCTGCTGGCGCGTGCCTATCAAAAGGCGGCTGCACGGAGGCCGGAGCTCTGCATAGAAGTGGAAAAAAACCTTGCGCAGCTACACCGGATTGAACGGGCAAATGTTTCTTGTACGGACGAACCATCCGATACGTTCGGTGCGCTCATGCGCGCTGTCGTGATGCACGCACCAACGTTGCCGGAAGCGGAAGAGGCGGCCTGCGGGTGGATGTTCTACAATCTTGGCCGTTGGGTATATCTGGCTGATGCCTGGGATGACCGTGAGAAGGATCGAAAGCGCGGTGACTACAACCCGTTTTTAACGACGAATATGGATGCGGACGCAGCGGCGTTTCTGCTGTATGTTTCACTAACGGAAGCAGAAAAGGGATTTGATCTTGTTGATCTACCGGGCGCACATGGGCTGGTAGACAATATCATGCATTTGGGCTGCCGGATGCGCACGCAGCAGCTATTGAATAAGGAGAACGCAGAATGAATCCGTATAAAATATTGGGCGTGAGTGAAAACGCAACGCAGGAGGAAATCCGTGCGGCGTATCTGGAGCTTGTCAAAAAATATCACCCCGACAAGTATACGGACAATCCCCTCAAGGAATTGGCGGGGGAAAAGCTCAAGGAAATCAATCAGGCATATGAGATGCTGACAAAAAAACCAAGCAGCTCGTCAACTTCGGGCAGCTATGGTTCCGGTGGCTCCTATGGCGGCTATTCTAACGCCGGTTCCGGATACAGCCGCACGGAGGGTTCGCCTTACAGCGGACCAAACGCAACGGAATTCAACCGTGCGCGGGCGTTCATTAACCAAAATAATCTGAATGCAGCCCGCAGCATCCTTGACCGCGTTTCGGCCCACAATGCAGAATGGTACTATCTGTATGGAATCATCTATCTGCGACAGGGCTGGTATGAAAAGGCGCGCGAGTGCATTGAAAAAGCCTATCGAACTGACCCGGATAACAATGAGTACCGCAATGCGTACACCTCGCTAAACAATGCCGGACGCACCTACCAAGCCAATAACTATGGCGGTGGAAACGGCATGGGGAATACGGTTTGCTGTAGCATGTGCCCAGCGCTGATGTGTCTGGATTGCTGCACGGGCGGTTGCTTCTGCTAAGCGCTGCTCTGCTTAAAAAGCAACGATATGGATACGTATCGTGGCTCGCTAATTTTGCAAAGATTACACCAAGATATTGATTTTATCAAAGGACGATACTTTTCTTTTGCAGAAAAAGAAAAGTATCGTTTGTTTCATCTGTAGGCACACTATTCCCTATGCGAAGTACCATTTTGCCATATGCGGCGCAATACCGCAAATATCGGCGCAGACAGCGCGGACGCATTGCGTTTGCGTTGCTGCTGTTGTTTGGAGCGGGGCTTGCGTTTGCCGCTTCCGCAGTGTTTGAGATGGATGCGTGGAGCAAGCTGGACATTTCGCGCATTACGCAAGTGCCGCAGACGCTGATTCTCTATGACCAGTATGACGAAGAAATCACGACGCTGCACGGTGCACAGGATCGAATCTGGATTCCGCTTTCCCAAATTCCCAAACAAACGCGCGATGCGTTTATCTCTGCTGAAGACGCGCGCTTTTATGATCATTTTGGTGTGGACATTGTGCGTATCCTTGGCGCGGCATGGGCAGATTTGAAAGCGGGATCGTATGTGCAGGGCGCATCAACCATCAGCCAACAATTGATCAAACTGAGCCATCTAACCAGCGATAAACAGATAAAGCGCAAGCTGGAGGAGGCCGTGCTGGCTTATCAGATGGAGCGGGTGTGCAGCAAGGAGGAAATCCTTGAAATGTATCTCAATTACGTCTACTTTGGCGGTGGTTATTATGGTGTTGAGGCGGCGGCACGGGGATACTTTGGTATCCCAGCAAGCGACCTTTCCGTTGCACAGAGTGCGCAGCTGGCAGGTATCCTAAAATCGCCGAGCCGGTTCGCGCCGCATTTGCAGCCCGTGGCCAGTCAGGGAAGACGGGATGTTGTGCTGTCGCTTATGGAGGAATACGGTTTTCTTTCTCCAAAGGAATGCGCTGCGGCCAAGGCCGAAGAAGTGAAACTTGTGCATGGCACGCAGCCTGAACGTCGTGGCTATTATGTAGATTTGGCGCTCGGTGAGGCGTGCAAGCAGCTGAATATCAGCATGGACACACTGCTGACGGGTGGGTATCGTATTGAAACGATGATGGAACCCGATATTCAGATGAATTGCGAACAACTGTTTGCAGACAACGCCTGCTTTCCACAGGTTGATGGCGAATCGCCGGAAGCGGCCATTGTTATTGTGGATGTGAAAAGCGGCGGAGTGGCAGCCTTACTTGGCGGACGGGAAAACAATGTGGCACTGGCGTATAACCGCGCTACGCGCATCCGTAGACAGCCGGGATCGGTGATTAAGCCGATTCTCGTGTATGCGCCCGCGTTGGAGACCGGGTACACCGCGGCTACCATGCTGCTCGACGAGCAAATTGATTTTGACGGTTATCGACCCAGCAGCCCGAGTGATACGTTTGCGGGATGGGTCACCATGCGGGAGGCGGTGACTCGTTCCCTTAATGTGCCGGCAGTCTCCGTCATGGCGCAGATTGGCGTTCCTGCCGGGAAAGCGTTTGCCGAGAAGCTGGGGATTGTGTTTGATGAACGGGATAAAAGCCTTGCGCTTGCGTTGGGCGGTTTTACCTATGGCGTTTCGCCTATGCAGATTGCGGGTGCGTATGCGATGTTTGCAAATGGTGGACAGTACAATATTCCATCGGTGATTGAACGCATTTTGGATAGCCACGGGAACGTTCTTTATACGTACCAGCCGGAGCAGAAGCAGGTAATGAAAGAGGCCAATGCCTATGTACTCACAAGTATGCTGGAAAGTGCTGTACAGGCGGGCACTGGGAAAAGGCTTGGCGAAAGCGGAATCCCCATCGCTGGGAAAACTGGCACGACCGGCGACATCACCGGCAATCGCGATATCTGGATGGCTGCTTATAATCCCGACTATGCAGCGGCTGTATGGATGGGCTTTGACGATGCAAAGAATGGAAAGGCATTGCCGGAGAGCGCAACGGGCGGCACATATCCTGCATTGTTACTCAAAACGGTATATGCGAAAATTTACGCGGGTAAAACTGCGCCGGATTTCACGATGCCATCCGGTGTGCGAGAATATCGAATTGACAGTCATACCCTTGACAGCGAACATGTGGCCGTGTTGGCCAATGCACTGACGCCAGAGGGAGAGTTTTATTCGGAAGTGTTTGTGATTGGAACCGAACCGGCCGAGCTGACAAGCTATTGGCAAATTCCGTCTCCGCCTGCGCGGATTACGGGGACGTATGGAGATAAAACTGCGCTGATCTATTTTGAGACGCCGAATCGGTATATTTTATACCGATTGTACCGGGAGAATGCAGAGGGGAAATCCGTGATGGTGGGCGAGTTTTCAGGCGAAAATGGGAGTGTTGCGTTTGAAGACAATACCATTAAACAAAATGGTACCTATCAATACTATGTGATTCCGGTGCATCCGCGACTGACCATACAGGGGGAGTCGGTGACTGGACAGGCTTCCATGCGGGTCACAGTGAAAATACAATAATCCATTTCGCTTACCGCAAAGCCGGATGAAAATTACCAGCAACATGGCGAAAATCAGAGAAATGCTGGTTGACGAGCCCTCATTGGATTGGATATAATATATAACAGGATAATACATTGAGGGGCTTGAAATGAACTATAAAGAAATTGCTGACAAGATGGGTCCGCGCATCGGCGCAACGCAGGAATGGGTGTTCCAGGTACTGCGCAATGGGATTGTGAGTGGTTCTTTGTCCGGCGGAACCCAGTTGAAACAGGACGAGATTTCCGCCGCGCTGAATGTCAGCCATATCCCGGTACGCGAGGCCCTACGCAGATTGGAGGCACAGGGACTTGTAACCATCCATCCAAACCGTGGCGCCTCCGTGACGCAACTATCCCGCGAGAGTCTCATTGACATGATGGAGGTGCGCGCAACGCTGTCAGTCATGCTGCTGAAAAACGGGGCTCCGTTATTCACGCAGGAGGATTACTGTGTATTGGAGCATATCATTGAGGAACAGAAAATGACGGAAGATCTGTTTGCCAGCGAAAATCTCAATTATCAGTTTCATGGCAGACTCTCCTCCCATGCGGACAATTCTTTTGCCAATCTGTTGATGGAATTGGTTCATGCCAACATTGACCGCTATGTACGCGCGGGTTTCTACCAAACGCCGGAAACGCGTGGCATTTCGATTGGCCAGCATGAACAGATTGTTGCCGCTTGCCGCAAGGGTGATTATGAAAAGGCTTGCGATTTGCTGCGGGATCATATTCTATTTGCACGCGAGCTGATTCCTGCCAATATTAAATAGGAAATATAACACTGAATCCGTTAACTTCTGGATGTTGCTTTCCGTAAATGACAGTGCGGGATGTGCCTTTTACTCTCGGATGTTGCGTTCAATAAAAGATTGCAGCACGGTTGAGCTTTTTTATTTAAGCCCAATGAACCGTGTAGTCCTGGCAATGCTGCTAAGATATCTTCTGTCCGAAGATCTCGGCTTGATGCAAGAGTCAATCATGCTGCATTTGCAGCAATGCATGGGCACAGTGGGCTGCAAAGTTACCAAGACCATGCCAAGATCTAATAGACTGTTTTTTTACAAAAGTCCGCGCGTATAGCGTGGACTTCTTTGTATGATGGATTGTATAATGAAGTGCGCCGCCACAAATGGGCAGAAAGATAGTCAAAAATACAATATTCGTGTAGAATGTAGTCGTGAGACGTTATTCTAATGAAGGCGACACGATAAACGTCATCATTTTGCGACATTCAAGCCAAGACGTTCACAAGAAATATTGCCGTTGGGCTACTTCAAAAATATAGCCGCCAAAGTCAACAACATTATCCCTGTATTGACCGAGCGTTTCGCCGCAATGCGCAGGTGAATAGAGACGTGAAACTGCGTAAGTCGCTTACTCTGCCAAGAAGAACGTAAGCCAGATCACGCGGAAAACAGGATGCAATCATTATGACCGTGATGGAGAAGAAGCCAACCGATTTTTGGTCGCCAGAGCAAATTGCAAACCGCATGTCCTTGGGAGAATCAGCTTTATAACCTTAGCAATTGCCTTCATCAAGGGAAAACTGCTCATGTGCCTAGATAATAGGGCAAGCGACAAAAGCTCCTTGGAAAACGCGGGTAGCTTTCAGCCGGAGGTTCAACGCACAATCACCCAAAGGAGGTTCAATCTCGAGAGACCTTGGGAGACTGGGAACTTGACGGTATGGGATCACGCAGAAGCAGAAGCAAAGGCTGCGTTGCAATCGTTGTAACGCATAAAAGACATTAGAAAATGGTGCTGAAAACGGCTGATAAAACGGTAGAATCTGTGAAAAATTCCATTGCTCAGCTGTATAGTACATTGTCAAAAGATGCATTACGATAGTGCCTACTGCACAATTGTGTATTTTAAGCAGCCGCATTTGCCGCTGCAACAAGCGCAGAAAAATTACCGATCGGGGAAGCGTTTGCTTGCTTTTAAGCTACCAATGACGAGTTGAGTTTACCATTATATTTTGCAGACTCATATTTTTCATGGCAAAGAGGTAGTCATGAAAACGCAAATGGATTGCTTTGTGCGTTTTGCCCCAAGAAAACGAATCCTGCTTTGGTTGATTGATAGGAACTCACACGGAATCTCTTGCGAATCAACAGCAGATCAAGAAAGTGTCTTGGATGGAAATCCATCGATTCAAGTCTTTTTGCACGAAGTGGAGAACTTGACTTGACAATTGATCAGATAGAAAAAAGGACGTTTAATGAAACCAGCCATTTGTGGCGATGACCTCGCTGTACGATCGCAAGTTGATGCATGGGTTGAACAATACGGGCAAAAAAGATCCACTCAGATGGACGACTCAAGCGTTAAGCCTGCGGTTGATCTTGGGGTAATCGTCCAGTCGGACACGGCATATACACTGATTTTGCTGGAGCGGAGCAGGCCAATGCTCAACGGATTAGTGATCGCCAAGCAGAATCGAAAAGCTGGCAACAATAGAAAACGGGCCTTTGTGACTTGCCTCACTGTGAAAATGATACAATCAATCTGATTTTATCAGCTTACGCGGCCAGGGCAAGTCAATATAAAATTGCGCTGGAGATGACCGCTGATGCGCCTATGCAAACCAATGGATCCACAACATACGCCAGTGCGAACTTTGCCTATGGGGTGGAAAAGGGCATCAAATCGAGCAGACAACCCACGGCGTTTAAAAACCGGAGGCATCTGCTTCCTGCACCAGCAAAAAGAGGAGACTGGTTTTGCAAATTCAGAATTGCTGCGTAGGAGAATATTGCGTTTCAAAACGGATGCCTCGATACGAAAAGAGCGGATCATGGATACCGAATCAAAAGTATCGTTGCTGTAACAGAAAAACAAAGGACGTTATTTCCTTTTATGCGAAGGAGAATATTTCCAGTGTAAGGTTTGATTTGTGCCTCTCAATTTGTGAATCGGGGCAGTATGCCCTTTAAAAAAATGAATGGGATTAGATCCTAGTGGAAGGGAGAGATTATCATGAAAAGGGTAATTACAATCATAGCGATTGTTGCAATCTTACTGATGATAGTTGTGCTGTTGTGCATTCCCGATACCTGTTTTCCGATGGGTGTATTCGAGCGCAACAATGTTGCCGGATTTAACGACGGATGGATATTGCAAAATGGAGAGGAAAGCAAGCTGCCGGTAGTTATCGATGTACCGCCTAATACAGCCTATTATATTTTTAAGGATATTCCAAAAGAGTTCGATGAAAGCCAGATGTCGATTGCATTTCAAAGCTTTTATCAAGATGTTGTAGTATCTATGGATGAAGAGGTTATTTATCGCTTTGAAAAACCGAAAGACCTGTGCTTTGGCAAAGCAGCGCCAAAGCATCTTAATGTAATTGACATACCATTGCATAGTGCAGGGAAACAACTCAAAGTGCAAGTTAGTTCACCGTATAAAAACTATTCGGTCATTATCAACCATTTTTTATATGGGCCAAGGGATAGGATAGAACTTGATTTGATTAAGCAGGATCTGCTGCAGTATATTGCGGCATTTGGCCTGGTGCTATTGGGTATATTTTTGCTTGTAATTGCGGCAGTGAAGTGTTTAAACAAGTATACGGTAGATGGGCTAATATGGTTTGCGCTGTTTGTAATGGACATGGGAATATTCATATTATCGGACAACATGGTCTTTTGCTTTCAGATCGGGAATGATTATCTGTGCAACTATATCTCCATATACTCGTTTATTGCCTTGCCGGTTATATATTTTACATATGCACAAAAGAAGCTAAACGGAAATATCAAACAATACGCGAGCATACTGACCTTAGTGGGTCTTATATATATTGTAATCATAACCGGACTCCAGATTTTAAACATTCTAGATCTTATCGAAACAGCGAGGATCTCAAGAATCCTGACTGTGGGGGTTCAAATATACGCCTTAATTGATGGAATAAAGTATAAACGGCATATTCCATTGTCGGTCATGCTGTTTATAGCGATGGCGATCACGTTCGTTACTTTTTTGTATACGGGAAAGATCTCATGGATTATGATCATAGCCATATACATTTATTCCTTATATATAGCCTATGGCATTATCAGTGACTCGGCAAAAAAAGTAAAAGAAGGAGAACAATATAAAATAAAGGCTGCGCAATACAATAACGATTTAAGTATTGTTCAGATCGGGACGCACTTTTTTTACCATGTAATTAATGCAACGCGGACTCTGATAAAAACAAAACCGGATGTTGCTTATCAAATGTTAGGGAATTTTGCAAAATATTTAAGATATAAGACCGACGGCAATCGGATCTCAGGGAACATGGTTCGGTTTAGTGACGAGATGAAAGCGATTTATGCGTACATCAATTTGGAAAAGGAGATCATGGGCGATCGACTCAGGGTGATCTATCAAATAGAAGATGATCAATTCTACATTCCAGTATTAACCATACAGCCACTGGTAGAAAACGCGATTGAACACGGCATAGGCAAAAGGAAAGAGGGAGGAACCGTCATTATTTCAGTAAAGAAAGAGGCGGAGTATTATATTGTTACGGTAGAGGATGATGGCGTAGGTTTTGGAGAAGAAGTTGAAATCAACAACAGAGGGATTTCGATTGCTCAAGATAATATAAAGGAGCGGTTAACCTACTATGGTGACAACGAGATCATGATACAAAGTATCCCGGATCAAGGGACAAAGATCACAGTGAAATTTTCAAAAGTAAAGGAGAACCAAACACATGCGGACGATATTCGTGGATGACGATATGCTTTCAATGGAGGGCTTTGAGATAGAGTGCGGGGAGATTCCGGGGATAGAGATTGTGGCGAAA
Source organism: Clostridia bacterium (assembly GCA_036651815.1). GTDB lineage: Bacteria > Bacillota > Clostridia > Christensenellales > CAG-138 > JAVVXB01. The sequence goes on from JAVVXB010000001.1 coordinate 128,723, forward strand.
TTCACATCCCCTTTGGATGCGATAGCATATGCACAAACACACACGGTGGAATTTGCACTTCTGGATATCGATATGCCTGAGATGAGCGGACTGGACCTTTTTGACAGACTCAAATCCATATATAACGACATGATAATTGTTTTTATAACGGCGCATTCGGGTTATACGGTTGAAGTCATTCGAAAAAAAGCAGATTATGTAGTATTTAAGCCATATGATAAGGATGATGTTTTAGATGTGATTAAGCGGGCGAAGCTGCTGGAGAAGAGGCAGCATAAACGAATATCCTTCAAAGTATTTGGGCACTTTGATATGTTTGCGGATGGAAAGCTTGTGACGTTTAGAACCGCTAAGGCGAAGGAGGTATTAGCACTTTGCGTATGCCGAGCCGGCGGCGAGGTCACGATTAGAGATATAGCGAGCCGATTATGGGACGATGAGGATATGCGTGCGTTGGAAACCTATAATTACAGAGTTGTTCTTGCACGACTGGAAGAGACGCTGGCAGAGGTCAATGCGAGCGAAATATTTGTCCGAAAAAGAGGTCGCTGCTATATAGATAAGAATCTGGTAGAATGTGAGTATTTTGATTTTTTGGAGGGAAGATTGGGAAACAAAGCAAAACTTATGGGCGATTTTATGCCGGAATATTCTTGGTCAGAATATGAAAAGGGTTGTTTTATCGGATAGGAGCGGATGATCATATCCAGCCAATAACACGGAAAACAGAAAAGGCCCTTCTAACATGGTGGTACGGGGTAAAGAACGTACAGGGTATGATCGCTGCCGGATTCCGGTTGATAAAACCGATTGTAATCGTGCGCATCTTCGAGATTGTAAGCCACATGGAACATGACTGCTGGCAGCATTATGGGGACGAGCGAAGCAAGACGCAGCGAGTCATAAAGCGAAGGACGATCAGGGCGATTGCCAACGCATTGCGGCAGAACGTCGTTTCAGTCTTGTGAGTCATTCCCGATAAAATAGACAATAAAAAGCGCTGAAAAACAGAATGAATCAGAGGATTTCGTATCATTCAGACGGTTAAGCAGCAACGTAAGGCAACACCCCCTTAACAAAGTCATCTGGTGAAATCCAGCCAAGGGCTGAATGAGGGCGTACAGCGTTATAAAAGCACTCAATGTAATGAAAGATGGCGTTTTCAGCCTACCGCTTGGTGGCAAATCGGGTCAAGTGAATCAACTCACATTTGAGACAGCTAAAGAAGTTCTCTGCAACCGCATTGTCGCATGGATCGCCCTTACGCGACATGATGGACGTAATACCATGCTTTTCGAGTTCCTCCCGATAAGCATTAGAAGCGTATTGTAAAACACGAACACTGTGAAAAATCAACCAATTCTGGGGCTTTATACGGTGTATGGCCATTTGTAAGGCCGCAAGGGTAAGGCTCATATCAATGTGCGCAGAGAATGCATAGCCAGCCAACTGCTTTGTGCACAGATCCTTTATCATGGCCAGATATAGCCATCCCTCCCCGGTAGGAATGTAAGTCATATCGCCGACCCAAACTCGACCAGGCTCGGATACATCAAACCTACGTTGCAGCAGATTGGAAGAAATGGGATATTTGTGGTTGGAATTGATCGTAACTCGATCGACTTTTTTGCGCAAGGAATGGATGCATCGCCTGCTTCATCAGGCGATGCACACGTCCACGTCCGCAGATAACGCTGCGATTGTGCAGCAGGAAAAACAAGCTGTTTAAGCCCATGGCAGGATACTTTTCATGCAAGCATACCACAACTCCCTTAAAAGCCACTGATTGTTTAACTCACGTTGGCTGAACCCACGGTGCAGCCATGCATAATAGTCACTGCGGGAGAATCATCTTTTGTACGTTTATTGCGCTTTCGCCCTCCAAGGCGTTTGCCTGCATCTAAAATGTGCCGTTATTCAACAGGAAAAATATATTTGTTAAAAAATTATGCAATACGGAATTGATACGAAATATTATGTATTGTGATACGGTAGCATCTGTATAATGCTATTTAAGACAATGCTGTCGAATATTAGAGAATTAAATATGTTGTCATAAGATAGCCCCTAGAAGCTAGCGGGTTGGGTTTCGGAAGAGCCCGTATATGGGCCGAATTCTTAAGTCAACAAAACAAATTAGTTTGCGCAAAGAAGCTGGAGGAACTACCAATTATTGGGGAAAATTCAGGCCGGATTGTGAAACAATACGCTTGGATACAGCGCGAAAATTATTTTACTAGAAACATAGTTAAAAGACTGGTAAATCAGCTGTAGACGGCGAAACAAGTATATATTGAGCAAACTATGCGAAAGCATAGGACGCAAAGCCAAAGGGACTTAATCATGTTTGCTATGATAGTCAGCCGGTTGCCATGAAATAGACCAATGTAAAAGCAAGGCAACCGGTGAGGGAAATCGGTTGTTTTTTGTATGCGAGCGACACGGGAGAGGAAATGATGAGATGAGCGAGGAACGAATCGAGGACATTATGTATGATGACCGTGAAGATTTTTTTCGGAATATGAATTTCAAAACCGTTATGAGAGGGTTCAACAAGAATGACGTTCAAACGGTTGTAAAAAAGCTCGCGATGATGTATGAGGAAAAAATTGCGAGTCTGGAAGAACAGCTTGAGGATGATTCAATAGAGCTTGAAAGCATGCGCAATTGTATTGCCAAGCAGGAGCGTGAGATTGGTATGGCAAGAGAAGAGATTGAGAAGCTAGAAAAAGCACAAAGGCCAATCTTTACAGAAACGATTGATAGAAGAAAACAAAGCGAGCGAGCGACACAGGACGTTTTGGATAAAGCAAAAATGCGGGTTGAGAGTCTGTTAGCGGATGCGGGCAAAAGACGGGATGCGCTATTGAGCGAAGCGGAGATAGAAGTGAGCAGGGCAAAGAAAAATGCAGATTCCTTGCTGCAAAACGCATACAACGAGGCCGGACGAATCAAGGAAAGAAACAATACCCAAAATAGGGCTTGGCTGTATATGCTTATGAAAATTCAAAAGCAGATAGCAGAAACAATATCTGAAGTTGAAGAAATGTCAGAGACTGTGCGCTAAAGATGGAAGATACTGGGCGAAGAGATCACACAACCACGAATGGTGAGCAGCATATAAAAACAAGCAAGTCTGCCATCATAGCAGAGATTATCGACGAGCGAATAACGCAAGGAGAGCGCCGCAAAGACTGGAAACGTTTTCTAATAGAACTTATCGTTATCGTTTTCGTGATATGTGTGCTGTTCAGATGGATTCTTGGGATCGCGGTTGTAAACGGTTCCTCAATGGAGCCTACGCTGATCAATGGCGATGTGGTTGTGTTTAACAGACTTATAAGCGAATACAATGTCGGCGATGTGGTTGTCATTACGAAACAAGGAGTCGTGTACGTCAAGCGCATCATTGCACGGAAGGGTGATATTGTTGATTTCACTGACAGCGGACGAATCAGTGTAAACGGCTCTATTATAGACGAGCAGTACACTCTCGGAAAAACGTACAGAACCGAGGCTGCCGTTTCATTTCCCGTCGTTGTAGAAAAAGGCTTTTTTGTGCTTGGGGATAACCGAGAGAACTCGCAGGACAGCAGAGGAACACGCTTGGGCCAATTGGATAAAGGGCAGCTGATCGGAAAGGCATTATGGTTTTTCAGGATTGGAACAATATAGAAAAGTAAGCTTACATGTAATAAAGATACATAGCTGTAACGGAGGTCGAACGATGAAGAACATGAAAAGGGTACTGGGTTTAGTTTTAAGTATTATTATGGGCGTATCGTCTGTACTGACAGGCTGCACACAGATTGTTGCATTGGAAAAACAGACGATAGCCGTCTATTCATTGAGCTTCATTGATGGACAAGGGATGGGCCTTTCGGTTCCGGCAGAAACTCAGATAAAGGACGTTGAGATACAACTTCCCAATACGATGAATGCCGTTCTTAAATCGGATGAGCCGGATACCTTTACACCGTTGAATGTAACTTGGCAGTGCATTGGATATGATGCGAAAACGCCAGGGATATATCACTTTGTGGCGGTGCTTCCAGAAGGCTATGCCTATGTTGGCGCCCTGATTGATCAGCCTCCTAAAATAGAGGTCATAGTGGAGGGATTGGCAGATATTCCACCTTCTGTCGGACTTGGCGCGGAAGCCTGTTTGATATGCGGTGAGATTACGCACACGACAGAAAAACACGATACAACAACAGATCAAACAATGGGACAATGCGCCACTTGTGGTTCGGTGGAACACACGACGGAAAACCACTTAACACCCTGTGAAACCTGCGGCTCGACAGGGCATACGACAAAAAATCATATCGCGCCCTGCGAGACTTGTGGTTCGACGGAACATACGACGGAAAACCACTTAACACCCTGTGAAACCTGCGGCTCGACAGAGCATACGACAAAAAATCACATCACGCCCTGCGCGGCCTGTGGTTCTATGGAACATACGACAGAAAATCATCTGCCACCGTGTGAAACCTGCGGCTCGAAAGAACATACGACAAAAAATCACATCACGCCCTGTGCGACTTGTGGATCGATGGAGCATACGACGGAAAATCACCCGGCACCGTGTAAAACCTGCGGCTCGACAGAGCATACGACAGACAAATGCACTGTGAACGTGCAAAATGTTGCGAGAATCACCTTTACCGTAAAAGAGGGAGAGGGAACACTTGCTGATGGACGTTTAAGCGTCGTTGTTTCTGTGAATAAGGGGGATAGTCTGGACACGGCAATCATCCCAGAAGCGATATCCAATGACCCGATGAGACTCCACTTTTACTGGAAGAGCGAGCGTACGGGAAACACATATAGAAATGAAGACTTGGCCGGGTTATATTTAGTTGATGATGTTACGATGATCGCATATTTTGTGCCGGCTCTTTGCACCTGTGGGGAAGGCGATGGCGCAGACATTCATAAGGCGAGCTGCGAAATATTGAAACTGCCTGAGTTCGTGATGACCTATGAAGCGAAGGCGGAAAGCAACGAAACCATAGAGCTGCGAGAGGATCAGGTTGCAACGGCAATCGAGAATGCAACAGAAAAGCCAAATGCAGATGTGGCAAGCGAACCGGCTCTGAACAATAAAAACGAAGTTGCGGCAAGCACGCCGGTGCCAAGCAATCAAAATGCAGTTGCGATAAGTACGCCGGCTCCAACCGGTAAAAACGCAGCTGCGACAAGCACGCCGGTGCCAAGCAATCAAAACGCAGTTGCGACAAACACGTCCGTTCCAAGCGATCAAAACGTGGTTGTGATAAGCACACAGGCTCCGAGCGATCAAAATGCAGCGGTGATAAGTACGCCGGCTCCAACCGGTAAAAACGCAGCTGCGGCAGGAAAACGGTCGGCAGGCGCACTGTTTGCTGCTGCAGAACCCCGCCGCATACCTGCCGGACGTAGCACAGCACAGACGTCTCTCCAGGTGCCCGCGTTAATGGCGGCTTCGACGGGGGGGAACGCAATCGACGGCATTGTTCCTAAAGGCACAATCTTCGTTTCACCCAATCCGGCTACTTCGACAATGGTCGGTTCTTACGCGTGGTATGATGATTTTGGTAGCGCAATATCGGCAATCAACCAAGCGGCGAGCGCAAGCACGACTTATAAGATCATTATCTGTAAGGATGGCTATGCTTTAACGCCAGCAGAGTCCGATATGAGGACTATGGCGGGCAAGGCGGCAAAACTCATAATTTCGGCGAGCTGGAGAGATCCGGAGGGGGCTGAAACGAAGTGGAACGGAGCGGTATCAAACTGGGCAGGCCCTTATGGCGCAGGAAGCAGCGCACCGGCGGATGCGGGCACCATAAGCAATAGTGCATATTTCTTTTGTGGAGTACCTACCACATTTAGAAATATTCGATTCGGTGGAACCACCAATCAAGGCGTGTATGGCTTGGGAAACGCGATGGTAATGGGCGAAGGCATCGAGATGATCGGTGGCATAAAATACAATCTATACGGTGGAGGAGGGGGCGGATGGGATGCTGCCAGCACTTCTGAAACCTATGCATCTACCAATGTGACAGTATTCTCCGGAAGCTACGGTACGGCCGAAGATATAGCTGTTGCCGGCGGAAGTGCAGCGAAGGAAAGCATAACCGGAAATACGAATGTAAATATATACGGCGGGAAGTTTTCCGGAATGATTATGGGTTCCAACAGAGGATGCCAGGGGTCTCTACACGCAGGCAATAGTGTGTTGCGGGTTGTGCCCCTAAAGGGATTGAAATTTGTTGCGCCCACGCTCATTGGAGACACCTATTCCGCTTGGCGTGAGGCCGGAACAGCAACGGTTAATGTCAACACGGATTCTTTTGGTGCGCCTGTTGATTTATCAAAAACCTCCATTGTAGCGTATGGCGGCAATCAAGTTTTAGTTCCGACAGTGACGGTCGGAGGCGCGGCGCCAAACGGAAAAAAAGGCAGCGATTTTACGGTTAGTATTAACATATCGGCAGGGACGAATGGCATAAAAGAAATTATCGGACGGACAAAATTGGTCTATAATCAAGATAATTTATATGCATCCAAGATCACGATTAACGCTGCCGGCAGAATAGGGCTTATTCAGGGCATGTATGATACCGATGCAGCGGACAATATGGCAAGAAAGTCCACGAGCGGTGCCCTGACATTGCAACTTAATGGAAACATACCATATACCATCGGCGAGCTAAAGTACCTGACCTATATATGGTCGCCAAGTGCTTCGATGAACGTTGGCAAGGTATATCTTGGGAAGCCGCATCCCAGCGATGATATTCTGGTGACGGAAAACACACAGTTATGGGAAAATGCGAATAAAAACTATGTGAACGTGACCGGCGGGCAGATGGTGGTAGGAACTTATTTTTCGTGGCATAATACGACCTCGTTGTATTTAACACCCAATAATACCGGCGCGACACCCCTTGAAAGAGCGGGCCTTGTGGCCAGCAGAATTCAAAAACAGGACAATCAGACGCCTCGCTGGACTGGTGTTCGGCCTTCTGCCGATGCTCAGATTTATACGGATAAAAACGGCGTCAGCTATTATGAAATGGTTTATATGGGTAATCATGGGACGACCGGTACCCATGTCCATACCACCGGCACGGCAAATATCCATACCGAGGCCGTGTATGCACAAACCAATGCCAGTGGCGGATGGTATTCTCTAAACAGCACAACGGGGGTCTATGAGGCGCTCACGTATGACACGCCCACACTCAATAACGCCAGCGCAGCCAATGCGACGGGTAAGGCGGTTTATACGATTCCGACGGCGAAAACAAATCCTGCGCTGTGGCGGGTAAGTCCCGACCCGACGACACTTACGGAAGGCAGCTATATAGATTACGATGTTATACTTAAAGCTGCAGCGGGGATCGCATCGGGTACTGCGGAATTGACTGCGAAGAAGCAGACGATGGTCTTTAAACTGACGCTGCTTCAGGATCGAAGCATAATGACACCAATACCTGGCTATGCACATCTATATTCAAATGAAATGTATGTGTTGAAACAGTTGATTGGAGGATCATACTGCAAAGGAATCATTGTTACCGGATGGCTTGGCGACAGCGGCATGACCTTGGAAGGCGACGGCTATGGCAACAATGACGCAGGCAATGGTCAGGCAGCTATCAACAAGGGCACGGCGCCGGCAGGCACGATGACGCTGACGTTGGACAATACAAACTATAATGTGCTGAATTCGGCAAATGGCACCCACATCACCTTCCGCAATATCATTTTAAAGTCGGGGGCAACGGGCGCGCCAAAGAGCATTAGTAGCTCTTGCGATGCAGGAACCGTGACGGGAAAAATACAGATGGGGCCGGGGCTGGAATCAGATATCCCGTGGACGATTATGGGAGCGACCGGAACCGGCAAGGAGGCAAATGTACGCATCTATGGCGGTACTTATGCAAACGTATATGGAGCCAAGGACTGCACGACTCCGGTAACCAATGTCAATTTGGAGATTTATGGCGGAACCTTTACGGGGCAACACGCCATCATTGGCGCACAAGGAGCCAACACGACGGTGACGGGGACGGTAAAGACTAAATTAGCCTTTACCAAGGCCTATGGCGGTGGGTTCACCTACAACGCGGGAGGCAATAATGCAAACGCTTATAGAATATCCTTTGAGTCGGGACCAATAGGTCGATCCGAACTTGATTTTTCGATTGAAAAAGGCTTAAATGTTTTTTCAAGCGGATCTGTATGGAGCGTACTTGGAACGACTAATGTAACAAAGTCTGCGGATAATTTAAAGAATGGCTCTACGGCAGTGATCAATATGCCGGATACCACGATCTTTGTGCTAGCTCCAACCGGTGAGTGGGCTTATAACGGCCCTGCAACGGCGAATCTAGGCACACATGAGATCACCATCAATGGTCTTAAAAGTGCTACCTCCATCTATGCATGGGGAGCAAATGGAAACAACGTACCAAACGCAAATGAGCTTAAGGGTATTATAAATGTCAATGCTGATACGAGTATAGGCACTGTGTACAATGCCAGCGAAATTCATATAGCCAAGGGCAAAACACTGAGCATAACGGGGGCGAATGGCTTTACATCGTTGCAAGTGGATAAAGCACAAACGAGTACAGACTTTGTAACGGATGTACATATCGCGGAAGGGGCGATGGTCGATCTACTTACGATCAACAATGGCTATTGTTATGTGAAAGACCTGTATGGATCCGGAACGCTCAGAGTGCCGGCGATTACAAATCTTGCGGCAACAACGGCGACCACAGGATCGCTGCGTGTGGGCGGCCGCTATGTAAGCGTAGGCGGCAGCAGAATGAAGCTGGATATCAACAATCCTGCAGAGGTGGAAGCAAACCTCGCAAATCTGCCGTCACTGCTTTTCTTTTATACAGCAGCCGCCAATGCGGATGCGGCAAATTTCCGCACAACGGGCTCGCTGGCTATGAGCGGCAAGGGATTGCTTGGCAATGCACAGGCAGTGGCAAATAACCAGACCGGTAGGCAATCCAATATATATGTAGCGAACAATCAAGTTCGGGTGCGGGTCTATTCGGATATTGAGAACACGCGTAGGTACAATGACTATTGGACGCTTGCCGATGCGCTTAGAGACTTAAAGGACGGCAAGGATCGCGAATATATCGTTAACTTTGTGGTGGATTATCCTTTGTCACAAGAGGATATAGACGCGACAAAGAATTTTGAAAATCCCAATATTAAGAAGCTGATCTTTTCAAGCATTAACCAGAAGACTGGCGATTCACTGCGATGGGTCGATGCAGTAAACCCGGCGGCTCCTTTGGCCCAGGTGGGTGCGCTTGCGGGCAAGGCTTGGGAAATGCCAATTGCAGTGGGAACGCTGAAGGGTACGGGGACGAGCGTTTGCTTTGAGAGCTTTCGCTTTGGTGGTTCTTTTGGAAGCACAGAGCCTGTGATCGGCAACGGCAGCAACCTGGTGATGGGCGAAAACGGGAAAAAGAGCGGAGCGACGCAGGCGGCCTATGGTGATGAAGGCAGCGTTAAAATGGATAGCAATGCCTTTTGCGTGTTTGGCGGCGTAAACTACGGTGCGAGTGTGACCGAAAACCCGGTTTTGACCATCAACAGCGGGTATTATCGTTGGGCGGTTGGTGGCAGCCGTATGCCGGCTTCCACGGACAGCACCAATATCGGAGGTCAGGTCACGGGTAACGTCGTGATTGATATACGTGGCGGAGCGATTGAATCTGTTCACGGGGTGGGCAACGAGGCATTTAACGCAACGAAGGTGAACAATCGGATGCCGGTGTCCGGATCAACTACGATTAACGTTTATGACTACTTAAACAATGATATATTCTTCTATGGGCATAAGGGAAATGGAAAGGTTGTTATTAACCAACTTAAGGCTGATGCGACGCTTAAAGGAATTGCCGAGTTTGATGCAATCAATCTGAACGAAAACACTTCCGTTCGCGAGTGGATCACGACGCGGCTGCTCAACGACACAAAGGTCAATAACATCGGCGTAGGTGGCGCAGTCAATCTTTGCGCTGGGAAAAAGCTGATGATCAGTGGCAACATTGCCGAGGAAAAGCGCATCGTCGATCAGATCAATGTGGTCAATATTTCAACCGCGACGCCGACTGCGGAATTATCGGTGTTTAAAAGCGGAACGGTCAGTCAACCCCTGCTCATTCGGGACAAGGATGTCACAAGTGGTTCGCCTACTAGATATCTGAAGCTGGGAGTCAACGGTACAGCTGCTGCAGAGGGCGACAATATTTTTAAATTTATCGAAAACCCCGGTGCGGCTGTGACGGATGTGAATATTGCGTCGGCGGTTACATTCACTCCATATGTTCGGTATGTCGCAACGGCGACAGGTTTTATCGTCGCAAAAGGTACACAGGAAAACAACGAGCGCAACATCATTGAGCTTGCAATCGGCAGAACATGGGTCGTGTTGGCAAATCCAACGACATATGCCGCATTTAGAATGGAAACGCCGTCTTTGGCAGAAGCGTTGCGATATGTGGATGAATGGCGGTTGGATGCGAATATATATGGAAAAATCCAGAATATGTTTATTGGGTTTATGCAGCCAACCTATACCGTCACGAGTACGGATGTAGCTTATATGGCGCGATATGGCGGAATCGGAAATGCCACGTCAAAGACGCTGACGATAGGATGTGCATCGGATTCAAATACGGTTCCTTCCTATGAAGCTACACTGAGCCTTGCGTCAGGCGCAACGGCAACATGGACGTTTATAAACAACCATACGATCCTTCAAAACATGACGCTCCCGGATGTCACGCTTAGCACAAATGACCAAAGCAAGGCGCTGACGCTTCAAGCGGGTCTCATGAATTCTGCCGGCGGGGTGATCGATGTGACAAAGGTTGGTACACTCAATGTAAATGTGCCGATTGTCATCGATAACGTGACAGAGTTTGAAAACCTAAACATCAACGAAGACTTGACGATTAACAAAAATATGTACGGTGCGGCGGCAAATAACCATGGTAAGCTCACAATTGCTGCCAATAAAGAATTGAAGCTTGCGGGAGCAGATGCAAAAGCAAATCGATTAAGCGTGGATTCACTCGTAACTGGCGGAGCGAATACTAAGCTGCTCATTCCAAAGAGCGACGGAAGCAATTTGACCAGTGTGACGCTTAAAAACGGAACCAAGGCAACGCTACCGATATCCAACCCATTGAAGCTCAACGCATATGACAATGCGAAGGGCAATGTCATATTGGGCGTGAACCTGCTTAATGGTGCAACAAAAGCGGAGCCGGATTATGGAAAGAATACCCAGGGTCAGGACAATAACGGTCCGACGGAAAAATATGCCGGAGATAATGCGCTGATATTTTCCGATGCGGCGCTGGCAAAAACGATAGGCAAACCCAACAACGCACAGTTTATGCCCAGTGGATATCAATTTGTAGGATGGAAGGGCAATAAGGCGCCCCAAGATGCGGATACGCAAAAGACAATTTATCTCTTTGAGCCGATATCCAGCGAGATATCGTTGACATATGAAGATACGGTCAACGGTGTAGACATTCGTGAGATGTTCGACAATCTTAAGCTGGCGATGGAACGGATCAATGTCCTGAATGTTCCGACGAAAGACTACTATATCGGCGTGATCAACGCGGGTTCTTATTCGGTTACGAATGCCGATATGCAGGCCATAACCGATTATTCGGGCAAGGCGGCAACGCTTTCCTTCGGAAAATACAACCTCGATCAGGGTACAGGACTGGTATTCCGTGATACTCTGACAACAATGCCTATATTTAAGAGTATAACGAACGTTGAAAAGCTGAACCTGACCTTTGACAAGGACATCACTGTGCAGGTGAACGCAGAATTTCATTTAAAGCCCTCATTGGGGACGGTAACGCCCAATCGATTGTCGGTGACGGGAACAACGGGCAGTCTCTTTGTTGATAAAGAGGTGACGATCAAGAGCGTTAATACGAACAATCTAACCATAGGTACAAACGCTACGATAACGGGCGATATGGCGGTTGCCGACACATTACGTATCAACAATAAGACGCTTACACTCACCGGAACCAGCGCAACGCTGAGTGCACAAAAACTGCAATCAACAGGCAGTTCGGCGGAGCTTATTGTTCCAAAGACACAAAAAACCAACCCCGTAAAGATCACTGGCACAAATATAACACCTGCGGTATTGCTAAAGCTGGGGGTGGGCGGTACAGGCGAAAAGGGTGATCGGCTGCTCGATTTCACGGTTGCTGCAAACGCCGTTCGAACGCACTACACAAGCGGCAGTGGCGTTGGAAATGATTTGCTGGTCACAAAGGGCCTGACTGCGAACAAAGAGGATAACTTCATACTGCTCGCAAGCGGAGAAGTGGTGCTGGATGACGGAACGACCCAGACGCTGTGCGGCAGCATCGCAGAGGCAATGGGCATGATCGGCAATGGCAAGGGCAGCTATACCATCGGATTCAAAAACGGGACGTATGCGGTAACCGCTGCGGATGCGCAGGCGATTAAAGCCAATGCGGCGGGCGCTGCAATTCTGAACTTTGACGGAAAAAAATATGCCGCATCGGTGGGGATAAAAACGGCGTTGAACTTTGAAACGGGCGTCTTAGTCTTGGAGCTGCAGGCGGCAACCACAGTGTTTAAGGATACTAAGCTCAATGTGGCGGCTGAAACAACCATTAAGGTTTCAGGATCAAAGGCTGCGGTGCTTGATGTCGGTTTTGAAGCAACGGATAACATGCTCTCTATTCAGGGGACGGCAGCTCCGATCGGAACAGCAGTGGTGCTTTCGATAAAAACAGATATGCCATTGACACTTGGTACACTTTCGTCCCTGAACGGAATCGTTATCAATGCGGGCGCGACACCGATAAAGGCAAAGGAAATCAAGGAATTTGGCGCATTGACCATAGGCAGCAAAGATGCGGGCGGTGCTAGCGCAAACCTTACGCTCAGCGATACATTGAATAAGGGCGCGGGGAGCGGCGAGATTCATATCAACCGCGGAGCGACATCGGCTACGGGCAGCGTATTGACACTGGGCAGCGGCGCAGTACAAAGCGTTGGCAGCTTAGCTGTGAGCGGAGATGAAAACAAGCTTAACGTGCATAAGGATACGCGTACAGGCACAAGACCGCTGAGCGTAAATGCTGCAGGACCTGCCGGGACAAGCACAACCGCAAGGCTAACGCTTGGGATTCTGGGAGCAACCGAGGCGATGGATGATATTCTGCTTACATACACTGCGGATCAACAACAAACCAACATGGATGCGCAATACAGGTCGGGCATGAGCTTGCCAGTGATGGTAGACCCGGTAGCGCCAAGAAATATCATTGTTGGATCTATGGATCCACCGTTTATTGAGCTGGAAAGGGTAAAGCATGAAACCAAGCCGGATGTGAATGCCGGAACCACGGCAAACAATAAGACACTCGATTTCAAAGCAACCTCTGGCAATGTAGGTTTGCAGATTGCAGCTGCATATGTATCCACAAAGGCGGCAGCTGAATTTACGGGAACACTGCCGAACTTTGCAATACCAACAGGCGGCTATGCGGTAACGAACAAGGGAACGACGGCTGCACCGATTTGGCAGACGGCGGCTGTGAGCATGGATCCGACGCAGACATACTATGTACACATCATCAACAATGTGGGCCTGTCCTATTCAGCTCCAATCGATGTGTATAGTCCTGTCTCTGGTATAACGACGGCAACGAGCGCTGCAAGTACACCACTTGATCCCAAAAGAACGGTAACGATTAGCGTTGCGGATCCGGAAAAGCCTCAAAGTGCAGCCGGTGGCATCCTTCAGATTGCATACATCAAGGGCGTGGCGGGGATCGCGATGGCAGATCTCTTGGAAACGGACGCTCTTGGAAAGCAGAAATTTAAGGCGGCAAGTTTCGCAACCGGGTCTATTGTAGATATAGGGAGAATGGCGGATACCGTGCAATTTGATATTCCAAGTAACGGAGTCGATCCCGTCTACTATGTGTATGCCGTAGATGCCTTTGGTAACGTCAGCGAATTGATAGCACCAATTAGTGAGTACATCATGAAGGTGAGCGTACCGCTGAAAATTAGAACGGTGGCGCTTACGACATCAACAGATACTACGGTGCCATTGACGAACGCAGAAAGAAGTGTAAACGACAAATATTACCTCATTGCCCCGGTCATTCCCATTGAGAATTTCAGTACAAAGGGAATCAGCGTGAGCATGAAGGGATTAGAGCCAGCGGCAATTTCGAGTGCGATCAATATTGTATCGCAAGCGGAAATTACCAATGCCTCCGTGGATCTTTCAAAGAGTGTGTGCATTACCTTAAATCCGGCGAGCTATACGGATAGAAATATGAATGTATATAACAGCAATATACTCACCTCGCCGCAGGATCTGGCCGGCATGAGAATTACGCCGCTCAAATTAGATATTGCGGGATTAGAAAGCAGACGAGGAACAGAACGGATGATGAATGTATTCACCTTTGGTGGAATTTATTCGCCATATTATCTCAGCGCAAACGGAACCTCCGGCGCAAACAGAACTGAATATGAGTTGAACGAGCCGGAAATCAGTGAGGCGAATTGGTTCAAGCTTATCTATCAACTAGAACTCAAGAAATAGCAGCGAGAGGCGAGAAAAGCATGACAAGGCTTGTACAAAGGAAAAATAAGCAAAAAATAATGATCGCACTTGCAGTGGTAATTGTGCTTTTGATAGCGGCAATCACCATGGTATTACTCATAAGTGCACGGCGTGCGGAAAAAGACGCGTTAGCGGATGAGGGAGGTGTGCAAACAGAGGAAGGCATCCGTCAAAAGTTGCAAGAAGAGGTTGATGAAGGAAAAATAGATTTCAGCATCAATACGAAACCGAAATTTGAAACGCCGGAAGGCGAAGGCAGCCTTTTCATAGAGAATGGAGCAAACAACAAGGTAGAGATCAAGGTGGATATCAAACTGGATGAAACAGGGGAAACCATATATGAAAGTCCTGTGTTAAAACCAGGTGAACAGATTCTTTATGCAAAGCTTCAAAAAGTTTTGACCGTTGGAGAACATGAGGCAACAGCCTTGGTAAGCGTTATGGAAAGTGGGACGGGGAAATTGCAAAGTCAATTTCAGGTTGCTTTGGCCATTGAGCTTCAAGGTGCGGAATCTTAGGTCTTGTCGCATCTCAATGATGTTGGATCAAACAAATTTGTACTTCTTAATTTTAAATAAGAAGTCAAAACAAAAAAGAAGGAGAAATTCAAATGAAAAAAAAATTAGCCTGTATCTTGGTGGTACTCCTAACGATGGCATTGTTTGTCATGCCGGCAATGGCAGCTGATTACAATACAGCTGGCGATGGTGCTCATACGTATTTTGGCGTCACAACGTCAACGACAAACCCCACGCAAATTAACTTCACCGTCCCTCTTTATGTTACATCTGTCGTAGTTAGCAATTCTGCAAACGTAGTTGTTCCATCGAACTATGCGATTACGAACACTGGCAACACAGCGGCTTCTTCCGCAATCTGTGTAACAAGCATTGTATGCAACCAGGATGCAGGTGCATCATGGTCTTTGACTGCGGCCGCTCCCACAGGAGCAAACGGGCTTAAGTTCTCGGTAGGCAACTATGTGATGGCGGCTGGCAAGACCTATGATGTGAAAACGGAAACAACGGGCGTATTTTACAACACAGGAACCCCCACAAACTTTAAGCCCATTACATCACAGTTCAAGAGCGCAACGAACAACAAAGTGGACATTCCGCTTGTGGGTACAGTAGCCTCAATGTCTCGCACAGATAGCACCGTAACCAGCGATGCTTTCAAGCTTGTTTATACCATAACAGCATGCGATGCCAATGGCGCACCAATTAAGAGCGGCTATGTTGGCGATGACTCAACTGCAACAGGTGCAGGCTATCTAGCAGCGCCTATTTATTAAAAAGTAGCATAGGCTTCAGGAGGAGTCGGATAACGACCGACTCCTCAACCGGTTAATAAATTTCGGTAAGAGCATGGTGGGTTAAAACAATAGCATTAGATAAGTGAGGTTCAAATGGGCATGGAAGAAGATAAGAAGAAAAAGAGAAAGAGCGTTTTAATGATACTAGGAATTACAGTAGGCGTAATATGTGTGGCAATATGTGCGCTTCTTATCTTTGATCAACAGCAGAGTAAATATGTTATGGATGCGACTGCCTTAAAAGGTTTTCTCCCGGGTAAAACACAAGAGCAGATTGAAGCGGAACTAAATAGGATTGTAAAGGCTGGCGAACTCAATGTTTCGCTCAACAGGGATATTTTAGTGATAGATGGCGTTGGAAACGTATCAATAGAAAACACGCCAAATAACAATTATTGGATTAGAGTGGATATTACACTGAAGGATCAGGGCGACGATTCGAAACCGGTTTATTCGTCAGGAATGATCAGCCAGGGATTCTATATAGAAAAAGCGCCTTTTACAGGCGATGTACCGGCCGGGACACATGAGGCGATAGCGACAATCACCGCGCATTATCCTGAAACAGAAGAAGTGATGGGCATGGTGAATGTTGAAATATATGTAACGGGAAAACTTGAGGTATAAAATGACGAATGCTAATCAGAAAAAAGAGAGGCAAAAAACGATAAAGATCCTGATAACCATAGCGCTGGTGTTGATCGTTGCAATCATCGCCCTGCTGTTGTTTCGATATTGTAGCGGTATATCGGCCAATGCAAATAAAACGATTCTAGAGCTGGAAGACGAGGCTGCGCTCGGGACACTGCCAGGCAAAACGGAAGAAGAAATCCAAGAGATGCTCAATAGGCGCATCAAAGAGGGTGAATTCAATATTTCAATCAATAGAGATATCTTAGTCAAGGATGGAAAAGGCAATGTTTCAATTGAGAACATTGAAAATAACAGATACCTTACACAGGTAGATATAGAAATTACGCAAGATGGTGAATATAAGGGAAAGCTTGTATATCGCTCAAAGGTGATCAAGCAAGGTTACTTTGTGCAAGATGCGACGATGGATGAGATATTGCCAAATGGAACATACGCCGCAAGGGCAAGCGTATCAGCATATCACCCGGAGACCCATGAAAAAATTGGGAATGTGAACGTGGAGATATTTGTTACATATGCGTAGTGACAAGGGGTAACAGCAGATGAAAAATAAAATATGGGTTTTGATTCTCTTAGGCGTCATACTACTGAACAGCGTGTGTCTGAGCGGGTGCCGACAGGGCGAAGGACAGGCGAAACCGTCACTGATCCTACCCAATAGAGATGAGATGACAAAGGAACAATACGAGAACAATATCGACGTTGCAAAGGCATCGTCTGGGCTTCTCTTGAACCAAACCCCATTGTTTGCTGATGAAAGTAGTGCGGGGAGCGTCCTTGTGGAGGTTAACGAAGATAATCCGTATGGGTTTACGGTGGAATATGTGCTTGTAAGCTCGGGAGAAACAGTACTAAGCACAGGCTTGATCAAGCCGGGGTATAATTTGGAAACCAAAAAGCTGGATGTTGCTTTAGCAAAAGGAGAATATGAGTGCCTTGTAAAGCTAGTGGCATACGATCCCGTTACCTATCAAGAAATTGGTATGGCAACAAGACAGTCGTGGATCACGATAGAGAGATAGCGTATGGATGGAAGATGGGAAGGGGAACGTCATATGAAATTATCATGTGCGGACATATTGAAAAGAGCGTTGGCGGCTTTGCTGGTAGCGTGTAGTATGATATCTACCGTTGCTATGGCGGCCGATGATGGCCATACGTTTCCCGCGGGGATGCAGGATCAGGGGGTTGAGGGTGATACTGAATATGTAACGCCAGGTGAGGATGCTCACACCCATTTTGGCATGATTACAAGGTCGCTATATCCCATCGATTTCGATAAATATAATTTTATCGTTCGAATTTGGGAGGGCACCGACCAAGGCAAGCCAATATTTGCGGGAACTCCACAGGAATATGGCCAGCTCAGTGCGGAGCAACAGCGTAAATATCGAAAATTCGTAACAAATGCGGATGTACTGTTGTACCTCAATGGAAGTGGCGTTGCACAGACAAACGATCCTTTGGCAAGCGCATACGGGATATACGGTTTTAATGTCAAAGCGTTGAACAGCTTTGCGATTGTTGTGAATAAAGCAGGATATGTACAATCATCAAGCCAGGGAAGGATGAATGGCGGTGATTTGGTTTTTGATGTATATCTTTTTAAAGAATCAGATAGTGATTTAGCATTTAATATTATTGAGGTGGAAGAAAAGTTGGGCTATTTTCCAGTGGACTCAAGAAAAAGACCACTGAGTTTTGAGCTAAAGATAAAGGAAAATGGCGTGTGGAGGCTGGCAACCGCAAGTGAACGTTCACAGGTCACTTGGGACATTAGTCCCTCGAGAAATATCGCTGGCTTTGAAAAATACACGTTGCTGCAGCTACTTAATATGGAAAACATGACAGGTTTCTATCAGGACGGCAACGCAAATCGGGCGCAGAGCAAGGTATTTTGGCCAAGTGCATCAGGCGTCATCAATGTGCGAGCGACATACAAAGGAATTTATGACGAATGTGTGGTGATTATACCGGGCGATATTGATGCATCACACTCCATAACGGGAGCGGACAAGACTTTGATTCAAAACATTACATTGAACACAGATCGATGGAAGGCAATTGAGAACAATGCGCAGTGGAGTACATACCCATATGCCTTTAAGCTTGCTGATATGGACAATAACGCCGTGGTAAATGGAAATGATGGGAATACCGTTTCGACCATTATGCTTGGAAATGCGCCAGACTATGGAAAGATACCTTATTAATCGAAAGGAACATTAAGAATGAAAGTCAAGTTACTAAAGCGCATAATGACAGTTTGTCTTATGACATTGATGTTGCTTTCGTCATTTCCAGTGCCAGTCCTGGCTGTTTCGCCTGAAAAGGCTCAAAATGTAAACCCAGGTGCGATATCGACCTCAAATCTTGGCACGATCGTTTCGCTGATTGATTCCGTTGCGGAAAAGGAGTCTGGCAAGGGCACCTATAAAGCTACGGTTAGGGTCGAGTTTGCGGTTGATGCGAAGGATATTGATGTTCTTTTGGCGGTAGACAGCTTTTTGAGATATGATAAAGCACTGCTTCCAATTATATCAGCGGTACGTATGTATAAGGCGGATGGCAAAATAGACCAGAACGCATTTTGCGGAACCAATACAGTCGACGACGACAATTTGGGCGCCGATGGAAAGGTACTGCCCGGAACGGTCAAGAACGTTCGTGCGATGCTATCGGCAGGACCAGCATCGGATATAACAGCAACAAATCATACGGTAGCGGTAGAATTTGATTTTACAGGTATCGTGGCAAACCCAGGAGATGCTATACCGGTTCAAATACAACCATGGGATGATCCCACAGATTTAGCGCTGACATTTTATGGATTTATGAAGCGCAGTGATAAAAACCAACCGTTTTATGCAAGAAAAGACGAGGTTCAAGTGCTGGCTATGACGGCAATCGACCTAAAAGCCGGCTATACGCGCTTTGCAGGCACGTTTAATCCAACGACACTTCAAGGCGGAGTGATTTATATTCCGCAGGATGCGACAAATCAAGCGACATTAACATACTCCTTGCGAGTGGGAGACCAAGGCGGAACATTTGTAGACCCGACAGTCTATCTCAATTTAAATAAGAACCAGCCCATAGGGGCGGCGCAGGTACCGAAAATAGATGCTCTTTTGGCTGGGTGGAAACTCGATGGATACTATTTAAAAGCCATTCATGGGGTGACGGTGCAAAACCCGGTGAAGATGACGGCACAGGAGATGGCAGACTATCGATTGACAGCGGATACGGTCGTGGAGATTCGGACGTTCCCAGACGATTTTGGCGGGGGGGTAGATCGGGGCGACCCGGATAATATTGACGATAGAACACAGACGCTTAAGGTAAACTATTCTATTCGTCATGGAGATAGCGGAACACCGGAATTCAGTGAAAAACAGTTGGCGTATGACTTCCGGGTGAAACTGGAAAATATACCTAAAATCATTGGCATGGATGCTGGCTGGAAAATTGACGGCTATTATATTGGCAACGTCCGCTATGCGGCTGAGCAGTTAAGTGTGCACCCGCTCAATGCTGATACAAGGATAGAGATTCGTACTTATCCGGATAAGGATGATAACGGAAAAGATGATAGAACTCAGAAATATTGCCTAAGCTATACCTTGAAAAAGGGCGATCAGGGGATACCGTCATTTTGGGATAGGAATATAGCATATGATTTCACGATAGGCATGATGAACATTCCAACGATAAAATTGCCGGGTGCGTGGAAACTCGATGGATATTATATCAACGGAACAAAATATAACCAGGCGGAACTGGCGGCAATAAAGCTTAACGACAACACAACGGTAGTCATCCATACTTACCCGGATGAGAATAAAAACGGGATAGACGACCGCCTTGAAGGCAAGGTGCAGGTTACATATACCTTGCGTGTGGGAGACAAGAATGCAATCACCTTTGATAGAAGCGCTGCGCTTAACAAGGGAGCAGTTCTTGGAACAGAAAATGTTCCATCGGTAGTGATTCCTGAGGGATGGAAGATCGGAGGATATTACATCGGAACCAGCGAGTATACGGCGGCGGAGTTGGCGACGCTGTCGATTACCGATAATCTCGCGGTGGTGATTCAAACTTATCCGGATAGCAATGGAAACGGAACAGATGACAGATTGGAGAATTACTCGCTATCCTACGTTCTGAGAACGGGTGACAGCGGAACATTTGGAACGCCTACGACGGCAACGGTTTTATATGGCAGCAAGGTTACGGATGCGAATGTACCATCGGTAACCCTGCCGGCTGGCTGGGTATTGGATGGCTATTATATAAACGGTGCGAAATATACAGTTAAATCAGTCGCCGAATATACTGTCAAGGGGAATATAACGGTTATCGTTCAGACTTATCCGGATCAAGACGGCAATGGAAAGGATGACCGGGAAAAGGGTAGCCATACCATCACCTTTGGAACGCGTGCAGGAGATAATGCAACTTTGGAATTTAACAGAAGTCATGTTGTTGACGGGAGCGCTATTACCCAAGCAAAAGTACCTAATATCGCTGTGCTTGAAGGTTGGGTCATGGACGGTTATTATGTAGGAAACAGAAAATATACAAAAGAGCAGATCGCAGCGGTCGTTCCGTCAGCGGAAATGTTCGTTGAGGTAAGAACATATCCAGACAAAGATAAAAACGGGGTAGACGACAGAACCGAATCGGTCAATCTCAAGTTTGCCATCATAACCGGCAATGAAGGAACGCTTGCATTCGAAAATGTTACCATCAACAAGGCAGGATTGATTGGTGCTGTAAACGTTCCGGGCATCACTGTTCCGGATGGTTGGATGGTCGGAGGATATATCGTTGACGGTGTGGAATATTCAGCGGCACAGTTGGCGGGAATGAGAATTTTGTCGGATAAGGATATATCCGTTCGTACGTATAAGGCGGATGGAAAAACGATTGCGGTGACGGTGAATATTTCCTATGTATTAAGAAGCGGAGATAAAGAAGCAATCCAATTTTCAAGTAAAATTGTGGACAAAGATGCGGTACTGACCATGGCAAACGTACCCTCGGTGACCCTGCCAAAGGACTGGGTATTGGATGGTTATTACATCGGCAATGTGAAATATTTGGCAGCAGAACTGGCGCAGTACAGACCGTCAGGGGATGCGGTGGTAGAGGTAAGAACCTATCCTGACGCAGATAAATCGGGGATTGATGACAGAATTGAAAAGATCAACGTAAAATACATGATGCGCGGCGGCGATGAAGGTACATTGTCCTTTGCGCAAAAAACAGTAACCATCAATAAAGCGATTGGACTTGATCATGTCGCAGATGTTGCGCTGGCAAGTGGTTGGAAGTTGGATGGATATTATATTGGTAATACCATGTATACCAAAGCGACGCTTGCACAATATGCACCTTCTACAAGCATAGTGGTTGAAGTCAAAACATTCCCGGATAAAGATAACAACGCTATTGACGACAGAACCGAAAATATTACATTGTACTATGTAATGCGCAGCGGAGATCCTGGAATGTTGTCATTCAATATAAAGAGTGTTCAAAAGGGTGTTGACATTGGGAGCAATGCAGTAGCCGTGGTTTCGGTGCAATATGGCTGGCAACTGGATGGTTACTATATCGCAGGTCAAAAGTATTCGGCAGAGCAGATTGCACGAATGAGCTTTTTGCGTGACACGCAGATCGAGGTGCGAACGGTCAAATCGCATGGATCGGACGGCCCCAAAACATCGGATTATATGTCGCTATTCGGTCTATTGGCAGTGATTATCAGCTGCATCATCCTGTTGATCGTGGTGACAAGAAAGAGAAAGAACAAGTAGAATAAAACGTATAGTGGATAAGCAAAAAGCATTGAGAGCGTTTCACAGATATGTGACGCTCTCAATGAAAGAAAAAGTCTGAAAGTGTATGATGCAATGCTGCATAAACGTAGATACAGGGCGGTGGACACTCTTAGAATCATGATAGTAATTCTGAGCATATTGGTTATTATTTTGGCTTCTGCAGCGTTCATCACAGAAATCAGCCAATACGCTGCGGGCAATGAGTTCTATAGCGAGCTCAATCACGCAGGCGAGTCAACACGGGAAAAATTAGCGGCTGTGGATGTTGATCTTAGGAAATCCACGCATAGCAGCGCAGTGAGCATAGAGGATGAGCCTGCAATAGAATTGGAGCAAGCGGCTGCAGTCGGGATGGATCAAGAACCGGCAAGCGAAGCGAACCAGGAAACGATAAATAAACCAAAGCGTAAGACAGTGAGCGGGGCTGGGAACGCGGTTGCATGGATATATTCAGAAAATACCGTTATAGATTATCCTGTGATGCAGTGCAACGACAATAAATATTACTTAACACATTTGCCGGACGGAAGGAAAAATAATTGTGGAGCAATATTTATGGACAAGGATAATGCATCTGATTTTACAGACGACAATACCGTTCTCTATGGGCACCACATGAGAAGTGGCAGGATGTTTGCTTCACTGATGGGATATAAGGAACAGAGCTATTATGAAGGGCATAAGCGCTTGATGTTATATTTAACGGAAGAAACATATCTATTAGAGGTTTTTGCCGGATATATTTTGAACCCAAGCATGGACAAGATTCCATTGAATTTTGTTGATAGCGATAGCTTTTTGCGCTATATAAACGAGGGAAAATCCAACTCAACCTTTAAAAGCGATGTAGAGGTTGCCGAGACAGATCGGATTGTTTCGTTATATACTTGCAGCTATGAATTTTCAGACGCCAAATATATCGTACAGTGCAAATTGACGAAGATGAATTAAGGGGAATCGAGGAGTAATTATATGGAATTAATCGACAGGATATATAACGGAGATAGAGAGGCTCAAAGACAATTTATCAGCCGATACATGGCGGTTGTTTTTGAGGAAACAGCAAAAGCCGTAAACGATTACGAACAATCTAAAAATATCGCAAAAAAGACATTTAAAGCCGCATTTGATAAAATCAAATCGGGTGTTGCACTAAGTGACGAAAGGCAGGTTACTCAATGGTTAAAGGAGCTGGCAAACAGCGAAATTTATGGGCATAGTTATCATGCACAAATGGATAAACCATCCTATGTTTGGACGGACGTAAAGAATACAACCAGTGCTGGCGACAGCTTTGGCGAAAGATTGATACAGGAAGCCAAAACCTGGCAGTATCGTGATCCTGCGCAGGACAATAGCCAACCAGTAAGCAATAGAAGAGCGGATGCGAGAAACATAGTCGAATCTATCAATTTCGGGCAAAACAGTAAAGATGCACAAAAGTCAAAGCCTAAGGATGTGAAAGTTTCAAGAGAACGAAAGGAAACAAAAGAACATTCTGCAAAACCTGAAATAAGCTTCGATGATAAAAATGACAATAGGAAGATTGGAATTAAAAAGAACATATCTGACAATGAAAAGAGAGAAGGCAAATTTGCGTATGCAGTTGCTGTATTCGTACTTACGATGTTGGCGGCTACGCTATTTTGGATATTTGTTGGCCTGCTGATGAGAGTGAATATCATTCCAAGTATTGATTTTGGGTATGAGTGGTTCAATACAAACGTATTCATGTTGTTTTAGGGCAAACTCCTAAAATACGGATACGGCTCTGCAAACGATAAGCGGTACAATCATGTTATGAAACATAAAAATAGAGATATGCAGGTGACGCGAATCAAAAAACTTATTTATGCCATCGTAATTTGTGCAGTTATAATTGTCCTTACAGTTACCGTGTTTGCAAAAGAGAGCGATCACAGCGTTGCTGAGGGGCCAGCAGTGGTTTTACTCGAAGATGATACATTATGGGCAGAGACACCGATGGTGACAGATAAGCCTGGAGAAACGTTCCAGACGATCGTGAACCCACCGGAAGTAATTATATCTGCGCCAACAGATATACCTGAACAGGGGAATATGCTATATCCAAATCAGCCAGATGATGAACTGTCGAGATCCACAGAAAATCAAATATTGACGGGACAATCGTATACAACGCAGGAAGTTTGGGATGAGGAGTCATCTTCTATGCGGAGGGCAACAGAAAACGACTTGGATCTGGATAATGATAGTATGAGCTGCCTTCCGCAATTTCCAAATGGCATTGTTGCAAAAGGCAGTGATGAAGATATTGTGCTTGATTCGGGAGAAGTGAATGATCTATTGTCCTTATTGGATGTGGAATTAGAGACTGAACGAAAGGCAGTTATATTAAAAGCATACAGTCTTGTTGGGAAAGTGAAGTATTTTTGGGGCGGAAAATCGTCGGTAATCGGTTGGGATCAACGATGGGGAAATGAGGCACTCGTAACGAGCAGCGGAACAAGCACATCAGGGCAATATCGAAGCTATGGTTTGGACTGTAGCGGCTTTATTACGTGGTCCTTTAACAATGCTGCGGGCGAAGATATGAGCGCTTTGATCAAAAATGGATCGAGCAATCAATGGCAAAATTCCGTAGCCGTTGAATGGGAAAATGCTAGGCCTGGAGATCTGGCATTTTTTGCAGTACCGGGGGAAAGAGAAATTAACCATGTTGGCATTGTAGTGGGACGCAGTGAAGGCGGAAAGCTCATGGCAGTGCATTGCTCAAGCAATAAGAATGGAGTGGTTATCACTGAAGCTCAGGCCGCTGGTTTTCGGCAAATACGGAAACCCAATATATATGATAATGCGGAATTCAAAACGAAGGCTCAAGAAGTTTTTGTAAAAGATTTTATGCCAGCGAAAGCTCTATGGGAGCAGTCGACGAACGTTGAGTTTGGAGAGGCAAGATTTGGAGATGTCGTGTTTTTATATTCACCACAGCAGAGTGAATTTGCAAATAATAAACCGGGGATTGTTATTGGTCTATCTGAATTGGGTGGAATCGTGGTTGCGTATACTTCAAATAAAGGTAATTATATAAAAACCGTCGAACTAGGCGATCATGTGCATATTCGCAGAATGGCTGTGTTTACAAAAATATATGGCAGCGCGTCATCCACCGAAAAATAGACAGTAGAAAGCAGAATGAAAGTAAGTGTAAGCACCATCATCTGAGAGCCAAACCCAAACGACGGTTATCCTCCATTAGGGGGTCCCCATTCTACAGCTAGATCGTGTCCATATAAGTTAAGCCAAAGCAAGATAAGCGATACAATGGATCTGAACAGCGGCAAGGAACGAGGCGGGATGATCTCCATGAGCCATTCGAAATCAGGATCATCCGCCAGTTTTTTAAGCAGCTTTTCCCATGTCCCTTTATCTCGCCATCTACGAAATCGTTGGTGAACTGTCCCCATTTCCCATAAACCGCCGGCAAATATCGCCATGGAGCGCCTGTACGTAATATTCAAAACACTCCGTTGATAAAACTCCGATTATCCTTTGCAATGCCGCCTCATTGACCGCGCTGCCCCGGTAGATGAGGCTCAATAATTGCCCATGCTTTATCTGATAAATCGTGCCGCTGCTGTATTTTTGACAGAATAGTCTTTCCTTCACGCCTTTTTGATTAGGATTCCACGTTCCTTGTGCAGACCCTATCTAACGCGGACACGCCATCTTTCACTTGGAAGCTCCTTTGCTTTAGGCATTTTATCACCTCACAAACATTATTATGGACACGAAAACATAAGTCGACGATTCGTGTCCATTTTCGTGCCCATTTATGTGTCAAAAAATGAGAAATTCTTGCCACGTAATGAGAAATTCTTTTCATGTGATGCGAAAGTAAAGTACAAAAAGCAAGATAAATTGGTCCCAAATCACCTGATAATAAAAAAAGCCCCTAATTCAGGGACTTTTCATGGCTGCGGAACTAGGATTCGA
>JAVVXB010000002.1:0-46406 GCA_036651815.1 Clostridia bacterium
TCGGCATTTTTGATGTTGATGATTTAGTCATGTATTTTATTGGTAGTTGTTTTGGGTGGTTAATGCTGAAAACTGGTAAATGGATTAAGCAGACGCTACGATGTCCTGCAATGTGTGTGTAAAGAATACAACTAAACTCTAGTTTAATATTGCAACTCTTGATTAGAGCGATCAACATTAAGCGAAATAAAGACATCTTTTCATTTTCATACAGATGTTTGACATACTGTTTTTGAGCCATTTTCAGCATCTTTCTGTTACCCCTTAGACGTTTCATCTTTCGGATAACGGTCTTATGGGCTGCTGGCAATGGCTCTTCCTTTTGCCTGCTACTTTCCTTTCTCCTGCTTAACTTTTGGGGTTCATCTGCACAAGTTTTAGTTTACAGAAAACAGATGTTACCGATGTGCGATAGTGCTGCATGCACAAATCACATTTGGAAGATCGCTTTCTAATTGTAAAGGCACCCATCACCAAGTAATCAGGATACCGATACGTTATTGATAAATTTTGCCAACGAGATAGTTGACAGCGGTTGCTGGCAGCACCTTGGCAATGCATGTGAACAGCTGGTATTGCGCGCCCACCGTATAGAGCGCCTTGCATCGCCTTGCTTTCGCTGCGTGAATAATGGACTTTGCAACGGCTTCGGGCGGCATTCCATTCTGTTCATCATGTTCCATGACTTCCACGGCATGTAAGAGCGCCTTCCCATAGACGATATCACCAGCAACATTCTTTTTCCGTGCGGCGGTAAATCCTGTGCATACATCACCTGGCTGTACGGCACAGACTTGTATGCCAAACGGACGCACTTCGTTGCGTAAAGATAGCGTCAGCGAATTGATGGCCGATTTGGTCGCAGAATAGAAGGCCTGAAAGGGGATGGCAATCGGGGCGGCTACCGAGCTAAGATTAATGATGTGACCGGATCGTTGTGCGCGCATTATGGGCAGCACTGCCTGAATACAATGGAGCGTGCCGAAAAAATTGACATTCAATTGCGCTTGTGCATCTGAACTATCTGTAAATTCCACAGCGCCGGAAATACCAAATCCCGCGTTGTTGATGAGCAGGTCAATGCGGCCTTCCACGCCCACGATCTGCCGAACAGCAGTGGTGACATCTTCGGATTTTGTAACATCAGTAGTTATATGCATGATACCGTTTTCACTGTAACCGCTGCGGCTGAGTTCATAGACCTTGTAGCCGTTGTCTGCAAGCATTTTAACTGTGGCTTTGCCGATGCCGCTACTGCCGCCGGTCACGATTGCAATATTGCTCATTTTTCGTCCTCCAGAACCCGTTGCATGATGTCCAACGCCTCGTCCAAAATTGCATGGGTATGCGTAGCCATATAGCTCGTCCGCAGCAGACACTCTGTTGCTGGGGTAGCTGGTGGCAGGACGGGATTGACATAAACACCCTGTTCGTATAACTTTTTATCGATGGTTAAGGTGTGCAACGCATCATAGGTATAGATGGGAATAATCGGGACATTGGTTTCCCGGTGCGCAATGTTGCGCTTTGTCAGTCCGGTCTGCACATAGGTACAGATATCTTGCAACCGCTGCACCCGCTGCGGCTCGCTTTCCAAAATGCGCAGCGCGGACAAAGCGCAGGCGCAGTTGGCGGGTGTCATACTAGCTGAGAACATAAACGGACGTGACGCATGGTGAACGTAGTCTGCAATAGCTGCACTCGATGCCATATATCCACCAAGACTTGCAAGCGATTTGCTGAATGTACCCATGAAAATATCCACTTCTTTTTCAAGACCAAAATAGTTTGCCGTGCCGCGTCCACACTCGCCCAATACGCCAAGTCCGTGTGCATCATCCACCATGATACGCGCATCATATTGCTTTGCTAAATTGACGATTTCAGGAAGCTTTGCAATGTCTCCGCCCATGCTGAAAACTCCGTCCGTAACAATCAAACGGCCCGCGCTTTCCGGAATGTTTTCAAGCAGTCTTTTGAGATCGTCCATATCGTTGTGACGATAGCGTACCATCTTGCCATAACTCAACTTGCAGCCATCATAGATGCTGGCATGATTTTCCTTGTCACAGATGACGTAATCGTTGCGGCCGACCAGTGCGCTGATAATCCCCAAATTGCTTTGGAAGCCCGTTGAAAAAGTGACGGCCGCTTCCTTATTGAGAAACTTGGCAAGCTCGTTCTCCAATTCCAGATGCATGGTCAACGTACCATTGAGAAAGCGAGAACCTGAGCAGCCAGAACCATACTGTTCCAAGGCTTTTACACCGGCTTCAATGACTGAAGGATGAATCGTAAGTCCAAGATAATTGTTGGAACCAAGCATAATTCTACGCTTGCCTTCCATAATGACTTCGATATCCTGCTTTGATTCCAGCGCATGGAAATACGGATAGATACCCGCATCCTTCGCTTGTACGGCCAATTGATTTGGCGTTAGTTTATCAAACAAATCCATATTATTACCCCAATACGATCCTATATAATTGATTTATATTATCAAACGAACAAGCTTCACGTCAAGGGCGTGTGCAAGCTTGAACGACGGATTGCTCGCAGCACAAAAAAAGCTGCATTCGAATACGTTTATTCAAGCAGCGCAAAGATGTGCTATACTATTCGATAAGCATACGGGGGAGTGTAAAACGTGCATCAGCATATTCGATCAAAACAAGCGGAAAACTATCGCATGATCCGCCGCATTCGTTTGTTGGAAAGCAAAGCAATGGGAATGATCTCGTTGTTTACGCTTGCCGCAATGCTGGTACTTGGCTTTTTTCTCCGTCCAAAAGAAAAAGAACTTGTAATTGGCTTCGGACTGGTATTGCAGGTTTTACTGTTAGGGCTGGGAACAGTCGGCTATATGCTCCTTCATGAATTGATCCATGGATGGATCATGCAGGCATATGGAGGACATCCGAGATACCATTTTAGCGTGATCTACGCGTGCGCAGGTAGCGATGCGTATTTTTCGCGCAGACAGTATATGAATATTGCGCTCATGCCCGTCCTTCTGCTGGGGCTGCTCCTGCTGGTTCTGAACATCATCCTATATCCAGAACATTATTGGTTTTTTTATACGTTGCAGATGCTCAATGTATCCGGTGCCGCTGGCGATCTTTATGTGACGGCCATGATTATGCGTATGCCCAAAGATACCGTTGTTCAGGACACCGGTACGGTCATGACCTTCTATTCTGCGCAATGAGAACATCCCATTTTTAGGTAAAAATACACTGTTTTTTAATAACCAATTTTGCATATCAATTGGAACACGGATACCTAGGCCCGTTGCCTGCTGCTTCTATATGCGAACATACTCAATGGCTCTTGCAAACGTTTGCGCACATTAGATGATGGGAACAGGCTGGATCGGATATGTTTTCCGCATGGCTCATTGCGCGTCTGTTACAGAATCGCTGGATAATGGGTATTAACATTTTTAAACAGTCGGGAGTATAATCTTTTTGATCATTTCATTTTTTCTTTGTATGATCATAGCAAGAGCATTCCTTCTATTTTCGCAGGAGATATGGTCTGGGCTGATGCACCAACTGCTGGAAGACCGTAATCAAGCAGGTTGCACACATCCCTTTTATCGGGAAAGTACAACCTGCTTTGATGGAGAAAGTCAACATTCTTTCTAAGGGGGACATTTAACCCAATGCTGCAATCAGTGCACAATAGAAATCTGCAGCGCAGGAGAACGCGCTTTTCTGGATGGACTGAATAAAGGAGGACAGTGGTACCGTCTGATCCCAATCCACATGCACCTCTGTGTCACGCACAAGTGCCAAAACATCTGCCTTTGTTGCAGGATAGCGCACGGATGAAACAGCCTTGTGAATCTCGTGAAAAAGCGCAGGATATGCATCCTTCGTCATCATATTACTTTTTCTCCTTGTCTGCGTAGGCAGTGTAACGCATGTTGGAATCGCCCTTTCCATTGAAATCAGGGCAGCTCGCGCCGCGGTGACGGAAGGAGAACATGGGGCTGCTGTGGACAGACTGCTCACGCATGCGGTCGATAATGCCAGGATAAAGATCTGCCTTAATCAAACCGGGACAGCCATTCGAGGCTTCGGTGATGATGTTTCCATCGGGGCCGACGATCATGCTGCGGCCGAAGCAGGAGCGGGATTCGTTTTTTGCAAGACCGGAACAGTTGACGCCAACAACATAAACTTGATTAAAATAGGCGCTGGCGCGATTTGTCAGATCCCAAGCGGTATTCCACGGATCCATGTAGTGCGTAGGCCGGAGAATCACGTTTGCACCACGGTAAGCAGCTTCGCGCCAGATCTCCGGGTAGTCTCCGTCTGCACAGATGATTACGCCGAGCCGCGATCCTTTGGGCCCATTGCAGACCGTACATTCCGTGCCGGGTCTGGAATTCTCAAAAGGAATCCAAGGGTTCATCTTTACATAGGTATGGACAATTTCACCGTGGTCATTGACGATGAATGCTGTGTTTTCATAGCACCGATGACTGTCAGCCCAGAGCAGTGCGTCAAATACACCCCAGATCGAAAGATCCCGGCAGCGCTTGCATACACGTGCAATTTGAGTGCTGTCGATCATCATAATTGCATCTTTAAAGTTGGCCGGTGCAAAACCTTGAAAACAGGATTCTGGAAAAACAACGAGATCAACGCCCGGAAACGCGCTGACAGATAGATCAAGATAATCAATGACCGTATCCGTGTTCTGGTTCAGTTCTTCAAGTGTCTGGGCGCCAATGGGCGCAAACTGAATTCCAACGACGCTCAAAGCTTCAGTTTCGATTTTGCCATTAAGAGCAAATAGATTTCCGATGTTCATGAAGGGAAAGTTCCTTTCTACGGCAAAACGGTATCGTCCAATGCCCTTGCATTTCCGCGCCGTGGTATCAGGTTTTAACGTTAGTAACGTGCTGTCCGCTGTTGCGGGAAGATGAACGTGTGAAAGACAGGCGCATGCACGGAAGCCGGAATCGGTGTATTGTCTGCCGATTCCGGCAGATACCAATTGAGGTTAGCATTATACGTATTCTGCGTCATCCTTAACTTCGTGACGGTCATTGATTTTTAGTGCCTTGAACAGAATATCAAAGACGGGAACAAGCAGCGCAGATACCAGGATGCCGAACAGCGCAGGAATGCCAAAATTATAGAGATTCGTGATGTAGGCGACTGCGGTGCCGGTGATGTAGGCCAATACCGGTGCATATCGGAACGCTTTGAAGTGGACGTATTCAAGCTTTGGCATGCGACACTTGTAGATAAAGAAATAGTCACCCAGCATAACGCCACCGATAGGTGGAATGAAAACGCCAAGCAGTACAAGAAACGGGATGAGTTGGTTGTAGATGCCTGTGCAGGCAAGAATCGTTGCAATAACAAGTCCGCCAATGAGGAAAGGTGTCTTATTATTTTTGTGGAACATTTCAGCACCGGCAACGCCCCAAGAATATGCACCGGCATGAGCGGTGGTCCAAATGTTTAGAGTTAAAATAACGAGTGCAAAGAAAATGATACCCATTCGCATCATCACGGCGACAAAGTCAGATTCGCCATAGGCAAGACCGCCGACAACACCGGCGACAAGCATGATGATGTTGCCAATCAAGAAGGCAATGAACCCCGTCCAGAAGCCGGCCTTCGCGTTCTTTGAGAAGCGTGACCAGTTGCAAGCCTGTGTGCCCATTGAAGCAAAGGTTCCAACAATTGCCGTGATTGCGGCTGCGACGGACATACTGGTGGTCGGCATTGCATTCGCAAGCGCGGCAAGTCCACCGTTTGCTTTTGCTGCTAGGATGGGGATGTAGATGACGAGTAGCAACAACGCGGGTACAGCGACGTATGCGACCTTTTCCATCGCTTTATAGCCCCATAGTGCCGTGATACCAAATATGATTGCCCAGCCAAGCGTAAACCAAATCGCCGCCTGCGGAACATTAAATGCTACGGCAAACATTTGTCCAACATAGGCAGAAACATAAGCATACCAACCGATTTGTGTGCCGCCCAGAAGGAGGCTTGCCCATTTTGAACCTGCAATGCCGAGCGTATAACGTGCCAGCAATACAGAGGTTAAGCCAGTCTTTGCACCGATGGCGCAGTTGGCGGCAACGTACAGACCAAGAATAATATTACCGGCGAGTACAATCCAAATAAGCTGATTCATTGGGAAAGCGGCAGCAATCTGCGCGCCCGTATTCATCGTTGGACTGAAAAAGGTAATGCCAAGAAGCACTGCTGCGACAGAAAAAAATGATTTTCTTGCGGCTGTTGGAACGTGTGATAACGGGTAATCCGCATCAATATGCTCTTTTGCTGGAGCCTTAGCTTTTGTTTCCATTATTATGGTTGCCTCCAATTATTCTTTTGCGTGACCTGTCCTAATGTGTGAAAAACAAAGCGCTGCAAAGAATGAAGTCAGGATAACGAACAGATTGTCAGCGCTTTAAGCAGCGTGAAAGCTTCGGAACGCATCATCTCCCTCGAGTTATAAATTGGTTGCTGGAAACAGATCAGAAAAGTTACTGTAACAAAATGAATGTTACTGAATCAGAGTATAGTATATATATTTACAGAATGCAACAAATAAATTAAAACATCAGAATATAGGAATAGATATGAAATGTAACGCATGAATGATGTGTTACATTTCAAAAGAACCATTGGATGGTTCTCAAAATGTGTTATACTAAAATATATTTCCAAATTCCACAAATAGCGTTTTGGTTGACTTTGCCATTTTGGTGCTTTGAAACCAAGATGTACCTTCAATAAACCTGCGAATTCCCTGATTAAACTGACAAAAGGTTGACTCAAAACCGCAAATTCTTCTTTTAGAAACTAGTACTAGCAGAAATGCAGTAGAAATGCAGCAGAAATGTATTGGAATGCGTGAAGAACAGGAGGAAAAGGCATTATTAACATTCGGGATTTAGCAAAACGAGCAGGCGTCTCGATCGCAACCGTCTCGCGCGTGATGAACCATCCTCAACATGTTCAGGCAGATACGCGGGATCACGTACTCAAGGTTATGCAGGAGACCGGCTATGTCGCGCTGCACGGCAAGAAAACGCCAAAGGAAAGTTTTCGATCAAATCTGATTGTATTGCTGTTAAGTGAGTCGGATTATGGATTCTACGAACCGATTCAGAAGGGCTTTGAAGCAATCGCAAGAGAGCGAGGCTATTGTGTACTATTTTGCCCACTTTCCGATGATTCAGCACGTCGAATACAGCAGTTAACCGCACTTTGCAGCCAGAGGCCGGACGGCGTGGCTTACGCTATGCGAGACATTTTCAAGGAAGACATGGAGCTATTTAAATCCTTTGGCGTACCTGTCGTGTTATTGCGCAAGTATATTTATGCGGACGAGTTTTATAATTGCTGCTATATTAATTTTTCAGAGGGCTCCTACCGAATGACCAAATATCTGATTGAGCTTGGTCATAAAAAAATCGTTTTGCTTGTGGAAAAAGCATCGTTTCAATTTGTTGAGAGTTTTCGGGATGGCTGGGAACGTGCCTACCGGGAAAGCAAACTTTCTTGTTCAAATGATTGGGTCGTGCATACTGAAAACAGCGTGGAAGGTGGATATGAAAAAAGTCTGGCGCTTATGCGGGCAGGAGAAGCGCCGGAAGCATTTTTTTGCGCAAGCGGCGAACTGGCTTTTGGGGTATTGCGTGCCGCGCGTGAATTGAAGATTTCCGTTCCGGAGCAGATATCTGTTTCCGGATTTACCGATTCGGCTATGGCACATCTTTCCGAACCGGAGCTGACAACCATCGATCAGCCGATTGAGCGGCTGGGTGTCGTAGCCGCGCGTATGCTTTTTGATCTAATTGAGGATCCAGGGCATACGATATTGCCCGCGCAGGAAATCGTTTTACAGCCTAAGATTCGTATCCGAAAATCCTGCGGAAAGCATGTGGACTGATGCAATCCATTTGGCGTTGCTTGCGCAGAGACACTGGCGCGTTTTTAAGTTGGATAAAATTTACTGTGGGGGAAAAATGTATGCTATGCTTAAGCTTTTTGCATCCTACAGGCGGCTATTCATCAGCACAAGGCTTTTTGCTTTCTCATGCAAGCGGATGATACGTTTTCGCATCTTATAAATGTGATATAATAAGCAGAAGCGAAAAAGAAACGGGGACAACAGCATGAAACTATATGATCTGCATACCCATACAACGATGTCCGATGGATCAATCACATTGCAGGATCTTGTCGAACAGGAGAATCAGCTTGGCCGTATACTTGGCGTATCCGATCATCTGTTTTGCTGTGGGATTTATACGATGTCAGATGTCAGCGCATATTTGGAAGCATTGAAGCCGTATGCGATCTACCGTGGTGCAGAGGTCAATATGGAGCATAATTATGCCTTGCCGGATGAATTGGACATGCAACTCGACTATGTGATTGCCAGCGTACACAGCATGCCGGATGGGAAGGGTGGGCTTGTACCGCTTAGCGAATACTTTTGCAAGCGCTCAGGCGTACAGAGCTATTATCATAAAAATTATTCTTCGGATCTCAATCGTTGGTACTTAGCGCATATACTGCGTATGGTTGAGAAAACTTTTTCCACCCAACGGGTGGATATCTATGGCCATGCGACGGTGCTGCCCGTCTGCGATGAACTGTATGGCACCAAATTTTTGTTGGACTGGGAGAACGCAGTCCTTGCGTTGTGTAAAAAATACGGGGTGGCGCTGGAAATTTCCGGACTGTGGCGTGCGCCAAATATGGAGATGCTGAGACGTGCGAAGGCCATGGGGATAACGTTTTCATCCGGCTCTGACTGTCACAAACCGACGAGCATTGGCGTAATGGATTATGTGGATCTCGCCGTTGACACACTTGGATTGAGCGAGGACGATTTCTTTCGGCCTGCGCGAAAATTGGCTTGATAGAGCGTTATGCACCGTCCATATTGAATTGGTAAATTCGGGGGAACCACGATTTGCGGCCATGGTTCTATTGATAGGGACTTGCTTTCATCAACGAGTCCCGAGAAGCACGGCATCCGTTTTCACTACAGTTTAAATCCGACCGATTGTTCTGCGGTTTGCACTTTTAGATACTCATAATTTATCCGATGAGAGATCTTGCCAAAATGTTACACGGCATATAGTGAATGTGATATAATTTAGCTATGAATAGGTTTGGTTATTACTTAATTCGAAGTTCTTTGGCATGTTTT
This sequence comes from Clostridia bacterium, assembly GCA_036651815.1. Taxonomy (GTDB): domain Bacteria; phylum Bacillota; class Clostridia; order Christensenellales; family CAG-138; genus JAVVXB01. Next base: position 9,205 of record JAVVXB010000002.1, read on the forward strand.
CTTTGCGTGTCCGCCTATGCCTGTGCGCCAAAGATTACGCCGATTACCACGGCCGCGCCAATGATTACGATGATTATGGCAGAACCAACTGCAACGCCCATGCCCACCGTTTTGCCGAGCATTTCGCCGGTGGGAACGCCTGTTCCACTGTTATCCTATGCGGCAGATCCGAATGAACCTTTGCCGGAAAATGGCTCGTGCCTTCCGCTTGGTGGTAGCCATAAACTCGGTGGTGTGGTGGAATCTAGCGATCCGCTTACGTCTGTTTCGGCGTTTGTTATGTGTGATTTCAACGAGGATCCGTATTATCCATATATTAGAACGGTCACATTTGATCCCTCCAGCAAAGTTACCCGATATGATCTGAATTCAACGGATACGCTGGAGGGCGTTTCGTTGAATTCGCTCATGAAATTTGGCGAATTGCATACCGGTCGTCATCGCATGCAGCTATTTGCTGCAAATACCACACGACCCACGGAATTTCCGGTCGCAAACGTATGGTTTGATGTATTGGATACAAAATGGCAGCGCATCAAACCCGATGATTTTAATGGTACCTATAAAAACGTTTCGGCATTTTTTGGCGGGGATACGAAACGATTTCTATATCAGTATCAACATGTGTTCGAGCGGTATCTGATTGCCGATCAGAACTGGGAAAATGCGTATATTACCGAATTCATGATGGATGAGGGTGACCCTTGGCTGATTCATATGGATGCGCTTCCCTTTTATGAACAAGTACGAAACAAACTGTACAGCACCTTCGTGCGTGTACACGGAACAAACGGAGATACTGGCGTAGTTCCATTATTGCGTTGTATCGAAAGCTATAGCGGCAGTTATGTATCGCGTTTTACTTCAAGCAAGAAATACATCAGTCACCATGCGTTTGGTACGGCTTCGGATATCAACGCTACGCTTTCGTGTAATGAAAACACAAAAGCAAACATTTCACTTATTGATACCGAAGTGCGTGACCTGCTTGACTATCATGGGGTTGTAATCGAAAACGGCGTGACGTACTATGATTTCATCTATTCAGGGAGCTATCCGACCACCACATCCAATTTTCCGGAGAGCATTCTGAACTATTTGCTGTACGAGCTGGCATTTTATCCTGCGGGCTTTCAGTGGGGACATTATTACAATAGCTCCAGCGATGCGATGCACTTTACGCTGGCTGATAATCTTGCTGGCAGACACGATGGGCAACGTGGCCTGCGAAAAGTTTTTAGCTATATAGAAGGATGATACATCATGCATATGCTGAAACCAAATCATTGCTTTATGCGTGCAACCAGTAAGACACATTGCTTTTGCACGAAAATTCCTTTATATTAAGTAAACACAACACAAATACAGAAGATACTGGGAGATCATAATGAAAACGCGTAGGCTTAACATCCGCAGCAAGTTTATTGTACTGTTCATCGTACTGGCGGTACTGCTATCAACCGGAAGCGGACTGCTTGCCTATGCGCTGAACTATGAGCAGATTGTAGAACAATATGGCGATATGGCGCTCAATACTGCAACACTTGCCTCGTATGAGGTGAAAGCGGATAAAATCAACGATTATCTTACGCTTGGCAAGGACAAGAGCTATGCGGATTCAGAGAAATGGTTAAAAATTATTAAGCGAACATTCAAACTGAAATTTCTGTACGTTTACGTGCCAGTAATGGATGAAAATGACACCATCTATGTGTTTGATATTGCGACGATGCCGGAGGAAGAGGGACAGATTTGTGAGCTTGGCGAGCATACGGGCGAAGGCAACGTATACGATGTTGTATCCGGTGTCATGGCAACCGGTAAACCGGCAGCAAACGCCGCTATCAGCCACAGTGAATATGGCTATCTTATCTCGGGCTTTGTTCCAATTAAAACGGCGGAGGGAGTCACCACCGCAGTGATGGGCGTAGATATCGACATGTCCATCGTGCATGCGGATATCTGGCATCAAACTTTTAAAATATCTGGATTTACGGCGCTGATCATTCTTGTGTTTGTCATGATCGTATTGCTTGTTGTCAACCATCAAATGGTATGTCCAATCAATGAACTATCGGATCATATGGCTGCATTTGATAAGAATGCTGGCACGTTGAAAATCGAAAAGCTTGAAGTTCATACCGGTGATGAAATTGAACTCATGGCCAACAATTTTAATCAAATGGCGATCGATCTCAAACTATATGTGGAAAACCTACAGAGCATCACTGCTGAGAAAGAGCGGATTGCCACGGAATTGGGCGTTGCAACTCGGATTCAAGCAAGTATGCTGCCGAGTATATTCTCATTTATTCCAGAACGGCCGGAGTTCGAAATTTTTGCCACCATGCAGCCAGCAAAGGAAGTTGGCGGCGATTTTTACGATTTCTTTCTGGTGGACAAGTCGCACCTTGCTTTTGTCATTGCGGACGTGTCCGGCAAGGGGGTGCCGGCGGCATTATTTATGGTCATTGCAAAAACGCTGATTAAGAATCATGCGCTGCTTGGCGAATCACCGGCGCAGGTATTTACAAACGTAAACAATCAACTCTGCGAAAACAATGAGGCCTCCATGTTTGTGACGGCGTTTATGGGGATAATTGATCTAACCTGTGGCAAGCTGACATTCGCCAATGCGGGCCATAATCAGCCATTGCTTTACCACAAAGATGGTGGATACGAGTGGTTTACGGAGCGGGGCGGTCTTGTATTAGCCTGTATGGAAAAAATTGAATACAAGAATTTTACACGAAATCTTTCGCAAAATGATCGATTGTTTTTGTACACCGATGGTGTCACGGAGGCGCTAAATGAAAAACAGGAGCTGTTTTCTGATCCGCGCTTATTAGAAACGCTGCAACGGAGCATTGATAAATCTCTTTGCATCACTGACCTGCTTCGATTTATCAAGACGATCTTGGATGATTATGCAGGAGATGCCGAACAGGCAGACGATATCACCATGATGTCTGTGGACTGGTTTGGCCCGAAGAAGAGATAAATGTGCATTAAGTGCAAATACGGAACTCATTGAATGCTGCATGACTGCCATTGCTTTTGATAAAACATGGCAGAATTATATATATTGTTCTTGCCAAGGCATGCAGCTTTTGATAAAATACCGGGGTAGCAAAGCTATAAAATTTCACATCCTAATGAAAGGAGAACTAGACGTATGGACGCCGGGCCTTACCCGAGTAGAAACGCAATAATTTTATATGGCAGGGCGTTGTCCATCATGTCGTAACCGCGCATGATTGCCGCCCTGTTCAGAAAGGACGTGCAACATGTTCGATCGTGTTCTCACGCTTCTTGAAAACAAGAAGTATCAGGAAGTAAAACAAACCGTTTTATCGATGCATGAAGCTGACATTGCTGAAATTTTCGAGGAGATCGAAGATCGCGAGGTTATGCTTCGCTTGTTTCGGTTATTGCCTAAAGAACAGGCTGCCGAAGTGTTTTCGTATATGGGTGGCGATGTGCAACAGCGTATCATCGAAGCCATCACCGATACAGAATTGACCTACATTTTGGACGGAATGTATCTCGACGACTATGTGGATCTTGTTGAGGAAATGCCCGCCAATGTTGTGCAACGTTTGATGAAAAATTCATCTACGAAAAACCGCAGTTTGATCAATCAATATCTGAACTATCCGGAAAATTCAGCCGGCTCTCTCATGACCTGCGAATATGTCTATCTGAAGAAAACGTTGACTGTTCAGGAGGCGTTTACGGTCATTCGCAACACCGGCGTGGACAAGGAAACCGTTTACAATTGTTACGTAACCAACCCGCAGCGAAAGTTGGAAGGCGTTGTCAGCGTGCTGGAACTACTGCTTGCTGATCCCAGCAAGCTTGTGGGCGATATTATGACCGTCGAGCCGATCTATGTGCATACGTTGGATGACCGTGAAACCATTGCCAAGATGTTTCCGCACTATGATCTACTGGCGTTGCCGGTTGTGGATAACGAAAACAGATTGGTCGGAATCATTACCGTTGATGATGCGATCGATGTTTTACAGGAAGTGAATACAGAGGATTTCGAGCGCATGGCTGGCATGGCGCCCAGCGAGGACAGTTATCTGAAAACCCCGGTGATAAAACTTGCAAAGAATCGAATTGTCTGGCTTCTGATCCTTATGTTTTCCGCCATGATTACAGGCGCACTACTGGAAAACTATGAAGCGGCTATCGCAACCATACCGTTGCTGGTCACGTTTATTCCCATGCTGATGGACACAGGTGGAAACAGCGGAAGCCAATCGGCAACCATGGTGATCCGCGGCATGGCGTTGGATGAGATCAATCTTAAGGATGTATTCAAAGTTTTCTGGAAGGAAGTCCGGGTGGCGGCAATTGTTGGCATTGTATTGGCAGTGGTCAATTTTCTGCGTATCTGGATTCAATACAAAGACGCAGCCATTGCTGCCTGTGTCAGCCTTACGCTTGTGGTTACGATCCTTATTGCTAAATCGATTGGTTGCCTTCTGCCTTTACTGGCCAAGAAGCTCAAGTTGGATCCGGCTATCATGGCTGCGCCATTGATTACCACCATTACAGATGCATGCTCTATTTTCGTGTTCTTCACGATTTCCATGAATCTACTGTCCAATCGGCTGTAAGCGTACGACAGATTCCATTCGATACTCTTATCAGTCCTGCGAACCATCTTAGATCGCAGGACTGATTGTGATAAAATGAATAATTACAGACTGTTGCCGAAATCTGCACGAAATTGCGCGGCAAGCCGTTCTTGCCAGTCCCCGATGGGGGCGAGACGACCAAAGAAAAAGCGCAGTGTGGCAGGTTCTTCTACAAACTGTAACCCGCCGATGAGATCACGGTGCATGTAGAGCCATACGATACGGTCTACGGCGTAAAGTACCTGGGACATGGTAAACACGCGCCTTGGCATGGCAAGACGAACCAATTCCATTGCGGCGATTGGCTCGGTACCATCCAACTCGCGCTGCTCGCTGAGCGTGCCGCGTTCCATTCCGCGCACACCGCCGGCAATGAATATGGCAGTGGCCAGTGCTCCGGCGGGGTAAACATGTGCATCAACGTGCGGCAAAAATGCCCGAGCATTTAGGTGACAACCCAGTCCACCCGCAGGTGTGACCACCGGTACACCTTGCTTTTGCAGCTCTCGACACATAAAATCAATAAACATTGGTCCCTGCGAGATCACGTCCTCGTCCATCGTCTCATCTAGACCAACCGTGATTGCTTCCATTTCACGCACGCTCATACCGCCATATGTAAGAAACCCTTCAAACATGGGAATCAGTTCTTTCATTTTTTCGCAGAATGTGCCCTCGTGCATGGCGATTCCGCCCCCTCTTGCAAAACCAAGTTTGCGTGCTGAAAAATAAATGATATCCATTTTCGAGGCCAATGTTTTTGTAATTTCGCGGATGCCCATGCCTAGACAAGCTGCTTCCCGCTTTTTTATAAAGTATAGATTATCTTGCAGAAGACTGGCGTCCAACACAACGGGGATGCCATGCGCATGCGCAAGATCCGCTGCAGCCAGTGCATTTTCCAGAGAGAATGGTTGACCACCAATGAGATTCGTACCGGCTTCCAGACGCAGAAACGGAATATGGGCGCTGCCAACCTGCTCAATGAGTTTGGCCAATTTATCAAGGTTGATGTTGCCCTTGAAAGGAAAGGTGCTGTCGGTGTTGTAACCCTCGTCAATGAGTAACTCCTCAACTCGACCGCCGCGGCGCGTAATGTGCGCCTTGGTGGTGGTAAAGTGAAAGTTCATGGGTATCACATCGCCGTTTCGCACAAACGTTTCACATAGTATGTTTTCACATGCTCGACCTTGGTGTGCAGGCAAAAAGTATTTTGTACCAAAAATTTCGTTCACTTTGGCTTCCATACGGTAGAAGGTTGCGCTGCCGGCATAACTATCATCGGCAATCATCATGCCCGCCATCTGACGGTCGCTCATGGCATTGACACCGCTATCGGTCAACATATCGAGAAAAACATCCTCATTACGCAGCAAAAACGTATTGTTGCCTGCTGCCTGTATTGCGGCGAGTCGTTGTTCAACGGGCAGCAGGTTGAGTTTTTGAACAATGCGGACTTTGTGCATCTCAAGCGGGATTTGTTCACCAGAAAACATCTTCACTGTACTCATCTTTTTTTCCTCCAATATAATAAAAAGCTCGTCCCCCTGCATAAAGCAAAGGGACGAGCGACGATTGCACCCGTGTTACCACCCCGGTTCACTGTGCGCCTTGCGACGACAGCCTCTTCGGGTACGACCGCATAAAAGCGTGAATACCCTGTTCCTATGATAACGGAGGATCCCGGTTCACGCTACTGGGCATTAAGCCTTTTGCATGAACAGCTGTTTGTGTGTATTCCCGGTTTCTTCCCACTTGCCTTGCACCAACCGGCAGCTCTCTGACGGGTTGAACGAAGCGATCTATAAAACAATGCTTCTCCGGTACTTCTTCACAGTCATTGCCATTCGCAATTTTCAATTAGGATGAGTATAACTGAATTGGAGAAACCTGTCAACCATATTATAAAAACGCTGAATTTAGAAAAAAAATGCAAGCGATTTCAAAAATGGAAAACAAATTGAATTATTAGAAAATCAAGACTGTCAGTGGCAAATATCCGTGAGTTATGGTCAAATGTTCACGAATTGTTCTTTGTACAAAATTAGGTAAGGTTGTATAATAAATGCGATATGTATGATTTGAAATGATACCGTTGCTTCAGAATGGAGGAAATGGATCTATGGTATGTAGAGAATGTGGCGCTTATAATGCTGAAAACTTAACGCATTGCAGAGTTTGCGCTGCAAAATTGCGTGATACCGAGGCGAACGCTCCGGTTGTAGATACGAAAGAGCAGCAGACTGACGCCCGACCGAAACGCGATTTTGTGCAGGCGCCGAGTTGGCCGACGCATGCGTTTAGCGGCGCATCGGAAAATCCGCCTATGGTTAAGACCGAAAATGTTGCCGTGACCTATTCACCGATCAGCGCTGACGGGGGACTGCACAGCGCGATTCCATCGAGATCGGCTCCCGTTTCCCGTGTGGCGTGTCCCAATTGTGGGAAACCTGCTCTGCCGGATGCACCGTTCTGCCCCTATTGCGGACAGAAGCTAACAGGAGAGGAGGCGACAGCCCCCGAGCTGACAGCTTCTCAGGTGAAGCCAAAATCACGTCCGGCTCAACCGGCGCCTCAGCCTGCAAAAAAAACGTCCAAACATGCGCCAAAGAAAGATGATTTTGACGACGATGATTTTGACGATGACTTTGATGAGGACGAGGATGACGATATGGATGACGTCCCCCAGAGCCGTCAGAAAAAAGTCAAGGAGCGCAAAAATCTTTCGGCCAAGAAAAACAAGTATGCCGACGATGATGAAGACGACGATTTTGACGATGACGAGTATGATGATGAAGATGAAGACTATGATGATATGCCGCAGAAAAAAGGGAAAGGCACTACCATTCTATTTTGGGGACTGATTGGTCTGCTGGTGGCACTCATTGCGGTATTTGGCATCTATATTGTCAAAAAGAATTTTGGTGGCGATTCGGGCAAGCTCTTTGCTTCCATCTCATCGCTCTTTGGCAAAAACAATAATACCGAGACGGCTCCCGGAGATGGTGGGGATACGGTTCCTGTGGTGGATGATAATATGAATACGGCCACCATCAGCGAATTTACTGCTCCTGACACGGGTGAAGCTTTCTACGATATTAACGTGCACGCCTTGAACGGAAGTTCGGTTCGCATCATTACGGACGCCACACTTCAAAGCAGTGAACCGACAACGATCACCCGTGACAATCAGATTACACTGCGTGTTGCGCGTGAGGTATTCATGCCAAATGCACCCTGTGATAGCGAACTGGTTACCGTTACGCCTAACATACAGGTGGATACACCTGCCGGCGAGACCATCCAACTTAAGGTTGACGATATTTCTATAACGGTGCCGGTACTGACGATGACAGTGGATACGCCTGTTGGAGATACCATTCAGCAAGGCTATAAAAATGAGCCGATTCTGATCAATGGATCTGTTGCCAACCCTGATATCCGCGAGATCTATGTGAACGATGAAGCATACCCGGTTTATGAAGGCGGTGTATTTACGCTGACCTATACGCCTAAGATGGTTGCCAATCCGGTTTCCACTACTGCAGCACCTACGGCAAGCCCAACGGTGGATCCATTGGCTGTTGGCACAGATCCGGCGGCCACTAGCACGCAAACGCCAACTGATACGGCGCTTCCCGCGGAAGCAACAAGTGAACCAATAGACGAGGCCTCTGCAACTGCTGATCCTACCCTTGCGGGCGATACCTCAATGAATGTAGGCGTGGGCGGTACAGAAACCATCACGATTGAAGCACGCATGAACAACTATGTGACAGCGCGCAAAGTCATTACGATTGAGCCGTATGTGATGCAAAATCTCTCTCTGACGGTTACAAATGATCCAGCTACCGGCTTGACTTCGACTGACGGCAAGATCACCATCCAAGGAACCGTGACCGAAGGCGCAACCCTCAAGATTAGCTCTGATGAGGCAGCGGATGTCACCTTCGGTGAACCGAGTGTTAACGGCGGTCAGTTTAGCGTCGCGGCAGCGGTCAATACTGTTGGTGCGTTCGATGTGGATATTACTGCAACCATGGAAGGTTATATTGAGACCACGGTCAACACCATTGTGGAGAGATCACCTTCCGAAAAGTATTCTGCTTTCCTGAAAAAATGTACAGACATCGGAAAATCCTACGATAAGATTGTAGCGGGCGAGGTTTCAACGGGTAATTTCTATGCAACGGGCACAGTGACGGAGATCATTGGTTCAGCACCATATACTGTGTTTAAGGTTCAATTATCCGATGGAAAAGAGGTAATCTGTGTCAACCGTAGTGCAAAATCCACCATCAATGCGGGAGATGTCAAGCAGAAGAAACAGGTGATTGGTTCACTTCTCGGCCTGTATACAGACGGTAAAACACCTTATCTGTGGGGTTGGTTCTCCCTCAATAAGAAATAATGCGGATATGGGCGAAAACAACAAAATTTCACAGAATGGTTAATGAAGTCGTGCAGGAGTTCGCTTCTGCACGGCCTTCTGATATGCAAGGCTGGACGGAGATCATAACCCAACTTTGCAAACCTCTTGATCTGGCGGTGCCGGTTATTCTGCCAAAGCATATTGGTGAGCTCATCAAGTTTTCACGTACAGTTTTTCGTCCCGGAGATTTTATGGAAGGGGTTGCGTTTGATACCTTCGAGATTGAAATTTTCCCGGAGAAGAAAAAAGAAAAAAGGACGGAGTATTTCTTTGGATAACATTTCTCAGCTTTGTAAAGACTAGTGCAAAAGGAGTGATGTTAACTAATGGATATTCTTGCAATGATACTGATGATCATCGGCGCAGTTAATTGGGGACTGATTGGGTTGTTTCAGTTTGATCTGGTGGCGAGTATTTTTGGCGGCATGGACAGCATTGTAGCGCGTATTATCTACTCATTGGTTGGACTCGCTGGCATTTGGGGCATCACCATGCTGTTTAAACGCAGCACAAAGCAACAGGATTCATAAGATCCTTGCGATCAACGGCGGGCGGACATTGCCCGCCGCTTTTTCATGTGATAAAATGGCTAAAAGAGATGGAGGGATATTAGATGGAATACCAAGATTTTTATGCATTTATACCAGAAGCCGCACGTCAGATGGAAAAGGGCGTATTTCTGATGACCGAAGGAGCGCATAATCCGATGACTGTCGGTTGGGCGCAGTTCGGATATGTCTGGGGAAAGCCTATGGTGACAGTGTTTGTTCGAAAGAGTCGCTACACCTATTCGTTGATAGAAAAATCAAAGACATTTTCAATCAGTGTGCCAAAGGCGGGCAATTTGAGCAATGCACTTGGATACTGCGGTTCCCATTCTGGTCGAGATGGGGATAAATGTGCCGCTGCTGGTCTTTCCGTGTTGCCCGCGCGCACAGATTGCGCGGATGGTATTGCAGACTGTGCGATTCACTTTGAGTGCCGCATCGTATTTCGGCAGGAGATGGATCTAACAAAGATGGATACGGAGCTGGCTACAAAATTCTATGGTTCTAATCAAGCCTTTGGAAATGGAGATCCGCATACACTGTACTTTGGAGAGGTCATTGCGGCATATCGTGAATAACTGCATTCCTACAGAATGATGCGTATTGAGTTAAGAATACCAGCGAAAATGAGTGCCTTTTCTTTGAAACAGATTGAAGTCCAACAAAAAGCGGCTGTTGTTTACAAACAGCCGCTTTTGAACGCTACGGTGTATACATTACTGTAAGTTCAAATTTCGTTTCAGTATTGATTTTGACCAGAGGAAAAAGATCACGGACAGAAGCAGATTAATTCCGATGCTTACAAGCACAGTATTTTGCAAGAAAGTGCTCGCAATAAAACTGTCGGTTGTGGGGATTGTTAAAGCAGAGATGCCTAAGCCTAACAACTGCAATATTGTTCGTATTGTGCCGACTGTGAAGTTAATCAATAAATACATGCCAATGGCGGCAAGAAGCTTATTCTTCTTAGCGATTTGACCGCCAACAACAATGGCAAAGTAGATTTCTAAAAGCATTGCGACGATGGACAACACAGCCCATATGATGCATGCAAATATGGCGAGCGGCAGGTTAATTGACTGCGCCATGGCAAGCAAATCTTGAAATATTTTGCCCAAGGTTTCCAGCACTTGCTGATTGGCAAAGCCGGTTGATGCAGTGCCAAATACAATGAAAATTAGTCCCGCGATGCTAAGGACCACAAAATTGATCAGCATCCAGATAGTTCCAGTCAGGAGCTTGGACCACATCAAATTTGTTGTGGTTGTGGGCAACGTAAAGGTTAGATATCCTTCACTGCACATGAAATTGTGATAGAAATGCATACAGATGATCAGCAATGTTACGATGCAGCTGGCCATGATGGCAAGCCCGATCAGAACCGTTGACAATGTGCAAGAAGCAATCATCAAAAAATCACCATGTAACGGTATCCCATTATTGGCCGCTGTGTGCTGGATACGAATGGCAATGGTCATAAAGATGGTTGCCAACAGACCGCCCGACAACACACCGATTTGTAGCGGAAACAGTTTACGAGACAGCGCGTAAAAGTCGTGCTTCATAAGTTTGATTAACATTTGAATACCTCCCGGAACAGTTCATCCAGCGATTTTCCCTGGGTTTCTCGTATGGTATCAGTTTGTTCATGCATGGTAACCATACCATCCTTCAAAAAAATGAATTCATCTAGAATTCGTTCTACATCAGAGATTAGATGCGTGCTGATCAGGATTGTGGACTCCGGATGATAATTACTGAGAATGGTATCCAGTATATAATCCCGTGTTGCGGGATCCACGCCGCCGATCGGCTCATCCAACAGGTATAATTTGGCGCGGCGGGACATGACCAGCACAAGCTGCATCTTTTCTTTTGTACCCTTGCTCATGGACTTAATGTACAAGGTTTGGGGAATAGATAGGCGAGTAAGCATTTCAATTGCACGTTGCCGATCAAAGTCGCTGTAGAAGTCTGCAAAATAATCGAGACAGTCGCTAACCTTCATCCACCCCGATAAATACGTCTGATCCGGCAGATATGAAATCAGCGCTTTCGTTTCTTCTCCGATTTGTTTTTGGTCAACAAGTATCATGCCGCTCGTTGGGGTAAGTAAACCCGATATGAGCTTAATCATAGTTGTTTTACCGCTTCCATTGGGACCGAGCAAACCGATAATTCGACCCTTTGGTAACGTAAGGGTGACATTCCGCAAAGCCATCAACGATCCATATTGCTTTGATAATCCGCGTAATTCAAGAATGGATTCCATCTTGTTCCTCCTTGTGTTCGTTTTCGTTTAGTACGCACAGAACCTGCTCATGCGACATACCGAGTTTTCGCATTTGCATCCAAAAGGTTTCGCAGATTTGCTCCGCCTTAGCATTGCGTGCCTTTTCAATCACAGTTTCATCAACGGTGACGAATCGCCCACTTGTTCGCTGCGTACTGATGAGTTCCATGCTTTCCAGTTCGCTCAGTGCACGCTGCATAGTGTTTGGGTTCACGGATGCAATGACCGCAAGATCGCGCACACTGGGTAACCGTTCTCCGCGTGCATAGGTTCCGTTCAATATACGCATTGCGATCGCATCTGCAATTTGCTGATATATCGGTTGCTGTGATGAGAATTGCCAGGACATATGCTTACCTCCTTTTCACAAAATCAACTGTATGCTTGTGATAGTACAAAGATACAGCATTCAAATGATACTGTCAATACATATTGTAATCTTTTTTATAAAGTGATGATAGAAAGCGGATAATTGATTGCATGAGGGATAGTCAAGTCAAGTGCGTCACGTCGTATAGCAATACATGGATGGTGAAATACCACGTCAAACATTTTATGGTCTGGAGTTAATGCCGAACAGCTCATTTGTTAATTCGAATCTCGTCATTGGTGTGTTTCGTGACCGCTTTGTTTCAGCTTTGTGGATTGATGATCGCGTACTCCGTGCCGATGTCGCTATGAATATCGTCTGCCCTGTCATAGACCAAGTTATCTCATTTGGCAAAATTGTTCCAATCCCCGAATGTCGTTAGAATGACGCGTCTAAGGAACAACTATAGGCTTAATTGCTGAGGCCTGGAAAGCAAGCCTTATGAACATTGACTTTTGTACTCGAGGACCAGACACAATAGCCTGCGTAGAAACAATCCGATAGGAGAAGATTCGTTATTCAATGCCGAAAACTGCGATACATTCGGAAAACGAATAGGATTACGTGGCGTGTAGAAGATATTTTGCAGTTTTAAGGCAACAGGTAGTATAATGTAATGAGATATACATTGACACGCGAAGTATAATACATTACTATTTATAAAAGAAAATAAAGGAGGTGGGTTCATGTCGATTGCATCGGACTTAATCCGCGGCAACACAGAGACCATTATCCTTGCACGGCTGATGCAGGGGGATAGTTATGGCTATGTGATCAATAAAGCCATTTTGCATAAGACGGATCATCAGTTTGAACTTAAGGAAGCCACTTTGTACACTGCGTTTCGGCGATTGGAGGAATCCGGCTGTATTCATTCATATTGGGGGGACGAAACAACGGGTGCAAGACGGAGATACTATTCCATCACACCGTTAGGACGGGAATCGTATTATCTGCGAAAAAAAGAATGGAACGTTGCCAAAACTTTAATTGATCAACTACTTGAGGAGGAGATAAATGATGAATGAAAAACTTAGACAACATATTGACAAGCTGTTTTCGGATGCGCCACAGACAGTAAAAATGGTGGAATTGAAAGAGGAAATGCTTCAGAACTTGACGGACAAGTACAACGATTTAATTGCAGAAGGGAAGGCAGAGGAAGCAGCGTTTAACATTGCAGTTGCCAGCATCGGGGAAGTCAGTGAGCTTTTGAAAAGCATGCAGACTCAGGTACCTGTTGACAAGAAGGCACAGTCACGCCATGCAATGCTATGTGCGGTTGCCATAGCGTTGTATGTTCTCTGTGTGACGCCCATCTTTCTGTTGCAGAACGAGTTTGGCGTAGTGTTGATGTTTGTACTGATTGCCATCGCTACGGGGATGCTCATTTATGACAATGCAACCAAGGACCACTATATGAAGAACGACGACACCATGGTGGAGGAATTCAAAGCATGGAAACAGGGGAATAGTCAGTTACGGCAAGCGGAAAAAGCCATCGTTGGATCGGTGTGGCTCGTAATGGTATGCGCATATTTTGTTCTGAGTTATTTGACTGGCGCATGGCAGTTCACTTGGCTGATTTTTTTGATTGCCGCTGCTATAAGTTCCATTGTTCGCGGCATTATCAACTTAAAAGCAATGGAGGGAAAATAACATGAAAACAGCAGCCATCATTCGCATTCTTGTTGGTACGGTGGTTGCGGTCGTATTGATCGCGGCATTGGTACTTGCCCTTACAGGATATGGCATACACAATAGATTCGATCGTGGTGACGACAGTAACGAAGCGATAGTGCAGCATGACGTTGCGTCCAATGACGAAGAACGCGACAAGGTGGAAGCAAATGCGGCGATGAACACCGGCAGCAGTACGGTCGCGATTTCTGACGTGGATCGCATCAAGATTAATTGGGTTTCAGGAGCCATCAACGTGGTTGTTGGCAAAGGAACGGAAATAGCATTTACGGAAGGAAGCAGTATGCCGCTAACGGATACTCAAAAAATGCACTATGCGGTTCATGATAGACAGCTGATTATCAGCTACTGTGAGCAAACAGTACGCACTTGGGCATGGTTGGATATAGATCAGCTGCATATGCCACGCAAGAATCTGACCGTCACCATTCCGGAGGAAGCGGCAGAGCTGTTGAACGAAATTGAGATAGAAGCGGTGTCTGCCAATGTGAAGGTGGATGGAATATCCGCAAAGAAATTGCAACTTGAAAGCATCTCCGGCAGCCTGAACATCAACCATGCTGATTGTGAGAATCTGGAATTGCAATCGATCAGTGGGTGGATCAATGCAGAAAATGTGGAAACTGATAAACTTGAGGTTGAGACGACCAGTGGAAAGGCACAGATTTCCTGCGAAGCAGATCAAGTGGACGCGGACAGTGTTTCTGGCATGATAGTATTGACATTTATGAAAAACGCACCATCCATCCTAGATGTTGAGTCGGTTAGTGGACAGGTGGATATCACGCTGCCAGAAAACGAAGATGGCTTTACAGCCAAGCTATCTTCAGTCAGCGGATCACTTTTTTGCGATTATCCGAGCATTATGCGGGATAAAAAATGCATTGTTGGCAATGGGTTTGCAAACTATAAGTTTGAAACCGTCAGCGGAAATGTGCATATTCGAAAATCGTAGCAATGAAACAGTATTATGTCGGATAGGTTACGGTGTTTGATCATCGCTTTCGTCTGCTATACATGCGGAAGCGATGTTGCCGTCTGCGGCGGCGCAGACGGTGATCCATAATGAAACAGTCAGCAGAGAGGAAGACTGTTTGATACTGTAATCAATGAAAATGTCATATCTGTGAAGCGGTGCGAAAACAGGCGTGCTACATTGAAAGGAATCCATACAATATAAGCGGAGTTGTCAAAACGACTTTTCCGCGCAAGACTCGATTGTGCAGTTGCTTGTTGCAAATAAACGTTCAATGTGACGATTCGAACGGTTCACTTTCGTAGTTGGTTGAATTAAGTAAACAACGGGCTGTTCTACACAATTCGTTGAATCATCGCAGAACAACCCGTATTTTAGCTTGTTAAAATATGTTTTTAGGCTTACTATCCTAGAAAATTACGTTTCATTTCATCAATGGCGCGGGAAGCGTCGATCGTATCCACACAGAATTCGATCTTGGTCTCGCTTGTTGTAACCAATTGAACGCGAATGCTCACTGCGGCCAACACGTTGAACAGCAGTGCAGCAACTCCGTGCTTAAGCGCCATGCCAGATCCTTCCACAGTCAATTTGACGACGTCGGAATGTGCATGGACGTTCAACTCTGGCCAATCCTTTTTCAACGTTTTTAACGCATCTAAGGTGTCGGATAATTGTGCTTGATTAAGTGAAAATCCAATATTGTAGGTATCGCCGCCTGTAAGAGATACTGCAATCATGTCCACAAACACACCGCGCGTTGCAATCAGGTCAAATACGCGGCTGTCAACATTCGCTTCGCAAGGCAGACCTGAAAGCGTAATCACCGCCTGCTCCTCAAGAACACAGAGATGTGAG
The DNA here is from genome assembly GCA_036651815.1 of Clostridia bacterium. Taxonomy (GTDB): domain Bacteria; phylum Bacillota; class Clostridia; order Christensenellales; family CAG-138; genus JAVVXB01. The sequence goes on from JAVVXB010000002.1 coordinate 25,032, forward strand.
GCTACGTCATGCTCCGTGATAACGTTTTGCATGTTGTACTGACCGGATGATTTCCCCATTAAATATTGCGCTGCGCGCAGTGCACCGCGCGCAAAAATTTGCTTTGAGTAAGCTTTGTGGGTGATTTCCACAATTTCATCGTTACCGACAAACAGAACTTCGTGTTCGCCAACGATTGTGCCGCCGCGGATGGAGTGAATTCCGATTTCACTGTTGGTACGGCGCTTATTTTTCTCGTGGCGTCCATAAACATAATCCAATTCGCCTGCATGCTGCGAAGTGACGGAATTGGCTAGCATCAGTGCGGTACCGCTGGGTGCATCGATTTTTTTGCGGTGGTGTTTTTCGATGATTTCCACATCAAAATCACTGCCGAGCGTGGATGCGGCAAGCTTCGTCAACTCGACCTGAAGATTAACGCCGAGGGACATATTTCCAGTTTGAAAAACCGGAACACGTTCAGCAGCTGTGGCAATCAGTTTCATGTCCCGGTCGGAAAGGCCGGTTGTGCCGATGACCGTAGGAAGCTTTTGTTGCTGCGCGTAGCGCAGAACTTCTGGCAGAGCGGCAGGAACGGAAAAGTCGATGATCACATCCGCAACTTCCGAAACCTCTTCGATCCTACGGTAAACAGGGCAGGAAAACGCTGCTCCGCAGTCGGACATATCTACGCCGGCGGCAACAGCAAAAACACCGTCAGACGCATTGCACGCAGTATAGACGGCACGGCCCATCTGACCGCCGATTCCATTGATCAAAACTGTGATCATAATGCCTCCGATTCAAATCAGTTGATAGGCTTTCAGCGTATCCTCAATCAGCCGCATGCTGGCGGGCGATGGGGAAACTAGGGGCAGACGAATGTCCGGTTCGCACAACTGCATGAGGCTCATCATCGCCTTGACAGGAATCGGATTAACTTCGCAGAAGGCGGCTTTCCAAAGCGGAATCAGTTGCATTTGAATCTCACGGGCAAGCTTGATATTCCCCTTAAAAAAAGCATCGCACAGGGTATGCATCGCATCAGGCATGATGTTGGCAATGGTTGAAATGACACCTTTGCCGCCAATGCTCAGCACTGGCAACACATGATCATCGTTACCGGAGTAGATGTCGCAGTCGGGGCAGAGCGCTGCAAGATTGACGATCTGCTCAATATTGCCGCTGGCTTCCTTCGTGCCAACAATGTTCTCATGCTTGAGAATTCTGGCCATGGTGGCGGGCAGTATATTGAGACCGGTGCGGCTGGGTACGTTATACACAATGATCGGAAGTTCCACGCTGTCGGCAACCGCCATATAATGGGCAACGAGGCCGTCCTGTGTCGTTTTATTATAATAGGGGGTGACAACAAGCAAACCGTCCACACCGATAGCTTCCGCAGATTTACTGTTTTCGATGACAACCTGCGTATTGTTGCCGCCAGTGCTGGCAATGACGGGAATGCGTCCGTTGACGCGTTCGACAATAAACTGGATGATGCTCAGCTTTTCATCGATGGAGAGAGTTGGAGCTTCACCTGTGGTCGCACAGCAGACAATTGCGTCTGTACCGCTTGCAATTTGCAGCTCGATGAGACGGGTGAAAGCGGTGAAGTCAATTGCGCCGTTCTGAAACGGGGTGATGATTGCAACGCCAGATCCTTGAAAGATGGACATGGTTTACGCCTCCCACTGATGAATAAGTTCCTGCGCAATTTGCACGGCGTTTGTAGCCGCGCCCTTGCGGATGTTGTCGGCAACGCACCAGAAATTAATGCCGTTTTCCACGGAGAAATCGCGGCGGAGGCGCCCCACATACACGGGATCCGTGTCCTCGGCGTTGATTGCCATGGGGTAGACGTTGTTAGCGGGATCGTCCTGGACGACAATCCCGTCGGTATGTGCCCAAAGCTTGCGGATATCGTCAACTTCGAAGGGCGCACTCAATTCTACGTTGATGCTTTCGCTATGACCATGGAAAACAGGCACGCGTACAGTTGTGGCGGTTACAGGCAAATCCGGCAGAGCCAGAATCTTTCTGGTTTCTTCAATCATCTTCCACTCTTCTTTGGTGTAACCGTTATCCATGAAAACATCAATGTGCGGCAGGCAGTTGCCAGCAATGGGGTGGGGGAATTTGACGGGCTTATCCCCTTTCAAGCCATTTTCTAGATCCAGAAAACCCTTGAGACCGGCGCCGGAAACAGCCTGATAGGTCGAGAAGATTACGCGCTTCAAACCGTATTTCACGGCAAGCGGCTTCAACGGAACCATGGCCTGTATGGTGGAACAGTTCGGGTTGGCAATGATTCCTTTTTTCTTATACATGGCAATTGCGTCGGGATTGACTTCGGGCACAACCAACGGAACATCCGGATCCATGCGCCAGCAACTTGAATTATCGATGACAACCGCACCGGAAGCAGCGACAATGGGCGCATATTTTTCGGAGGTGCTTCCGCCTGCAGAGAACAGGGCGATATCAACGCCAAGACCATTAAATGCGGTTTCCGTCAGCTCGCGTACAATGTATGGTTTGCCCATAAAAGTGACTTCGGATCCGGCGCTGCGCGCGGAAGCAAACAGAATGTATTCGGAGGCGGGCAGGTTCCGCTCTTCTAATACTTGAAGAAACTTTCTTCCGACCATTCCGGTTGCGCCGACAACTGCAATTTTATACTGCTTCATAGTACCATCCCAGCTTTCTGTTTAACATAATATATAAACTTCATCAATGTATTTTATAGATTTTAATGGATCAGCTTGCATTTGTCAATTCAAGCGATGAAACAGGACAACATTTTACATTTTATGGGGGGAGGGAGACGCGTTAGACTTCCTCATCATCCAGCTCATCCTGCAAGGCCAAGGCTTCGCTTTCCAGCAGCATACTACTTGCTGCTGGCTCATCCAACTGTTCTACGGAGCGTAGCTTGCGTACAATAGAGCGGGTTCGTGTGCCAATGAGTTGATCCAATTCATCATTGACCTGCAGCAAACGTTTCTGGGAGCTTTGCAAAATAGATTCAAATTTAATAAATTCGGTTTTAACCGCACCGAGAACCCGCCAAACTTCTCCGCTACGCTTTTGAATGGCAAAGGTACGAAAACCCATCTGCAGACTATTGAGCAGGGCTGCCATGGTGGAGGGACCAGCGATGTTGACACGGTAAGCATGCTGGAGGTCTTCAATCAACCCGCGGTTGACCGCCTCAGCATAGAGACCTTCAAATGGAAGAAACAGGATTGCAAAATCGGTTGTGTTTGGTGGATCGATGTATTTGTCGCGAATATCTTTAGCTTCCTTTTTAATTTGTGTTGTCAGTGCGGCAACGCAGAGGTTGACCGCGTCGATGGAACCACTTTCATAAGCGTCCTGCAAATTGGAGTATAAATCGCCGGGAAACTTACTATCAATGGGTAGATAGATATGCATGCCTTCATCCGTGGGGAGTTTGACTGCATATTCCACACGATCCTTGCTGCCCTGTTTGGTGGCGACATTGGTGTCATATTGTTCGGGGGAAAGGATCTCCTCAAGGATGGCACCAAGTTGGATTTCACCAAGAATTCCGCGGGTTTTGACGTTGGACAGAACTTTTTTAAGGTCACCAACGCCGATGGCGAGCGTTTGCATCTCACCGAGTCCTTTATAGACTTGCTCAAGCCGTTCGTTGACGAGTTGAAAGGACTGTGTCATCTTGGATTCGAGTGTCTTTTGCAGCTTTTCGTCCACGATTTGACGCATCTCGTCAAGACGTTGGTTATTTTCATTTTGTATCTGATAAAGACGGCGCTCCACAGTTTGCCGGATAGCTTCCAGCTTTTGTTCGTTGCCAATCTCAAAGGTTTTAAAACGGGTTTCTGACTGCGTGGCAGAAGCCTGCTGATTTTCGACAATCAACCGTCCCAGCGTGCCAACGGTGGATTGAATGGTATTACCGATTTCCTGACGCAGAAGCGACTGCGATTTCGCAGTTGTGTCTTCTAAATCATGCTGCAAAGCTTTGCGTTGCCACAAGACGAGTAACGCAATAAGAACGACGCAAACAAGCGTGAGTGTGCAAAGAATGACAACCAGAACTTCCATTATGTTAAAAGCCTCCCGTGCAGGCAAATGATGCAGAAATCATCGTTTGCGCAAGAATATAGGTACCCATAACAATGACATAACGATAAGAAATACGCTTCCGAAATGTGACATATGACAGGATGCTGTCTGAAACGACAAACAGCAGCGAGCCGATGAAGACAAGCGAAGCGGTAAAGGTGCCTTGCTCGATGGCAAATAGCAGTGCGCAGAGGCTCATAAAGCTGATGAGTAACATATAGAATAAGCAAGGTGCGAACATTAGTTTCGGCAGCGTTGGCCAGAGAGATTTCATGGTACACGCAATACCGAATAGGTAGACGAAGCTGGAAAGTATCACAAGTAGCAAATTGGGCGGCATGTTCAGCTGACCAAGCATATAACCAATATAGCAAATATGTCCTGCGGAAAATGAAGCAAGCCCACAAATAAACGTCCAGCTCTTTTCTGGTACAATCAAAAATGCATCTCCCAAAAAACCGCAGAGAATTCCTGCAAACACCAATGGAGAGAAAGCTTGCGCGGCAAAAAAATACCAACAAGCTAGCAACGGCATAAGCAGGCACTTTGAAATTCGCCTCAGCTTGTGCTTTTCCGGCGGCCAACAGGCATACAGATGCAGTGCGCAATCCATTAGGAATAGGGCGAAAAACAGCAGCTTCATTCGTACCCCCAAATAATAAGGTATTTACAGTATATCATGGATCGTATGTGTCTAAAAGAAAAAGAACGAAGCATGTTTCGTGCCAGGGCGTGTTTCTCAAAAAGAAAACGAGGGTTTGTATGAATTTGCATCAGATTGAGCGAACAATTTGCTGGGTTACCGGCGGTAAATCAAGGCTTTACGTGTTGAAATGACCAAGAGAATAACAAAAAGATTGGAGAGAAGTTTTAAAATGCTTTTCCTAGGAGAAGCGTTACCTAATTACGCGATATGCCATTGTGCGGCTAGGAAATCCCTGATTAAAAACGCTCCCACCCATAAGATACGAGAAATGAATGAACGAAAGCATCAAAACACCGGTGGTAGTGCTAGCTGAAAAGCCAGCGGACCTTTTCGGATTTTGAATGCAGCTGCCGGAAATAAGAAAACTCGTCGAGAAGATTTTTTTGAAATCATGGATAAAGATCATCCCGTGGCACGAGTGGGTGGACATCATCATTGCGCCGCATTACCCCAGCGGCCAAGCGAGGTCACCTGTCCGTGGCATAGAGCGGATGTATCTGTTGCAGATTGAGAGCATCCTCTGTACAAATCTCTATGTGCTGGTGATGGCCGGGCGAAGTCTCGGGAGGTATCATAATGGGTAAGTGCGCCTATTTTTTCGAAAACGAAGGAAATTCGGATACACTTCAGGGTAAAATCCATGATAACTGCGCATCACAAACGATATTTGCGGTTGTTTAAACGGATGTTACCGTCTCTTTGCCGTTTGTTCAGAGGTTCCGGAGAACATTATCGTAAGCAAACCTACAATTCATCATTCGAACTGGCGAAAATCACATTAGAAATCACCAGATGTTTTTTAAAAGCATACTTTGTTGCATTTTTTTGTCGAATCTAGTACCATAGATACAATTACAGTTGATTGAATAGGCCGAAAGATCGGGTGAATGGTTGAGGATGGATACACGATGTTGACCATCAGCGTCGGCAGTTCTTTTCATAGATTGCACACTGAGTGATTTGTGGCGAAGATGGCAATAGGGTGTGTTGGTTTTATCGAGGCGAATCTGCCGGGATGAAACATTGTACCATGCGCAATGGATTACAAGAACGGAGCCTGGAGGGAATGAAATCGAACAAAACTGCCATAGGGCGGCTGACAAAAGCGTTGGCGCTATTGCTGATTGCCGCACTGCTGATTTCACTTGTACCACTGTATGGCGCTGCTGCGTATAGCAAACCTGGCGTGGATGATTATCGCTATGGTCGAACAACGCATATCGTATGGGAAGATACGCATAATTGGATGGCCGTACTTGCGGAAGCCGGGCGCGTGGCTTCGAATACCTATCAACAATGGCAAGGGTCCTATGCCGCAATCTTCCTTATGGCATTGCAGCCTGGTATTTTCCAAACGAACGTATACGGGCTGACGACAGCGTTTCTGCTGACGGGTTTGGTCATTGCGCTGCTCTGGTTTGTATACACGGTTCTTACCAATCTTATGGAAACGGATTGGACACAGTCCATGTCTATTGCCACGTTGGTTGCGATCTCTTGTGTGCAGTTGTTACCATCTCCTGTGGAAGGTTATTTCTGGTTTAATGGCGGCGTGTATTATACGTTCTTTTTCAGCCTTTCTTTGATTGCAGCAACGCTGCTGATCCGGCGGGAACAAAAAAAAACGGTCGCACAGTGCGTACTGCTTCCGCTGCTCATGACATTGCTAGCAGGCGGCAATCTGGTAACGGGGCTGCTCTGCTGCGTAGCGCTCAGCTTGTACGTTGTGCAAAGCAGCATCCGAAGACGCCATGATGTGCTGACGCTTGTTTTATGGATTCTGCTTGTTGGCCTATTTATGGCCAATGCGCTTGCGCCCGGAAACAGCGTGCGGCAGGCAGAACACGCATCCGAATCGTTGTCCCCACTTTCAGCTATTTTAGCCGCTATGGTGGACACGATGAAATACGTAGGACAATGGCTGACAGAGCCGGTCACGTTTCTTGCGTTTGCTTCGCTGCCACTCCTGTGGCAAATGACTGGACGTGCGACGTTCCAGTTTCGTATGCCGCTGGTCATGCTTGTAGCTTCATTTTTGCTACTGGCCGCCGGATTTACGCCAACGGAATATGCACTTGGCTTTGCCGGTGAAGCGCGATTGATCGACATTCAGTTCTATCTATTTGTTCTGCTACTGTATGGGAATTTAATTTGGATGGTAGGATGGTTGCGACAGCATTTTGGGACGGAACGCGTCTATGTACGGCGCACAGTTGCAATCGCACTGACGGTCGTCTGCCTTAGCATAACAGGGATAACGGCGCTCCGTTCGCGCAATATAGCCAGTGTGAGCGCTGTGCGCATCTTGTATAATGGCAGTGCGCGCTCCTATGCGGAAACATGGGAGAAGCGTTATGCAATGTTGAATGATGCTGAGCCGGTGGTCATATTGCCGCGTCTGTCGCATCAGCCACCACTGCTCTGCATGATGGACATTGTGCCAAATGAGTCAGATGAAAACTACTGGTATAACCAGCAACTGGAAACCTATTATGGAAAAAAACAGGTGCTGCGGGAGCCGGATATTGAAGAATGATGACGCTGCTGCCAATTGAATACCAATGTACATACAAAGGTTGCATGAAACTGCATATCCACCAATGTGTCGCAGTTTCATGCACTTTTATTAATTGATTGATACGAACGAGTGACTACTTTACCAGCTTTCGTTCAATATACGCCACACCATAATACATCAACGCCGCAAGCGTACATAATACCACGATGCTGGCCATTACGAGATCCAGCTTAAATACCTGCCCGCCGTAAACAATTAAAAAGCCAAGGCCAGCCTTGCTGACCAGGTATTCTCCAACAATGACGCCAACCCAACTCATCGAAACCGAGATTTTCAGTGCGGCAACAATAGTTGGTACGCTGGCTGGTAGCACGACAAGCCCGAAAATTTGCAGTTTGGTTGCACCAAGCGTTTTCATCAGCAATTGCTTTTCGTCGGTGGTGTCGCGAAAACCAGTCAGCACCGTAACAATGGTCACGACAAGTGAGATCAACACGGCCATGACGATGATGGAGCCAATGCCCGCGCCGATCCAGACGATCAATATTGGACCCAGGGCAATTTTCGGCAACGCATTTAAAACCACAAGATATGGATCCAATACGCGACAGGCGGTATCGCTCCACCAAAGGAGCGCGGCAACCATCGTACCAAGCAACGTGCCCAGAAGAAATCCTGCAATTGTCTCAAACAGTGTTACGCCAATATGCGTAAACAGTTCGTGCGCTCTCAACAGCCGGAGAATGGTTGCCATTACGCGGCAGGGACTGCTGGTGATGAATGGGTCGATCCATCCCAGCCGTGTACTTAATTCCCATAAAGTCAGAAACGTAAACAGAATGAGATAGCGCATGTTACGAATGAATCGCTCACGCCGTCGAATGCTAACAAGATAGGCCTGTCGATAAGGGGAGACAGTATCAAGATTTTCCAAGGTCGGTCAGCTCCCTCCAAATGATATTGAAATAGCCGGCAAACCGAGGATCGTTCCGCCGGTTGAGCGGCGTTTTGACAGCATCCATGGTAATGGTATGCTCCGCCTTTAAACAGGCTGGTCGATCGCTGAATACAAGTACCCGGTCGGACATGGAAACAGCTTCTGCAATGTCATGTGTCACGAGAATGGCAGTCTTATGTTCACCTTTGATGATGGCATACATTTCATCGCACAGCTTGAGTCTGGTCTGATAATCCAGCGCGGAGAACGGCTCGTCAAGCAGTAGCAAGGTGGGATCAAAAGCCAGCGTTCGGATGAGTGCAACCTTTTGCCGCATACCACCGGATAGTGCACGCGGATAATGTGAACGAAATTCAGAAAGTCCATAACGTTCCAATAATTCTAGGGCATGGGCGCGGCGCTCTTTTGTCAACATATGCTTGACCGTTAGCCCAAGCAACACGTTTTCCTCGACAGTACGCCAATCCAGCAGATGGTCGCGTTGCAGCATATAGCCGACACTCTGACGAATGCCAGCCGGCTCGCCCATGAGCGTCACCATGCCCCGCGTGGGTTGCAACAGCCCCATGAGCAGAGACAGTACCGTTGTCTTTCCACAGCCGGACGGACCAACAATGGACACGAATTCGCCTTCGTTTACAGCGAAGGATAGATCCTGTATGGCTAGCGTTTCCTGCGAACGCTCTTGATAGATGAGATCGACATGATCGATCGTTACGATTGATGATTGCATACAAGCCTCCGGTTTGCCGATGAGAATGGATGAATTGCGCATCATGAGCAAGCCCATATGGGGTGGCGACAGGCAAATCATACGATATCATATGTTGCCTTGGCGACATTGTGTGTTGGACCCGAATTGCATATTTTCGCATACAATGGCAACAGGGAGGGGGTTGCCGTGTTGCCGGAAAAATGTAAAGAATGCAAATGCAAAAAGGGACGGGGTTGCCCAAGCACAAGAGTTATTGTGGGGATTGGATGCATCCTGCTTGGACTGCTAATTTTGCTGATTTGCGCGCCAGAATGGTTGATTTCGCTGATCATTGCGATGCTGCTGTTTGGATTGGGGTTTTACTTGATTGGATTTTGTAGAATGCGTTAAGTGCATAAAAAAACGAGGACGATTGTCCTCACTGGATCATCGGGATTTTGTTTTCTTCGTAGAAATAGGAAAGATACTCGCATAAGAAACACTGACAACGAGACTTTTCCAGAGATTGGCTTCTGAAAAAGTTGTTATAGCGTTGCCAAGAATTGCAGCAATTGATTAAATGGGCAAATGAACCGTTCCACCGATGGATGATGATAAAATACGCAAAAATCGCGTTTTCCTACGAATGGTTCCTCAGTTTCCGACCAGAGGAGAATACGTTTGTTTGCTTTGGACGCGATGGCTAAGCCGAGTTCTGCATGTGTACCAAACCCACCGGGCAAAAGCAGAACGATTAGTTCTGCTTCCTGAACGGCCGATGCTTCTGCGGCGGCTACGGTATGTTTGGTTTCATCTGGCGCAGCGGAAACGCTGCCATGTTTTGTCCAGTCGTAGGTGCGCAAAAACCCGCGTGCGTTCAGCACATCAGCAGCGATGTTGACTCGCTCTGCATTTTGAACTCCGCTTGCTACATAATACTTCATAGTCACTCCATGTTCCGGCTAACCTGAAAGTGAGGAGGAACATTTTCATTTAGAATGGTTATCGATCCGTGTGTTCTAAGTCGGACTTACGCAAGCCCGGTCCCGGATCACCCTGCATCCAATGCTTGCGGCATAGCCCGATATACTTGTCGGCTGCGCCAAGCACCACTTGCTCTCCGACTTTTGTAATACCTCCTTGACCATCCAGCCTCGCGTTGTTGGTTGCCTTATGACCACACCAACAAATGGTTTTGACTTCTTCAATGGTATCCGCCAGTGCAAGAAGGCGTGCACTGCCGGGAAAAAACTCACCCATAAAGTCCGTTTTTAGCCCATAACAAATGATGGGTACGTTGTAGTCATCGACGATAGGAATCAAAGAATCAACTTGTTTCGGGGTAAGAAACTGTGCCTCATCAATGATGAGACAAGCATAAACGCCACCTTTGACGGCGTCCCAATCGATATCGTTGAACAATGTACAGTTGGCCTCTAAGCCACTGCGCGACCACATTCTGTGCGCACCGTCTCTAGTATCAATATTGGGTTTAATCAGGAGCGCATTCTGGCTGCGCTCCTGATAATTGTACCATACCATAATGGCATTGGCGGTTTTGCTGGAACCCATTGCACCATAACGAAAGTAAAGTTTTGCCATGAACGCTCCCTGTTTTCATTAAGAAACGCACGGCCTTCTGCTGTCGCGCTCCTCATTTGATAGATTGAAATGGCCAATCATCATTGCATTCTTTGGCCGATTCAAAACTCAAGTCTTTGCCTTTTAGGAAAACGATTGTGTCCGATGAACCATAACTGTGAAGAGATTATCGTTGCCCCTTATCGTAAGGAATACCTTCTGCCTTGGGCGCACGGGATTTCTTGCTGGTTAAAATCAGCAGAACCATTGTGACGATGTACGGTAGCATCAGGTAAATGTATTCGGATGCTTTGATATTCTCAAATTTTGGCAGGAACGGGATGCTGGCGCTGTAGGAACCAAGAATTTTAAACAGCGCGAAAAAGAGTGATGCTCCTAGAATATTTAGGGGTTTCCAGTTGCCGAAAATCATGACTGCAAGTGCAAGAAAGCCATAACCGGCCACCTGAGACTGAAATCCGCTGCCTGCTGCCAACGTATATGCAAGCCCACCAATGCCGCCAAGAAGACCTGAAATGAACACGCCTGCATAGCGTATCCGATATACGTTGATACCAACGGAATCCGCGGCTTGGGGATGCTCACCGCAGGAACGGAGGCGCAGACCAAAGCGTGTCTTGTACAGCAGGATGACCGCGATGATAAACAATAGAATTGCGATGGGCGTGGTTAGAAAAAAGCTCTTGAACAGAAATTGCTGCAAGAACGTTTCTTGAACAGGGATGCCCATACTGGCTTGCGTAATGCGTGCCCAGGTAGGGATGAGGATTGTGGTTTGTCCCTGTCCCTGAATGGCCCAGGATAATACGATTGCAAACGCGGGCGCAAACATGTTCAGCGCCGTACCGCCGATGGTCTGATCCGCCTTGAGGTTGATCGAGGCGAAAGCCAGTAACAGGGAGAAGATTGCGCCCGCGAGGGATGAAACGACAATGGCCAGCAGTATGGCGAGTTGCGGCGCCGTCTGTCCCATGCCGTTTGTGTCGGCAATGCGCATGAACAGGCAACCGAACAACGCACCGACGACCATGATGCCCTCGAGTGCAATATTGATGATACCGCTGCGTTCGGAAAACATGCCGCCTAGTGCCACAAGCAGCAGTGGAACCGCAAACAAGATGGTTGCACTTAAAATATCAGCTAATATATTCATACTTTATCAACCTCGTTTTCCGGCTTAAGATCAGTGAGCGGTGGATCGGGTTCGGCGTTGACATTTCCGCTGGTAAACTTGGATCGTCTGGTCAGTAATTCACGCATGAGCAGAGAGAATGCGGCCAGATAGATGATGACAGAGATGATGATGTCGATGATTTCCCTGACAAAATCTGGTTGCATCGCATCGCCTCCAACCTGAATGTAGGAGACAAATAATGCGGAAAAAATGGTGCCCAATGGATGGGAAGAGGCAAGCAACGCAACCGGTATGCCGTTGAAGCCCGCCGGCAACAGTGCCTTTACCAGCGTGTACTGGCCGGTTCCTGCGAGGTAATAAATTCCGCCGCCAATGCCAGAAAGTGCGCCGGCAATGACCATCGATAGAATGATGTTGCGTTTGGCACTAATACCTGCATAGAGACTGGCGTTACGATTAAAGCCACAGGCCTTAAGCTCATAGCCAAACGTGGTTTTATTGAGAATGATCCAGATGATGACCGCGCAGATAACCGCAATGAAAATGCTGATGTTCATATAATTACTGTCCATCAGCTTGTCCAATCCCAGCTTGGGAATTAAAGCGCTCGGGTTGGCATCCATGAGGCTTGCGGTACGGTCCATCTGTGCACCGCCCCAGTATTTGGCTAACATCATGGGTAGGTTATTGATGGTTAGGTTGACCGCAAACATTGCGATCCAGTTAAGCATAATGGAGGTTATGACCTCATTGACGTTGAATAAAGCGTTGAAGAGCCCCGGGAAGATACCCCAGACTGCGCCGCCGATCATAGACATAAACAGGCATACATACCATGGCTGCTGAAACTGAATGGCAAAAATCAATGCCAAAGCAGCACCAACTGTATATTGACCGGTTGCACCGATGTTGAATAAGCCGGTTTTAAAAGCAAAACCAACCGAAAGGCCGGTCATGATTAGCGGAGCTGCTTGGTACAATACCTTGGCTAGCTTATCACTGGATTTTACACCTGTAGAAATGAGACTGATAAACGCGCCGCCTGCGGCAGACGTATTGATCAGAAACAACAGAATAAGCCCAAACAATAACCCGATGCCAATGGAGATCAGCGATGCGAAGAAGCTGACGGCGCCTTTTGAATGAAGCAGATTCTTACGCATGAGCATGAGCCTCGCTTTCAATGGAATTTCGCTTGGCACCAGCCATGTAGAGGCCAAGTTCCTGCACGGTTGTTTCTTTCGGATCAAATTCGCCAACGATTTCACCTTCGTACATGACGAGAATTCGGTCGCTGACATTCATCACTTCGTCCAGTTCTAGAGATACGAGTAGCACGCCTTTTCCGGAGTTGCGTTCCACAACCAGCTGTTTATGAATGTATTCGATGGCTCCAACATCCAGTCCGCGAGTGGGTTGCACCGCTACCAAGAGTTCCGGATCCTTATCAATTTCGCGTGCGACAATGACTTTTTGCTGATTGCCACCGCTCATGCTACGTGCGGAGGTAATCGCACCTTGACTGCTTCGAATGTCATATTGATCAATCAATTTTTCCGCGTATTTGCGAACTTCGTTTTTTCGAATGAACCCGTTATGCTGAAATTCTGGCTGCCAGTAGCGCTGCAACACGAGGTTTTCTTCCAGTGAGTAGTCCAAGACTAGGCCGTACTTATGGCGATCTTCAGGAATATGGCTCATGCCTAGCTTGTTACGATCGCGAATACTGGATTTGGTAATGTTGTGATCGTTTAAATACAGACTGCCCGCGCTGGGCTTTTCAATGCCGGTAAGCGCATAGACAAACTCGGTCTGACCATTGCCTTCGATGCCGGCAAGGCAGACAATTTCACCTGTGCGAATTTGGAAGGAAACATCTTTGACAGCATTATTTTTATGTAGCCTTGAGGGAACTGTGATGTGCTCGACCTTGAGCACATCTTTGCCGGGTTTGCAAACTTCTTTTTCTACCTCGAAGCTGACATCACGGCCGACCATCATACGGGAAAGCTCCTGCTTACTGGTATCCTGGATGTTTACAGTGCCAATGCATTTGCCTTTCCGCAAAACCGTGCAGCGATCGGCAACAGCCATGATTTCGTTGAGTTTGTGGGTGATAAAAAGTATGGATTTACCTTCGCTGGTGAAATTGCGCATAATTTCCATTAGTTCTTCGATTTCCTGGGGTGTTAGCACGGCGGTTGGCTCATCGAAAATCAGGATATCATTGTCCCGATAGAGCATTTTCAGGATTTCAACGCGTTGTTGCATACCAACGGAGATATCTTCTATTTTGGCGTCCGGATCAATGGCCAGACCGTAGATTTCACTGAGTGCAAGAACCTTTTCACGCGCTTTCTTTTTTTGAAGAAAGCCCATCTTATTCGGCTCAACGCCGAGGATAATGTTGTCGAGCACCGTAAACACTTCAACAAGCTTAAAGTGCTGGTGCACCATGCCGATATTTAATGCATTGGCTTCGTTCGGATTTTTGATCTGAACGGCCTGTCCGTCCTTTTTGATCGTGCCAGCTTCGGGCTGGTATAAGCCGAACAACACACTCATAAGCGTGGATTTGCCCGCGCCGTTTTCTCCCAGCAACGCATGCACTTCACCTTTTTTGAGTTGCAGCGTAATGTTGTCGTTTGCTTTGATGCCGGGGAATTCCTTTGTGATGTTCAGCATTTCGATTACATATTCACTCATAAGATAATTCCCTTCGATGTTTGGTAAGATGAGCTACCGTGATCTTATATACTGAATGAAAGAGACTAGGCTGTGCGCCTAGCCTCTTTCTATAGGGACTTAAGTGTTAGAACGAAGGTTTGTTAGTTCTGGTAATCGACAGCGATATCCACCGTCGGATGATTCTCGATGTCAGCGGAAATGGTTACAGCACCGGATTTAATCGTCTCAAACAGTTTGTTGTATTCATCCATGGTGAAAGTCTTGAATCTCCAGGAATCAGGTGCGGTCGGTAGGCCAATGCAATCCTGAGCAGCGCCGAGCTTGATTTCCTTACCGGAATAGTCCGCATCCAAGGTGCCGCCGTTGGCGAGCAGGGCATCAAGCGCCACATTGACGGACGATTCAAGCGCCTTTTTGGCGGAGGTGATGATGCGCGGAGATTGGTTCGCCTGGTCGGTGTCTACGCCAATCAGCTTGCCATCCGCTTCATCAGCCGATGCAATGACGGAGAACAGAATGCCGCCGCCACAGGAGAAAATGATCTCGGTGCCTTCGGTGTACCAGCCGGCGGTTTTGGTCTTGATTTCTTCAGTGGGCGAAAAAGAACCTGAGTACCAATATTTGAGGCCGATATCCTTCACATTGCCAACTTCTTTGGCGGCGTCGTTGACACCCTGTACAAAGCCATGGCCGAAACGAATCACAGCCGGCACGTCAATGCCACCAACAAAAGCCAGCTTAGTGAAGCCTTCCTTGACTGCTGCATAACCAGCCAGATAACCGGACTGATCTTCCTGATAGGTAATCAGCGCAGTGTTGGCGGTGGGTTCCGGTACATCACCGAGACTGAGGTCAATGCCGATGAACGTAACTTCGGGATATTCTGCGGGCAGCGTCTTATAGGTTTCGCCAAAGAGGTAGCCAGGGCAAACGACAACGTTGGCACCCTTTTCGATGGCCGTCTTGACAGCTTCCGCACGGGCTTCGTTGCTGTCTTCGGAAGGACGGTAGTAGTTGGCGGTCATTCCATTGGCTTCTGCCCAAGCTTTGCAACCGTTCCAAGTGCCTTCATTAAAGGATTTGTCATCGATGTTACCAACGTCGGTCACCATCGCAATATTCAGCGTGGCAGCTTCAGCGGCTCCATCAGCGGGGGCTTCCGTTGTCTCTTCAACGGGGGCTTCGGTCGCTTCTGTAGCAGGCGCTTCTTCCACAGGGGCTGTGGCAGGCGCGCAAGCAACGACTGCTAGTACCATAGCCATTGCCAAGAGAATTGCTAAGATTTTTTTCATGATATTCCTCCTAGTGATTTGCGCCTTATGGACGCATTTAGTTTTTTTATTATAACATATTTACTATCACAGACCAAGCAAAATCTTTATTTCTTTCGAATTTGCCTACGTTGTAGCACTCTTTAGCAAACAGAATGCGCAAGCGCGTGCAATTTGACAAATGCGTGTTCAATTTTTAGTTGACTTCATTGAAACGCTCGCTTATAATAACCACTAGCGTCTTCTTGATATGGAAAAGAAGGATCGCTTAAGAGGGGAGGGATAAGGTATGGAAATTCGTGTAGGTGAAAACGAATCTCTGGAGAGCGCCCTGAAGCGATTCAAGCGTAAGTGCGCCCGCAGCGGCGTCCTTGCGGAGGTCCGTCGGCGTGAGCACTATGAGAAACCCAGTGTGAAGCGCAAAAAGAAGGCCGAAGCAGCAAGAAAGCGGAAGTACTAAAGAGAATAATGGCCGCCCAGCAGTGGGCGGTCATTTTTATATGATGAATCGCCAAGTAGAAAAGTTGGTGTAACGTGCCTAAATTGCCCCAATCCAGTTGTATATCCTGCTGATTATCAACATATCCTGCCTACAGGGGGCGGAATGCGATGTTTGAAAAGACGACGTACGGTGAACTGCGGCAAAAAGAGGTGATCAATGTTTGCGATGGCGCACGGCTTGGACTCGTGTGCGATCTGGAGCTGGATATCTGTGCAGGCACTGTGCTGGCGATTATTGTTCCGGGGCCATCGCGCTGCTTTGGATTGATCCATAGCAGCGAGGAACTGGTAATTCCATTTTGCAAATTGAAAAAAATTGGTGAAGACGTCATTTTGGTGGAAATCAATACATAGATATGGTATATTAATTAATAAGAATGCACCATATAAGGAGCGTGCCTATGAAATGCCGATACTGTGCCAGCACAGAGAGCAAGGTCATTGACAGCCGGCCAACGGAGGATGGTAGCGCGATTCGCCGCAGGAGAGAATGCATTAACTGTGGCAAGCGATTTACGACCTATGAAAAAATCGAAGAGATTCCCATCATGGTTGTGAAACGGGATGGTCGAAGAGAACCATTTGACAGCGATAAAATTCGCAATGGTGTTAGAAAAGCCTGCGAGAAGCGTCCCATTGCCGCGGATGTGCAGGACAAGCTTGTGGATGACATTATGCGCGAGGTATTCAATACGCTTGCATCAGAGATCAGTACGACCGATATCGGCGAGATTGTGATGAAGGATCTCAAGCCCGTTGACGAGGTTGCGTATGTTCGCTTTGCGTCAGTCTACAGAGAGTTTAAAGATACGCAAACCTTCATGCTGGAATTGCAGCGGTTGTTGGACGAAAAATAGCGGCGTGCCATGATAAAGAAAGAATTTCAAAAAGCTTGGACACGGGTTGCGCTCGGACATGCTTACCATATGGTGGACGATATCGGCTTTTATACATTGCCGGCATTTTCAGCGTTACCGTGCATAGGTCACGGCTTTTCTGCTCGCACGGGCGGACGGAGTGTGGGGTGCTATGAGTCCCTCAACTTAAGTTTTTCCAGATCGGACGATCCGGCGCTTGTGCGTGAAAATTATCGACTATTTGCTGCTGGCGGTGGCTTTCCGAACGAGAGTATGGTAATGGATTGCTATGCTCATGGCACGATTGTACGTAAGGTTGACGCAGCAGATCGCGGATGCGGTTGGACTAGGCCATCATTGCCCAGCTGTGATGGGCTGATTACAAACGACAGAAGTGTTACGCTGGTAACGGGACATGCGGACTGCATGGCGTTCTATTGCTGTGATCCGGTGAAAAATGCAATCGGGCTTGCACATGCGGGATGGCGTGGTACGTTGAACCGCATCGGGAAAAAAATGATTGAGTCCATGACGGCAGCGTATGACAGTTGCCCAGCGGATCTCATTTTGGGTGTCGGGCCGTCCATCTGTCCAGACTGCTTTGAGGTTGGAACCGATGTGGCATTGCAGTTTACCGAGGCATTTCCAGCCATTCCCTGCGTGCAGGACGGCAATCTGGGTAAGGCGCATGTCAACCTATGGATGGTGGCAGCATGCCAGTTCCTTGAAGCCGGGGTATTGCCGGAGCATATCAACCTGTCGGGCGTTTGCACGGTTGAGGATGAGAGACTGTATTCCCATCGGCGTGACCACGGAGAGACCGGCGGCATGGCGGCGTTTTTGCGTTTGTTGTAACGTCCAAGACCTGCTCGTGAAAACGATCAGCACATTTTCGATGCGTAGAGGCTATTGTGAACGGCTCAAAAACAATACAGGGTTCGAGAAAAGTCAACCTATTTAACACGTTAACCACTTGTAATAACGTGCAAATATTTCCACACACACACCCTGCTGATCGCACTGCTGCTTGATTGACAAGCCCATGACAAACGAGTATAATTCATTCGTTTAACACATGAAATAGTGAGGAGAACTGATACACCATGAAACGTAGAACCATTATTGCTGCCATTTTGGCGCTGGCGTTGTGCCTTTCCGCCATATTTGCGGGTTGCGCGAAAAGTCCGCTTGCGGCAAAGGTTGGTGAGCGGGAGATTACCGTGCAACAGTTGCAAAACATGTATGACAACAATTCCTCTTACGCTTCCTATTATGGATATCCGTTGACTACGGAAAAAGAAGTGGAAGCTTTTCAGGATTATGTTCTCGATCAACTCATTTCTTCGGAGATGAAGGTCTATCAGGCTCGTCTTTCCGGCATCACGCTGACGGATGAGGAACAGGCAGAAGCCAAGAAAAAAGGACAGGAATCCTATGATGCAACCTACCAGTCATTTGTGGACGCGGCGAAAGATTCCGGTGCTGAGGAAGTGAATGTCTATGCAAAAAAGCTTTTTACAGATGCGCTAGCACGCAACAATTCCACTGTGGGGAAAATGAAAAAAGAACTGCTGGCGGATGCTCAAGACAGTATTCTGGTTGAGAAGCATAAGTCCGAGCTGCTCAAGGATAAACAGCTATCCGACGAAGAACTTAAGACCAAATACGATACGGAGCTTGCTGCGCAAAAGACGTTGTTCGCTTCGGATCCATCGATGTATTTTACCTATGAAGCGAATTCAATGTATGGATATTCCTACATGCCGCTGGTCGTACCGGAAGGATTTTTCCGTGTACGGCATATCCTTGTCAAGGAGGAAGCGCAGGCCAAGGAAGTCAAGGCCAAGCTGGATGCGGGAGAAGATTTCGAAACGCTGCTGACCACATACAATACTGACCCAGGGATGACCAGCGAAGAATTTCGAAATGGCTATTTGGTTGGGAAAGGCGCAAATTTCGTTCCTGAATTTTTGGAAGCAGCGCTTGTACTGACAAAGGACGGAGATTTGTCCGATATTGTGAAGTCCGAGCATGGCTATCATATCATCAAGCGGCTGAAAGCAGAGCCTGCCCGCGACATACCTTATGATGAAGTGAAGGAATCCTTTGATGCTATTGCCCAAGGGACCATTGATGCGGAAACCTATAATCAGATTGTGACCGATTGGATGGCGGATACAGCTCTGGTTGTGCGATATCCGGAAAACTATCGAACCATCGGTAAAGCTGCACTGGCCGCCATTACGCCAGCACCGGATGCAACCGTTGCACCTGATGCGGTCGTAACTGCCGCACCAGAGGCAGATGTGACCGCTGCGCCCGAAACAACGGAGGCGCCTAAATCATGAAGAAGAGCACTCGCTTATTTTGCCTGATCTTAGCAGGTATCATGCTGTTCGGAACAGTTTTCACGTTAATTCTCTCCTGCGCAGCATAGAAACCCAATGATACCAAATGCGCATAGCAAGATACTTGGCAGTAAGCAATGACACCATGTAGATGTTTTTAAAAGTGGCAACCAGAGAATATTATGCTGGTTGTCATTTTTTATGGACAAATCATACTACTTGACACATCATACTATGTGATATATAGTATAATGTATTAGGGGGTATGGATGTGGATGTTCAATTAAAACGTGGATTGCTGGAAATCTGTGTGCTGGTTGCCATGCAGGATGAGGATACATATGGCTACAAACTGATCAGGGACGTTTCACCGTATATTGAAATTTCAGAATCGACGCTATATCCGATTCTTAAACGGCTGGAAACTGCAAAATGTGTGACGGCTTATTCAATGGAACACAACAGCCGACTTCGAAAATATTATCGCATCACACAGGCGGGACGGGATCGAATCACTGAATTTCTGCAAGAATGGAAAAATGTGATGCGAATATATTCATATATTGAGGGGAGAGAAGTTGGCCATGAATAAAGATGGGTTTTTGAATCAGCTTTCCCAGAAACTTTCTGCGCTCGATTCGCTTGAGCGAGTACGCATGATTCAATATTATCGAGAGATCATTGAGGATCGTGTGGAGGACGGCTTGACCGAAGAGGCTGCCGTGGCAGAGTTAGAAGATCTGGATGTTATTGCTGCGGGTATTCTCGATGAGCTGATGCCAACGCAAATGCATACATCGAATGCAGACATTGAACTGCCGCGGCAAAAGCGAAGCATGTTCACGATAGTCCTCCTGATACTGGGCGCACCTATTTGGCTGCCCCTATTGGCTGGGGCAGGTGCTGTGATGATAAGCATGTATGCAGTGGCCTGGTCGTTGATCATCACACTGTTCGCAGTGGTCGTTTCGCTGGGCTTTGGCGGCGTCGCTGGTCTGATTGGATTGGTGCTCTACATTGGTAGCCACACCATGACGGCGTTGTTTATTCTGGGTGCGGGCTTAATATGCACGGCAATTGGCCTTGCGTTATTCTTTCCAGTCTGTCAGTTTACAAAATGGCTGATCGCAGGAACGGTCAAGGTCGGACGTTCAGCATGGAATGCGGTATTTCATAGAAAGGAACGCTTGGCATGAAAAAAAGTACAAGAGTAGCACTGATCGTGGCTGCAGCCTTGTTTGTGATTGGCGTGGCACTTTGTGGAATTTCTTTTGCTGGTGTAGGCTTTCACTGGTACGCGCTGTCTACGGTCGATCCAGGCGAATACGAAACAAAGACCGTACAGTACGACGCGGCTGATATTGTTAAGATTGTTTTGAATATCGAAGTGGATGAAGTGCGAGTGGCATCATCTAAAAGTGCGCAGATCGAACTGCGCTACACGGATCGTCCGTCTGCACGTTATGCGATTTCCGTGCAAGAAGGTGTACTGACGTTGGAAAAGGAAGCTCAGTTGCGCGTTCAAAATATGCGAGATTGGTTCCGCTTTGACATCGGTACGCCGGATAGCGCGGTGCTGCTGACAATACCGGAAGGGTTTAACGGTGATCTGCTCATTCAAAGCGATGTTGGAGATGTCACGTTACAAGATATCGCAATTACTGGCACGCTGGACTGCGCTATTCAAACCGGAGAATTCAGCGCGAAAAATCTGACAACGTCCTGCGTAAAGGTGCAAAACGATGTGGGCAGTATAACGGGCGAGAATTGGATCGTGGAACACGATGCGATGATCGAAGACCGGATCGGTGATATCAAGCTACAGAACAGTGCTTTCGGCGGTATTTTGGCATGCAGAAACGATGTGGGCGATATCAAGTTTGCGCAAGTTTCGACCCAAACTGCGGATCTTTCAGCACGGGTCGGTGACATCGATTTTGAGGCATTGGCGACAGAACAATTGAAGGTCATTACGGATATCGGAGGTGTTTGCGGCAGTATTGAC
>JAVVXB010000002.1:46416-120045 GCA_036651815.1 Clostridia bacterium
GGCCAGCAGAGTGAATACACAATCTTGACAGACTCGGATATTGGCGAGGATAATGCCGTGAACCGGAAAGGGAACACCGACAAGGAGATTAACATTGTAACACGGGTCGGCGATATCGACATTGAATTTCTGCATGAATAAGTGGGCGTTCAGAAGGCGGAAGAATATGAGGGAAACACGGCGAACCCTATCGGTATTTAGGATACCGAGACTGGTTTCTGCCGTAACCAGTAGCAGACTGCGGCTGTGCGATAAATGTTGAATTAAATCCGATGACGGAATTAGGGGCTGTATCTGTTTATCAGATACGACCCCTAAAAACATTTTTATCGGAAAGCTTGATCACTTGCGTCGCTGGGCATACGCCAGTCGCCGCGGGGAGAAAGGGCAACATTGCCAATGCGAGGCCCATCCGGCATACAGTTGCGTTTGAACTGCTGCGAGAAAAAACGGTGAATGAACACATCATACCATTTTGCGATTGCGTCACGATCGAAATCACCATTAAAGGCGTATTCGGCAAGACGAAGCGTTTTTTCACGGGTTTCGCCGCGGCGCAGTAGATGATATAGAAAGAAATCATGTAGTTCATAGGGACCGATGATCTGTTCTGTAATTTGTTGGATTTCACCGTTTTTGCCGGGGAGTAGTTCCGGACTAACGGGTGTAGCCACGATATCCAGCAGCACATCTGAAAGCGTTTTGTCCGATGAAGCCGCTTGATGGCGGAGAATACTGCGAATCAGTGTCTTCGGCACGTCGCCATTGACGCCATACATA
The DNA here is from genome assembly GCA_036651815.1 of Clostridia bacterium. Taxonomy (GTDB): domain Bacteria; phylum Bacillota; class Clostridia; order Christensenellales; family CAG-138; genus JAVVXB01. The sequence continues at coordinate 47,197 of JAVVXB010000002.1, forward strand.
GAGATGTGATCGCCATTAAAGGTGGCAAACCCGAGCGCAAGTTCACTTAGATCACCAGTGCCGACCACAAAGCCGCCCACCATATTGGCGATGTCCATCAAAACCTGCGTGCGTTCGCGTGCCTGCGCGTTCTCAAAGGCAGTATCCTGACTGTCCGAAGCATGACCAATGTCTAATAGATGTTGCCGGACACTCTGGGTGATATCGATCGTTTGCAGCGGGATACCCAATGCCTGGCAGAGCAGTGCTGCATTGTCTTTGGTGCGGTGGGAGGTGCCAAAGCATGGCATGGTCAGCGCGACAATATCCGTGACCGGTCGATTGAGCAGCTGGAGCGCATCACGGCAAACCAACAGAGCCAGCGTGCTATCCACACCACCGGAAACACCGATGACAAGCTTTTTCGCTCGAATATGTTCAATACGCTTTTTAAGTCCATGCGATTGAATGGCCAGCACTTCATCGCAGCGCTTGGCACATTCGGCTGGATCGATGGGCACGAATGGCGTTTTCCAGATGGCTCGTGTCAGCTTCGTTTGGGCGACCTCCATAGGGAAAGGAATGCGCAGAATCTCGGCATCGTCAAAGAGCCGACGGGCAAATCTGCGGCGTTCGTGCAGCAGAAATGCCAAATCGATCTCTGTCACGGCGTAGCCTTCGCCGAAAGGCAGAGCTTCTTCGATTTTGATGCCGTTTTCATAGATCATGTCATGGCCGGAGAAGACCACATCCGTAGTACTTTCGCCATCTCCTGCGCTGGCAAAGAGATACGCGCCGGTGGTGCGGGAACTCTGTGACTGCACGAGCATGCGGCGGTAATCAGACTTACCTACGGCTTCGTCACTGGCACTCAAATTGCATAGTACGGTTGCGCCACAGTCTGCAAGCAGTGTAGAGGGTGGAAGCGCCGTCCAGAGATCCTCGCAGATCTCCACGCCAAGCAGAAAGGATTTCATGCTTTCACATACAAACAGCAAATGATTGCCAAAGGGCACGGTTTCGCCACAGATCTCGCAGTCGGTATTGTGCGCAGGTGCTGGAGCGAACACACGCTTTTCATAAAACTCTCCGTAATTACCAAGATGCGTTTTTGGAATTACGCCCAGAATTCGGCCGTTTTGCAACACAGCCGCGCAATTATACAGCAGATTGCGCACCACGAGCGGTAATCCGACGAGTACCAACATATCGCTGCCAACGGTATGCGCTTTGACGCGATCCAGTGCATGGAGCGCGGCATCGGCCAGCGCTTCCTGCAGCACGAGATCGCCGCAGGTATAACCGGCCAGACAAAGCTCCGGCAGCAGCAATAACTTTGCACCGTCCTGCTGGGCGCGATCCATCAAGTCCATGATGGCGTCTGCGTTATAGGCGCAATCCGCTACGATGATGCGCGGGGTCGCTACGGCGACTTTTAAAAAACCGTTTTGCATGGATGCCCTCCGAATCATATTAGAATCTGCCGGTAGATTGGATGATTTACCTTTATTTTATGCTTCGTATACCGACCTGTCAATCTGTGGTATAATTCAAACATATAATTACTTGGAGAGTATACTATGCTGAATATTGAACATCTGACAAAAAGCTATGGCGGTGGAATCAAAGCCGTTGATGATCTATCGATCACAGTAGCCGACGGCGATCTATATGGATTCATTGGCCATAATGGGGCGGGGAAAACAACAACTCTGCGCGTGGTTGCCGGCATCCTTGCCTATGATGCAGGTAAAATTATGATCAATGGGCGGACGCTTGCAGATGATCCGATCGCTTGCAAACGTGAGATGGCTTATATCCCAGATAATCCTGATCTATATGATCATCTGACGGGCATACAGTACTTAAATTTTGTGGCTGATATTTACGGTGTGAGCGGTAATGACCGCCGCTCGCGAATTGAAGAGTATGGTGCAGCATTTGAGATGACGCCTCGGCTCAACGATCTCATCAGCGGATGTTCGCATGGCATGAAACAAAAGATTGCAATTATTGCGGCACTGATGCATCAGCCGAAATTGCTGCTGTTAGATGAACCTTTTGTGGGTCTGGATCCCAAAGCCGCACATACGTTGAAAGAATATATGAAGCAGCTTTGCACGTCCGGTGTGTCAATTTTCTTTTCCACACATGTACTGGAAGTGGCGGAGAAGATTTGCAATAAGATTGCCATTATTCAAAATGGGAAACTGATTGCCTCTGGAGATATGGAATCCATAAAAGGAAACAATACGCTTGAAGATCTATTTTTGGAGATGACCGAACATGCGTGAATACTGGATATTAACGAGGCTGCAGCTTAGTTCACTGTTTGGAATCAATCAACTTATCCATATGAAGGATGGCGAGGAAAAAAAGAAACGCCGCCGGAATCTCTGGGTACTGGCTGTTATGGTGGTTTCACTCGTGTATATATCTGTGTTTTATAGCTTCGTGATGAGCAAAGTGCTGGCTCCGCTCGGCGCGTTGGATATGATGCTGGGTACCATGGGATTGGCGGCGGCTATGCTTGTGCTGATGTTTTCGATATTCGAGACAAAGGGCGTGCTATTTGGCTTCGGTGATTATGATACGGTCATGAGCTGGCCTGTATCCGTGCGCGCGGTGGCAACCAGTAGACTTACGACGATGTACGTATATAACCTTGTCTATGCGGCATTGCTGCTGTTGCCTGCCGGCGTTATATACGCAGTGAAGGCAGGGCCAGCATGGCGTTTTTACCCGGTATATCTGATTTGCATACTCTGCTTCACTGCTTTGCCGACAGTTTTGGGCGCGATGGTTGGTACATTGATTACCGTTACCACAGCCCATATGAAGAAAAACAGCATGCTTAATGCTGCATTTCAAATGATATTTGTGGCGGCACTTATGTTCTTTATTATGCGGGTCAATATGGGGATGGATAATCTCGATCATATGATCCTGTCGTTACAAGGGAAGATCGCCAGGATCTATCCACCTGCGCTGTGGCTACAAAATGCGGCGGCGGGCGGGGATGTTGCCGGATTGCTCTGGACGGTGCTGTCCGCTGCTGCGGGGGTTGTGCTGCTGACCATTTTGCTGGCGCGTGGATTTGTGCGTCTTAATTCACGGCTGTCTGCTGCGCCGCGAGGCAAGCGGTTCAGCATGGTGACGCAGAAACGCTCATCCATTGTGCGTGCCCTGTATCGCAAGGAGTGGAAACGCTATATGAGTTCCAGCAGTTATGTAGTGAATACGGCATTTGGGTACGTCATGCTTCTGGCACTTGCTGTGGTAATTGGCATTGTGAAACCCGCAGCGGTGATGAAACTGTTAAACACGCCGGAATTGTCAGCGCTGCGGATGGCGCTTCCAATGGTAATGACAGGGATTATTGCGATGTCCACGACGACGGATTGCTCAATCTCCATGGAGGGGAGGAACATCTGGATCATTCAGTCTATGCCAGTATGTGCGCGGGATTGGCTTCTCAGCAAGCTTTTGGTCAGCCTGACGCTGGCGATTCCTCTCAGCATCATCAGTGCGGCAATCATTGCGGTAGGACTAAACGCTACGCTCACGGAATGGCTGTTTTTGATGGTGACGCCCATCGTGTTTGCCCTTTTTTCGGCGGTTCTTGGGTTATTTATCAATCTTTTACTGCCAAAATTGGATTGGAAGAACGAGGTGGAGGTCGTCAAGCAAAGTACCTCGGTCATGATAGCAAAATTGGACGGCATGATGCTGGTGCTGGGCTTAGCCGGTGTACTGATTGCCACTGGTGCCATTTGGCTGCTGCTGCTGTCCACACTGGTTGCACTAGTTATATCGGCACTAGTTTGGGCGTGTATGTGTAAAAACGGGGATAGACGACTGCACATGATGCGGCCGTAGCCGGTTACCTGAGGACTGAACGATCCTTGATGACTGCAAAAAGTCCACGAAAAATTCAAATTTTCCATTGCAGCGTCTATGGGTTAATATGTTATAATAGAAAATACGGTGAGGGAGAGTTGCGCTTTATGCAGACAAAAATTCGCAAACTTGACGGGCTGCCGATTGAAGAACCATTGCTTGATGAAACGGGCATGGCCAAGCAAAAGGAACTAGCGGCATTGGTTTTGCAGGAGTATGCAGAGACCGGAATGCTCTCTGGTAGTGCTGTGCGCGAAAAGGTGGAACAGTATGAAACGGAGATTGTCGAGCATGTGATCGAATAATCCACGTTGCTCTCGGAACGATTGCTGGCGCATAACACTCAAACAGATAGGTAGGAGGAGCAGAGAATTGTCTTACGACGAGATTATCAAGGCCATAACGAGCGGCTTTCAGCAGTTTTCGCCGCTGGATTTCCTTGATATCTGCATCATTGCTGTCCTCTTGTACAAGTTGATTGTTTGGACAAAGGAAACGCGCGCCTATGAGGTTCTTAAGGGCATTGGGCTGTTGTTTCTCTGTTCCGTGGCAAGTACGTTACTTTCACTGAATACACTGAGTTGGGTACTGGATTCCATTCTGACATCTGGTTCCGTCATCATTGTTTTGTTCATTCTGTTCCAGCCTGAGATCCGGCGCGTGCTCGAAAAGCTTGGTCGCAGCGGAAAACGGCTTGGTAAAGCATGGTTGGATGCGTCTACCATGGCCAGCAATGAGATTGTACGCGATATGCACAACGCGATTTTGTCGCTATCACGCCGCCGTGTGGGTGGACTGATTGTTGTGGAGCAGAAAACTGGTCTGGGAGATATCATCAGCACAGGTACGCGTATCGATGGATTACTCTCCGGTGCGCTGCTGGAAAACATCTTTGAACCCAATACTCCGTTGCATGATGGCGCGGCGATTGTACGCGGCACAACGCTGATTGCCGCAGGCTGTTTTTTACCGCTGTCGGACGATTTGACGGTTTCGCGGGAGCTTGGTACGCGTCATCGCGCAGCACTTGGCGTTTCCACCGTATCAGACAGCGTAACCATTGTAATATCCGAAGAAACCGGCGCAATCTCCGTTGCGCGGGACGGCAAGCTCATGCGCTATATTGACGCAAAAGCTTTGCAGGATTTACTGGAGAATTTATTTTTACATGTTGGTGACAACAGCACGGCCTTTGGCTGGGTAAAACGGAAGCCGGAGGGACAGCATGACAAACCGTGAAAAAAAGCGCATGGAGATTTTGAAGAAACTAAAGGATCTCTTTACAAAGAATATTGTTATTAAGATTGTGGCTATTATCTTTGCGATGCTCTTGTGGGGCTACGTATTGACGGATCAGAAACCTGTACGCACCAAGACCATCAGCGAGGTATCCACTAGCTTTGATGGCGAAGCAGAATTGCTAGCTCAGGGGCTGTGTGTACGTGGCGATCGCAGCGAAATTTTGAAGAAGGTGTCGGTTTCAGTACGTGCGCAGATTACTAATTACGCGTATCTGTCCAACAAATCGATCAGCGCGTCCATTAGTCTCAAGAACATCAGCGAACCAAGGGAATATGAACTGCCCGTCACTGCGGCGGTTAGCTCTTCACTGGGGGTTGTGCAGCAGGTTACACCCTCCATGGTTAAAGTTGAGATTGATTCCCTGCGTACGAAGACGATTCCGGTGACAACCTCATTTACGGGAGAAATGCCGGATGGATACTGGGCGGATATGGATGCGCTCACCGCCACAGCCAGACTGGATATTTCTGGCGCAAAGACGGATATTGCTAAAGTGGCTCGGGCAGAGTGCGTGGTGGACTTGACTGGTCGCACAACCACCATCTACAGCACCTTTGATGTCATATTGTATGATTTAGACGACAAAGAGATTTCTTCCGATATTGTCGTGGGAACCCTGCCTTCTTCCACAGTACGGCTACCCATCTATCCGGTGCGCAATGTGCCCATTGATGTGATTGGTTCCCTCGTGGGTGCGGATAATCTTGCTGCCAACCACGAATTGGTCAGCGCTGTCGCTACGCCTGCAACGGTACGGATCGTCGGCAGTCAGACGCTTATTGACGCGGTGAAATCCATTTTGCTTGCACCCATACCAGTCAATAATCTTGGTGCGACCGCTACGGTCGAATCCGAGATCATTGTGCCGGAGGGTGTGCGTCTACTGGATATTGAACCCGTGAGTGTACTCATTGAGATTCGAGAAACGGTTGTTAAGCAAACATTTGAGCAAATGCCCCTTGTCGTAACCGGGCTTCAGCCGCGTTGCACCGCAAAAATCATGCCGGAGAGCATTGATGTAACCATTGAGGGTCGTATCAGCCTTGCCAGCTTGATTAAGCGGAGTGACGTTATGGTCAGTGTGGATGTGACCGGTTTAGAACCGGGTACGTATACGCTACAACCATTTCTATTTGTGCGTGATGAAAACACTACTGTGGAGTTAACCATCACAATGTCGGTACCGTCTGTGACCGTGACCATTACGGGATCATAAGATGGCGCTGCTGATTTCTGATATTAAACTTCCGATTACAGCGGAAGAAACGGAACTGCAAAGCCGTATTGCTAAACAATGCGGCTTTGACTACGCGTATGTGCGCAAATTGCGGATTGTACGGCGTGTGCTGGATGCCAGAAAGAAAAGCGAGATTCACTTTTTGATCCGCGCGATTGTCGAGATGGATGCGGCCAGCGAAAGACGACTGTTGCAGAAGCAGGATGACCGAATACGGCCCTATTTTAAAACGGAACAGACGGCGCTGCACAGTGGCAGCGAATCTTGCCGTGGACGAATTGCCATTATTGGTCTTGGTCCAGCGGGGTTGTTTGCCGGATTGTTGCTTGCACAGCATGGGTATGCGCCGTTGATTATCGAACGTGGAAAACCGGTGGAGACACGGGTGAGGGATGTGGAACAGTTTTGGTTGTCGGGCGCACTGCAAACGGAAAGCAACGTGATGTTTGGCGAAGGCGGTGCGGGGACTTTCTCGGATGGCAAGCTAACAAGCCGCAGCAAAGATACCCGGCAGGAAATTGTTCTGGAAACATTCCAGCAATTTGGTGCGCCGGAAGATATTTTGGTGGATGGAAAGCCGCACATCGGTACAGATCGATTACGCAAAGTGGTTTCGGGCATTCGGCATGAAATTGAGCGGCTGGGCGGCGAGGTTCGATTTTCCACTCGACTGACGGGTATTGAGAATAAGGATGGTCGGCTCAGCGCAATTCATGTTACAGACGCGGCGGCCAACATGCAACGAATTGCGGTAAGCGCGGTAGCGCTTGCTATTGGACAAGGTGCGCGCGACACCTATCGCATGTTGTTTGATGCGGGCGTAGCAATGGGGAAGAAGCCCTTTGCGGTAGGCATACGCATGGAACATCCGCAATCGCTGATCGATGTGGCGCAATATGGCGCATTGGCGGGACATCCTCGGCTGGGAGCGGCTTCCTATGCGTTGACCAGCAAGAGTGGCGTACGGGGGGTATATACGTTCTGCATGTGTCCCGGTGGCCGCGTGATTGCGTCCTCTTCGGACGTGGAGCAGGTTGTGGTCAACGGCATGAGCAACCATGCCCGTGACGGACAGAACGCCAATGCTGCCGTGGTGGTGCAGGTGCATGACGCGGACACGGCGGATCATCCGTTGGCGGGTTTGCAGTTTGTTGAACAAATGGAGCGCGCGGCCTATATTGCAGGCGGCGGCGGATATAGTGCGCCGGCGGAGCGGACGGCAGATTTTCTGCAAAAAACAAAACCGACCGCGTTCGGAACCGTCATTCCGTCCTATAGGCCGGGGGTTATGCCAGTTTCCCTGTGGGATTGTCTGCCGGATTTTGTTGCGCAAGGGGTGGCGGACGGGATTGTATCCTTTGCTCGTCAATTGCGGGGATATGATCTTGGGGACGCCGTGCTGACGGCTGTCGAGACCCGCACGAGTGCGCCACTGCGCATTCTACGGGGTGAGAATTTGGAATCCGTATCGCATTCCGGTCTCTATCCGATTGGCGAAGGCGCGGGGTACGCGGGCGGCATTGTCAGTGCAGCTATAGATGGGCTACGGGCGGCGGAGAGGATCATTGAGCGCTTCGCAAAGCCATAACAAGATCGGGCTTATTGGACATGATCGCATGGATGTTTTGCTGACCAAGAAGATATCGAATGTCCGCCTCGTGATCAACCGTCCAAGGGTTTGTCCGAATGCCTGCCGCTTCATATTTTGCGAGTTCGGCATCATTCAAAAAACGATAGTCTGGGTGCAGATATTGCATACCGAGCGTGGTTGCGTATTGCTGTGGCTCGGCAATTCGGCACTCATATAGAATTCCAAGGGGGAGTTCCGGCGCAATTTGCTTGCAGCGTAGCAGCGTATAGTGGTTGAACGAGGAGAGAATGACGCGGTTGCAGAGATGAAACCGACGGAGCATATCGATAACCTGCTGCTCAATGCCTTGGTATTCAAAAATAGCCGTTTTAAACTCAAGAATGGTTAAAAAATCAAGTTTTTCGGCACGTGAACAGTATGCTTCCAGCGATGGGATGCGCTGGACGGGACATGCGCCTTTAAAGCGATAGGAGATATCAAATTGTTTCAATTCTTCGAACATGAGATCTTTCACAAACAGATCATCACCCGTGATACGCAAGAGACTTTCGTCGTGAAAGATAATCGGCACGCCATCCTTGGATAGCTGCACATCGAATTCTACGCCGTCTGCACCCAGTTCAATTGCCTTTTCAAAAGCGAGCATGCTATTCTCTGGATATTTGCTAGAGAATCCGCGGTGTGCAATCACCTTGGTCATATGCTTTCTGCCTTCACTTTTTCAAAATATCGTTTGTCGGCTTCCACCGCACGAAAATCCGGTGCTAGCTCTAGACCGCTTGCATAGGCGCGGAGTGTGCGCCGTATATGCGCACATTCTTTGATGCAAAGATCCACGTTGACTGGAAAGGGACTCTCGCAGCCCACGAATGAAATAAAGTTTGCATATAGAATCTTTTGCAACATCTCATCAGGCAGACCTAAACCATGCAATACGAATGGATCGGAATGGACGAGAAAATGTCCATCGGAGCGGATGCCAACGGATGCCTTATCCGTCAAAAATGCGCGTTCATAGCGGACGCGCAGCGTGCTTTCTTTTTCATCTAGCTTCATGATGGTGCCATTGAGCGTGGCACGGCCACCAATATCCGTGCCGTAAAGAATACGGCTGCAAAACCGTTCGAAAAACATGCGTGCATCATCGGGTGTGTTGCTCAGGTTCTCATACAACTCAATGCCGGGGGTAAGATCCACATGCATGTGTGGAAAACGCTCTAACCATTCGGAGAGCCGGATGAGCTGCGCCGAGAGAAAAAACATGTGCGCGAAGGTGATGTTCAATTGTGGATGACGTTCCATTACCGTGCGAACCTGTCGGTACTGATGTTCGTTATTGACATCGTCAGGTCCATAGCCCCAGCCGGCAGATTTGGCAAAGGCAGGAATGCGTATCGCATCCCAGAAGATCTCCGGGTCGTTTACGTGCCAGAGGATGGGCAATTGACATTCCTCCGCAAACGCCCAGAAAGGCTCCCATTGCGGATCGTCAAAGTCGGGGATGTCGAACATGCGGCGCATGGTGGGCTTGCCTTCCAACAGCTTAAGACCATCGCATCCGAGAGAAAGCAGACGTTTTACTTCCTTAATGAAGAATACACCGAGGTTCTTTTTGTTTCCGTATGCAGTGCAATCCAAACAACCAAAAGCAAATGTGGTTTCCGGATAGCGATGTTTATAGGCCAAAATATCCAGCGTGGGATTGAGTCTGCCGCAACCAGGAAGTGCGGCTAGACACGCCATATCCGTATCGGTCTTTGCCAGTATGCTGGTCAGACTGTCCGGCGTAATTGGCCAGGCATAGTGAACATGACTATCCAAAACACGTAGATTATTCCACATGCGCAGGTCCCCCTGAACTTGGCGTATCCGTGCCGTTTGCGGCTTTTTTCACGGGTGGGTTCGTCGGCTTGGAATCAGAACTTTTTTGATATAGGTGAATGATTCCGTCATTGTTGAGACTTTGAATGAGTGCAAGGGTAATTGGCAGACCAAATAGACCGATAGGGCCGAATACACAAACGCCGACCACCATGCCGAGCAATGTGACAAGGGGATGCAGACCGACCCGGCTTCCGATGATTTTGGGTTCGATAATATTGCGGACAATGACAATGATCAGATAGATGATGCCAAAGCCCAACGCCCGCAGATAGTTACCCTGAATGACCGAAAGAATCGCCCATGGGATGAGTACCGTGCCGCTGCCTACAACCGGCAGGATATCGAACATTGCAATCAATATGGCAGTTCCTACGGCGTTTTCAACGCCTACTATGCTCAACCCGATGAACAGCTCTGCAAACGTAATAAACAGAATCAGCGCGTAGGACCGTGTGTACCGCCACAGCGTGCGGGACAGATGCAATTTGATATTATGCAGTAGCGACTTTGTTTTGTCCGAACACTGGCGCAGCATGAACTCTTTTAGCAACGGCAGATCGATGGAAAAAAAGATCGTTGCAATGATCATAATCAGCAGGTTCAGCAGATATTTCGGCAGCTTCAATGTAAAATTGGTTGCAAAGCCCACAACCTGTTTGCTGAGAGAACCAATGGTTTCACCAAGAGTTGTGGTGACGTTTGCCGCAATCATGTCATATGCAGCGGAAACTTTCGGATCAAGTTTCTGCGTAAAGGATTCCATCGCCTTAAAAACATCAAACAACCAAGGTTCAATAGTATCGTTATAGAGCGTTGGCAGATGTAAAAAGAACGCCTTGGCGGCCAAGAAAAACTTGATACTGAGAATCGTGAGCAAAAAACCGATCAGTGCATAAAACAGCAATACCAGAACAACGCCAGCAACTCCCTTTTGAATGCGACATTTTTCATTTAAAAAACGAATAATGGGGCGTAATAGTAACGCCACGAGCAAGGCGATGACAAAAGGCATGACCGCGCTGAGCGCATAACGGCAGAGAAATATGGAGATGCCAAGAATAATGACAAAATAGAGGAAGTTGATAATAAAGTTTCTGCGTTTTTCCAGTTCCATATATTCCCTCACTTTCGCTATTTAATGTATCACTGTTATACCATCTTGTAAAGCAGGGACACATCCTTTATACTATTGCGCAGAGCGACGCAAATCATGCAAAATTTATGTGAATCTGCGCAAACAGCACAATTTTTTAAACCGAATGTTGTTTTTGATGGATGCAGTCAACGATTGAAAAAAAAGAAATCATTCTAACGCAACGTTATACGTTAAACTTCTCCATTAGAGGTGCTGAAACATGCGTTTATCGGTTGGCGAAATCGTAAAGAGGACGGACGTGAGCGCGCGTACGCTGCATTATTACGATGAAATCGGATGATTGCGGCCTACGAAGACCACGATGGCAGGTATATCGGTATTATGATGACGAAGCCATTGGAAGGTTGCAGCAGATGCTGTTATACCGGGCGTTGGACATTTCGCTGTCGGATATTATGTATATATACGGCAGAGGAATGACATGCTGAAAGATACGGGTATCATGCACAAGTTTTCCTGTGGGATGCAGCAGGTGTTTCAATAAAAAAATGAGAACGGGAGGTCAAGTTAGGGTGGATGAAATGAATAAAGGTCGTGTCACGATACCCACAGATGTTGACGTTGTACCGGAAACATTGGAACTTTTGAAACGATGGGGTGCGGATGCGATCCGCGACTGCGATGGGACGGATTATCCTGAGGAACTCAAGACCGTGGATGCAAAGGTATATTCCACCTATTACACGACACGCAAGGATAATGCATGGGCAAAAGCGAACCTTGACGAAGTGCAACAGTGCTATATCATGACGGACTTTTATACCGCTGTTGAAAGCACGCTTCGGATTCCATTGATGAAAGGCATCTCCAGTGAGCTGATGCAGGTGAACACGCGCGATGATATCAAGCGCTGGTGGGAGGTTATCGACCGCAGCACAGGCGAAACAGTTTCTCCGAAATTGTGGGACTTCGATGTGCGTACAGGGGAGGCCGTTGTGCAAAATGCTGCACTTTTTCATCAGTATACAGTTAGCTTTCTTGCGTATTTGATATGGGATCCCGTGCATATGTATAACGCCGTTACCAACAATTGGAAAAACTTTGAGCACCAAATTACATTTGATGTGCGTCAGCCGAAAACGCATCAATATACGATGGAACGTCTACGCAAATTCATTGCGGAGCATCCGTATGTGAATGTAATCCGTTACACAACGTTTTTCCATCAATTTACGCTGGTATTTGACGAACTAAAGCGCGAAAAATACGTGGACTGGTATGGCTATTCCGCTAGCGTATCTCCCTATATTCTGGAACAGTTTGAAAAAGAAGTGGGCTATCCTTTCCGTCCGGAATTTATCATCGATCAAGGATATTATAACAATCAATACCGAGTGCCAACGAAGGAATTTAAAGATTTTCAAAAATTTCAACGCCGTGAGGTGGCCAAACTAGCCAAGGAAATGGTTGATATCACCCATGCGTACGGCAAGGAAGCCATGATGTTTTTGGGTGACCATTGGATTGGCACCGAGCCGTTCATGGAGGAGTTTGCATCGATCGGAATCGACAGTGTTGTGGGCAGTGTCGGCAACGGTTGCACGCTGCGGCTCATCAGCGACATTCGAGGCGTCAACTATACGGAAGGACGATTTTTACCATACTTTTTCCCGGATACTTTTTGCGAGGGTGGTGATCCCGTAAAGGAAGCGAAGATCAACTGGGTTACCGCACGCCGCGCTATTTTGCGCAAACCGATCGATCGCATCGGGTATGGCGGATATTTGAAATTGGCGTGTGCATTCCCGGATTTTGTTGCATATGTCGAGCGTGTTTGCAACGAATTCCGGGAACTGTACAATAACATCAAGACAACAACGCCATACTGCGTGAAGACCGTTGCGGTACTCAATGCGTGGGGTAAAATGCGTGCTTGGGGTTGTCACATGGTTCATCATGCGCTTTATCAAAAACAAAATTATAGCTATGCTGGTGTGATTGAGGCGCTTTCGGGTGCGCCCTTCGATGTTAAATTCATTAGCTTTGACGATCTGCTTACTGATAGAACCGTATTAGACGACGTGGATGTACTCATCAATGTCGGGGATGGCGACACTGCGCATACGGGTGGCTCTGTCTGGGAAAATCCAGAGATTTCATCGGCTATTCGAGCGTTCGTGTACAACGGCGGTGGGTTCATCGGTGTGGGCGAACCATCTGGTCATCAATACGAGGGACAGTATATTCAGCTGGCTCGCGTTCTTGGCGTTGAAAAAGAAACAGGAGTTACATTGAATTATGACAAGTATAACTGGAACGAAGTCGAAGGTCATTTTATTCTGCAGGATTGCGATGGACCGGTTGACTTCGGCGAGGGGAAAAAGAACATGTATGCGCTGGCGGGTGCAACGGTACTGTGTCAGCGCGAACATGAGGTGCAGATGGCGGTAAATGAGTATGGGAAAGGTCGTGCCGTCTATATTAGCGGTCTACCATATACCTTTGAAAACAGTCGTATTTTGTACCGTGCCATTCTATGGAGCACGCATGGCGAGAATAACCTGTACAAATGGTTTTCCAACAATTTTAATGTCGAGGTGCACGCATACGTGACCAACGGAAAATATTGTGTGGTGAACAACACCTATGAGCCGCAGGATACCACCATATATAAGGGTGATGGAACGAATTTCCAGTTGCACTTGGCTGAAAACGAAATACGTTGGTATGAGATATAAGTATTGATATCGAACATCCATTCTGACTGACGAAACAAAGCAATGGCGGCCGGTTAAAACAATGTGCAATGCTGTTGTTGCGTTGTATACGGATGGTGGTTGCCGTTTTTCCTCTTGACTTGCCGGCTGATGGATAAAAAGAAACGCTGAAAACGGTTTGTTTTGAGAATGACAAGGAGGAGCCATAGCAAGAAAATGCTTCGGGTATTTAAGTTACGCATTTTCAATGCACAAAAGCGTGTTTTAATACTGTTATTGTGCGTATAATACTAGATTTATCGACATTAAACCTGTGAAATTTCCGCTTTAACTAACAAAAAAATCAGACGAAACCGCACATTCCTCTTTTAGAAACACGCCCAAATCGAGTCGAATTATGGTATACTAGCTGTGCCGATTACTGAAGGAGAGCGGGACAAATGACGGACTATTTAAAACTGAAAAAATCAAATTGTAAAAATTGTCATAAGTGTATTCGCAACTGCCCGGTTAAATCGATCCGGTTTGCGGATGCGCAGGCGCATATTATTTCTGAGGAATGCGTACTCTGCGGCAAGTGTTTTGTATCCTGCCCGCAAAATGCAAAAGAAATTAGAGACGATACCGAAGCGGTCAAGGCAGACATTGCTTCTGGCGTGCCGGTGATTGTCTGTCTTGCACCATCGTTTATTGCAAACTATAAAGGCACAACTATTGAGACAATGCGTGCTGCGCTTCTCAAACTTGGGTTTTCAGATGTAGTTGAGACGGCTATTGGTGCTTCTATCGTAAAAACTCGATATGAAGAGCTGATTCGGGATGATGGCCAGAGCGTGATCATTTCGTCCTGCTGTACGGCGGTGAATAACTTGATTCAGAAGTATTATCCGGATGCACTTGCGTACCTGGCCAATGTAGTGACGCCTATGGAGGCAACCTGCCGCCTGATCAAGCACAAGAATCCCGGCGTCAAGACGGTTTTCATTGGGCCATGCATCGCTAAAAAACAAGAGGCTGACAACAGTCATGCCGTTGATCAAGCGCTGACATTCTTTGAATTGAGTAGATGGATGCAGGAGCGGGGTGTTACGCCGGAAACGGCCGAGAGTACCCTCGCTGAAAGCCGCGCACGTCTATTTCCATTATCGGGCGGCATTTTGCGCAGTATGGAACCTTGGGATAAACGATATTCATATATCACCGTGGATGGGATGAATAATTGCATTTGCGCGATCAAGGACATAATTGACGGGAATTTGTCGCACTGCTTTGTGGAAATGTCTGCATGTGTCGGCGGGTGTGTCGGCGGCCCGGCTATGGAGCAGGGACGCGAACGACCGGTTTCCGATTCGGTTGCGGTCAATACCTATGCGGGCAGCAAGGATTTTGTCGTTGAGCAGCCCAGCGTGGCGGATTTGATGCAAGGCTATCCCCGTACACCAGTACGCAAGATCAATGTCAGTGAGCGTGAAATTCTCGATGTACTCAAAAAAATGGGCAAGACCAAGCCGGAGCATGAGCTCAACTGCGGCACCTGCGGCTATAATACCTGCCGTGAGAAAGCGCTGGCCGTTTGCTTGGGCAAAGCGGAGATTTCCATGTGTCTGCCTTACCTGATGGAAAAAGCAGAGTCGTTTTCGGATACGATTATTCAGAATTCGCCAAACGGGATTCTTGTACTCAATGAACAATACGAAATTCAGCAGATCAATCCTGCTGCGTGCGAGATTTTTCGCATCAAGCTTCCGAGCGATGTGCTAGGAATGCCGGCGGTTACGCTGCTGGACCCCGCACCGTTTATGGAGGCACTGCAGCGTGGCTCAACGGTCAATAACCGTCAGGTGTATCTTGCGGAGTATGGGAAATATGTGGTTCAAAGCGTTATCTATAACCACAACTATCATATTATTGTGGGCATTCTGCGCGATATCACCGCCGAGGTGAACACAAGGCGCATTAAAGAAACCCAGAGCGCGGAGACGGCAGCTGTGGCTGATAAGGTTATGGCTCGGCAGATGAACGTTGTGCAGCAGATTGCGTCGCTGCTTGGCGAAACGGCGGCAGAAACAAAAATCGCATTGACCAAGCTAAAGGAGTCATTGTCCGATGAATGATCTGTTTATTGATATTGGCTTCGTCAGTATCAACAAGTGGGGCGAACCTCTTTGCGGAGATCATGTGGATTTAGCCAAGGCCGAGGATGGTTCAACGATATTGGTACTTGCCGATGGATTGGGCAGTGGTGTCAAAGCCAATATCCTATCCACCTTAACGGCAAAAATCCTCTCCACCATGCTGGCAGCGGGATTGCCCATTGAAGAATGTGTACATACGGTAGTTTCCACATTGCCCGTGTGCGCGGAGCGTGGCGTGGCATATTCGACGTTTACGGTTATCCGGCTCACCGCTTACGGGGATACCGAATTGATCCAGTACGATAATCCACACGTTGTGCTATTATCTGGCGGCAATTCGGTTGACTATGCAATAGAACAGAAATCTGTAGGCGACAAGCAACTTTTTTGTGCTAAATTTCGACTTAAGCCTGACGACGTGTTGCTTAGCTTTTCGGATGGTGCGTTGCACGCAAGCAAAACCATCGAGCTGAATCTGGAATGGGATCGCGATGCAATTACCGATTATATGGAAGCATTGTATCATTCGTCCTACTCGGCCAAGGAGCTTGCAACGCTGCTTGTAGAACAATGCAGTGATCTCTATGGTGGGCAGCCGGCCGATGATACGACGGCTTGCGCTGTCAAATTGCGCAAACGACAACTGGTCAATCTGCTGTTTGGTCCGCCATCCAATCCGGCGGACGATACCCGCGTATTGTCTCTGTTTTTCAGCAAAGGCGGTAAGCATATTGTTTGTGGTGGCACAACTGCTGGCATTACGGCTAAGCACCTTGGAAAGCAGGTGCAGGTGGACACTGTGTCAGACACTTCCGATCTGCCGCCCGCGCTCTTGATTGATGGCGTGGATGTGGTCACAGAAGGTGCGCTGACCATGGCGCGAATGGTGGAGTATGCGCAAGATTATGCAAAGGATAATCGATTGTATCATTGCTGGAATAACGGCAGTGATGGCGCGGCACAGATTGCACGGCTGCTGCTGTGTGAAGCCAGCGATGTGGATCTATTTGTTGGTCGCGCCGACAATGCCGCCTACAGGAGCGAGGAATCAAGCCTCTGTTTTGCTGACAAAATGCGGCTTGCCGCGTCTTTGGCCGAAGCGTTGAAAACTGGCGGGAAACGCGTGAAAATCGGATATTTTTAATCAATTCGGGTGTGTTTCTAAAATTTCCCTAAAAAGCAATTTTGGTATCTTGTTTTGTTATTTATGCACATACAATCCCGGATTCATCTCGAGTAAATCTGTGAATTTACCGACTGAACTGCCAAATAATACTCGAAACCTCAGATTTCTCTTTCGAAGATCACTCGATTCATGTCACTGAGAATCAAAAAATAACGCACGCCATTCGGTTCTGAAAAAAACCGGATGGCGTTCATTGTATGCGGGTTATGAAAATACGCGCGGGAAGGTACAAAAGCGAAGGCAATGAGTTGTGTTTTAGCAAAACAGTATGAAAGTTTAAGAACTACGCTTGTTGAAAAATGGACATACTATCAAACGGGGTGATTAAAAGATGAAATCCATTTGGGTAGAAAATGTGGAAATCGAACGCAGGGATGCACTCGAACAGAACTTGAAAACGGAAGTTGCCGTCATTGGTGCGGGAATGGCCGGGATTCTGACAGCCTATTTGCTCCGGCAGAACGGCGTGAACTGTGTGGTACTGGAGGCGGATTGCATTGGTAGTGGACAGACCAAGGGAACAACCGCTAAGATTACAAGTCAGCATGGCCTGTGTTATGCCGCTTTGGTACAGCGCTTTGGCATCGATTTGGCACGACAGTACGGTGCCGCCAACGAGCAGGCTATCGCTCAGTATCGCGCCATCATTACAGATCAGGGCATCGATTGCGATTTTGCGCAAAAACGGGCATATGTATATGCCACGGAAGATGTGGAGAAACTCAAGTGCGAGACAAAAGTCGCCGCTGCACTTGGCTTGCCGGCTACTTTTTCGCCACGGATCAACCTGCCGTTTTCGACCGTCGGCGCCGTCTGCTTTGACCAACAGGCACAATTTCATCCGATGAAGTTTTTAAAGGCTGTCAGTCAAGATTTAAGGATCTATGAAAAATCGCCGGTACAATTGGTGGAGGCGCATACCCTACATGTAGGCGGACATACGGTGACGGCACAGAAAGTTGTGTTTACCACGCATTTTCCGTTTGTCAATTCGCCCGGATTCTATTTTGCCCGGATGTATCAGTCGAGGGCGTATTCCATTGCTTTGCAAAATGCTGCGCTATTGGACGGCATCTATGTGGATGCGAATGAGGATGGGCTATCATTTCGCAATGCGGAGAACCTATTAATTCTGTGTGGTATGGATCACCGCACAGGCGAAAACTCTGAGGGTGGACGTTACAAAGCGCTGCAAGTGACGGCCAGAGCGTTGTATCCAAATAGTTTTGAGGTTGCACATTGGTCGGCACAGGACTGTATGACAGCGGATCTCGTTCCATATATCGGCAATTATTGTGCAAGTACACCGGATTGGTTTGTTGCTACCGGATTTAACAAGTGGGGGATGAGCACGTCCATGGTTGCGGCGCAAATTTTGACCGATCGAATCCTGGGGAGGGATAATGCATATGCACAGGTGTTCAGCCCGCAACGTTTCAATATTGCTACGGCCGTTGAGGTGGCCAAGGGCGGGGGACAGGCGATCAAAGGCCTGTCACGTCAAAACCTGACCATACCGCAGACGACACTGGACGAGTTGCCCGCGGAACATGGAGGCGTGGTCGACAGCGGCAACGATAAGGTCGGCGTCTATTTGGACGAAAACAGGCAGGCGTATCTGGTGAATACACGTTGTCCGCATCTTGGTTGTCAAGTGGAATGGAACCCGGATGAAAAGAGCTGGGACTGTCCCTGCCATGGCTCACGGTTTGATATTCATGGGCAGCTCATCGATAATCCAGCACAGAGAGATCTTCTGGAAAAAGCACAGACTTGATTGTTTCAGTATGCGGCAGGGCATGATGCAATTGCGCTGATATACACATGGCATGCGGGCAAAAAAAACGCTTGTTTTTCGGATGCTCGGCACAGCAGAATACTTTTTGCGGGTTTATTTCGATGAGGATCAACGCTTGGGAACAAGACGGCTAGGAAAACAAATTTAAATTACGATATTTTAGCGGAGAATGTACCATACTAATTTTGAGGTGAAGTGAATATGCAATTGACGCAAAAGGAAACCATGCTTTTGCAGGACTTGAAGAGCCAAGAACAGCTCTGTGTAGAAAAATACAGAAAATATACGGAGCAAACCTGCGACGAACCGCTCAAGAAACTCTTTGCTTCCATCGGGCAAACCGAGCAGACTCATCTGGATACCATCACACAGATGCTGTCTGGCACGGTACCCATGATGACTGGCGGCAGCGATTCTTCGCAGCAACAGGCGACGCCACAGGCGTCGTGCTCGGAAAACGAAAAGAAACAGGATGCGTACCTTTGCCAGGATGCATTGGGAACGGAGAAACACGTATCATCTACGTACAACACATGCATCTTCGAGTTCAAGGACGCGCAGGCGCGAAATGTGCTCAACCACATTCAGAAGGAAGAGCAGGACCATGGAAAGCGTATCTACGACTACATGGCTGCAAACGGCATGTACGCTTGATCGATCCTCAATGACATCACAAAAGGGCTATGGACTTTCTTCCGTAGCCCTTTGCAATACAAATGAAGCGGCTGATAGACAAAGAGGAGGCGTCGGCGGGTAAAAATAGGAATACTGCGAGAAATAGTTAAGCAAATAGTCGCCAAATCTGATTTACAAGCAGACAGGTGCAGAGACCAAAGACGGTTGGCAGCAGCATGGATACAAGCGTCCATCGCCAACTGCCGGTTTCTTTTTTTATGGTGATCAGCGTTGTGCTGCAAGGCCAGTGCATGAGCATGAAAATCGTAACGCAAATATAGGTTACGGGCGTCCAACCGTTCTGCATAAGCAGCAGACGAACATCGGTAAGCGAGCCAAGCTGCGTTAAACTTGCGGCGTTTGCATAGGTCATAATTACGATGGGTAAAACGATTTCATTGGCGGGCAGACCGAGCAAAAACGCAGCCAACAGTACCCCATCCAGACCAAAGGGATGCGCAATCGGATCAAGCAAACGCGTCAGCGTAGCAAGCAAGGTGCAATTCCCAACCCGCACATTTGCCATGAGCCAGATTAGGACACCAGCCGGTGCGGCTACCATGACGGCTCTGCCCAGAACAAATAGCGTTCGATCGAAAACGGAACGTACAAGCACCTGGAAGATCATAGGCTTGCGGAAGGGCGGCAATTCCAGCGTGAACGAGGAAGGAATGCCGCGCAACAGCGTCTTTGATAACAATTTACTTGCAGCAAAGGTGAAGAGTACACCGAGTAGGACTACGCCGGTGAGCGCTACCGCAGCGGTCAGGGAACTGGCGAGCGTGCCTACGCTGACAAGCCCCATGGTAATAAGGGCAATCAGTGCGGGAAATCGTCCGTTGCAGGGGACAAATGCATTGGTCAGCACGGCAATCAATCGTTCTCGTGGACTGTCAATGATCCGGCAACCCGTTACGCCCGCTGCATTACATCCAAATCCCATGCACATGGTCAATGCCTGCTTTCCGCAGCCGCCGCAGCAGCGGAAACGATTATCCAGATTGAATGCAACACGGGGAAGATAACCAAGATCCTCCAATAGCGTAAATAAGGGGAAGAAGATGGCCATGGGTGGCAGCATGACTGCGACAACCCAAGCTAGGGTACGGAACATGCCGGTAATCAACATACCGATGAGCCAAGGCGGTGCGTTTTGCGCAGTCAGCCAAGTAAGCAGAAAAAGCTCCAATCGCGTAAACATTGCTGATAGCCATGCGGAGGGGACGTTTGCGCCAACAATGGTGAGATAAAACACGCCTGCAAGCAGAGCCAACATCACTGGCACGCCAAACCGTTTGCTGGTGAGTAGTTTATCAAACTTGAGCTGTCGGGTTGAACGATTGTTCTCGGATTGACGGATGACGCCATCAAGCAGAGATTCGGCGGTGTGGTAGATGTCTGACACGATGGCATCGCCTACGGTTTCCGGAGCAATGCTGGAATCGGCCAGCAATGCCATAGCCGCTGCACACGCAGATTGAATTGCGGGATTGTCTGTGAGAGAATGCCCAATATAGGCATTTATGCTGGCGAGCAGGGCATCATCATGTTCCAATAAACGCAGTGCTGTCCAACGTGCATTCAGCTTGTCGGTGGTTATCGGCTTGACAGCTGGTAACAACAGCGCAATCGCCTGTTCGATGGCGGGCGAATAACAAACCTGTGCCGGTGAAAGCGGTACTCCATTTTGAAAGGAGAGAATTCGATCGCCAAGTTGCGTAAGGCCTTTCTTTGTGCGTGCGCTCGTACCCACGACGGGTACACCGAGACGCTTTTCAAGCAGAGACAAATCAATGGTTAGCTTTTTTTTCGCGGCCTCGTCCAAAAGATTGACGCAGACGACCACGCGTGCGGTTACCTCCAGCGTTTGCAAAACCAGATTGAGATTTCGCACAAGGCAGGTTGCATCGCAGACAATCACGGTTACATCCGCTTCATAGAAACAGATGCAATCCCTTGCGACCACTTCTTCGCGAGAACGTGCCAGCAACGAATAAGCGCCGGGGATATCAAGAAGCTGAATTAATTTGCCGCGGATACGGCAGCTTCCCTGCGCGTTTTGTACGGTTTTACCTGCCCAGTTACCTGTATGTTGATGGAGACCGGTGAGTGAGTTGAATACCGTGCTTTTTCCAACGTTTGGATTGCCTGCAAGACGCACGATCAGCTCCGGTTTCGTTGCTTTGGATCGTGATGCTGCATTGCTGTAATGCAAACGGCTCTCGTGGGCAACGCTCGTCATGGACGCACCCATCCATGCTCTTTTGGAAGTGTGCAGATGCTGTCGGCATCGGCATTGCGCAAAGCAATTACCGTTTCGTGAATACGATAAGCGCGCGGATTTCCGCCTGGCGCGGAAAAAAGACAAGTCAAAGGAGTGCCTGGTGTAAAACCTAGGTCAAGCAAACGGCGGCGTATATTGGATTCGGTGGAAAGCTCTGTGACAGTGACGGGCTTTCCTACGGGGACACGACTAAGCAATTGCATTGGCGTTCCTCCATCATTTCAAGATGTTGTAGCCATAATATTCCAAAGAGCGAGTTCTTGTGAAACAGCTTTACGACATTCGTTTGGCGTGTTATGATAAATATGTCAAAGAAGGGGGGGAACAGTATGACGATTACACTCAGCGATTTCTTCAGTCAGTTATCATCCAATCCGGCGCTGTCCATCACAGTATTGCTGACGCTCGGCGTTATTCTTGTCAATGGCTGGACGGACGCGCCAAATGCCATCGCCACTTGCATTTCTACGCGCTCCATGTCCCCGCGCGCGGCGATTATGATGGCTGCGGCGTTCAATTTTCTTGGCGTATTTGTCATGACGCTGGTCAATGCCACTGTGGCAGAGACCATCTATAATATGGTGGATTTCGGTGGCAATGCTCAGGAGGCCACCATTGCGCTGTGTGCGGGCATGTTCGCAATTGTGCTGTGGGCGACGTTGGCTTGGTGGTTTGGAATTCCTACAAGCGAAAGTCATGCATTGATTGCGGGACTTTCCGGAGCTGCCATCGCTATGCACAATGGCTTTGGTGGCATCAACGGCGAGGAATGGATCAAGGTACTGTATGGCTTGATTCTTAGTACGGCTCTCGGGTTTGGTTCCGGCTTTGTGACGGCCAAGATTACACAGGCAGTTTGCCGGAAAATGGATCGCCGGCGCACGGAAGGATTCTTCAAGAAAGCACAGATTTGTGGGGGCGCTGCAATGGCTTTTATGCATGGAGCGCAAGATGGACAAAAATTTATCGGCGTGTTTTTGTTGGGGGCTTTTTTAGCCAATGGACAGGCCAATGTCACGCAGTTTTCAATTCCCCTATGGTTGATGATTCTTTGTTCGGTGGTGATGTCGTTAGGCACTTCCATCGGCGGCATGCGAATTATCAAGGCGGTTGGGATGAACATGGTGAAGCTGCAAAAGTACCAAGGGTTTTCTGCGGATATTGCAGCAGCGGGATGTCTGCTGCTTTCATCGCTGACCGGTATTCCCGTCAGCACAACGCACACCAAAACAACAGCAATTATGGGCGTGGGTGCGGCCAAGCGAATGAGCAGCGTCAATTGGGGCGTTGTTAAGGAGATGGTCTACGCATGGGTATTGACATTCCCTTGTTGCGGTCTGATTGGCTATTGTATGGTCAAGCTGTTTTTGCTGATATTTTAGGACAGGCTCGTGGACCGCGGCATAAGCAATTAGGCGGTTGATTTCACCGGACAACGCATTTGAAGAACTGATGATTGCATGAAAATCGTCAAACAGAAAGGATCTAGTTATAGATGAAACAGAAGGATAATATCTATTTTGATGGATTTGTCACCGGCATGGGCTTTGCGTGCGAGGCTGCGGCATTTCTCAAGGAGACGGCCGTGCAGTTTGTTCCTGCGCAGCTTGAGATGCGTATCCTGACAATGCACGAGATTGAGCATGCGGCTGACATTGAAAAACATAGGCTCATGGAAAAGCTTGCGAAAGAGTTTATTACGCCAATCGAACGCGAGGATATTATGCTGTTGGCCCAGCAGATTGACGATGTAACGGACTGCATTGAAGATGTGGCGCGTAAGATGTTTATGTTTAATATTCTTACTATTCGAGCTGAAATGGTGGAATTTGCAGAGATTATTCATCAGTGCTGTGTGGTCACAAAGGAAGCGGTAGCCGAAATGTATCATTTTCGGAGATCCGATACGCTTCGGGAATCTATCATTCGCATCAACGAGTTGGAGGAGACGGGGGATCGGCTGCATTGCTCAGCCATGCGTAGATTGTATACAAGCGACGCAACACCTCTTGAACGGATTCAGTGGACCAAGATGTTTGATTATTTGGAAGATTGCTGCGATAAATGCGAGGATGTGACCGACAGTATTGAAATGGTGATGCTGAAAAATAGTTAACGATAACAGGATCACATTGGCTATGGGATACATGTTTTGCACGATTTCGCGAATTGTGCAAAACGGTCATAAGGGGAAACCGATTTGAAACGGGAAACCCTACCAATTCTGATGAAATGCAACAAATCAATCCGATTGAAAAGCCAGTCTGAGAGGCGAGACTGGCTTAGTTTGTGGATGTTCGATATCATGTTACGAATGATTGAGATAATCAGAAATTCAACGCCGCCCAATGCTCTGGCTAATGGCACGTTGCGCCAGAAAAAAATTATACATTTCATTAATCTAGGCGATACATTGACAACCTATCGAAAACCGCTTATAATTTTGCATACGGTATTGTCCAACGCTTATCACTACTTTCGTACGTCATTATAATACGGGATATTCAAACGCCTACTTCGCACACACAATTGTTTATTTTATGATTTGTTTCATATTCGGCAATGACATTTGGCAATTAGCGCATTACTGTGCTTTTGCATAAGTATTTCTGGATTCTAGAATACAAAAAATGAACGGAGAATGTGCAAATGAAAAAATGTTTGGCAATGTTGCTCGTATTGGTCATGGTCTTTTCAACAGTCGGTTGCGCACAACCTAGCGGCTCGCAAACCGCCATCGCAGACCCTGCGACACAGGAATCAACCGCAAACCCTGATGCGGAAACAGCAACCGATTCCGCAACAACACAGGACTTGTCGGGGCTAAAAGTCGTTGCACTGCTTTCCGGCGTCATTACCGATAATGGCTGGAATCAGATTTGCTTCGAATCAGTTAAAAATCTTTCAGACAAATATGGCACCGAACTTGAGTATATCGAAAATATTGCGGTTTCAGATATGGCTGAATATATCCGCACCTATGCTGAAGAAAAATACGATATGATCATTGTTCACGGCTCGCAGTTTAAAGCTTCGGCGGAAGAACTGGCTGTCCAATATCCGGATTCGCATTTCTGTCTTTCCTATGGTTTCCGCGTTGATGAAAACACGGCTGATCAAGTCGCGAACATTCCGAATCTGGCGTACGTTGGCCCCGTCAATATGGGCATTCTGATTGGCGCCATTATGGGTATTTTAACGGATACCAACAAGGTCGTGTTCCTTGGCGGCCAGGACATTCCAGCCATTACTGATATTGTATCCGGCATTGAAGAAGGCGTGCGCCTAACCAACGCCGATGCGGAAGTGGCAACTGCTTATCTTGGAACGCTGACTGATGCCGATCTTGCAAAAGAACGTGCACTCGCCTATATCAATCAGGGATTTGATGTCATTTCTGCTTCCGCCAATAGTGCACAGCTCGGCTGTCTACATGCCGCCGCGGAGAAGGGCGTGTATGCAATGGGATTCAATGGTGATCAATATAGCGTTGCTCCAGATGCGATTGTACTCTCTGTTATGCGTAACTATCCATCGATCTATGAGGATGTATTCCTTTCTATCGCCAATCAAACATGGAAATCTGGCATGGTTGTCTATGATCTTGCCCAGAAAGGCACGCTTGTATCCGATTGGCATGGCTGGGATACCAAACTGCCTACCGAAAAGGTGAAAGCAATTAACGAAGTCGTTGCCAAGCTTTATGCAGGTGAACTTGGCGACTATTAATTATTAGCAGATGGATATCCCGGGATTCCTTTGAAAAAAGATTCCCGGGATTCCGTTTGTATAAATTTCTTTTTTCAAGTTACAAAAATAAAACGTCTAGTCAAATTACGGATCTCATGATAGGGAAGAAAGTGGTAACGGGAATGAGAAAAAACGGTTCCGTTATATGGAATACCAAAGTGCAAAATGCATTTCGCCAAGTATTGGTTTCGGTCTCGGCAGTATTGGTTGCAATTCTGCTTGGAATGCTGATGATTAAACTGATTGGATTTGATCCGATCAAGGCTTTTTATGCGTTGATACAAGGCGCGTTTGGAAGCAAAAATGCTTTCGCAGAAACGATTGTAAAGATGTCGCCATTGCTGTTCACCGGCATGAGCTATGCGCTAGCCAATCGGTGCGGCCTAACCAACCTCGGTATGGAAGGCCAATTGTATATTGGGGCAGTTTGCGCGACTGCTGCCGGCGTCTATATCACAGGACTTCCGACGGCATTACATCTTCCGTTGACTATTCTTTGCGGTTTTTTTGGCGGCGGTCTATGGGGATTGATTGCGGGTATGCTGAAAGTTCGTTTTGGTGCCAGCGAAATCATCACGACTGTTATGCTCAACACAATCGCAATTAATTTTGCTGAATTCATGGTGAATGGTCCAATGATTGAACCGCCTGGAATCAACTGCCAGACGAGCCCGGTTGCGGTAACGGCACAACTGCCCAATTTAATTCCTGATACACGTGCACATTGGGGGTTCATTCTAGGCCTTTTGTTTATTGTGCTGTTTTGGCTGTTTCTCTGGCGTAGCAAAAAAGGTTACGAAGTACGTGTTGCAGGTCTCAATATTACGGCGGCACGTTATTCCGGTATCAATACAAACAGAAACATTCTATTGACGATGCTGCTTGCTGGCGGACTTGCGGGACTTGCCGGAGCAAACGAAATCATTGGCGTGCAAATTCGGATGATTCCGTCTATTTCGCCAGGCTATGGTTTTGATGGTATCGCAGTGGCACTCATCGGAAACAACACACCAATTGGTATTATTGTTGGAGCATTGCTCTTTGGCGCATTCCGTGCGGGTGGTAACCGTATGCAGATCAAGGCTAAAGTGCCCAATTCAATTGTCGCAGTGATTCAGGCACTGGTTATTATATCAGTGGTTGCCAGCCAGTTGCTGCTTGAAAAATGGAACGAAAAGCGGCTTAAGAACCAAAAACAGGAATTATCCGAATAAAAGGAGGAAGGAGAAAGCTTATGGAAACGATTGAAATGATTGGCGGCTATCTCGCCTCTGATATTCGCATGGCAGCACCGATACTGCTTGCGGGGTTGGGATTACTGATTATCAACCGCAGCGGACTATTGAACATTGGCGCTGAAGGCACCATGTTAATTGCAACCTTGGCGGCGGTTGTCGGTTCCTATTATACGGGAAGCGTATGGTTGGGCTTGCTCATTGCCATGGGGACTGGCACACTTGTGGGACTATTATTTGCATTTTTAACGGTTACGCTCAAGGCTAACCAAATTGTTGTTGGCGCGGCAATCAATATTCTTGGCTCGGGCCTTTCGGCCACACTGAACCGTGTAATATTCGGTGTTAATACAACGATTGCATCGATTGATACATTTGTTAAGTGGCCGATTCCGTTCGTTCATAAGATCCCCTTGTTTGGCACAGCATTTTTTGATCAAATGCCAATTGTTTACATTGCATTTTTGTTGGTGCCGATCATCTCCTATATACTGTTTAAAACGCAAGTCGGACTGAATCTGCGTGCCGTTGGTGAAAACCCTCGCGTTGCGGATACATTGGGTATCAATGTCTATCGTGTGCAGTATTTTGCAGCTGTGATTGGCAGCGCAATAATCGCAATGGGCGGTGCATTTCTTTCAACAGGTCTGCTTAATTTTTTCTCGGAGGAGATGGTCTCTGGAAGGGGCTATATTGCGCTTGCCGCCGTTATCTTTGGCAAGTATAAACCCAGGGGCGTCATGGTTGCAGCGCTCATCTTTATGGCGGGCAATGTGGCATCAAATATCTTGCAGGTTGCCGGCGCTCATATTCCTTACAACTTCCTTGTCATGGTTCCCTATATATTAACCATCATTGCGCTGGCAATGTTTGCAAGTCGTGCGGTTGCACCAGATTCGCTTGGCAAACCCTATAAGCGCGGCTGAGGAGGAAAAAATGTCAAAATCACTGGAAATGAAACATATTTACAAGCGCTTTCCTGGCGTGCTGGCCAACGAGGATGTCAATCTTAGCGTTGAAGCCGGTGAAGTACACGCGCTTTTAGGAGAAAATGGCGCGGGTAAGTCTACACTCATGAACGTGCTGTGCGGACTTTATAAACCTACCGCGGGAGAAATCTATGTTGATGAGAAGCTTGTTAAGTTCAACTCTGCCAAGAATGCAATGGCAATTGGGATCGGCATGGTTCATCAACATTTCATGTTGATTCCAACCTTGACTGTGACTGAGAATTGCTTAATTGGCGCAAAAGATGCCGGGAAACTGCATCTTAACAAAAAGCTTGCGGCACAGAAAATTGATGAACTTGCAAAAAAGTACAACATGAACATTGATCCAATGGCTAAAATCGGCGATCTGTCGGTTGGGGCGATGCAGCGTGTTGAAATTATCAAGGCGCTTTATCGTGGCGCCCGGATTCTCATACTGGACGAACCGACCGCCGTTTTGACACCACAGGAAACAGGCGAATTATTTAATATGGTACGAAGCCTGACGGGACACGGCTTTACGGTGTTGTTTATCAGTCATAAACTGAATGAAGTGAAGGAAATTTCCGATCGCGTTACGGTCCTCCGCCTCGGGAAGGCGCTTGGTACATATCTCACAAAGGATTGCTCTATTGAAGAACTTGCAAATCTAATGGTTGGGAGAGACGTGAACTTTACTGTCAGCCGTGCGGAACAGGAATCCGGAGAAACGATGATGTCCATCCGTGATCTTTCACTTGCACGTGACAGAAGTGACAGCGGTGAGATCATTCATAACGTTTCAATTGATATTCATGCCGGGGAAATACTGGGCATTGCCGGTGTTGACGGAAACGGTCAATCACAGCTTGTAGAATGCATTACGGGACTTATGAAAGCAACCTCAGGTCAGATATTGTATGAGGGAGAGGATCTTACCAAACGCACAACGCGCGAGATCATGGCGCATGGAATTTCTCATATTCCGCAGGATCGACAAAAAACGGGATTGGTTATGACGATGGCGCTGACGGAAAATTTTGTATTGCAGGATTATTATAAAAAACAATTTGGGAAGGGTGGCTTGCTTAACTGGAAATATGCCGGGCAATACAGCCAAAAACTCATTGACGATTTTTCGATTAAAACGCCAAGCCAGCAAGAACTTGCACAAAATCTATCAGGCGGAAACCAGCAGAAGGTGATCGTTGCACGGGAGATTGGACGTGATCCTAAGGTGTTGATTGCGATGCATCCAACGCGTGGCCTTGATGTCGGTGCAATTGAATACATTCATGGCCGTTTAATTGAGCAACGGGATAATGGCGTTGGCATTTTGCTTGTGTCAACGGAGCTTGAGGAAATCATGAAGCTCTCAGACCGTGTTGCCGTCATGTACGAGGGCGAGATTATGGGGATTATCAAGCCGTCTGAGACAACCATTGAGCAAATCGGGCTGATGATGGGTGGACAACGGCTTGAAAACATCATCAATAAAAATGCGGCCGTATCCTAATTCCTGCAGTTGCGAAAATCAAGATTGAAGCAATCGGGTGGGTGGGATCAGTACGTTGGACATCTTTACAGCGCAGTATCATTCTGATAATCAGGATTGAAGCAATCGAGACGGAAAGTGGTTCACATTGTGATGGATAGCGTACTACACGAACGGTGGCCACTTGCTGCTATGCGGACGCCCACCTGCTTGACCTCAATAAACGGAGTTGCATCATATGTGTAGGCAGGAGACTATGCATACGAGACCGGTGTAGCGCTCGCAGATGCTTTCACCGAGAATATTTCTTCCGATGTGTTTCCAAACGGACGCATGTACCAGAACATCGCCGAAAAAATCATGGAGCCAATGCTACGCGAGGAGCATGCTCTTATAAGCAAAGCGGCCGCACAGGCACAGCAGTCTTTGAATGATTCATCAGGGATTGAACTTAAAGCTATAGAGACGCCGTTGAATATAGAGCGTGTGCAAGGATTGGTTCACAAAGTTTCAAATGCAACCACATTCGAAGAAGTATCATGGATGTTGAATGAGCCATTAAAAATCTTTTCCCAATCCATTGTGGATGATACGCTCATGCGAAACGTTGAATTTCAAAGCAAGGCGGGGTTACGGCCAAGAATCATCCGCTGCGCTGAAAGCCGCTGCTGTGAATGATGCTCCAAAATGGTTGGCTTATATGATGATCCGGACGTGCCAAAGGATGTGTATCGCAGGCATAAATGGTGCAGGTGCGTTGTAGAGTACGATCTGGGGGCAGGAAAGCGGCAGGACATCTGGTCAAAGCAGTGGATAACGTCAAAAAAAAATGATAAGCTAAAACAATTCGATACTTCAGACCTTGCTTCGGATCTTGTGCAGCATCCGGGAAAACTGGCATCCTACACACCGAAAAGTCTACGCGAAGCATTTATCAAGGCCGGGTATGATGTGAAGCCATTAAAGCAAGGATTGCTGAGAAATTTGTCGTTTGAAAATGGCGGAGGATACAAGGTTAATTTCACAGACGGAGGCCTATTTCAGTACCATCCGAAAACGAATAGCCATCATGGCAGAGCGTATTATAAGACATCAACTGGAAAAGGAGGAACGCACCATTATGACATTGATGGAACGGAAAAAAAGAAATGAGCGGCTTCGGTATATGGAAGAACAGATTTCAAAACGGTATGCAACTTGTGAAGTCAATGATAAAAGATGTTTCGTTACCTCCAAGGGAATCGTGTTTTCCATTTTCGAATTTCCTAGTGAAGATGCGCTTTGCATCGAATATGCAGATAGCCAACTCGAAGCAAAACGAAATGCATTTGAGGATGGAGATCGCTTTTATTTAGAGGATATGGATGCGAAAGAAATGCTACAAAAGATATTAACGGAAATAGAATCGTAGCAGAGATCGAAGAAAGATATTCGTTCATTCCAGAGGAAATGGAGATAGTGGAACAAAGCCGCCTTGCTTGCAGGGTGGCTTTTTAACGAATTTTTCAGAGGAGGCGGTGTCGATGCGGGAAAAGCACTATCAAAAATAATGATAAGGAGGAGGGTGTATGGCAGAGCCTCGTAAAGACCGCCAGACTCCATCCCGATCCATTGATCTTCCTTATTCAGACACCAGAGGACCAGAGACGGTAGCAATCTACAATTCCACCGGACGCTCGGCGCAGGAGTGGCAGCAGCTGCTTTGCTACGATATTTTGTCGGTTAAACAGGACGGCCTATGGGTACGCATAAAATTCGGCCATGCCGTTCCTCGAAGAAACGGCAAGAATGAGATTGCGGCGATTCGAGAAATGCGGGGTCTGAAACACGATGAAAACATTCTGCATACCACACATCGTACGACAACAAGCCATGTGGCGATGAAGGAACAAAAAAGCAGGAATGCAGTTCCATGCTGTAGTGAGTGCTACTGCGGCTTATTGGTCGCAGTGACATAAGCTTGCTGCTTCTTTTTGATCTCCTGATCAATTTGATCGATGGCTTCTGCCAAGGGCGATTTTGGATTACCAAAGAATTTCTCCGGGCGCATATGCTCGAAAATAATGCAGTCAGATATTGTTTTCAATTGATTCCAATCATCATCTGGATGTGCCGTCCAACTAATACGCATGGCGCCAAGCCATTCTGTTGTCCGGGCAGATAAGCATTTTGGCCCAATGCGATAGGCTAAAAATTGTGGCCTGGTTATCACATTTGTCAATACGCGGCTCATGAGAAGAGATTGATACCATGGGATTGTGCCATTGGAAAACCGATAGGCTTCCGAGAGCTGGCCGCGCAAAATGTCTGGCGCATGTTTCCGAAACCATAGAACCATCCGGGGATGAAAGCTTTCAACGCAATAGGCGCCTCGATAGGTACGCAATAACGTTAGCGCAAGGGCGCAGTTTTCCTGCCAAGCGCCACCTGGCTTCAATTCGATGATGAGCGGCACACGGCCATTGATAATGGATAATACATCCGAAAAAAGTGGAATACGATGCCCACTGTTGCAGAGTTGCAGGGAACACAGTTCCGCATAGGTGAATGCGTCCACACGCGCGTCAACGCCACACATGCGCAGCAAATTTTCGTCATGGAACACAACGACCTGCCTGTCTTTTGTCAACTGGATATCCAATTCAATTCCATAATTGGCCTGCACCGCCGCATCAAAGGCGGGCAGGGAATTTTCAGGTATGCATTGATCCTTTGCATATAGACCACGATGCGCGAATGTACGATGCTCAAACGGTGCGCGTTGGTGCTTCTCACTGCGGCCCGGTGCAACAAAAAATAGCCAGCAACCAGCCAGTGCAAAAATCATGATGCAGAAACCCCACATAGTCTCAATTTCTCCTTAGTTCATGTTGTTATTATACGCCGGATACGTTACTATGTATAGTAAGATCAAATCGAGTGAAGGATGGATTAGGATTCGCAATGAAACTAAACTATAAACGCACCATATTTGTGGGCTTTGCATTCTTTCTCATCTGCACGTTCTGGCAGGCTTATGACACCATTATCCCTAAGATCCTGACCGATCAATATGGCATGTCGCAAGCCGCTTCCGGCGTGGTGATGGCAATCGATAACGTATTGGCGTTGTTTATGTTACCACTGTTTGGTGCATTGTCCGATCGGTGCATGAGTAAACGGGGTAAGCGGACGCCATTTATCATCATCGGTACGGTGGTTGCAGCCATTGCACTGGTTTGTCTTTCATTTGCGGATAACAAGCAACTTCACAATATTGAAGCGGTCGCTACCATCGATGACCCAGCTGCGCTTTCTACACTATATGAATCGGAAAAGGATCGACTGCTAAAAATGCCGGACGGTACGGAGTATGTTTTGTCCGATACGTTTACGCAGGATGAGTTTTCCCAAATTACCGCACAGATGATTGCAGATGGAAAGACGGTGACTAATCCGGATTATATCAACTATGTGGTTCCGGCACGTCATGCCTTTGCTTGGACTCAGACGCAAACTGATCCATCAACGCTGATTCTATTTCTAGGGATTTTGCTGATTGTGCTTGTGGCAATGTCGATTTTTCGATCTCCGGCTGTTGCTCTTATGCCGGATGTGACCATTAAACCCCTGCGCAGCAAGGCCAACGCTGTCATTAATCTCATGGGTACAGCGGGTGGAATTGTTGTGCTGGCGTTAGGCATGGCCTTTGCCACCGGTAGCGTGAAGAATGCACTGATGAGTTATACAACGTTCTTTTGCCTGATTGCGGGCATCATGCTTGTGGCGTTGGCATTTTTTCTCTGGCAGGTGAACGAACCAAGGTTTGTCGCTGAAATGCAGCAGGAGAGTCAGAAGTACCATATCGATGAAGCAACGGGCAGCGATGCTTCAAATGCTAATAAAAAGTTGAGCAAATCGGAGCTTTCCTCCCTTCTACTCATTCTTCTTTCCGTAGTATTCTGGTTTATGGGATACAATGCCGTAACTTCAAAATACTCCGTTTATGCAGGCAAGGTTCTTTCGCTTGATTATAACAGTACGCTGATGATTGCTAATGTTGCAGCAATTATCGCCTATTTACCGGTAGGTTTTGTGGCGAGCAAAATTGGCCGTAAAAAATCAATCATTGGCGGTATCGTTATGTTGAGTGGCGCATTCCTCGTGGCATCGTTTCTAAGGGAAGGCAGTTCCGCAATGCTGATGAACAGCATGTTTGCCCTTGCTGGCATTGGCTGGGCAACAATCAATGTCAATAGTTTTCCCATGGTTGTGGAGCTTTCACGGGGTGGAGACATCGGCAAATATACTGGGTTTTACTACACAGCCAGTATGGCGGCGCAGACCGTTACGCCATGGTTTTCTGGTATTTTAATGGATAAGATCGGGATGACGACGCTGTTTCCCTACGCAACGATCTTTGTTGGGCTGGCGTTGCTGACCATGCTGTTTGTGCAGCATGGTGATAATCGGCCAAATCAGCCTCAATCTAAGCTCGAAGCTTTTAGCAGCGAAGATTAAATAATGGTTGACAGAGAGCGAGTTTGCAACTATACTATAACAGTCAAGCAGAAGCGCCCGCTTCTCACCTGCCGACAAGTGTGTCAGGCATGGTACACAACAACTGAAATTTGTTTGTGAATATATGTGGGTGCAATCCTGTTTGCACCCACTCATTTTTTATGGAGGTGTTTTGCCATCGCTACTACGGAACTGATGATCAACGAGGAAATCCGCGATGCCGAGGTTCGGCTGATTGACGAAAAAGGGGAACAGCTTGGCATCGTGGAGAACAGCCGCGCGCAGGCGCTTGCCGAAGAGAAGAGTCTTGACCTCGTCAAGATATCGCCCAATGCGACCCCCCCTGTGTGCAAGCTGATGGACTACGGCAAGTATCGGTTCGAAATGAGTAAGCGCGATAAAGAACAGCGCAAAAATCAAAAGGTTATCGAACTGAAGGAGATTCGCCTCTCCGCGACCATCGATTTGCATGACATGGAAGTTAAGGCGAAGGCGTGCAATAAGTTCCTTTCAGAAGGCGATAAGGTAAAGGTATCCATCCGCTTTCGTGGGCGGCAGATTACCCATGGCGAGATCGGTATCGATGTGATGGATCAATTTTTCGTAATGGTCAGCGAGTACGCGATCAAAGAACGCCCACCTAGGATGGAAGGTAGAAACATGTTTATGGTGCTTGCATCAAAAATTGAAAAGAAGTAAGAAACGAACCAGGAGGAACCACGAAATGCCAAAACTCAAATCTCATCGTGGCGCAGCCAAGCGCTTCTCCACGACCAAGTCCGGCAAGATTAAGCGGGGTAAGGCTTATAAAAGCCATATTCTGACCAAGAAGTCCACCAAGCGTTTGCGCGGCCTTCGCCAGACCGGTTACATCGCAGCGTGCGAAGAGAAGAAGATCCGCAAACTGATCCCGTATAGCTAAGGAGGACATAAATAATGGCCAGAATTAAGAGAGCAGTTAACGCTGTCAAGAAACGCCGCAAGGTTTTTAAGCTCGCAAAAGGTTACTACGGAGCTAAGAGCAAACAGTATCGCGCCGCGTCCCAGCAAGTCATGAAATCCATGGCGTATGCGTTCGTCGGCCGCAAGCATAAGAAGCGTGAGTACCGCAGACTATGGATTGCCCGTATCAATGCAGGCGCCCGTCTCTGCGGCACCACCTACAGCCGTATGATCAACGGACTCAAACTTGCTGATGTCAACATCAACCGCAAGGTGCTTGCTGATCTCGCCGTCACCGATATGAATGCTTTTAAAGAACTGGTAGCCGTTGCCAACAAGGCGCGCGCATAAGCGTTTTAACAATTTAAAATGAAACAAAAAATGTCCTGCTTGATTTTTAAGCAGGACATTTTGCCAATCTTGCATGCAGATGTGAATCATTAAAGTTCTTGGGTTGAATTGCTGACTGCGCTACTCCTGATATTGATGCCCACGCAGGAAAATTGCCTTTGGCTGCAAATCTTTGTCCAGCAGCAGCAGATCAGCGCAGCGGCCAACCGCGATGCATCCGACCTTATCTGCCATGCGGATGGCTTGGGCGGGGTTGATCGTAGCAGCGGCAACGGCGACAGTAAGCGGAATTCCAAATTGAACGGCATTTTGCAGGCCTTCCAACAGGGTGATACGCGAACCGGCAATGGTTCCATCACTGAGCGTGGCTTTTCCGTTTTTGAGCGTAAAATTTTGTCCGCCGAGGATGTATTCGCCCTCTGGCATACCAGCGCAGCGAAGGGAATCACTGATGAGCGTGATTCGATTGGGAAACATGGCAAACGCGGCGCGTACGACGGAAGGATGCAGATGGATACCGTCGCAGACGACCTCTGCATAGGCACGCTGATCCATTGCCGCGCCTACCACACCGGGATTCCGGTGATGGAAGGCACTCATGCCGTTGAAAAGATGAGTGACGTGTGTTGCGCCCAAAACATAGGCATGTACTGCGGTATCATAATCTGCAGCGGTATGCGCGAGCGATACAGCGCAGCGTTTGGAGGCTTGCTTAATGAATGCATCTGCACCTGGTAATTCCGGAGCGATGTCAACTAGGCGGATATGGCCGCCGGATGCTTGGTCAATGCGGTCAAACATGGGAAAATCGGGCACATGCAGATAATCTGCGTTTTGTGCGCCACGCTTTTCGTAGGAAAGAAATGGGCCTTCTAAGTTGATGCCGATGCATCGTGATTCGTTCTCTCCAGGGACAAACGACCCAATGGCATGCGCTGCTTCCGAAAGAATATCTTCCGATAGAGTCATTGTGGTAGCAAGAAATGAAGTGATGCCATGCCGTGCGTAGTGTTGCGCCATAGCGGGTAACTGTTCTTGTTGCCCATCTGAAAAATCAAATCCAAGCGCTCCATGCGTATGGATATCGATAAGACCCGGGATAAGATAACAGCCTGTAGCATTGATATCCGCAGTGTCAGAAACGGAACCGATTTCCTCGATCGTATCAGAAAATCGAACATCGCACTTTTGAAATATACCTTGTGGTAGAAATACGTTTGCAGCCTTGATTAGCATATCCTTGCTCCTTTGCTTAGTGGGTTCTCAATTCTGGCAGACTGGCGGCGGCAACGGACTGACCGACACGGCGGGAATTTTCGTCTGGCAGACGCAGCGTGATGGCTTTGGCGACATCGGGATATTCATCGAGCAGAACTTTGTTGGCGAATGAACAGATCAAGTCGCCGCCAACACCGGACATTACACGACCAAGCAGCAGGATATCAGAAAAACCGTAGAGCGCATAGTAAAACGGCAGTGTGTGCCCAAGATAAATCCCA
Source organism: Clostridia bacterium (assembly GCA_036651815.1). Lineage (GTDB taxonomy): Bacteria > Bacillota > Clostridia > Christensenellales > CAG-138 > JAVVXB01. The sequence goes on from JAVVXB010000002.1 coordinate 83,721, forward strand.
ATATCGCTGAAAACATGCTTTGCGGCGAGATCGCCTGATTCAGCAAGCTTCTGCACCACCTTGAGTTTTTCGGCAGGGGAAGCAGCTTGAACGAGGTTGATGCCGGCTGATTCCGCAAGCTTGATGACACCGTCTTGCGAAAAATATTTGACGCCGCAACCAATATCGTTTGACCATTCATCGCGCATGGCACGGGAATTTAGATCCACAGGTGCAAACGCAAGTTCATTGAGCCATCCGGTGATGTTGCCAGATGCATCCACAAAGCCGGCGGCTTCGCTCGTACCCATGGCTACGCCAAGGACATTGTTTTCCTCCAAACTCATAGCTCCGGCAAGAGCAGTCACATCTCCATCGTTGCAGACACTGACGGGCACGTCACCGATTTCTTTTGCGGCGCGCAGATAGATATCTTTTATCTGTTGATTAAAGAGCGGTTCGGGAACCTTGAGGAACAAGGAGGCAACCATTGTTCGATTATCAATGAATACGCCCGCGGAAGAAATGCCGATGGCATCTACGCGCGGCATATGGGAAGCAGCGGCCTTGAATGCGGAAACGATTCCCTCATAATGGTAAGCAGGGTCGCTATTGAGCTTCGGATACCAGACAACCTCTTCCGAGAACACAGGATTCCCATCAATGACTGCGCTCACTTTTCGATCGGAGCCACCTGCATCAAAACCGATGCGGCAGCCGTCCAGATGCCGGCCAATCGGTGCGGATACATCGTGGGCTTGTGGAAGGCTGTCAACTCGCGCTACTTCAAACGGACACTCATAGACGCGGGACATGAATCCAACATCAAATGCGCGTGTGCCGTGAGGTGTGTAGGCTTTCTGAATTTCGGCACACAGCCAAGCATCGCCACAGAGCGAAAGTCGATAACCGCCTTTCATCCAGAGCAGCGTTTTGATGAAGCGGTCAATATAAACAAGGTCGGCAGCATGCATATGCGCCGTTCCGTGCACAAATGTGTTGCAAACCGCTACCTGATCGCCGTTGCGGGTCAGCGCAATGGAAAATGGTTGCTTTGCAGTTTGCAAAAAAGCTTCGTTGAACCGCTGAATCGGGACAAAATTGGGGTCAAGCATCGGGACATTTCTGATGGGAAACTTTACGCCGAGATGATTCAATTTGTTCACTCCTCACATAAGATTTGCTGATGGTGCATCAAAATTACTTAGCTTGATTCTATGTAAAACCACACGGTAAAGCAAGAGGATACTAGCATTTCAGAACGAAGTCTGCAAGAAACTGCTAACAATGAAAACGATTCATCTATTCATCTTTTGAATGAAAAACACGGTGTGGAAAGAAAGGACGAGATGAGTGGGCAGACCGTTAAAGACTTGCGGCGTTGGCGGTGATGCGGCGCATGTCATCCCAGTGACGTTCCATATCGCGTACCAGCGCAAACTGTGAACGCGCACGGTCAAGATTCTGGTTGATCCGATGAATTTTAAAATAGGTATCGCCGTTGATGTGATCGGATAGAAAACGCATGCCGCATTCCAACGTCATCATCTTGGCGCCATAGGGAAGCAGTTCTCGCTCCAACGGGGTCAGTGAGGCACCACAGGTGGATAGGTAGCCATTTACATATGCTTCGTACAGGGCAAGATTGATGCATACACTGGACGGATCAGTGGCATCCTCTTCAGCGGTATTGGCGCCAAAGCGGATGGCATCACCAAAATCGTTCATTGCGAGACCGGGCATGACGGTATCCAGATCGATTACGCAAAGCCCCCGCATTGTTTGCTCATCAAAGAGCACATTGTTGATTTTGGTGTCGTTATGGGTGACGCGTAACGGTAGCTCTCCGCGAACCTGCAGATCGGTAAAAGTATGGCAATACGATTCCCGGGCACAGGCAAAATCAATCTCAGCTTGCGCGGCGGAACTTCGACCACAGACATCCTGGGAGACGGCTTGCAGCAGGGCAGAAAAGCGTGTTGGGGTATCGTGAAAATGCGGAATAGTTTCCACAAGCTGTTCCGCCGGAAAGTCCGCAAGTCGATTCTGAAAGCGACCAAAAGCGACAGCGCTTTCATAGAACTGCTGTGCTGATTCTACGTGTTCTAAACATACGCTGTCTCGCACAAAGGCAAACATGCGCCAATACGAGCCATCGGCATTTTGATAATAAGCCTGATCATCATGGGTGGGGATGAGACAGAGCACTTCGCGTGGATTTTTCACTTTCAATGCAATATGTGCGGTTACAGCCTGCACATTGCGCATGAGCGAGACCGGATCGTTGAATACATCCGTGTTGATCCGCTGCAATGTATACCAGCGGCCATTATCACATTCCACACGATAGGTTTCATTGATATGACCGTTTCCATGCAGAATACAGCACATGGGTTCGCCGATGATTTCAAACTGAGATAGTAGATGTTCCAATGACACGTCCATCCATTATTTATAATGACACGCACTCTTGTGACACCTTCTATTTTGCGGTAAACTACAAACAAAGTCAAGGGAAGACTTATTTTTTGTATTGGAGGCGAACCATGGAACCAAAAACGATTCTCTGCTTTGGGGATTCCAATACCTGGGGGTACAATCCGTCTGATGGCAGCCGGTTTCCACTTTCTGTACGATGGACTGGCAGAATGCAGGCACGATTGGGTGCCGACTATCGCGTGATTGAAGAGGGGTTCAATGGGCGAACAACCGTATGGACGGATGTGTCTGAGGGAAAGATCAGCGGATTTACCTATTTGCCAGCGTGCCTAGAATCGCATGCCCCTCTTTCCTTGGTGATTTTGATGTTAGGCACAAACGATTTAAAACAAAAATTTAATGTTAATGCTGCAAACGTTGGATTTGCGCTGATGCGACTGATCAAGGTGATTCGCGCGGCAGAGAACGAGCGTTTGCCAACGCCCAAGATACTGCTGATTTCACCCATGGAAATTACGGAGGATTATCGGGGCACATTTATGGAAGACTGTTTTGGAGAGGGTTGTGTGGAGAAATCCAAACAGCTGTCCGTTGCGCTAAAAAAGGTCGCGGAAGCGGAGAACTGTGCGTTTTTTGACGCAGCCCATGTTGTAAAACCTTCCGGTTTGGATGGTACGCATCTCTCGGCGGATGGACACGAAAAACTTGCGGCAGCACTTGTCGGGGAAGTGTGGCGGCTATTGGAAAAGGAGTAATTGCAGTCCAATGGAAGATTTGATCGGGATGTGTGTAAACGCGTCCCGATTTTGATAATATGCTTGACAGAAAACGCGTAAATATGTTATAAATTAACACGACAATGATACAAATTAACAATGAATAATCTCATTAGCAGGAGGTAACATTATGGCAATTCCAGTGATCATGCCCAGACAGGGGCAATCGGTCGAAAGCTGCATCATTACAGAATGGAAAAAGAACGTCGGCGATTCCGTAAAGGTTGGCGATATTCTGTTTTCTTATGAGACGGACAAGTCTTCGTTTGAAGAGGAAGCAAAGGCGGATGGAACGTTGCTGGCCGTGTTTTTCCAAGCGGATGACGATGTGCCATGCCTGATCAACGTTGCGGTTATTGGTAATCCCGGCGAATCCTTCGCGCAGTTTGCGCCGGATAGTGCCGCAACCACAGCCGTAACGGATGCTGTCCCCGCATCCAATCCACCAGCACCAAGCGCGGAAACCGTTGCGCCAATGGCCGCCGCAACGGTGGAACATACTGCTGGCGTTTCACCAAGAGCAAGAGCGGCGGCAGACAAACTACATATGGACGTTTCGAACGCAACGTCTACTGGTCCTCATGGCCGCGTGATTGAACGCGACGTGTTGCAAGCCGCGAAGGATGGTCACATCGGTACTGGCCTTGGTGGAAGAATGACTGCACAGGATGCGGCAACTGTAGCCGCAACGCCGGTCAAGGCGGATTTGACCGCACCGGCCGGCATTGAGTATGAGGATGTCAAACTGCCCAATCTACGCAAGGTGATTGGGAAAGCAATGCATGCAAGTCTTTCCGAAATGGCGCAGCTGACACATAACACATCCTTTGATGCGACGGCCATCCTGGCTTTGCGCGAACAGCTGAAAACAGCACCAGATAGCATGGATCTGCCGAAGATCAGCATCAATGATATCATCCTATTCGCGGCATCTCGCGTACTGATGCATCACAAGGATCTGAATGCAAATTGCATTGGTGGTGATACCATGCGCTACTATCAGCATGTCAATCTGGGCATTGCGTGCGATACGCCACGCGGTCTGCTGGTGCCCACGCTGTTCCATGCCGACAAGATGAGCCTGAAGGAAATTGCCGTTGAAAGTAAAAAGCTGATTGCGGCCGCCAAGGAAGGGAACATCAGCCCAGATCTGCTCAAGGATGCATCCTTTACCATCAGCAACCTGGGTGTATACGGGATCGAGAGCTTTACACCTGTTGTGAACCCGCCACAGACTGGTATTTTGGGCGTATGCTGCATAACAGAACGCGTACGTACGATCGATGGGCAGATTACGACCTACCCGGCGATGGGCTTAAGCCTCACCTATGACCACCGTGCGGTGGACGGCGCACCGGCATCGCGTTTTTTGAAAGAACTCGTAACTGCGCTTGAAAACTTTTCTGCGCTGATGGCAGGTTAAGGAGAAAAGCAATATGGAAAATGAAGTTTACGATCTAATCGTGCTGGGCGGCGGCCCTGCTGGATATCTGGCCAGTGAGCGCGCGGGCCACGCGGGGATGAAGGTGCTTTGTATTGAAGAGCGCAGCCTTGGCGGCGTTTGCTTGAACGAAGGATGTATCCCGACCAAAACCCTGCTCTATAGTGCAAAGCTTTTGGATGGCGTAGCTCATGGAGAAAAATATGGCGTGACGGCAACGGGCCTTTCGCTGGATCATGCAAAGGTGATTGCCCGCAAAGATAAGGTCGTTAAGACGCTGGTGTCCGGCGTGACCGCAACCCTAAAGGCAAATCATGTGACTACCGTCATGAAACGTGGCGTCATCACTGGCCGCAGCGCGGAGGGATATACTGTTCAAGCGGGTGCAGAGACCTACACTGGCAAACGACTGTTGATTGCAACCGGTTCCAGTCCGGCGGTGCCGCCGATTCCAGGCCTTAAAGAGGGACTGGAATCAGGCTTTGTACTGACCAACCGGGAAATTCTTGCGTTGACGAAGAAGCCGGAGCGCCTTGCAATCATCGGCGGTGGTGTCATCGGCCTTGAACTGGCAAGCTATTTTACAAGCATTGGGACAAAGGTTTCCGTCATCGAAATGCTCGATCATATCGCTGGGGAGAACGATCCGGACCTTGTCAAGATATTGCAGAAAAACTACGAGAAGAAGGGTGTATCCTTCCTGCTTTCCGCTAAGGTTACAGAGGTAAAAAATGATTGCGTCTGTTATGAAAAGGACGGAAAAGTCGAGTCCGTTAAGGCGGACAAAGTGCTGCTGTCTATCGGTCGCCGCGCTAACACACGCGAGATTGGTCTTGAAAATATCCATGTGCAGTTGGAGCGCGGAGCAATCGTCACCGACGATCGCATGAAGACCAACCAACCGGAGGTCTATGCCGCGGGCGATGTCAACGGAAAATCCATGTTGGCGCATACCGCCTATCGTGAGGCGGAGGTTGCCGTCAACACCATGCTGGGCAAGAAGGATGCCATGCGTTACCTCGCAATTCCCGGCGTGTTATATACAAATCCAGAGTTAAGCGGCGTTGGCGAAACCGAATACACTGCAAAAAAGAAGGGCATGGACGTTTCAGTCGTCAAGCTGCCGATGCAATTCTCTGGCCGTTATCTTGCCGAGAACGAGGGCGGCGATGGTAGCATGAAGCTGGTGGTCAACAATCAGACCAAGACCATCGTGGGCGCGCAGGCGCTGTCCAATTATTCGAGCGAGTTCATTGTCGCCGTGGGTACGTTTATCGAACTTGGATTGACCATTGATGAACTCAAGGAGATCGTGTTTCCGCATCCTACCGTGTGCGAAATCGTACGCGAAGCTATTTTCCAATATTAAGTAAGGAGTCGTAAGAATGAGCAAACAACTGAATATTGACCCAGCAAAGGTTCGTAAGCCAGAACCGCTGACCATTCCGGAAATCCCCGTCAACGTCTACCAGAAAACAGTTAAGGACGAGGTAAAAAATTTTAGTAAAGATGAGTTTATGCATATCTATCGCGACATGTGCTACATTCGCGAGTTTGAGACCATGCTTAACCTAATCAAAACCACCAACGAGTATCAGGGCGTTAGCTATAACCACCCTGGTCCTGCACATCTTGGCATTGGCCAGGAGGCCGCTTATGTCGGCGCTGCCTATGAGCTGACACTGGATGACTACACGTTCGGCTCGCACAGAAGTCACGGTGAAATTCTCGCAAAAGCGCTACGTTCTGTTGAGATTCTGGATGATCAGAAACTGCGTTCGATCATGGAGAACTTTTTTGATGGTAAGACGTTGGCCGTCATCGACGACAAGAAGAAATCCACGAAGGAAGTCGGCATTGATTTTTTGCTTTATGGCATGATGGCGGAAACTTTCGCTCGTGAGAACGGCTTCAACAAGGGGCTCGGTGGCTCCATGCATGCATTTTTTACGCCCTTTGGCATCTATCCGAACAACGCCATCGTTGGTGGTAGCGGCAGCGTAGCGCCAGGTGCGGCGCTCTATAAGCTCAGCAATAAAAAGCCTGGCGTAGTTGTCTGCAACATTGGTGATGGAGCCATGGCCTGCGGCCCGGTCTGGGAAGGTCTGATGATTTCCGCTATGGATCAGGTTCGTACGCTCTGGGGCAAGGACGGCGGCGCAATGCCGATTATCTACAACATCAACGATAACTTTTACGGGATGGGCGGCCAGACACGCGGTGAAACCATGGGTTACGATATGGTCGCGCGCATCGCTGCCGGCGTACTGCCCAACGCTATGCATGCCGAGCGTGTGGATGGCTATAATCCACTCGCCGTTATCGACGCATATCGTCGCAAGCTGCCGATGGCGAAGAAGGATGGCCCGGTGCTGCTGGATGTCGTGACATACCGTATCAGCGGACACAGCCCGTCGGATTCCTCCAGCTACCGCAGCCGCGAGGAGATCGCCGCTTGGGAATCACAGGATTCTATCGTGGAATTCGGAAAACAGCTTTTGGATGCAAAGGTTTGTACACAGCAGGATTTGGATGCCATCTGGTCAAAGGTCAAGGGGGACATGCTGCGCAACATGAAGCTTGCCATTGATGATACCGTTTCTACGCGCATCGATCTCTTCGGCAAACAGTCCAACTTCATTGGCGATTTGATGTTTTCCAACCAAAAGGTTCGTGCTTTTGACGCAACCAGAAAACCCGAGGTGCTTTTGCCCAAGGAAGAGTGCCCACGTGTGCAGCAGATTGCCAAGAAAGAACGCTTTGGAATTGATGCAAACGGTAAGCCCGTTAGTAAGAACAAGGTCTATCAGTATCGTGATGCCATCGCGGAACCGATTATCAATAAGTTCTACGAAGATCCGACGCTCATTACTTTTGGTGAGGATGTGCGCGACTGGGGCGGTGCATTTGCGGTTTATCGCGGTATGACCGAGGCCATTCCGTATCATCGTCTGTTCAATACGCCAATCGCGGAAGCCGGCATTGTTGGTGCTGCGGTGGGGTACGCCATGGCAGGAGGCCGCGCGATTGCCGAGTTGATGTACTGTGATTTCTTGGGACGCTGCGGCGATGAAATTTTCAACCAGCTCAGCAAATGGCAGTCCATGAGCGCAGGGGTACTCAAGATGCCCGTTGTGCTCCGCATGAGTGTTGGCAGCAAGTATGGTGCCCAACACTCCCAGGATTGGTCTGCGTTGATGGCACATATTCCGGGTCTCAAGATTGTATTCCCTGCTACGCCATATGATGCAAAGGGCCTCATGCAGAACGCGCTGAATGGAACCGATCCGGTCATTTTCTTGGAGAGTCAGCGTATCTATGATGTTGGTGAGCAGTTCCATCAAGGCGGTGTACCGGCAGAAGAATATGAGATTGAGTTTGGCGATCCGGATATCAAACGGGCGGGCACTGACGTGACCATTCTGTCCATCGGCGCAACACTCTATCGTGCAACGAAAGCCTGTGATCTGCTGCAAGATCAATACGGTGTTTCTGCTGAGCTGATCGACGCGCGTTCCCTCGTTCCGTTCAACTACGAAAAAGTCATAGAATCCGTTAAGAAGACTGGACGAATTGTGGTGACCGGTGACGCTTGCGAACGCAACAGCTTCATGCGAAATCTCGCATCCAACATTACCGAGCTTTGCTTTGATTATCTGGATGCTCCTCCGGTGGTGGTTGGTGCCAAGAACTGGATTACCCCGGCGCACGAGTTGGAAGATGCGTTCTTCCCACAGCCTGAATGGATTGTGGACGCCATCCATGAGCGCATCTTGCCGCTACCGGGACATGTCTGCATGCATAACTGCACAGAGCTTGAGCAGATTCGCGAAAATCAGCGCGGGATTTAAACAGTGTTCAGCGGAAGAGCAACTGATAAATGAAAAAGTGGTGTTTTTCTGCTACCGATGCAACTGTATTTCTGTTATAATAGTGACAGGTTCGGCTCTGTCGAGCCGAACCTGTCACTGTCTATGTTAAATTGCGAAAGGAATTACACATATGAAACCCATTGATCAAAAAGCGATTACCACTATTCGCGTTCTCGCGGCTGAGACAGTGCAGAAAGCCAACAGCGGCCATCCTGGATTGCCCATTGGTGCAGCCCCCATGGCGTATGCGCTATGGAAACAAATGAAGCATAATCCGAAAAATCCATCTTGGCAGGCGCGCGACCGTTTCATCCTGTCGGCAGGTCATGCATCGGCATTAGAATATTCCATGCTTCATTTGTTTGGCTATGGATTGACGATTGACGATCTTAAAAAATTTCGGCAGTGGGACAGCAAAACCCCGGGTCATCCAGAATTCGGACATACTATTGGTGTGGAAGCAACCACTGGCCCACTGGGACAGGGAATTGCCACTGCGGTCGGCATGGCCATGGCAGAAGCACATCTGGCAGCTGAATTCAACCGCGATGGATATCCGGTGGTGGATAATTACACCTATGCGCTTTCCGGAGATGGCTGCATGATGGAAGGCGTTGCCGCAGAAGCCGCCTCGCTGGCAGGCAGTCTCAAACTCGGAAAGCTGATTGTGCTATATGACCGCAACAAGATTACCATCGAGGGAAGCACCGATCTGGCATTTACCGAAGATGTCGGTGCGCGTTTTATCGCCTACGGTTGGCAGGTGCAAGAGGTTGCTGATGGCGAGAATGTGGATGCGATAGATGCGGCAATTCAGAAGGCCAAGGCAGATGCGGAGCATCCATCACTCATCATTGTGCATACGGAAATTGCGCACGGAACGCCCAAGGCTGGAAAAGCCAGCGCCCACGGCGAACCGCTTGGCGAGGATAATATCAAGGCCATGAAACAGTTTTATGGCTGGGAATATGAAGATGCGTTTGTTGTGCCGACGGATGTGAACGCACACTTTGCAGCGCTGAATGTCGGATATGCCAATGCCGAAAAGACCTATGACGATCTATTCGCTGCCTATACAAAGGCTTATCCGGAACTGGCTCAGCAGTGGAACGAGTGGCATGACAAAGCTCTGCCGGAAGCATTGAAAAACGATGAACGTCTGTGGAATGCCGAGGCGCCGAAGGCGACTCGTGCGGTTAGCGGAGATGTGTTAAACATTTTTGCAAGTTATCTGCCAAACTTGTTTGGTGGAAGTGCCGATCTTGCACCTTCCAACAAAACGGAGATGAAGGGGCGCGGATTCTTTGGCGCGGATGATCGTAAGGGTGCCAATATTCACTTTGGAATTCGCGAGTTTGCCATGGCATGTGCCTGTAATGGGATCATGCTCTATGGTGGATTGCGCGCCTACTGCGCAACGTTCATGGTGTTTGTTGATTATCTTAAGCCTGCGTTGCGTCTCTCTGCACTCATGCATCTGCCGGTGGTCTTTGTGATGACACACGACAGCATCGGCGTTGGTGAGGACGGACCGACTCATGAACCCATTGAACAGTTGGCCAGTTTGCGCGCAACGCCGGACACTTTGGTTTTTCGTCCCGCTGATGCGAAGGAAACAGCAGCCTGCTATATTGCTGCATGGGAAAACAGCAAACCTGCCGTCATGGCCTTGACTCGTCAGAATCTACCCCAATACAAGGAAACTGGCAGAGATGCAGCAAAAGGCGGCTATGTGCTCAAGGATGCGGCAAACGGTAAGCCGGATGTCATTCTGATCGCAAGCGGCAGCGAAGTCGAGCTGATTTACAAGGCTGCTGAACAATTGGAAACGGATGGCATCGGTGCGCGCGTGGTGTCTATGCCGTGTATGCAACTGTTTGATGCGCAGGATGATACGTATCAGGCGGCTGTACTGCCGAATTCTGTCCGTGCGCGCGTTGCCGTGGAAGCAGCCACATCGTTTGGCTGGCAGAAGTATGTCGGACTTGATGGTCGGTGTATCTGCATCGATCATTTTGGTGCATCCGCACCGGCCGGTACGCTGTTTAAAGAATTTGGCTTTACTGTGGAAAATGTGGTTGAAACAGCCAAATTAACGCTCAAAAAATGAGCAATCAACTGATTGTGACCGAGTCGACCGATCCGTGGACGAATCTTGCGATGGAGGAATACCTCTTTGATACGCAGGGTGAAGGCGCAACACTGTATCTCTGGCAAAATCAGAATACGGTTGTGATTGGCCGCAATCAGAATGCCTGGAAGGAATGCCGTGTACAGTTGCTGGAGAATGAGGGCGGCCGCCTTGCGCGGCGCTCCTCTGGTGGCGGCGCGGTGTTTCATGATCTGGGCAATCTGAACTTTACGTTTATATTGCCGCGGGGGGACTATAACCTTCTGCGGCAGTTTGCTGTGATTCAGCGTGCACTGCAAACCTTCGGCATTATGGCTTGCATTTCGGGACGAAACGATTTGGCGCTGGAGACGGGCGAAAAATTTTCCGGTAACGCTTTTCGATTTTCCAGTGATACGGCGATGCATCATGGAACAATCCTGATCAATGCAGATATGGATAAAATGATGCGGTATCTTGCACCCTCTAAACAAAAAATGCAGGCTAAGGGCGTGGACAGCGTACGGTCACGGGTTAGAAATCTGACGGAAGTGACTGTGGATATCACGATTGAATCCCTAATTTATGCATTGACGGATGCATTTTCGCAAGAATATGGGGATGCAGAGCGATTGCAAGAACGGAAGATGGATCAAGCGCTCATAGAAACCCTGCGGTCACGTTATGCAAGCTGGGATTGGCGCTATGGAAAAACGCCGCTATTTGATATTTCATTGTCACATAAATTCGACTGGGGTGAACTAGAACTGCTTCTGACTTGTCAGCATGGATGCATAGAACAGGTCACAGTGTTTACGGATGCAATGGATGAAACATTAGCCGACAGACTCTCAAGAACCATGCATCATGTAGTCTATACGCCGAATGTATTGGCGAAATGCGTAGCATCGATGGAGGATGCGCCAGCCGGACTTGCTGATTGGCTTGCTGAACTGGTGATCTGATTTTTGTTAGGAGATAAAAAACGGCCGATCGTTATTGTCAGGCCGTTTTGTTGACTTCGGATTTTTCATTGAGCAAAGTGAAGCAGAGGATGAGTGTGCCGCCGATGATCTGCAAGCGGCTGATGCCTTCGTTCAATATCAATACAGACATCAAGATGGCAACGAACGGGTCAATATAGCTGAGAATCGCCGTTTGCTGGCCGCTTAAATTGGGTATCACGGAGAAAAAGAGACAGTAGCATAAGCCGGTGTGCACAAGTCCCAATATAAGTAGACAGAGTAGGCCTTTTCCGTCGAGACTGCCGATCTGAACACCGCCCGATATCAGCACATAGGGTAAAAGAACGAGGACGGCCACGAGAAACTGTACTTGTGTGCGGTCGATGCCGGCGACGCTTTGAATCCGCTTGTTAATGAGGACAACAGAGGCATATAATACCGCTGCACTGAGGCCGAACGCGATGCCGGCCAGGTTGGAACTGCCGCTGCCCGTGCCATTCACGCCAATGACGAGCACAAGTCCCGCCGTTGCCAACAAAAAATAAATAACTTGCTTGGCACGTATGCGCTCATGAAAGAGCAACGGGCATACAATCATCAGAATGGCAGGTGCAAAATAGTAACTCAATGTTGCGATGGAAACGGTGGTGTAACGATATGCTTCAAACAACAAAATCCAGTTTGCACCCATGGCAGCACCGGATAAACAAAGCAGCGGCAGATTCTGCCGGATTTGTACGAGGGGCAGTTTACGTCGCCGTATCAACTGAAAAGCACCAATGACAAAGAGTGCAATGATAGCACGAAAAAGCGCAATCTCAGCGGACGCGAGTGCGATATTTCGGACAAATATACCAAGCGTACCCCAAATTGCCATACACAGGGCAATTTGAAGTTGAGGTGCGTGTTTCACAAGGGGAAACCATCACAGATAACTTCACAGCAGTGATCGGACGCATCTGTTGGAATATACTGTTTTTGCGCTTCTCGCATGCGCGCACGCTGTTGGCTGTCACAGCCAAGCCGGACGGCGTTTTCCGCTGCGGAATCTGGAGTTGGCGCAAGTATGGACATACCCCGCTCGGCGAAAAATTGCGCATTGAGCGTTTCGCAGCCGGGTATGGGCATGGTATGAATGATCGGGATACCTTTGACCGCGGCTTCCGTGCTACTGATGCCGCCGGGTTTAGTTAAAAGCACGTCGCAGGCATCCATATAAAGGGAGACTTGTTCTGTAAATGGTACGGTGACAACGCGTGGATCGCCCTCAAAACGGTGGCGCAGCGATTCACCAAGTGTCGCATTGCGACCGGTCATGACAATGGCCCGCACGTCCATGCCCTTGCAACGGTCAATGAGCTTGCGCACAATCGAAACCGGATCTCCGCAACCTTCTCCACCAGTCATGATGAGATAGGCAGGAATCTCTGGTGGCAGCTCCAACGTATTACGCGCATCGGTTTGATTGGTGGAATATCGGTATTTTTCCAACACTGGAATTCCGGATACATCTAAGACATCCTTGGATAGTCCACGGCGAATAAAGATCGGCAGAAGACTGTTTTCCGGCACAAACACCCGATCCATTTCGGTTTCTTCGAGGAATGGAATGCAGGTATAGTCTGTGGATACAAAGTAAGTTTTCACAGACAATTCCCGCTTGCGCCGTAAATAAGTCAATGCTTCCGCTGGGAAAAGATGAGAGCAAATTACTACATCTATGCTGTTGCCCTCTAGATAGCGATGCAGGTTTTCAGCGTATAGCGCATTGGCATAATAGACCGGTGATTTCCGCTTGTCGGAACTAATGAATTCACCCGCCTGATAAAGAAAACCAAAGGCGCGCGGCGTGCGAACCGCAATGTTCACAAATGCTCCCGCAATGGCTTCAGACGCATTTTCACCGAGAAAAGCCAGCGCATCTATTGTTTCACATTCCACGCCACGGCTTGTCAGCGCATTGCTGATTGACAGCGCTGCGGCATTATGTCCTTGTCCCGTATTGCAAGTAAGCAGAACTGCTTTCATAAATCAGATACCCCTATATTCCATTTCAAAATATCGCAAGGAGCGGACATTCGTGTTGCCCGCCCCATAAGAATACCATAATTGACTCATAATATTTATGTCGAATCTGCAAACAATGCAAAAACAGTGCAGATGCCGAGAAACCGTCATTTTGCTAGATGATCCGAAAGGCCAAGCATTTGCATACTTTGTGTAAATAGCTTGCTGGCAGTCTCCATATTGTTGGATTGCGCGGACGACTTCGCAGTTTTACAGCGAACGAAATAGGCTCCGCTGATTGTTGCAACGCTCTTGTCACAGGCGAGAAATACACCTGTTTTTGCGCCTTCTCTTGGAGAAAGCAGTACTACTTTTGAGAGTGCTGCTATCCAAGCAAATGCATTGTTGCGGCGATCCACCACAATCGAAGAGGCAACTATGCCAGGATGTACTGCATTGATGGTCACATGACTGTGTTCGGTGTGCAGTTGTGCGCTGATATATCGTGCAAACAAAAGATTACAGAGTTTGGCATGTCCGTATACGAGAAAACGATTATAGTGATGGACAAAATTGAGATCGTCAAATCGGACATCTGTCCACTTGTGCGCCAACGAACTGGTCATGATGATGCGTCCCTGCTTGGCTCGGCGAAGCAGCGGCAAAAGCAGAATCGTCAATAGAAAATGGCCAAGATAATTGACCTGGAACATCATCTCGAACCCATCTTTCGACAGTTGACGTTCTCGTGCCAGCATGCCGGCGTTGTTGATGAGGACATCAACATGATCATATGTTGCGTAAATCATCTCGGCAAACTGACGCACGCTGGCTAGATCAGCAAGATCAATCGGCAGGAGGGTCAAGCTTCGACCCGGTGTTTGCATCAATTCATCCAAAGCGCGCTGGCCACGTTCCTGACTGCGACAGGCCATAATGACCTGTGCGCCACGATCGGCCAACGCAAGAACGGTTGCCTTTCCAATACCGGTATTGGCACCCGTTACGATACAAAGTTTCCCCTGCATATCTTTCATATTGTCCTCAGTTTACCATGGTTCCAGCGCATGTACAAGTGAAAGAAAGAGCCATAGAAATGTATGAATTTCAGCATGAAAAACAACTATTCCCATAATTTCCGCGAACAGAAACAGCGTTGAAAGTACTGTTGTTGTGGGTTTACAATAAACAGCGTTCTAAGCATTGACAATACATGCATAAATTCATCTGAATAAGGGCTGAGGAAAAGTGTTGCCGCATAAGCCTTCAATCGGGATGGTTGCTCGATTCCGCTCGCATGCCGGAACGCTTCAATAATGGCTGTGCGGGCGCCTCGGTTTATCATGAACAGATAGATAATAAACATACCAGTATTCCAAACGACAGAGCGGGATTTCCGTGCAGTTTTGCAGCACGATGCTGCGTCCTCTGTTTGCGGGAGAGAGCAGGAAACGATAGGGGGATACCACCTCACGGACAATGGTGAACATTGCAATCATATCGACGGTACCACGCCGCAGTTGCGGGTGAAGAAATAGTTGGTTTAATAGTCCACGGCATGTATTGTGTGCTTTGTTTGCCATATGAATAGAGTACGCTATTCGCCGCATCTATATTGCCTTGGAAAACCATTAGGTCGAGATCACGATAGGTCTCCAGTATGCTGTATTGATAGAGTAAAAAGGATGCGCTGGCCGTCCACCGTATGTGTGAGCGGTTCAGCGCATTCGCAATAGTCATAATAGCGTGTTCCCGGTCGGTCATTGTTTGCCCGAGAGAGGCGAATGAGACACATCCCATTCGAGATAGGGCAACGTAAAGGTTTCGATGGAGGTATCATCAAAGTAATTGTAGTCGTCCTTCACAGGAGAGTAACTGGTAGCACGTATTTCTCGCTTAACCGGATCAAAAGTAAACAGCGCGATATACCCGCCGCCACCCTCCGGATAGCCCTGATAATCGCCCATGAATGCATAGGTCTGCCAGTCGATCTCCTTGTCGTTCTGCACGTCGATGTCTTGAATGGTGTGCATGACCGTGTGGCGGTGGCCGCAAAAGATGTACTTAATATTTGGATTTTTCATAACCACGTTGCGATAGACGAATAGGCCATCGTTCTGAAGCTCATTCGAATTGTTTAGATACCAGTGTAAAATCAGGATGGCGGTGCGATCCTGATATTGCGCTAGAATTTGATTCATCCAGTCCAAATCTGCACGAGATATGACATATCCGCAACCGATTAGAATATAGTCATCGTGACCAATGGTGATCAGGTCATACCTGCGGCGTCCGTTTGCTTCCATGCCGCCGAAAGTGGGGTAATCCTGATAGGCCAACTTGTCCATCAGTGGGCCGAACTTTGAATAGTCATGATTGATGCCACCGATATCATGGTTGCCGGCAACCGCGAATACCGGTAACTGACCGCGGAACGTGATCATGGCATTTTCCGCATTTTTCCACTGACGATCGCTGCGCGGGTCGTTGACAACATCGCCCGTGTGGAATACATATTGGATGTTGAGCGCTTCCTTATGATCAACGATCCACTGGGTCATGGTGTTGAAGGTCTCCGGGATGGCGGCACAGTATCCTTGCGTGTCGCTGATCCATGCAATGGTATAGGGCTGCATGGCCGGATCGATGGTGGGTAAAGGGGTAGGGGTGGACGCAGCGGCTGGCTCTGGTGTGACGGTGGCAAGGATGGGTGCAGAAACATCCTTGGATACAGGAACGGTTGCCTCCGTTGCCGCTGCACACCCAAACAAGGCCGCACACAATGCTACCGCGGTTAGACAGAGAAACAATCGAATTCGCTGGCCCATTCATCACACCTCCGGCAATACGCTACGGTTGATTTCTGCAAATAGTTCGTTTTTGAGCGCTACGACAGCTTCTGCGGCTTCGGAAACGGGCACCTTACGTTCGATGCGTTTGTCACGGGTGACAAGCTCCACCATTCCTTCCTTAAGGTTACGGGGGCTGACCACAATTCGGATTGGAATGCCCATGAGATCTGCCTCAGAAAACAAATTTCCGGCGCTGAGAATGCGATCATCCAGCAGCGTTTCTACACCGGCGTGCTGCAATGTTTCATATAGCATATTGCCGACGGCCGAAGGTTCCGGTTGATCGGCACGCAGCACGCAGATCTGCGCTTCCCAAGGTGCAATGGAAATTGGCCAGATGGGTCCGTAGGAATCGTGGCTTTCTTCACACACGGAGGCGCAGAGACGGCCGACGCCGATGCCATAGCAACCCATGATGGGATTGTGCAATTCACCGTTTTCATCGAGATACTGCATGCTCATGGCCTTGCTGTATTTGGTACCCAATTGGAAGATGTTGCCGACCTCAATACCGTTTTTCACTTGTAGCGTAGGCTTGCCGCAGATCGGGCAAATGCCGCCGCTGACGGCCTTGGCGATGTCCACATAGGTAACTTCACCATAATCACGATCCATGTTAAAACCGATATAGTGAAAATCCACTTTGTTTGCGCCGCAGACCATGCTGCCAATGCCCTCGAGAGATTGATCCACCACGATGGTTTTTCCGTGGGTGTTCAGCTCATGCAGACCGATAAAACCGGCGATAATTCCGCTTTCCTCGGTGATGATAGCTGGATGAATCTCCTCGCGGAGATAGTTGTGCAGTTTGGTCTCGTTGACCTCCAGATCGCCACGGATGAACACCAGCACATATTCATCGTTGCTATTTTTTTGGTAGACCACAGCCTTGCAGGTCTGGCGGGAATCAACTTTGAGATATCGAGCAACATCCTCGATGGTTGCCATATGCGGCGTAGGGACGAGCGTCAGCGCTTCCACTTTACTCAGACCGGTATTGTCGGTTATATTGGCTGCTGCTTCCAGATTGGCTTTAAAATCACAGTGACTGCAAAGCACCAGCGTATCCTCGCCAATGTCGGTGAGTAGCATGAATTCATGCGAAATATTGCCGCCCATCATACCGGAATCGGATAGCACGGCAATGACATTTTTGCAACCAGCACGGGAAAAAATGCGCTCATAGGCGCGATAGCAACGTTTGTAATACGTTTCCAGGTCGGATTGGGAGGTATGGAAGGAATAGGCATCCTTCATGGTAAACTCCCGCACACGGATCAGACCACCGCGTGCACGGGCTTCATCCCGATATTTTGTCTGAATCTGATAGATCATGAATGGATATTTACTGTAGGACTGTGCATAATCCCGAACGAGATGTACGGCGGCTTCCTCATGCGTCATACCGAGTACCAGTTCGCCACCAAAGCGATCGGTGAGCCGCAGCAGTTCCTTGCCCACGCTGGTATAGCGGCCGGATTCTTTCCAAAGTTCCGCTGGTAGCACGACAGGGAAGAGCACCTCCTGTCCATCGATGGCATCCATCTCCGCACGGATGATGGCTTCAATTTTCCTTGTTATGCGCCGTGCCGGGGTAAAGAGCGAATACACGCCCGTATTGACCTGCTTCATGTAGCCGCCGCGCACCATCAGCGCGTGGCTTTCAATTGTACAATCGGCAGGTTTCTCCTTATAACGTTCGCCCACCAATACGCTCATTTTCATACAAACGGTTCCTCCCACTATTCAATAACAATTTATTATCCCGCATTCTCCACAATTTTGCAAGTTTTCTTGCGCAACAAGCATAAAGCGACTGCGGTGATCAGCGTGATACATGTGCCTAATACAAGATATGGCGGGACAAACGTCAGTTCCACGGTGTGTACCCCTGGCGTAAGCACCATGCCTGCAAAAATTCCATTGACGGCAATTAGGTCTGTTTGCACACCATCCACCCGACATTTCCAACCGGCTGAAAGCGGCATAGACAGCGCTAAAATACCGGATTCCGCATTTGCTATCGTGCCGGAAATATGTCCGTTGTCGATGGATAGATGTTCTAGATTGTACTGATTGCGTGCCGTCACCCAGTTTGAAAGGCTCACATAGCTGTTGCGGCTCACATTGAGGTTGCTCAATTGATAAAGCCCCTGCGAAAGCGTCATGCTAAGTGTCGTGGCCGCGCCATCATAGCGGAATACATAGTCGGTTAACGGGTAATAGAGTGATTCCGAAGCCATGGTATCGGCAAATTTTTCCATGGTGCGGTCGTTAGCCGTAATGAAAAACCGGTCCATACCGGATGTTTCACGGATGGTGAATGCCAGTAGGTATTCACCTTCGCTTTCTGATTGTGGGAGTGTAAACGTGAGCGTGGCTTCTGATGGCACCGTCAGCAGACCGTGGTTGTTCCATGTGCCGCCGGCAACCGATGCATCGGCAAAAGTCAGTGGCAGCATTGTGGTAACCACATCAAGTGTCGGCAACAAATCATGATTTACCGGCTGTTTAATGGCTGCCGTTTGCAGCAAGGCCGCATCGCGCTCGGCAACGGTCATGCTCAGCCATATTTCCTCAGGAATTACGGAATCATACCAGAGGTCAAAGCCTGTTGAAAAGGCGCTTATGTTTACCGACTGACCAGATGAGGTGTGCGTTTGCACCCAATTTGAGGGAAGCCGATTCTCCTGCGCAGACACAGGGATTTTATAGCGAACATCCCATGCAATATCATGAAACAAGCGGTCGTCGAAGGACTGATAGATCACAGCGCTGATCGGTGTGGTGCGGAAGGCAAACGTCTTCTTGTGCCACTCACTCAAGCGTCCATTGATTTCGCTGGCGTAGTTACTGATTCCGTAAGTTTGGTAGACATAGGGTCTGTTTTCCATATCCTGTTCAGCAACGTCAATGCTACGGTCATGAACCCGGTAGAAGTCATTCGCCTGCGGAGCAACATCCAAATTGGCTTGTTTTTGCGCTTCGCTTTCAAAAAACAGGGTATTGGCGTTTTCTGTATACAGGTTATGCACGCGGACACTGGTAGAATTGAGTATGCCGGATAACGCCACACAGAGTGTCAATGCAACCGTCCAGCCACGGGCAAACCGTCCATCGCGCAGTTTGCTGCCAAATCCAACGAGCAGTACCCCGGCAAGTCCCAACAAAAAGCTG
The DNA here is from genome assembly GCA_036651815.1 of Clostridia bacterium. Taxonomy (GTDB): domain Bacteria; phylum Bacillota; class Clostridia; order Christensenellales; family CAG-138; genus JAVVXB01. The sequence continues at coordinate 103,339 of JAVVXB010000002.1, forward strand.
AGTAGCCAGACCGCACCGGTCAAGGACACGGTATGATCGCCAAAGATCAAGTAAAATGCTGATAAAATGGCGCAGAGTGTCCAGATGAACCATGTCTGAATGCGGCCATGCCGTTCCAATGCGGTCAGCCAGTATGGCACGGCGTAAGAAACGGCAAAGATGACGATGAAGTGCCAGCGCGGCGTTTCATAAGACAGTCCGTTCATCAGGCTGGATGTTGCGGGGATGAGCAGCAGTACGAGCCACAGCACCGCGAGAAACGTTCGCTTTTTTTCAGTATCATACAGTTCAGTTGGCCGCAATAGGAGCGCCAATAGAATAAACAGTGGCAATCCAAACTTACCACTGCCGAGGAACAGTTGTTCAAAGATTGATTTGAGCGTTTCGATATGCGGCAGGAAGGTTAATTCGGCATTGGCCATCGTTCGGTCAGACGAGAGAATGCCGTTGATTGCAGGCAGCATGGCAACGGCGGCAAGCAGTGCTCCAGCAAAGCAGATGCCGAGTAGCCGAAGAATGCGCACGGCATAAGCTTTTCCGTTTTTCCCTTTTTCATATGAAAAGACGAGAAATAGCGAAGCAAAGAAAATACAGCTGATATAGCCAAAGTAAAAGTTCGTTCCGATGAGTAATGCGATTGAAATGGACAACGGAATCCATCGTCCCGATTCTCGATAGGCGGCATACGCCAGCGCCACAAGCGGTAGCAGAACATAGGCGTCCGTCATGAAGTCAAACACAATTGCACGATATAAAAACCAAGGCGCACAACCATAGACCAATGCACCAATGAACGCATAGGCTGTCCGCTGCTTTTCCCGCCGTAGCAATGAGAATAGGAGCAGCATGGCGATCGACTGTTTTACGATGCTGAATGCGAGTTTCCAGTGCAGTGTGGCAATAAGATCGGTATTGACCGCACCGCACAACCAGCGAAAGAAAAACTGTAGGTATGTGAATATGGAGGTGGTTCCCGCGTAGGTTAGCTCGGTGAACATGTCGCCACCCAGGCCGAAGCTCCACGACCAGAAGGGATGTCCCGCAGCAAGCGCATTTTGATACAGAATGGTATTGGGCAGAATTTGCCGGAAGGAATCACCTTCTGTCGCAAACAGCAGTTCCGGCGTGAGCAAATAGCGTGCGTGGCAAAGCACCGCTATGAGAACGAGCATAAGACCGAGCAGGATATCAGAATGGCGGGCGTAAAAGCTGCGATTGAGTTTTTTCATAATGAGGATCCTTCCATGGATTGGTGTGGGAGAGAGCAAGCCATCGTCATTTTAACCGTTGTAGCAGGTATTGCTTGAGCTGTTCCACAGTTTCCTTCGCACCGGAGGAGGACTGTGCCAAACCCTGGGCAAGGGTTCCGCGTCCGCCGCCTTTGCCGCCTGTTGCTGCGTTGACCGCTTGAATCAGGTCACCCACGTCCGGCAAAAAGCCTTCCGGAGAAGAGAGCACATAGGCAAGTTTACCACTGATTTCTGAAAGCAACACGACAAGTCGCTGTTGCGCACCTGCGGCTTGGGCAAGATCTTTGAGACGGTTTGGCTCAACATTTGGCAGCAGACGGATGATGAACGAACGTTTGCCTACGGAGACTGCCGCTGCGGCAAGTTCCTCTGCCATGTAGCTGTTGAGCGCGGCAGTCAACTGCCTTTCACTGCGACGGGCTGTACCGAAATCATCGTTAAGCTTGATAACTGCGGCTTCAGCGTCATCGCGGGAAACGGAAAATCTGCGCGCAAGCCGATCTACTGTGTTGTGCATGACCCTTGCGTGAACCAGCGCGCGTTTACCACATAGAAAGGTGATGCGCGTTCCACCCTTATAGGCAACCGCGTCAACAATGGAAATCAGGCCAATCTCGCCGGTCTGCTTACAGTGGGGCGCACAGCAGGTACAGCAGTCCGCATCCGTAATCTGCACAATGCGGATTGGCGCGACCAGTCCCTCTGCGTGTTTGCGCAGCGGAAGTCTCGTAATGGCCGCTTCATCTGGATACAGTGTTGCAGTCACAGAAAGGTTGCGCCACACATAGCTATTTGCCAACATTTCAGCTTGGGTGATTGCTTCGGGATTCAGAGGGTTATCAAAATCAATGGTTGTATATGTATCCGCAAGATGGAATCCAACATTATGGACGCCAAAGAGCTTGTAGAATGCAAACGAAAGCAAATGCTCACCCGTGTGTTGCTGCATATAATCGAACCGCCGTGGCCAGTTCAATGATACCGTCACTTTTTTGCCAACTGCCAGTGCGCGGTCGAGCAGATGCACAACTTCCTCTCCTTCATCCCGACAGGCGAGCACGGTTGCATCCCCGACTGTGCCAAGGTCCGTGGGTTGTCCACCGCCGGCGGGAAAGAGTATCGTTTGATCCAACAACACGGCAAAGCCCTCCTTACAGGGCTCACAGGCTCGCACGGTTGCTGTGCAGACGGCTAAGTGTGAATCTGAATTGTAAAGTTTTTCTGTCATTACGCTACTCCTAATTGTTTAAGAAAAAAGATAAAGGAAAACACGGTAATTAGTGAAAGCATACTGGTGACAGCAACGATGCCGCCGGCAAGCTTGCTGTCACCGCCCATGCTGCACGCCATTGGATAGACGGACATTGCCGAAGGCGCGGCAAAGATGAGCATAGCCACCAAAATTTCGTTTCCCCGATAGCCCATCAGGTAGAATATGCAAAGCACGACTGCGGGAATCGTAATGAGCTTGACCAACGAAACCCATGTGAGCGCCACCTTGTTTTCTTTAAGAGAATTTAAGGACAGTGTTCCGCCCAGTGCGATGAAGCCAAGTGGCGCACAAATCTCGGCAAGACCTGCCAGCGGTTTTGCAAGAAAAACGGGCAGATCAAATGGGGAAAAGCTCAATCCCGCGCCCAAAACGCAGCCAATGATGATGGGATTTTTCAGGAGTTGCAGCAGAATCTTTCCGACATTGGGTTTGCCACCGCGAAAGTACTCCATTTCCGTTACGGCCAGAATGTTGTATACGGGGATTGTGATGGCGATGCACAGCACCAGCAATCCCATATTTTCCTGTCCCAACAGCGTTGCGCCAACTGCCATGCCAAATACACCGTCATTGGAACGGAAGATACCTTGTACCAGCACGCCACAACGTGTGTGATCATGACAAAAACGAGGGATGATAAGCATACTGATGAGAAACAGCACAATCACCATCGCGCCTAGATACAGCGCAAAGGGATCGCCCAAAACGACGGTGAAGTCCAGCGCACGCATATTTTCGCAGCAAAGCGCCGGGATGGCCACATAGAATACCAACTGACTCATTTGTGTAAAGCAATGCTCTTCAACGATGCGGGCGCGTCGCAGTAGAACACCGATGGACATGTAAAGAATGAGCGGGGCAACAACGTTGAATGAAAGCAGCAGGTTTTCCATTAGATTACTCTTTTCGATTATAATTGCGATATGTAAGCATGATTTCCTAAAGGATAATGCTATCATATGTCGGTGATTTCGGTTACCATTAAACAATAGTAGGGAATTAGGCAATCACAGTGGTGGACGCAATCCATTCAGACCGCGAATGCGGCCGGATGACGCGGCACAACCTATTCCAATCGCGAATGCGGTTATTATAGCATAGATGGGTTGGCATTGGCGAAAATAAATGGTATCATAAATATTGAAGAAGTCTAAATGGGGGATATTTGATGGCTTACCACATTGACGATACCGCGCTGTATTACTTCAATGAAGGAATATCTACGGCTGCTTACCAGTCTCTTGGTTGCCATGCCATGACGGGGGCATATGGAGAAACCGTGTATCGGTTTGCCGTATGGGCGCCATATGCGGAATACGTGGGCGTGGTTGGTACTTTTAACGAATGGAATCCACAGGCTGATCCGATGCATCGCATCGGGACGACCGGCGTCTGGGAAGTACACATCGGAGTTGCTCACCAAGGCGATCTTTACAAGTACTGTATTGGCGCGGCCAATGGCGATCGACTCATGAAGTCGGATCCATTCGCATTCCGTTGCGAGACGCATGGCACCGCTTCTATCGTTGGCGATATGCCCTCGTTTCCATGGTCGGACGACACCTATCAAAAGACGCGTACCCTGCTCAACGAAAAACCTATGAGCATCTATGAGGTACACCTCGGTTCCTGGAAGCAAGGGTTGGGGTATCAAGAACTGGCGCATGACTTAATCGACTATGTTGCGGATATGGGTTATACACATATCGAGCTTATGCCAATCATGACCTATCCATACGATCCAAGCTGGGGCTATCAGGTGACTGGCTATTTTGCAGCAACCTCCCGCTACGGCGCGGTCGAGGATCTGATGTACCTGATCAACCGCGCTCACGAAAAGGGCATCGGCGTGATCATGGATTGGGTTCCCGCACATTTTACACGGGATGCGCACGGGCTTGCCCGATTTGATGGAACGCCTTTGTTTGAACATCCAGATTCCCGCAGAAGTGATATGCCCCAGTGGGGCACGTTGTTGTTTGATTTCGATAAAACGCAGGTGCAGAGCTTTTTGCTTTCCTCTGCCATGTTCTGGCTTGCGGAATATCATTTTGATGGTATCCGTGTCGATGCGGTCAGCTGCATTCTTTATCTTGACTTTGGCAAGCAGGATGGCGAATGGCTGCCCAATCGCGATGGTGGGCGGGAGAATCTGTCGGCCATTGCCTTTATGCGAAAGCTTTCCGAAGCCATGCGTGACCTGCCGGGACAGAAGCTGCTCTTTGCAGAAGAATCAAGCGCATACCCCTATGTCACCCGGCCGATTCCGGATGGCGGTCTTGGTTTTTCCTTCAAATGGAACATGGGTTGGATGAACGATTTCCTCTCCTACATGGAGATGGACAGTTTGTTTCGGAAATATCATCATGATAAGATCACGTTTTCGTTGTGCTATGCGTTTTCGGAAAACTATATTTTGCCGTTGTCTCACGATGAGGTGGTTCATGGTAAGCGCAGTCTACTGTCCAAGATGCCGGGTGATTATTGGCAGCAGTTTGCGCAGCTTCGGCTTACCTTTGCCTATCAATATGCACATCCCGGAAAAAAGCTCATGTTCATGGGCGACGAATTTGGGCAATTCATCGAGTGGAAGTTCGACGATTCGCTGGATTGGTTTTTGCTGGACTACCAAAAGCATGCGGAGATGCAGCGCTATGTGCGTGACTTGAATCATTTTTATGTGGCGTCCCCGCAGATGTACGAGCGCGACGACAGCTGGGAAGGATTCTGCTGGTGCGGTGTGGATGACAATATTCATTCCATCATAGCGTTTCTCCGTGTGGACAAGCAAAACAGAGCGTTGCTGTGGACATTCAACTTTACGCCGGAACCTTGGAGCGATTATGTGATCGGTTCTCCATTCTATGGCGTGTATACCGAGGTATTCAGTACTGACGCTCCATGCTATGGCGGCACGGGTGACTATCCAAACGGGCCTACCAAGACACAAAATGAACCCTATGGCGAGCATCCTTATAGTGTGCACCTCAGATTGCCGCCCTATGCGGCCACCTGTTTCTGCTTTGAACCCCGTCCCATACTCGATCAAATCAAGTCCAAACCGGAGGTGAAGCCCGAATGAAGAAACGCATTGTTGCTATGCTGCTTGCTGGCGGACAGGGAAGCCGCCTTGGCGTATTGACCAGCAGTATGGCCAAGCCCGCCGTTCCCTTCGGCGGCAAGTACCGGATCATTGATTTTCCTTTGAGTAACTGTGTCAATTCGGATATTGATACGGTTGGTGTGCTAACTCAATACAGACCGCTGGCACTGAATGCTTATATCGGTACCGGCCAGCACTGGGATCTTGACCGAATTCACGGTGGTGTGTTTGTGCTACCGCCCTATGTAACGGGCTCAGACGGTCAGTGGTACAGCGGCACCGCCAATGCAATCTATCAAAACCGTGAATTCGTGGATCAGTATGATCCCGATGTCGTGCTGATTCTTTCGGGAGACCATATCTACAAGATGGATTATGCCGAGATGCTCCTGTTTCATATGCAGAAGCAAGCTGCGGCAACCATCGCCGTGCTGCCGGTTCCGATGGAGGAAGCGCACCGCTTTGGCATTATGAACACGGACGAAGAGTCCCGCATCACCTCCTTCGAAGAAAAACCAAAGCAGCCTAAGTCCAACAACGCTTCGATGGGCATCTATATTTTCAACTGGAAGTTACTTAAGGAATACATGCAGCGCGACGATGAAAACCCAGCGTCCCACAACGATTTTGGCCAGGATATTATCCCGGCAATGCTGGCCGACGGGCAGCTGATGGTTGCATTTCCATTTTCCGGCTATTGGAAGGATGTGGGAACGATTCAGAGCTTGTGGGAAGCGAATATGGACATCATCAGTACGCCACCTAGGTTTGTTTTGAGTGATCCGAATTGGCGTATCTACAGTCGCAACCCGGTGCTTCCACCACATTTTGTTGGGAAAAACGCTGCCATAACGCAGAGCCTTGTGACGGAGGGCTCTCAGGTGGATGGCAAGGTGCATCATAGTGTGCTGTTCTATGACGTGAAAATCGGAACAGGTGCGGAAATTTATGATTCTGTCATTTTTCCTGGGGCAGTCATCGGGGCTGGCGCAAAGGTTTATAAGGCAATCGTAGGTGAAAACGCTTGCATCGGTGAGAATGCCACCATTGGCGGCGAGTTGCGGCATGGAGACAGCGTTGATAATGCGCTCACCGGCAGCATTACGCTCGTTGGCAATGATATTTGCATTTGCGCAGGTGCATACCTGCCTCAGGGTACGGTTGCAAATGAGGATGAGGAAGGGGGACACAAACAATGATCAGCAATGCATTCGGCCTTATTTATACCGGCGAAAACAATCCGTTGCTACGGGAGTTGACTCTGAGCCGTTCGGTTGCCGCAGTACCGTTTGGCGGCAGATACCGGTGCATCGACTTTATTTTGAGTGATCTTGTCAATTCTGGAGTGACCAGTGTCGGCCTCATTGCTCAGAAGAATTATCATTCCATTATGGATCATCTTGGTGCTGGCAAGGAATGGGATCTGCACAGAAAGCGGGAAGGCTTGTTTATGCTGCCACCCTTCATGACGAAGGAAAGTCCAGGCCTTTACCGGGGGAGCGTAGATGCGTTTCGTTCTTGCTTGGGCTATGTGCGGCGCTGTCCGCAGCAGTATGTCATCCTGACGGGCAGCCACACCGTGTTCAACACCACGTTTAGTGACATGATTGAAAAGCACATTCAAACGGGTGCGGATATCTCAATCATGTATAATGAGGCGGGCGAGTTTTCTACCGAAGATCAGAACAAGGATCTTCGCCTCGAGATCGTTGAAAACGGTCGTGTAATTGGTATGGAGCTGAATCCATATCGTCCGCGCACATCGCACCAAAGTTGCGACGTGTTTATTCTTGATAAGCTGTTGCTCGAGTATCTGGTGGAGGAAGCTTATGCGCGCGGCGAATATGATTTTGTGCGGGATGTGTTGCTCAAAAAATGCGATACATTGAAGATATTCGGATATTTATATCAAGGTTATGTTGCGCGGCTGGATTCCATCAATGAATTCTATAAACATAATATGGCACTGCTGGATTCAACCGTGCGCAACGATTTGTTCAATGCTTTGCACCCCATCTATACAAAGGTCAAGGATGAAGTCTCCACCAAATATGGAGAAAATGCTGTGGTAAACAACGCTATGCTGGCCGATGGCTGCAACATTGATGGGACGGTGGAAAACAGCATCCTCTTCCGTGGCGTGACAGTGGAGAAGGGTGCGACTGTTAAAAACTCCATTGTCATGCAGGGTGTGGTTATTGGTAAAAACTGTAACATCGACCATGTGATTCTGGATAAGGGTTCATCTATTCGGGATGGGCGTACATTGATTGGATATGATAACTTTCCGATTATTCTTAAGAAAAATACCATTGTATAAATTCATTTTAAAACAAAGGCATCTCTTTTAAAAAAGAAAGGTTGGAAGGAGCATCTTTCATGAAGGTTTTATTTGCGGCGAGCGAATGTGTGCCGTTTATTAAGACGGGGGGACTTGCGGACGTTGTAGGCTCTCTGCCGATTGCACTGGCGGAACGTGGCATGGATGTGCGCGTGATTCTGCCGAAATACCGGATTATTGACGGATATTGGAAGAGCCGCATGGAACATGTATGCAGTTTTGAGGTGCTGTTCGGATGGGCGAAAGTCTACTGTGGCGTGTTCAAAACAGAAGATCAAGGCGTTACATATTACTTTATCGATAACGAGGATTTTTTTTCCACGGATCAGATCTATGGCGATGGGCCAGCGGAAGGCTACCGGTTCGCTTTTTTCTGTCGCGCGGTATTAGAGGCGCTACCAAGGATCGGTTTTTTTCCAGATATTCTGCACTGCAATGACTGGCAGGCGGGACTCATTGCGCCGCTATTGCGCACGCAGTATTCTGGCAACGAAAACTATCACCGCATACGCACAGTGTTTTCCATCCACAACCTCAAATATCAGGGAATTTTTTCGTGGAAAGAGATGGCTGGACGGCTTGGATTGGATGAGCGATACAACAATCCGGATTATCTTGAGTTTTATGGATGCATGAATTGTCTCAAGGGCGGCATCGTGTTTTCCGATTATGTGCTGACGGTCAGCCGGACGTATGCAGAGGAGATCAAAACTTCGTATTACGGGGAAAATTTGGACGGATTGCTGCGTGCGCGTAGCGTCACCGTTTCGGGCATTCTCAACGGTATCGACTATACTGTTTTCAATCCGGAGACCGATCGCTTTTTAACGGCGCACTATACCAAGGATGATCTTAGCGGCAAAGCGGAAAACAAAGCGCGTTTGCAGGAGGAATGCGGGTTGGAGGTGCGGCCGGAGGTACCGATTATTGGCGTGATCGCTCGTTTAACGCCGCAAAAGGGACTGGATTTGATCGAGCGAGTATTGGACGATATTCTGCGCCTGGATGTACAGGTGGTGGTTCTTGGAAAAGGTGATAAGCGTTTTGTCGATATGCTCAATTGGGCAAACTGGCGCTATCCACGGCGGATGCATGCGCGTATTGCACTCGACGAGGGGCTTGCGCATCGCGTCTATGCCGGCAGTGATTTGTTCCTAATGCCGTCCCAATTTGAACCATGCGGATTGTCGCAGATGATCGCGCTGCACTATGGTTCCGTGCCGATTGTGCGGGAAACCGGCGGCCTGAAGGACACGGTCATTCCCTATAATCTGTTTACAGACGAGGGGAACGGGTTTTCATTTACCAACTATAATGCGCATGAAATGCTCTTTACCATTGAGCGGGCGGTGCGTTATTATGCCGAAGACAAGCCCATGTGGAACCGTTTGGTTCAGCGGGGAATGAAAGCGGATTTTAGCTGGAACAGCTCTGCGAAGGAATACAGAGCGCTGTATGAAAAACTGATGTCCAAGCTGGATCTTCCGTCGCGTACCATGCCGGAAAAACAGGAAATTGCTGAGACCATGCTGGAATCCGAGAAAAATTCGCAGCCTGCAGAACCGATACGGCAAGCGCAGCAAGAGACGCAGACAAAGACGGTTAAGCCAAACAAACCATCGTCGAATGCGACGCAGGTCGCAAAGGCACCAAAGTCTGCTGCGAATCAATCGGATGTCAAACCAAAGAAGCCGGCTCCAAAGAAGTCGGCAAAGGCGACGACGGGGGAAACCGTTCAGCCAAAGAAAAAATAGATGAATGGCTGCGGAGCATGGGATTGATACGCATATCTACCTGCTCAAGAAGGAACCGTTATGTGGGTCGTATTTGCATTTTTAAGCGCGCTGTTTGCGGGAGCAACCGCCATTTTAGCTAAAATTGGGATTCGAAATACCGATTCGGATGTTGCAACCGCCATCCGTACCGTGATTATCTTGCTGTTTTCATGGCTCATGGTGTTGATCGTAGGCGCGCAGAAAACAATTGTGGATGTTTCTGCTTACACACTGCTGTTTTTGATTTTGTCCGGATTTGCCACGGGCGCATCCTGGCTGTGTTATTTTAAGGCGCTTCAGCTTGGGGATGTCAATCAGGTGACACCTATTGATAAGTCGAGCACGGTGCTGACGATGCTGTTGGCGTTTTTATTGCTGGGGGAGCAGATTACGTGGATTAAGTTTATCGGCATGTTGCTTATCGCCGTTGGTACCTATCTCATGATTGTCAAAAAACAGAACGGACAAAAGGAAACTGACCGCAGATGGATTGTCTTTGCGATGTTGTCTGCAGTCTTTGCCGCAATGACTTCCATTTTGGGAAAGATTGGTATTGCGGGAATCGACAGCAATTTGGGGACTGCTATTCGGACCATTGTTGTTTTGATCATGGCTTGGGGAATGGTACTGGTAACCAAAAAACAGAGCTATGTAAAGAAAATTGACCGGCGTAGCTTGTTGTTCATCTGCCTATCGGGCGTAACTACGGGGCTTAGCTGGCTTTGCTATTACCGGGCATTACAGGACGGGCAGGCAAGTATCGTTGTTCCCATCGATAAGCTTAGCATTGTTGTTACGGTGCTGTTTTCCTACGTGGTACTCAAGGAAAAACTGAACAAAAAAGGTTTTCTTGGTCTTGCACTCATTGTAATTGGTACGCTGTCACTGCTGATTCCATAAAATTGCATATGGGTTTGTGCTGATATGTGGTGAAGTTGCGATTGTTTGAATGAGTGATGAAAATCTAAAAAAGGCGTATGGGATTGGTTAATCCGTGGGTGAGCCACGATTGTTTGAATGAGCAAGGAATACCTTTAAAACGGTGCATGGGATTGTGCTGATACGTGGTGGAGCCACAATTGTTTGAATAAGTGAGGAATACCTTATGAAAAAGTTTTTCAAAATACTGCTTACAATTGGTCTGATAATTGTTGTGATTGTAGCTGCTTACGTAGGCTATGTGTTACTGTCTTACGAACGTATTGCGGACAGCCAACAGCTGGAGCCGACAAAAATCAATACGGCCCTGTTGAAAACGGACACGCCGTATACGGCAGTATCGTACAATATTGGCTATGGCTCCTATCCGCCGGACTATACGTTTTTCATGGATGGCGGAAAAGAATCTATCGCTCGCAGCAAAGAGGACGTATATGCTTGCCTGGATGGTTCAGTGCGTGCTGTACGGTCTCTTAATCCGGACTTTGTGATGTTGCAGGAAGTGGATGTGGATGGAACCAAAAGTCTGCATATTAATGAATATGATTATATCAATTCATCATTTTCGGATTACGACCGCGTGTTTGCGGTCAACTATGATTCCGCTTATCTGTTTTATCCACTGACGCGGCCAATCGGCAAGACACTTGGTGGGCTTGCAACCTACGCGCGCTACCCTATTACGGATGCAATTCGTCGCAGTCTGCCGATTGCCACAAGTTTGTCGAAGCTTTTAGACTTGGATCGTTGCTACAGCATTTCGTCCTTACCGGTGGAAAATGGAAAGATGCTGTATCTGTACAATATCCATATGTCTGCTTATGGCAACGAGGGTGGCATCAGCGCGCGGCAAGTGGAGATGCTAGTTACCGATATGCAGGAGAAGATTGATGCAGGCGGCTATGTGATCTGCGGAGGTGATTACAACCACGACTTTACGGGTGACTCCATCGAACGGCTGAACACAGGCACACAGGAACGGCTCAGCTGGGCGCAGCCTTTTCCAGAAGAACTACTGACAGATGATATTATCATGTGTCGCGCTTACCCTGATAATGAACTGATTCCATCGGCACGCAATCTAGATGTGCCGTATGAACCCGGGGTATCGCTGACTTTGATTCTGGATGGATTCCTCATTTCATCCAACGTAACCTGTGAGACGGTGCAGAACATAGACAATGGATTTTTATACAGCGACCATAATCCGGTCTTTTTGCGCTTTACGCTGAACTGATGGGGGATACGAACTTGATCAAACAATCTGCGCGGCTGTCTGCGCTGAAAATCTATGGAATCTGCTTATTGATCTCGGCTGCATTGTTGACCGTCTGCACGAAATCTTCGTTTCTGTATCCACTCAATGATTGGGTGGATGTGAATATATATTTCACCATTGGCAAGGGGATGTTTGCTGGGCGCGTACCCTATCTGGATTTGTACGATCAAAAAGGGCCGGTGGTATATCTTGTGTACGGCCTGTGTTCGTTGCTTTCCGGTCAATCATTTCTGGGTGTGTGGCTGCTTGAGGTACTCACCTTTTCTGCGTTTTTATACACGGCCTATAAGTTGCTTTCCCTTTATGTTGAGCGAAATGCGCTGCTTGCATTGCCGGTGTTAGCCACGCTGATCCTGTCCTCTATGAGTATTTCTCATGGAGGCAGTTTGGAAGAAATCTGCCTACCAATATTCGGTTATAGCCTGTATTGCGCTGTGAGATATTTTAAGGTAGACGCACCAAACAATAAGCGGCCAAAGTTATCTATGCTGTTTATCAACGGTCTTCTGGCGGGATTGCTGCTCTTTAGTAAATTCAACCTGCTTTCGTTCCATTTTGCTTGGATGGCGATACTGGCCATCACCTTGTTTGTTCGGCATGACGTTCGATACGGCTTGGCATGCTGTGGCGTGTTTGTGGGCGGAATGTTGCTTGTGGGGGTGCCGTGGATCATCTATTTTGCTGCTCATGGCGCGTTGCCGGAATTTTGGCACTACTATTTCTACAGCAATATGTTTGGCTATTCCTATCTGGAACCACCAGTACTGCCCAATATGCTTTTGGCCATTGGGAAAAGCACGCTGGCAACGTTTTACCGAAACATACAGTACACGTTGCTGATTGTGCTGGGATTTGCGTATATAACCTGCTGCCGCGGTGCATGTGCAAAACGCATAGAGAAGATTAATCTTTGGTTACTAGCGATTTTGATGGCATGCGGTGCATTCATGGGCGGACAAGGATACCGTTATTATGGGATTCCGTTGGCGGTATTCGCCACACTGGGATTTGTGCCGCTGCTGAGACTGTGGAATGCCCATGTTGCTCCAAGACTTGCAAGCAAACGGTGGGTGTGGGCGCTTCCTGCAGCGCTGACTGCATTGGGCGTATGTGCTGCGTTGCTGCTATCGACCAACACGTATCTGCTAGGAATACCAAAGGATGAAACGCCGCAATACTGCTTTGCCAACGAGATGCAGACAAGAAAAACCGAGGACTCAATTACGCTGCTCTGCCGCGCTTTTCCGGATAGTGGCTTCTATCTAGCGGCGGATGTAATTCCGACATGTCGGTTCTTTACATCCACAAATGTGCCGCTACAGGAAGTTGCAGATGAACAGGTGCGTTTCCTCAATGAGAAAATTCCGGAGTTTGCGATTACCCGTGATCGTAAAGAACCGCCCGCCGATGGCTATGCTTTGTTGGATCAGGCCAGCTTATTCTATGAAGATGATGTCAGTATCTATCGATTGTATCAACGGACTGAAAAGGAAAGGGATACCCATGCAAACCCATAAGTATATTAGATCCACCATGTTTTACGCAGTAGTTGCACTTGTAATGATCTGCCTTGCGGCAGGATGCGCGGATGGCTTAAACGAAAAAAGAGAGGTAGCCTCAACAATCGCTACCGCCGTGCCGGACGTGTTGAACCTCTCTGATCAGGGATTAACGGATGTGGATTTGACTGCACTGATGCAATTGACGCCACTGAAAATCCTTGATTTACGGGGCAACGAGCTCTCTGCGGCCGCTATGGAACCGCTGCTTACTGCGCTGCCAAACTGCAAAGTTGTATGGAGCGTACCGATTGGCAGCGAACGTTTCGACAGTGATTTGTCCGCGCTGTCACTACCTGAAGTGGAAGCGGATGCGCTGGAGCTTCTTCGCTTTTTTCCAAATCTAATCAGTGTGGATGCCACGTCTTGCACCTGCTGGGAAGCTGTTGCTCAGAAAGCGCGGGAGATGCCGGAAATTACATTTATTTGGGAGGCGGATGTCTGTGGCGTTCAAATCAATAGCGCAGATAGGGTGCTGGATTTGGCCAATGCGACGTCCATCGATGAATCTGCTCTAACCCGTGTGCTTGCGGTGCTGCCAAACCTGACCTCGGTGAATTTAGCAGGAAAGACACTGACGGATGAAACGATGACGGCGCTGAACGCTGCGCGGCCGGACGTGACGTTTCTCTGGAGTTTTGATCTATATGGCGTGACGGTTTCGAGCGATATGACGGAACTGGATCTTTCGGGTAAAGAGATAATAGACCTTGCGGAATTGACCAAAAAGTTACACTATCTGCCGAAATTAACGAAGGTGGACATGTGCAGTTGTGGAACAACCAATGAACAGATGGAAGGATTGATGGCGGAATTTCCGAACATCAAGTTTGTCTGGATGATTCAGGTGGGTGCTTGGGAAGTGCGCACAGATACCAAGGCATTCTCTACTGGCAACCGCAAATCTTGGGACGGTGGAAGGTTCACAGGCAAGGGATCGACCAATTTGACCAATGAAGATCTTGCAGTACTTAAATATTGTACCGACATGGTTGCCTTTGACGTTGGGCATCATCGAAAGATTACGGATATTTCGGTGATAACGAACTTTAAAAACTTACGGTTTTTAGTACTTTCTATGACTACACTTACGGATATTTCTCCCGTTGTCGGTTTAGAAAAGCTCGAATACATCGAATGCTTCCAAAATTATATTACGGATATTTCGCCGTTGCTAAAATTGCCAAATTTGACGCATCTCAATTGTGGGACCAATGGCAATATTACAAATATCGATCTACTGATACAGATGCCACAGCTTCAATGGTTGTGGGCAATTCGCTGTGGGTTGAGCGATGCGCAGATTGATGCGCTCAAGGCCGCACTGCCCAACTGTACCATCAAAACTTCCGGCTATAATTCCGGACTCGATGGTTGGCGCGATAACGACAAATATCGGGAGATGCAGAAGCTGTTTAATCTCAAAGCGTTGGAATAAAGCATGTGTATTTGCTCGGAAAAATCTTGGGGTGGATTTCAGTCAAATGGACTGTAGAGCGGGCTCTCTTTCGTCATAGGGAACACTGAGATTCTATCGTCCTTCGTTATTGTAGCGAGAAAAATCGACTGGTAACTCTGATAACCCAATGAGTGCAGCTGCTCAATTAGCCAACTTTCGCAGTGACCAGTGGACGCCAGCGTACGCGGCAGCAGTATACCATCGAGTATCACATTAACGCACACGTAATGCTGCTGCGGAAACTGGGATATATCCCGTGGGATTAAAGGACGTGCACATGCCTTTGGTAGAAAGCTGACGGTTCCATTTTCTTCTAGAATTGCTGTTTGCAGATCGGACAGATCAAAATATCCATTAATTCGGCACAGCGTTAGAAAATCGGACAGGTCAAACCGGGCGCGTTTCATATTTTCCCGATAGATGACTCCGTTGTCCAGCAGCAAAATCGGTTTTCCTGTCATGAATTTTCGCAGAGCAACCCATTTACTTGTGGCAATCGAAATGCAGAATGCCGTTAACGCATACAACACCATGGCCAATGCTGGATACAGCGGATTTTCCAGCTCAGTCGCCATCTCAGCGGCAATGGAACCGATGCTGATACCGATGATATAATCAAACATGGATAGCTGTGAGATTTGCTTGTTGCCCATGAGCTTGCAAAGCAAAAACAGGATGGCAAGCGATATGATCGCCATGATGGCAACGTTCAATAAATCAACCCACATGACGATAGCATTTGCAAAAAATTCATGGGATATGCTATGATTCAATCGATTGTGCAAATAAAGTATAGCATGAATCAGTGTTCATAGGCTGTGAAACAGAATTCTATTTTAGAAGCAGGTGGCAATAGCAATGGATATGAAAACCCAGAAAAGTCTTTATCTCGATGGTGCAATGGGTACGATGCTGCAGTCACTTGGACTACCGGCTGGCAGCGCACCGGATGCATGGAATATTGATAACCCAGAAGCTGTGGAGCGGGTGCATCGTGCTTATTTGGATGCTGGTGCGCAGATGATCGTCACCAATACTTTTGGCACCAATTCCATTCGACAAAAAAACGGGAAGTATTCGGTTCCCTTGCTAGCAAAGGCGGCCGTAAAGATCGCCCTTCATGCCATCGATGGGTTGAAAGCGGGACAATTTGATATCCCCCGATTTATTGCCTTTGACGTTGGGCCACTTGGTGTTTTTCTTGATCCCATCGGAGATTTGTTGAGCGAGGAAGCCATCGAAGTATTTGGCGAAACCATACAAGCTGGCGCTGAAGGCGCGGATTGTATTCTCATCGAAACCATGTGCGATTTAAGCGAGGCGGAAGCGGCCGTTATTGCTGGAAAACGCTATGGAAACGGACTGCCCGTATTCTGCACGCTGTCATTCAACGAGAACGGTCATCTGATGACAGGTGCGGATATTCCAGCCGTATTCGCAAAGCTTGCTGCGTGCGGTGCGGATGGTATCGGCTGCAACTGTGGACTTGGGCCAAAGCAACTGCTGACACTGTTACCACAAATTCGTGCTGCAACCAATCTTCCGCTGCTCATGTGCCCCAATGCGGGGTTGCCGATTTTGCGCAATGGAGAGGTGACTTACGATGTAACGCCGCAGGAATTTGCGCAGGATATGTTTGCTTTACAGCGGAGTGGTGTCTGGGGGCTTGGCGGCTGCTGTGGTACCACACCGGAACATATTGCCGCTATGATAGAACGGTGCAGCTGAT
>JAVVXB010000003.1:0-114541 GCA_036651815.1 Clostridia bacterium
AATTTCATTCATTTTGAAGAATGATCATTGACGAAATCGCTTCAATCCGCTAAACTTATGAAAAGAATGCAGAAACAATGGTATGAAATACAAGGCGGTCAACGGCTGGAAGGCACCGTTACCATTAGCGGAGCGAAAAACGCATCCGTTGCTATTATCCCGGCAGCAATTCTGGCGGGCGAAACTTGTGTACTCGAAAACCTGCCGCACATCGAGGATGTACAAAGCCTCAAGATCATTCTTGAACAAATTGGTGTTTCTGTTGATTTCACAAGCGGCGACTGCATGCGCATCAATCCCCACAGCCTGACCACCACAAGGGTGATCGGCCCGGCGGTAAGCAGCATGCGGGCATCGTATTATTTACTCGGTGCAATGCTTGGTCGCTATGGTGAAGTGGAGTTGGCGCTACCGGGTGGTTGCGTCATTGGTTCCCGCCCCATCGACCAGCACATCAAGGGCATGCATGCGTTGGGTGCGAAGGTCACGCTGGATGAAAAGAACAACATCATCAAGGCCTCCGCAAAAAAACTGCACGGCGCGGATATTTACTTTGACCTCGTCAGCGTCGGCGCAACCATCAATGTCATGCTTGCCGCCGTCATGGCCGAAGGACAAACGGTACTTAGCAATGTAGCCAAGGAACCTCATGTGGTGGATGTCGCCAACTTTTTGAATATGATGGGTGCTTCTGTGAAGGGCGCGGGTACGGACGTCATCCGCATCAACGGCAAGGAAAAGCTGCATGGTTGCGGATATGCCGTCATTCCCGATCAGATTGAAGCCGGAACCTTTATGATCGCCGCTGCGGCAACCCGGGGAGATGTGGTTATCAAGAACATCATACCAACCCATATGGAGGCCGTCTCCGCCAAACTCATGGAGAGCGGTGCGCGTGTGATCGAGGGTGATGACGGACGTGATTTTTTCCTGCGTGTCGTCATGGACGACCGTCCCCGTGCCATTAACGTCAAAACCCTGCCTTATCCGGGCTTCCCCACCGATTTGCAGCAGCCTATGATGGCCTACCTCTGTGCGTGTAACGGGGTTTCCTCTGTCAACGAGACCATTTTTGAAAACCGATTCAACCACGTCCGCGAATTGCGGCGTATGGGCGCTTCCATCAGCGTCAAGGACAGTCTCGCGCGTGTCAAGGGCATTACTGCCCTCAAGGGCGCGGATATTTATACCAGCGATCTGCGCGCAGGTGCAAGCCTGATTGTCGCCGGCCTGTCCGCAAGTGGCACAACCAATGTCCACAACATTCATTTTATCGATCGTGGCTATGAGTTTCTTGACAAAAAGCTACAGGCGCTCGGCGCAAAGATCGAACGACGCATCAAGTAAGTTTCTTGGCGACGTTGGTCATCCATTCGCCAGAATCTGCGTCACCCGCAGACAGTTCGGATCAGAATCCGGGCTGTTGTTTTTTTGTTTTCGCACATGAATTTTGCCATACCATAGCCCCCAGAACTGTTTTTTGTCTCCTGCTGTTGTATACAACATCTTGTATATTACAATATAAACACACACCAGATATTACGTTTCGATGCGGAAAATGCTCGTTTTTACACGAATTTTTACGAGGTCACAGCATTCTCCAAACTTCGCGCAATGCTCGACAAAAGCCGTCTTGATCCACCCCTACCCACGCGATTAAAAGCTTGCTAAGATGCATCTATCAAGAAAAAATTCGGTTGAGGGGGATCACTACCATGTCACATTTTCGTGTTCTGATTGTAGATGACAACGTGAGCTTTACGGAATCACTGCGTGGATATTTCTCTGCGGAGGAGTCCATCAGTGCAGTCGATGCTGCGTTTGACGGACGAGAGGCGCTTGAAAAGCTCAAGGCCACAAAGTATGACATAATGCTGTTGGATCTGATTATGCCGCATGTGGACGGGCTGGGCGTGCTCGAACAGCTCAAGCTGGTTTGCCCCGATTCGCCACCCGCTGTGATTGTAGTTTCAGCCATGCGCAACGAAAGCATGGTGCGCCGCTGCTGCGCCTTGGGTGCCCGTTATTTCATGGTCAAACCCGTCGAAGCGGATTCGCTGCTCAAGCGTGCGCTGGAAATGGTGCAAACAGAGAATCCGCAGGGTGGACTCGCCAGCTATGCCCAGCCGCCGCGTTCACTTGATGAAAAAATCACCTCCGTGTTTCTGGTTGCCGGCATTCCCGCCCACATTAAGGGTTACCACTATCTGCGGGAAGGAATCCGCATGGTGTATTATAATCCGCAGCTCATCAACCGTATCACAAAGGAGCTGTATCCCGGCATTGCCAAGCGCTTCACAACCTCAGCCAGCAAGGTGGAGCGCGCCATTCGGCACGCCATTGAGGTCGCATGGACACGAGGCAAGATTGAAAATCTAAACGCCCTGTTTGGCTACAACGTTTATGGAAAAAATGACAAGCCCACCAACGGCGAATTCATTGCTTTGGTTGCGGACAAGCTGATTATGGAAGAACAGAGCCGTGAAAAGGCCGTTTGATTGACGCCACCCAGCCGTTCAATCTAGATGACTGCCTCTTTGCATTCCATTTTACTTTTCGCCATAGCCCCTCCCGCTCCCGGCGAAAATGCAGCCAACTCCAGCTGCTGAAAGCAGGCGCGCACCACCATCCATGCGCGTCTGTTTTCATTTTTGGGAGGATCGTAGTTTGTCTGCGTGTTTTGCAGGATTTTTATCTAAGACTGCATTTGAACGCACCTCGACTAAACTGTTCTTTCTGCATGTACATATGGATGTACCCATCAATATTCGCCATTTTCACGCAGGCGTCATAACTTATACACATTCATAAACCCAAAACACCCCTGCAATTGTGGATAACATGGTGTACAGTGTGGATAAACTCCGCTAAGATATCCACAGCATCCACCTGCATAGTATGCATTAAAAAAGGCGAACACCCGTTTGAATACATCGGTTGCGCGAAATTTGATTTGCAGGAAACCCTGCGCTTACCCTTCGAATCGTCTTTTCAGCAACCATGAGCGTTGTAATGCCGTTTCCCAAAACCGTTTAGTGATCGCTTTCGAAAAATTGCTGCAATCGAGTATTCCATGGGGAATCCTCCACAGTGAAAATGAATGAAGCCTGCTCTTTTATGTAGTCATAAACTTCCCGCTGCCATTACGCAAGCAAAAAGGCTCTGCAAGGGGACGCTTCCACGCCATGCAGCAGCAGGGGCAGTGCAATCAGGTCATACCATCCGTTACTGACTTCTGAAAGGTTTACATTTTCAAGTATGGCAACGCCTTTTTCCAGCAGCGGGATGTGCGCTTCTTCCTCACAGTCCGGCATGCCGATGCTATTTGTATCCGTACCGATTAAAAGCAGGGGCAACGACAGGACTTTTTTCAGTCGCTCACCAGTCAGCTCCGGCGTACCTCGTACAAGCAACCGCTGCGGCAGCTCCATCCCCGGCTGCAGCGTCATCAGCTCCACTGCGTCCAGCACGAGACACTTCCCCAAAAAAGCTTCCGATCGCACGGAGGCAATATCTGCGCCAGCCTCCAAAAAATGCAGCGGCGCATCCATATGCGTGCCAGCATGGACACTCATCTCCACACGGGACTCATGATAGTGATCCGTTTTAAAGTCAGCCGTTTGGGTCAGCCTCGGCGGCGCATCGCCCGGATACGGCGGTGTAATAAGCAAATCTCTGGTAATGTCAATAATTTTTCGCATTTTATACACCTGCCAACGTCAGCTCTCGATTGAGAATGCGCGGTCCTTTCTCGCAATCGTTCACACCTGCGGCCAAGCGCATCTTGCAACGAGATAAATTCCCCTTGCTCTGCAGCTTCTCCGCCCCTTCTGTCTGCGTGTATTTCTCCACGATAATCCCCTTGCTCGTGGCACATAGCTTACAGAGGCTCTTGCCATCTGCGTGGTTGTATTTCTCCACGGTAATCACCGGCTTACATGGGCGCATCGTTGAAATATTCATGGCCTGATCTCCTCCTGCATCTTACCCTTTTCTTACTATTTATCATATCACCAAACATTGTTAACCGCTTCAAATGTTTTACATGCCCACGCTTCTAATCTGCAGGGACTGTTTATGAAAACCATTTGTATATTTTCGTTGCGGCGAGACTCTTGCGGGCCGTTCTTCGAAATACGGTTGAATTGTACGATTGAACACGGTTTAGTCGCTTACAATGGCGCACAAGTTTTTTTCAGGAAACGCCCTCTCATAATCGGTAATCCATGTTGCCTCATGGACAGAATTGCTCTATACTTATAGACATGTGTTTTGTTTTCTCCGTTTAATCACTGGAAAAGAGAACCCCCAGCACATTTTTCTGCATTGATCAACACAGTTTACATTTAGATCCGAAAGGAGTACCCACATGTTTCCTATCCTAACAAAGCGCGCATTGCACGACACCGTCACACTCATGGAGATTGAGGCTCCCTTTGTCGCGCGCAAGGCACAGCCGGGGCAGTTCATCATTCTGCGCATCGATGAGGCGGGAGAACGTATTCCGCTGACCATCGCCGGTTCCGACAAGAAAAAAGGTACCATCACCATCATCTTTCAGAAGGTTGGCGCAACAACCAAGCGCCTTGATGGTCTGAACGTG
The DNA here is from genome assembly GCA_036651815.1 of Clostridia bacterium. Taxonomy (GTDB): domain Bacteria; phylum Bacillota; class Clostridia; order Christensenellales; family CAG-138; genus JAVVXB01. The sequence goes on from JAVVXB010000003.1 coordinate 4,604, forward strand.
GGCGATGCGCTGCTGGATTTTGTTGGCCCGCTGGGCAAGCCAAGCGAGCTGACTGAACTAAAGGGAAAAAAAGTTGCTGTGATTGGCGGCGGACTTGGTATTGCCATTGCCTATCCGCAGGCCAAAGCGCTGCACGAGATCGGTGCGGATGTGGATATCCTGGTTGGTTTCCGCAACACCTCGCTGTTCATTCTGACGGATGAATTGCAGGCTGCCTGCAACAACCTCATCATCATGACGGACGACGGCAGTAATGGCCACAAAGGCTTCACTACCACCGCGCTGGAAGACCAGATCAAGGCCGGCACGAACTATGATTGCGTCATTGCCATCGGACCATTGGTTATGATGCGCGCCGTGTGTCAGATTACCAAGCAGTATCACATCCCCACTATCATCAGCATGAATCCCATCATGATCGACGGTACGGGCATGTGCGGTTGCTGCCGCGTCACCGTGGACGGACAGATGAAGTTTGCCTGCGTGGACGGCCCGGATTTTGACGGTCACAAGGTCGACTGGGACGAAGCCATCAGCCGAAGTCGGATGTACAAGGCAGAAGAACAGATCAGCAACGATCAGCATGCTTGCAACCTGAAGAACGAAGCCCTGCAAATGAAACGGGGAGGTGTCAACTAATGCCCAACATGAGAATGACAAAACTTCCGTCCCGCGAACAGGCGCCGAATGTGCGCAATCAGTGTTTTACTGAAGTTTCTCAGGGATACGACGAGGCCATGGCCATCGACGAAGCCGGACGCTGCCTGAATTGTAAAAACAGGCCCTGCGTCGCGGGTTGTCCGGTGAATGTCCACATTCCTGAGTTCATCCAGTTGGTTGCAAACGGCCAGTTTATGGAAGCCTACGAGGTCATCCGCTCCACCAATTCCCTGCCGGCCATCTGTGGACGCGTCTGCCCTCAGGAAAGCCAGTGCGAAAGCAAATGCGTACGCGGCATCAAGGGGGAACCCGTCGGTATCGGCCGGTTGGAACGCTTTGTTTCCGACTATGCCATGGCGCACGGCGCAGCGCCTGCCATACCCGCACCAGACAACGGTAAAAAAGTGGCCATCGTTGGTTCCGGCCCTGCGGGGTTGACCTGCGCAGGCGATCTGCGGATGCTCGGTTATGACGTAACTGTGTTTGAAGCGCTGCATATCCCCGGCGGTGTGCTGGTCTATGGCATTCCTGAATTTCGTCTTCCGAAAGCCTTGGTTCGGCGTGAAATATCCACGCTTTCCGACATGGGCGTACATATTCAAACCAACATGGTCATCGGCCGCTGTCTCTCGCTTGACGAATTGTTTGCAGAAGAGAAATATGACGCGGTGTTTGTCGGCTCCGGCGCGGGTCTTCCCCGGTTTCAAGGCATCCCCGGTGAAAATCTCAACGGCGTATACTCTGCCAATGAGTTTCTGACGCGGATCAACCTCATGAAAGCCTATACGTTCCCGCAGACCGATACACCCGTGCAGGTCGGCAAGTCCGTTGCAGTCATCGGCGGCGGGAACGTGGCCATGGACGCGGCGCGCTGCGCAAAGCGTCTTGGAGCGAAGACCGTATACATTGTCTATCGCCGGAGTGAAGCAGAAATGCCTGCACGTATTGAAGAAGTCCACCACGCCCAGGAGGAAGGCATTCTCTTTAAATTGCTGACCAACCCCACTGCGTTGCTGGGTGATGAGACAGGACATGTAAACGCCATGACCTGCGTGGAAATGGAGCTGGGTGAGCCGGATGCAAGCGGACGCCGCCGTCCTGTTGTCAAGGCAGGCAGCGAGTTTACGCTTGATGTGCAGACTGTGGTCGTCGCCATTGGTAACAGCCCGAACCCTCTGATTAAGAATACAACGCCTGGTTTGGACACCCAGAAATGGGGTGGCATCATCGCCGATGAACACACTTGTCAAACCAGCAAGGCGCACGTCTATGCCGGCGGCGATGCTGTGACCGGCGCAGCAACCGTTATCCTCGCCATGGGTGCAGGCAAGGCGGCCGCTCGCTCCATTCACGAGGAGCTTTCGGCAAAATAAGGCCAATCAAACTGATGCAGAATTCGGAGCCGGGTTTTCCGGCTCCGCTTGTATTTTAAATGGTTTTGTGATATCTTTTTAATTCTGAAATATGCTTTTCTTTCTGCAAGAGAGGCGAAATGGTACGTCTGCGTTGCAACAATCACAGCCATCGGGAGCTGTTTGGGCGATGTCTTTTGCAGAAAAAACAACGAGCGGGAGGGCTTTTCCCTATGGATCGTATAATCGGCACCGTTACACGCGGGATTCGTGCACCCATCATTCGTGAAGGCGACGATATTGTGCGCATTGTCGTCGATCAGGTTGTTGCCGCCGCATGGCAGCAGGATTTTCCCCTGCACGACCATGACATCGTGGCGGTTACAGAAGCAGTTGTCGCACGGGCACAGGGCAACTACGCCAATGTAAATCAGATTGCCGCAGACGTGCGCGCCAAGCTGGGCGGCGGCACCGTCGGCGTTGTGTTCCCCATTCTCAGCCGCAACCGCTTTGCCATCTGCTTAAAGGGCATCGCCATGGGTTCCAAAAAGATTGTACTGCTACTGAGCTATCCAAGTGATGAGGTTGGCAACCATCTCATCAGCGAGGATATGCTGGATGCAGCAGGTGTGAATCCCTATTCGGATGTTTTGACAGAGGCTCGCTATCATGAGCTATTCGGCCATCCCGTACATAAGTTTACCGGCATGGATTATGTGGCCTACTATAAAAATCTCATTGAGTCCGTTGGCTGCGAGGCGGAGATTCTCTTTGCCAACGATCCGCGTGCTGTACTTCCCTATACTGACACCGTCCTCTGCTGCGATATTCACACCCGCGCGCGCAGCAAACGTTGGCTGAGCAATGCCGGTGCAAAGACCGTCCTGACGCTGGCCGATATTCTGAACGCCCCCATAGACGGTAGTGGTTGCAATGCAACCTACGGCTTGCTTGGCAGCAACAAGGCTACCGAAGACCGTATTAAACTATTTCCACGCGACTGCATGACGATTGTCTCCGCTATTCAGCAGCAATTGTTGGATCGCACGGGCAGCAAGATGGAAGTTATGATCTATGGAGATGGTGCTTTTAAGGATCCCGTAGGAAAAATTTGGGAGTTGGCCGACCCGGTGGTTTCCCCCGCCTTTACCGCAGGCCTTGAGGGCAAGCCAAATGAAGTCAAACTGAAATATTTGGCCGACAATGACTTTAAAGATCTTTCCGGGGACGCACTCAAAAATGCCATCAGTGATTACATCATGAAAAAGGAAGACGACCTCACTGGTAAAATGTCCTCACAGGGTACCACCCCAAGGCAATTGACCGATTTGATTGGCTCATTGTGTGATCTGACCAGCGGTAGCGGTGACAAGGGTACGCCGATTGTTCTGGTACAGGGCTATTTTGATAACTTTACCAAGCCGGAAGAAAAGTGAGTGGCTGCATCACCTGCTTCCAAGTCGTCTCCAGGATTGTGAAAGCGTATACCTCTCCGTATATAGCTCCTTTGTTCCGGATTAAACAGCATGTAGCCGAAACAGCCGCTTCATTTTGGTGGTATCCTTGTGCGCTTTGACGGCCGTGCAATTTCCGACGCAGTCAAAACACGGTTTTCCACGTCCACCTATCTTGATTTTATCAATGGATTAAAAAAGGACGCACCCCGTAAGCGATGCGTCCTTTTTTTCTTTGCCGTCTTTATGGCAGGATTCTGTTTATAGAATGCTAATCTTTCTACCCTCTGGCGCTTTCTTTTCTTCCTTGGGTAACGTCAGGTTCAGCACGCCATTTTCATATTGCGCAGAGATGTGCTCCACATCAATGCCACTGACATTAAACCGTCTGGTATAGGTGCCAATGCTGCGCTCCCTATGCACATAGTGCTTCTTCTCATCTTCCTTCTGCTCTTCATGCGATGCGCGGATCACCAGTTGATCCCCTTCCATTTCAATGCCGATATCTTCTTTATTGAAGCCCGGCAGCTCCGCACTCATGAGATAATGGTCGCCTTCATCACTGATATCCGTCTGGAAAACAGATGCGCAGGTATTGAAGGGTGCGAAGAAATCATGATCCAGATCACTCCAGAAATTCATCATTTCGTTGGGACGGTGGTACGGTAACAATGCGTATTTGCTCATAAGAAACTGCCTCCTATTGATTGATTTTTGATTGTAGCTATACTGTAACACTTGATTTTGACCAAATTTTGAACCACGCGTGAAAAATTAGCACTCTTTTTATTAGAGTGCTAATTCTTGACTGCGTATCTAGTAATTATCTTTGCAAAATTAGCTGACTACAAGAATAAGCACAGCAAAATTGGCAGGAAGATGGCTGGCACGAAGTTCATAACCTTGATGTTTGTCACCTTGAGCAGATTGGTGCCGATTGCGACGATGAGCAGCGACCCAACGCAGGTCATCTCGTCAATCGCAACCAAGCTGAGCGCCGGCGCAATCCCACGGGCTAGCAGCGTGATCGCGCCCTGATACAGCAGCACCGGAACGGCCGAAAGCAGCACGCCTCCGCCCAAAGCAGAGGCGAAAATAAAGGCGGAAACACCATCGAGCAGACTCTTTGTAAACAGTACTTCGTGATTGCCGGATAATCCACTGTTGAGCGAGCCCACGACGGCCATTGCGCCCACGCAGAACAGCAGCGTAGCCGTCACGAAGCCTTCGCCAAACGTACTGCCTGCTTTTTCATCTTTGACAAGCATTTTCTCGATCCGGTGAGCAAGATGATTAAGATGCGCATCCAGCTCAAGCAGCGTGCCAACAACGCCGCCAACGACCATCGCCACCGTGGCGATCAAGGCGTTTTTTCCCTGCAATGAACCAGTGATACCGATGTAGATGCAGATTAATGCAACGCCCTGCATGACGGTATCGCTGAGCTTTTTCGGCAATCCTTTTTTCAATAGCAGACCGAGGCCGCCGCCCATAAGAATAGCCACGCAATTGACAATGGTTCCCAACATAAATGATCTCTTTTCTTCTGTTGCACACCGCTACTTACTATATAATAATGGATTCCGCTGTCTTTCTTGACCAGAGCCCGCAACCTACGGATGCTGCTCTCACGGAATCCATCAATCGTTATAGAAGCGATGTTTCAATAGGCTCACGCACTTTTTTATCTCTGCTCGCAGCGTCCATTACATACGGCTGCACATTGGCTTCTGCCACGCAGGCGGCGCTAAAGCGTTACCCCTGCTGCTTCATAACGCCCAACGTAACCGTTTCTCCGTTGATCTCCCAAGCTTTGACGTAGCCTTCCGTCTTCCCCTGCGTCAGCTTGTCGCCCAGCGTATCCGTCAGAACAATATTGCCAAAGTGGGATAGAATCTCATGGATGCGCGCGTTTCCTTCATAGGACAGCGCGATATGATCGGCGACCTCGAAGCCTGCCTCCTTGCGCATGGTCTGTACCTTGCTGATGATCTCGCGCACAAAGCCCTCATCAATCAGCGTCTGCGTCAGATTGGTATCCAGAACCACGGTCAGACCGTTGTCGGTCTCACTGACAAAGCCTTCCTTCTGTTCAGCAGAAACCAATACGTCCTCCTTGCCCAGCACAACCTCCGTATCCTCCAGGGAAAAGATATATTCCCTGCCCGCGTTATGGGCGGCAACCACTGCATCGCCAACGCCGTCCTTGGCCAAATACGCGTTGATCTTGGGCAGAACCTTGCCGTACTTCGGCCCTAACGTTTTTAGTTGCGGTTTGACACGATAGCTGATGAATCCGGATGCATCGTCCACAAACGAAACCGTCTTCACATTCAGTTCGTCCGCAATAATCTCGCAGAATTCCTTTGGCAACGGCTCACCCTGCACATACATGGCGGCCAGCGGTTGGCGAATCTTCCGGCTTGCGCCGTTTCTGCACGAGCGGCCCAACACGACCACATCCAGCACCGACGCCATATATTTCTCCAGCGCGGCATCAATGCGCCCACTCTCCACCGCCGGAAAGTCGCACAGGTGGACGCTCTCCGGCGCGGTTTCATCCACAGAGCGAACAATGTTTTGATAGATTTCCTCCGTCATAAACGGCAGAAACGGCGCGGCGGCCAGCGTGAGTTTTTTGAGACATTCAAACAACGTCGCGTAGGCAGCGATCTTATCCGCCGTCATTTCGCTGCCCCAATACCGATCACGGCAGCGACGTACATACCAATTCGAAAGCTCGTCGCCAAACCGCTGAATTGCGCGGCCCGCCTCGGTAATTTTATACTCGTTAAGGTTCGCGTCCACCGTCTGAACAAGCGTATTGAGGCGGCTTAGCACCCAGTCATCCATCTCGGTCAGCGTGCAGCCGCTGAGCGGATAGCTAGTCGGATCAAATTTATCAATGTCGGCATACAACACATAGAACGCATAGGTATTCCAGAACGTTCCAATAAACTTGCGTTGCACTTCGCTGACGGCTTCAACTGAAAAGCGGCTTGGCAGCCACGGCATAGAAACCGTATAAAAATACCAGCGCACCGCGTCCGCACCCTGTTGGTTGAGCACCGCCCACGGATCCACCACATTGCCGATGTGCTTGCTCATCTTGCGGCCCTCCATGTCCTGCACATGCCCCATAACAATGCAGTTGAGAAACGCAGGATCATCGAACAGGCAGGTTGAGATGGCAAGCAGCGAATAGAACCAGCCTCGGGTTTGATCGATGGCTTCACTGATAAAGTTTGCCGGATAGCGTTTTTCGAACACATCCTTATTTTCAAATGGATAGTGCCATTGCGCAAAGGGCATGCTGCCGGAATCAAACCAGCAGTCAATCACCACCGGCTCCCGCTTCATCATCTTGCCACAAACCGGGCACTTGATCTGAACCGCGTCAATATAGGGACGGTGCAGCTCCAGATCGGCAGGAACATGCTCGCCCAGCTCCGTCAGCTCCGCACGGCTGCCGATGCACTGAACATGGCCGCATTCGCACATCCAAACGGGCAGCGGCGTTCCCCAGTATCGTTCCCGGCTGATCGACCAGTCGATGACGTTTTCCAGAAAGTTACCCATGCGCCCTTCCTGAATGGTCTCCGGTATCCAGTTGACACGCCGGTTGAAGGAAATAAGTTTCTCCTTGACAGCAGTCATCTTAATAAACCAGCTCTCACGCGCATAGTAAATCAGCGGCGTGTCGCAGCGCCAGCAATAGGGATAACTGTGGGTGAACTTCGGCGCGGAAAACAACTTTCCGCTCTCCTTGAGTGCCTTGATCACCTCTGCGTCCGCATCCTTGACAAACAGGCCATCAAAGGGCGTGCCGCCGCAGAGATGGCCGGAGGTGTTGACCAGCTGTAAAAAGGGCAGATCCCATTCGCGTCCAACGCGGGCGTCGTCCTCACCAAAGGCAGGCGCCATATGGACAACACCTGTGCCGTCGGTCAAGGTCACAAATCCATCGGAAACGATGCGGTAGCCACGCTTGTTGCTAAAGTTGACCGGCAGATCAAACAACGGCACGTATTCCTTGCCCACCAAGGTGCTTCCGGGATAGACGGCTGTGGTCTCGACGCCCTCGCCCAACACGGTTTCCACCAGCGATTGCGCCAAGATAAAGGTTTCCTTGCCCATTTGAACGGTTGCATAGGTTTCCTTGGCGTTGACGCAGAGAGCTACGTTGCTCGGCAGCGTCCATGGCGTCGTTGTCCAAGCCAAAATTGCAACGGAAGGATCTTCCTTGAGATAAAACTTGGCAATTGCGGAGGTTTCCTCCACATCCTTATAGCCCTGTGCCACCTCATGGCTGGATAAGGCCGTACCGCAACGTGGGCAATAGGGCACTATTTTATGGCCCTTATATAACAACCCTTTATCAAAAATCTGTTTCAATGCCCACCACTCGGACTCGATATAGTTATCCTCGTAAGTAATATACGGATCGTCCATGTCCGCCCAGAAACCAACGCGATCGCTCATCAGTTCCCATTCGGACTTGTATTTCCAAACGGATTTTTTGCATTCCTTAATGAACGGCTCCATGCCGTACGCTTCGATTTGTTCTTTGCCATCAAGACCAAGGTTCTTCTCCACCTCGATCTCCACCGGCAGGCCGTGGGTATCCCAGCCAGCCTTGCGCAACACATCATATCCCTTCATCAAGCGGTAGCGCGGGATGATATCCTTGATACTGCGGGTGAGTACATGGCCGATGTGTGGCTTGCCGTTGGCGGTCGGCGGCCCATCGAAGAAGGTATATGGCTCCGCGCCCTTTCTCAGCTCCACACTCTTTTGGAAGATGCGGTTCTCTTTCCAGAACGCAAGCACCTCCTTCTCACGGGGAACAAAGTTTAGATCGGTCGCTACTTTCTTGTACATACTCTCCTCCAGATTTCCATTTTTTGATAGAAAAAAAGCCCTTCGCCCATTATTCGGGACGAAAAGCTGCATTTCCGCGGTACCACCCGAGTTGACTCGAGCAGGTAACTGCCCAGGTCCTCTCCTATTGTCCCTTAACGCGGGAGACGGCGCAGCTTACTACGTTAGTTTTTCCGATCCACTCAGAAAATACGGTTCACCTGCACGCTCTCGGGGGATATTCGTCCCTGCGCCGCACCGCCTTGCATCATACGCGGCTCGCTCTCCGGCTGTCGAAGGAACCAAACGTGTCCCGATCATTGCTTTCACGCGGTTATTATAGCTTTTTTTTGAGAGAATGTAAAGCATTGCCGGAAAAACAAGCTCTTAACAAGGCAGTAGATGTTTGATATACTATGAGTTTGTAAATATAGAATGGATGGAATGGGAAATGGATTTTAAACAAGTGATCGCTGATGTAATTGCGGCAGAGAGCGGCATTTCGGCTTGCGATGCATTAGATTGGCTGGAAACGCCCCCCAATCCCGAGATGGGTGACTATGCGTTCCCTTGCTTTAAGCTGGCAAAGCAGCTCAGAAAAGCGCCGCATCAGATTGCCGCCGATCTGGAGAAGATCATTGCGCTGCCGGCCGGCGTTGAGAAGGTCATTGCCGACGGCCCTTATCTGAATTTTTATCTGAACAAGGCACGCCTTGCCGAGCAGGTTCTGCAAAAGGTCTTTTCCGAAGGCGAACGCTATGGCGGCAGCAGCATGGGCGGCGGGCGCAACGTGTGCATCGATTATTCATCGGTGAATATTGCCAAGCCTTTCCATATTGGTCATTTGCGCAGCACGGTCATTGGTCATGCGCTGTACCGCATCTATGAGCATATGGGGTATCACTGCATTGGCATCAATCACCTGGGCGATTGGGGTACGCAGTTTGGCAAAATGATCTATGCCTATCAAACCTGGGGCTGTAAGGAGGACGTGGAGCGCGAAGGCGTGGCCGCGTTGGTCAAGCTGTATGTTCGGTTTCATGAGGAAGCCGAGAAAGACGAACGCTTGAATGATGCCGCCCGCACATGGTTTAAAAAGATTGAAGATGGCGATCCGGAAGCCGTGGCGCTCTATACATGGATGAAGGAATTGACCTTGCGGGAAGCTGCCCGTGTCTACGAAATGCTGGATATCCAATTTGACAGCTACGCCGGTGAGAGCTTCTACAACGATAAAATGGATCGTGTCGTCAGCGAATTACAGAGCAAGCGTCTGCTCAATCTCGATCAGGGCGCGCAGATTGTGGATCTTTCAGCGTGGAAGATGCCGCCATGCATCATCCTGCGCAGCGACGGCGCAACGCTGTACGCCACACGTGACATTGCAGCCGCCCTCTACCGCAAGGACACCTATGATTTTGATCAATGCCTGTACGTGGTGGCCTACCAGCAGGATCTGCATTTTCGCCAATGGTTCAAGGTGATCGAACTGATGGGTTATTCTTGGGCCAATAGGCTTACCCATGTGTCCTTCGGCATGGTATCCGTCAACGATGGTACGCTCTCCACCCGCAAAGGCAAGGTCATCTACCTCATTGACGTGCTCCGCGCGGCCGTGCAGAAAACCCGCGAGATCATGGCTGAAAAAAGCCCGGATTTGGCCGACGTGGATGCAGTTGCCGCTCAGGTAGGCGTTGGCGCTGTGGTTTGGAACGGCCTGTACAACGGACGCATCAAGGATATTGTTTTTGACTGGGATAACGTGTTGAATTTTGACGGTGAAACCGGTCCCTACGCCCAATATACCTACGCGCGCGCTTGCTCCGTCCTCCGCAAGGCGCAGCCCGCGGGCGCGGTGGACTATTCCGTGCTTTGCGACGCAGAGCCTTCGGCGGTTGTGGCTGCCATTGCATCCTTTCCGGATGCTGTGCGCGAAGCTATGGAAAAGAACGAGCCTTATCTCGTGTCACGTGCGGTCATTGAGATCTGCTCCGCCTTCAATCGTTTCTATTATGAACAGCGTATCATGGCGGATGAACCCGCCGTGAGAAACGCACGCCTCACCTTGACCAAAGCCGCCGCCTCCGTCATCAAAACGGGGCTAAACTTAATCGGACTCACCGCACCGGAAAGGATGTAAGCAGATGCTGGATATCAAGTTTGTCAGAAGCAACCCAGAGGTTGTAAAAGATAACATCAAAAAGAAATTTCAAGACGAAAAGCTGCCGTTGGTTGACGAAGTGATCGCACTGGATGCAGAGTATCGGGAAGTTAAGTCCCGCTGCGACTATCTGCGCTCTCAGCGCAACACCCTCTCCAAATCCATCGGCACCCTGATCGGGCAAAAAAAGCAGGAGGAAGCCGCGTCCGTCAAAAAACAGGTTACGGATATGGCTGAGGAAATGGAACGTCTCTCCGCGCGGGAAGTCGTGCTGACGGAAGAGGTACGCCGCAGAATGCTGGTGATTCCGAACCTCATCGACGCATCCGTACCGGTGGGTAGAAATGATTCCGAAAACGTGGAGGTAGAGCGTTTTGGCGAACCATTCGTCCCCGATTTTGAAATTCCCTATCATGTGGATATCATGGAACGGTTGAATGGCATCGATCTGGACAGCGCCAGAAAGACCACCGGCAACGGGTTTTATTATCTCTGCGGCGATATTGCCCGGTTGCACAGCGGAATTCTTTCCTATGCCCGCGATTTTATGATCGACCGCGGCTTTACCTATTGCATTCCCCCCTATATGATTCGTTCGGCTGTGGTGGATGGGGTGATGAGCTTTTCCGAGATGGAAGGGATGATGTACAAGATCGAGGGCGAAGATCTCTATCTCATTGGCACGAGTGAGCATAGCATGATCGGCAAATATATCGATACCTTCCTCGAAGAAGACACCCTTCCCCATTGTCTAACCAGCTACTCACCCTGCTTTCGCAAGGAGGTTGGTGCCCATGGCATCGAGGAGCGCGGCGTATACCGTATTCATCAGTTTGAAAAGCAGGAGATGATCGTTGTCTGCAAGCCCGAGGACAGCATGGACTGGTTCTTTCGGTTGGCAAAGAACACCGTGGCATTCTTCCGCAGCATGGACATTCCGGTACGCACACTAGAGTGCTGCAGCGGCGATCTGGCCGACCTTAAGGTCAAGAGTGTCGATGTGGAAGCCTGGTCTCCCCGGCAGCAGAAATACTTTGAAGTGGGAAGTTGTAGCAATCTTGGTGATGCGCAGGCCCGCCGCCTAGGAATCCGCGTTAAGAACAAAGAAAAGGGCAACTATTTTGCACATACCCTCAACAATACCGTGGTAGCCCCGCCGCGCATGCTAATTGCGTTCCTTGAAAACAACCTGCGCGCCGATGGCGCCATTGCCATCCCTGAACCACTGCGCATGTATATGGGCGGCAAAGATCACATCGGTTGATGGAAACCGCTTTCGCGGACGTGAATTTATATTCGCGTCCGCTTGTTGTTTGTATGTATGATTTACGCACCGTATGACGTGTTTTCAAAAAGAGCATGAGATTGCGCATGGTTTTTTTGTCTGTCTAAGTCGCGCATTCGCTGGTTTTATGGGAACAAGCTTTATTGACCATCCAATCCCCGCGCATTCGCTGGTTTTAGGGGAGCATTTTTTAGATGTAGCGCACAGAAATGGTAAAAATGATGCCAAACCACATTTCAAGAAATTTAGAAATATAGCCTAAGCTTGGATTTCTTCCGCTTCTTCATCCCCTGCCATTTCCTCTGCGGCAGCCCGCGCAGCCAACTCCTCCGGTAGCCAATGGGGCGTGTTTTCCGCATCCATCAGCCCGATATACGCCTCTGACGTGATCGGTAGCCGAATCGGCACGTCGCCCGTTTTGACCATCAATAGTTCGTGTTCCCCACTGGGCAACGCCACAATCAATCCTACGGGGCATGGTAACCCTTTTTTGAACCCCGACAGATTCATTTTTGAATCGAGTGGCATATTGAGTAGCTTTGGCATGCCGTCCGTGTCTGCTTTTTCATCATCGTATGCATAGAGATTATAGGTATCAAGATAGACAACGCGTGCCTTCATTTCATCCAGCCAACCATCATACGCCGTCCAATCCAATCCCGGTAGCGAAGACAGCGACATTGGCTTTTTTTTCACTAAAAGGCTCGCATTTCCAACGCTCAGCAAACCATTTTTATAGGAATTATGGAGGGCTTTTGCAAGCGCCAGCAGCGCGTCTGCCCTTTTCCCGGCGGTCTGTTCGAATTCTTCACGCTTTGCATAAGCGGCTTCGGCATTCAACTCCGGCATGAACCGCTCCCGAAACGGCGTATATCTTCCGCTGAAATACGCGTTTTGTTCCTCCCGCCCCGCTAATGCCAGTTCCTCTACTTTGAACGAAATTAGTTTTTTCGGCTCGTGTTCGATGCTTTGCAGCATGGCAGCATACGCTAAACTTTCATTATTATATAAATTTTCGTATACAATCTGTGCGACCGGTTCGGTCAGCAGTTGAGCAGTCAGTTTGGCCTCCGGTTCGGATGCCTGCACCTGCTGAAACAAATCACTGCCCTGTACCTGAAAGGTCAGGATCAATTGATCCGCAGCCAACTGCGCCCCAAGCAGATGTTCCATGCGCGGATGCACCATCAGATCCAGCGTATACAGTGGCTTTACCGTTTCGGCATCAGAAATTCCCAGTCGATTCAGCGGCACATGCAGCCGATTTCCCACCATCACATCCCGTACGCGCAGCGCCAGCTGTCCTTCCTTGGTGACCTCAACGGTCAGCTCCGCGCGCACTGGAACCCGCAAAAACTGATGGAAGACGAGCCGCGCGGATAGATATAGTCGGCTATCGCGCAGTTCAAATCCATATTGATCCAATTGAAAATCAAACTTTTCCAATGCATCACGCGCCATCCAAAGCACATGGTTATCCAATTCCGCTTCTTTGATAACCCACCAAATATCGCTCTTATCAAAAGCCATTGTAAAGGTTTCCTGTTCCGCGTTAAACGAGAGCAACCGTTCCTTGGTCGGCATCGGCGGCTCCGCAATTAACGTCGAGACATCGTCGCCAGCGTCATATGGAAAATCGAACAGGTTCAGGTACGCAAACGCACCCCCTGCTGCCAGCAACACGAGGATAACCGGAAGCAGAAAGAGCCACAGGAGAATACGAGCGATGATCCGACCCGCACTTGGACGATATCGATGCGATTTACGTCTGTGTTTTTTTCTCATGACTGCCTCCGCATATTTTACTATTTTGCTGGCTGACGAACAAATCCGGATGTCTCCATATTGATATCTATTACTATAAAAAAATGCGGCGCTTTCTCATGCGGGTTTCGAGCAACATAATTAAAAAAGCGCACTACACCATTGTAATACGCTTTGCTTTGTTTTCCAATCGAAAATGCAGATTCCCTTAAAAGAAGATTGTGACTTTTGAGAGCGGCGAAACCCGCACCCGCAGCACCCCAAAGATTCCTTCGTAAGATATGCAGCCCACGCTGGCTAAACGGCTGTCATAAATTTTCTGCCGATTGTCCCCCAGCAGAAAAACCGCCCCCTCCGGCACGGTTATCGGTTCCATGCCACCCATGAAATTTGTGGCATAGGCGCTCTCCTCCAAGGGGCAGCTGTTAATAAATACATGTCCATCCACTATATCCACCGTTTCACCCGGCAGTCCCACAATTCTCTTGACAAAGTTGCCATCCTTGGTTTCAAACAAAATCATGTCACCGCGGGTCGGGACTTTCCAATATTTAGCCAATCGATCTACCAGCACCAGCTCGCCTTCCTCTAACACGGGTGCCATGGAATCACCGTCTATCTTTGTTGGATACAGCCACACAACAAAGATAGCCACCAATACCAGCAACGTGATGAGAATTGAAAAAAGCCAGCCAAGTCTGCGCTGACTTTGATAGACGCCCTCTTTGCCATCGGTTCGTCTTTTTTTACTGCACGTTTCCATTGGTGTATCCCTCCTTTGGAATGGCGCGAAAGAATTGCGGCGGCCAGATCACCATGCGCACTTGCCCAACGATCTTCTCATAGGGAATGCAGCCCACGGCTGGATTGCGACTGTCCTTGCTGCCGTTTCGGTTATCGCCCATTACAAAAACCTGTTGATCCGCCACGCGAAGCGGCTCCATATCTCCATAGATTTCACCATTCCAATAGTTGCTTTCGTTCAGCACGCGCCCATCGATCTGCACCTGTCCGTTTTGCACAGACACCGTTTCTCCCGGCAAAGCAATCACCCGCTTGACGCAGCTTTCGGTATAACCCGGGTAATAGCAGATGATGATGTCGCCTCGTGCGGGTTTTTCCACCCAATATCCAACCTTTTCCACAAACATATGTTCGTTATTCAGCAAGGTCGGAACCATCGAATCTCCCTCCACCCGAACCGGCTCGGCAAGAAAGGTTCGAATGCCAAGGGCCAGCAGCACCACAACAGCGACGTACAGAATAAAATCGATGTTTCTATACAGCCGTGCGCCACGCATTTTTTCATATTGTTCCTCTACGCTTGTACGCAGCACCCGTTCCTCACGTTTTGAAAATCCTTCTGTTTTCAATTTTTCTTTATGCCGTCCTTTTCACCGCTAACGAGCACTTTTTTACCCATCCGTATAAAGTCTGCACGATCCATCATGACGATGCGTCCACATTGATTGCATTTGATTTTTATATCTGCGCCAACACGGGTGATGGTCCATTCATTGGTCCCGCAGGCATGCGGTTTTTTCATTGTAACTACATCATTGAGCTGAAATTCATTCAACATTTTTATTTTCCTATCTGTTTTTCTCATTGGAAAAGCAGTAGTTTTCGCGCGTTCGTTTTCCGCACGCTATGCTGGTTCTGCTCGCCTATTAGATCTATACATGAGCAGCACTGTTATTATTTAGGATTGTCTGGCGATTGTTCATCGAGTAAACGTTGTGTATATTCATATACATGATAGCTGGGTACGGCAGGTGGAATATAGCTGAAGATAATCTCCAGCAATTTAACGGGCGCCTCCTCCTGCAACAGATGACCAGCATTGCGGATGAGATAGTATCGTCCTGCTTGAAGCACCCCCTGAAAATAAATGCTCCCCGACGGTGGATGCCAGCGATCATCCTTGCCCCAAAGCACCAGCACCTCATGTTCAATGGGCATGAGGCCATCCGCGACAATCCCTATGTCAAAGTTGCGTAGCGCATACATCAACCCTTCCCGGCTGAGACCATCCGACATTGGTTCGTAATACTGCCGCACCATGTGATCATCAATTTGCTCCTGATCGACCACACACTCCAACAACATTTTTTTGACATCCGTGCTGGAATATAAGTTTCTGGCAAATACGGTAACCAACGGGTTCATAATTTTGTGTACCAGCTTGGGCATCTGTTCCGTGACGCCGCCTGGAGAAATGACCATACAGTTTGCCACGCGGTCTGGATACAGTGAAAGAAATCGCAGCAGATACATCGCGCCCATGGAAAAGCCAATCATGTGGGCTGATTTGATCCCCTTTGCATCCAAAAAACGCCGGATCACCTCCGCAGTATCATCCATCGAATACGTAAACGTATCCGGCCTTGAGGAATATCCATGTCCCAATAGATCGATTGCAATCACCCGATAATTTTCAGATAATTCTGCAAAAACATTGCGCCATGTATACAACGATTGTCCCAATGAATGAATCAGCACAAGTGGTTCGCCAACGCCCGCTTCCAGATAATGAACTTGCGCTTCCTCTAATTCATCTGTTTCGGGATCAACTGGTAACAGCACGTTCACAAAATTTCCAACCTGTTCGGAGTTGATGAACAGCTGACTTCTCATTGTTTCACCCACACACGTTCCCCCGCTATCATAAAATTGTTTTGTCGATTACAGAATCCATCTCTACATCTTGTATGCGATAGCACGATTCAATGCTATTTTAACCTTTATGTCTCCATTTTACAATCAAACCGGCTATTTGTCACAGAATGTTAACCCATCTTGAAAAAAATCATCATTTTTGATATGATAGTGAGAAGTATTGGGGGTAGTTTTTACATGGATCAATTGCAATCGATTTGGGCCGCGACCCGAGAAAATATTCGCCCGCAGATGACGGGTCTTTCTTTTCATGCCTGGATCGACGTTGTGACGCCCCTTGCGCTGCAAAACGGAATTCTGGTATTGGAAGTTCCCACCGGAGATATTCAAAAAACTTTACAAGACTTTTATTTCGACAGTTTGTTTACAGCCGCTAAAGCCGCCAATGAAACCATCGCGGATGTTCGGCTCGTTTTGCCTGAAGACAGGGATCATTATGTTGTCAATGAAAGCAATGAACCAATCAATGTGTTTGCGCTCAACCCGAAGTATACCTTTGAAACCTTTGTTGTGGGTGGCAGTAATCATTTTGCTCACGCAGCGGCATTGGCTGTAGCGCAGAATCCTGCAACCGCCTATAACCCCCTCTTCATTTATGGGGGCGTGGGGCTTGGAAAAACGCACTTGATGCACGCCATCGGAAATACCGTCAAAATAAACAACAACAGTGCAAGGGTAATGTATGTAACCAGCGAAACGTTTACAAACGAACTGATTACCGCAATCCAAATGGATAAACGATTGGAATTTAGAAAGCGCTATCGTAATGTGGATGTTTTATTGATTGACGACGTGCAGTTTATTGCAAAAAAGCAATCGGTGCAAGAAGAATTTTTTAACACCTTTAATACCCTGCACAATGCCAGTAAACAGATTATCATCAGCTCTGATAGGCCGCCAAAAGAAATTGCCAGTTTAGAAGAACGTCTCTGTTCGCGTTTTGAATGGGGTTTAATTGCGGATATTCAACCGCCGGATATCGAAACCAGAATTGCAATTCTTCGTAACCGTGCACGTTTGGATCATTTGGACGTGGATGATGCGATCATTCAGTTCATAGCGGAGCATGTAGTTTCCAATATTCGAGAGTTAGAAGGATCTTTAACCCGTGTGGTTGCCTATTCGATGCTGCGTCGGCGACCGCTGACAATGGAGCTGACGGTTGAAGCGCTCAAGGATCTGCTCCCTGACGTAAAAAAGAGAGAAGTCACCCCCCAGCTCATCAAGGAAACCGTATCGGAATTCTATTCCATTTCCATTGCTTCGCTGTTGAGTGAGCGCAGAGATCGAGAGATTGTTTTACCACGACAAATTTCTATGTATCTTTGTCATAGTATTCTTGGACTTCCCTATAAACGCATCAGTACCCTTTTTGACCGTAACGACCATACCACGGCCATCAACGCCTGCCGCCGCATCGAAGATATGTTAAAAGAAGATCCATCGTTTGCAGCCGTACTTGAAGATATTAAACTGCGCATGGAATAGCTT
This sequence comes from Clostridia bacterium, assembly GCA_036651815.1. Classification (GTDB taxonomy): domain Bacteria; phylum Bacillota; class Clostridia; order Christensenellales; family CAG-138; genus JAVVXB01. The sequence continues at coordinate 22,310 of JAVVXB010000003.1, forward strand.
TTTATCTTTTGATAAGACGAATCAGCTTATATTTCTATGCAGTGTTTATGAATCCACATTTTGTGAGTTCCTATTGTGGACAGATTGTGCATAACGTGTGTAGAATGGATAGCGTGGACAACAGTTGTTGTTTTACATTGATTATCCACTGAGCTATCCACTAATAAAATAGCCAGTTTGTTGAGATATTGTTGTTTTTACACGTTGCCCACATACACTACTACTACTGCTGCTGTAATGATATGATGTATATGACACACTATCTACAACAAACCTGTGGATAACTTCTTATAAATGAAAGGACACTACCTATGAAGTTTTATATTGATTCTAAAGAATTGAATGCAGGCTTGCTAAGCGTTATCAAGGCGCTGCCGGTGCGTACCACGATGCCCATTTTAGAAGGAATCTATATTGAAGCCATTCATGAGGGAATTATTCTAAAGTGTTCCGATCTCATGTTGCAAAAGGAATGCCTGATACCTGCTACTGTAGAAGAAGAGGGTAAAGTCATTTTACCAGGAAAACTATTTTCTGAAATGGTGCGTAAATTACCGGATGCAATTACGGAAATTTTTTTAGATGGAAAAACTGTCAATATGGTTTGCGGGCGTGCCAAGAGCTGCTTGCAGAGTATCGCCTATGAAGACTTTCCCGATATGCGGTTTTTAGGGGATACCTTTACGGTAAAGTTGGATCATCAAAATTGGAAAGATATGATCAACCAAACCGTATTTGCTACAGCTCAAGACGAGAGTAAGCCGATACTCACTGGCGTTTTACTTGAAATTGGAGAGTCCATTACAATTGTCGCTACGGATGCTTATCAGTTTGCCTTAAGAACAATGCCGCTAAAACATGCAGTGGCGGAATGTTCTGTTGTAATTCCCGGAAAATCGATGATTGAGATTGCCCGTATGATGGAGGAAACGGATGCGGATGCGGAATTAACCTTTACAAAAACACATGTGAAAGTTGAGATTAATCATTCCTCTCTTGTGGCTAGGTTATTGGATGGGGACTATATTAAATATAAACAAATTTTACCGAAGGAACATATTACACGGGTATTGATTGACCGAACAGAATTGATGGAGAGCATTGATCGCGCACAATTGATGGCACGCGAAGGAAATAATAATATTGTTTTGAAGTTTCATGAAAATAGATTAAATATCACTGCCAACAGTTCGGTTGGTAATATAAATGAAGAAGTTGATGTGCAAATTAATGGTGAAGATATTGACATTGCGTTTAATCCAAAATATTGCATGAATATTTTAAAGTGTATTCCAGATGAAAAAATTTATATGGATTTTAATTCCAGTATTTCACCTTGTGTTATAAAACCTGCTCAGGGAGATGGCTATTATTATTTAATTGTGCCGGTGAGAATTTATTCACAGTTCTAAACTATATGTGAATTTATATGGTTGAGAAGCTGGGCCTTTCTGTCCGGCTTTTTTATATTTTAAACGATGCTTTTAAAATTAAATATGAATGTTTCACGTGAAACATTCATAAAGAGGATTCATTACGAATTCGTAAATGTTTCACGTGAAACATTGAATTTGAATGTATACATGCCTATAATGAAAATACGCAAATGAGGAGGATATTTCATGAAAATCGTAGCAATAGCCAATCAAAAGGGCGGTGTTGGAAAAACAACAACAGCGGTCAATCTATCTGCATGTCTGGCGGAAGAAGGAAAAAGAGTATTACTGATTGACGCCGATCCGCAGGGAAACAGTACAAGCGGTCTGGGCATCGATAAGAGCAAAGTAGAAAACTCAATTTATGATGTTTTTATAAATGATGCAACAATAGATGAAGTGATTATGGATACGATGATAGATCAACTTAAAATTGTTCCTTCAGATATTGCTTTGGCAGGAGCTGAGGTGGAGTTAGTCAGCGTAATGGCAAGGGAACAAGTTTTAAAAAAATCATTTACGGCTATGAAAAGTGATTTTGATTATATATTTATCGATTGTCCTCCCTCGTTGGGTCTATTAACATTGAATTCATTAACGGCTGCAAGCACCTTATTGGTTCCCATTCAGTGTGAGTTTTTTGCGTTGGAGGGTCTATCACTCCTCATGAATACAGTTAAGTTGGTACGTAAAAGTTTGAATCCGATGCTGGATGTGGAAGGTGTGGTGCTGACGATGTTTGACAGCCGAACCAATCTATCCATGCAGGTGGTTGAGGAAGTGAAAAAATTCTTTAAAAATAAAGTTTATGAAACCATTATTCCCCGCAGCGTGCGTCTTGGGGAAGCACCTTCCTTTGGTCTGCCAATTTCTCTCTATGCGCCCAGCAGCGCGGGCTCGGTTGCCTATCAATCGTTGGCAAAAGAGATGATTGCGAAGGAGATATAAAAAATGGCATTGCAAAAAAAAGGACTAGGAAGAGGATTGGATGCATTGCTCGATCCTTACATCATGGAGACATCGGAAGAACAAAAACAGAGTGTGCTCACCGTAAGCGTGCACGATATTGATACCAATCGGGAGCAGCCGCGAAAACAGTTTGATGAAGAATCACTCAAAGAATTATCCGCATCCATCAAAACCCATGGAATCGTGCAACCGTTAATTGTGAAGGAACGCAATGGACGCTATATGATTATTGCAGGGGAACGACGTTTTCGTGCAGCCCGCATGGCAGGATTGGCCAGTGTGCCGGTATTGGTGGCAGACTATGATGAAGCGCAGATTCATGAAGTATCATTAATTGAAAATATTCAACGCGAAGACTTGAACCCGGTTGAGGAGGCAGCAGCTATTCGTTTTCTGATGCAGCAGCATGATATGACGCAAGAAGAGGTTTCCAGTCGCATCGGTAAGAGCCGTCCTGCAGTGGCAAACTCCTTACGCTTATTGCAATTACCGGAATATGTGATGGACATGCTCAAGGATGGTACGCTTTCGGCAGGTCACGGGCGTGCGCTGGCTGGCTTGTCGGATGCAACGCTGATGGAAAAGATTGTAGATGAAACAGTACGTCTCAACTATTCCGTGCGGACATTGGAAAGTCGTATTAAGAACTTATCCGTTGAAAAGCCACGCAAAGAGAAAAAAACGGAAGCAGTAATTTCATCGGATCTGAAACATGCAGAAGAGACTTTTCGCGAGCGCCTAGGTACTAAGGTGAAAATTACCGGTACAGAAACGAGTGGAAAAATTCTGATTGAATATTATAGCCACGAGGATTTGGAGCGCGTGTATGAACGAATCCACGGTGAATGAAAGAGATACAGTTTCTCTGGAGTCGGGGCAAAAAACAATGGTTTCAAAAAAGGAAACAGAAGAATTGATGCCGCTGCTTTCTGTAATCGTTCCGGTGTATAATTTGGCTGATTATATTGATACCTGTATTGCATCCTTAATCGGTCAGACCTATCAGAACCTTGAAATTGTAATCGTGGACGACGGCTCAACGGATGGCAGCGCTGAAAAGTGTGATGCGTGGGCAAATATGGATACGCGAATACGGGTTATCCATAAGGAAAACGGCGGTTTGTCAACGGCGAGAAATACAGGGTTGCAAATGGCAAGCGGTGATTGGATTGGTTTTGTGGATGGCGATGACTGGATCGACGCGCAAATGTATGAAACGCTGATTTCACAATGTTTGGAACATGATGCGGAAATAGGAAGCTGCACGTTTGAGTATGTGTATCCAGATCATACCTTTTCGGATGGAGACAGCGGAAATGTGTGCATAATGAACCACAAGGAAGCATTGGAAGGACTGTGCCTGCAAAAAAAAATACGCTTTGAGGTCTGCACAAAGGTGATCAAAAAAAACATCCTTGCGGACGCATCGTTTATTCCCGGGCAGATTTATGAGGACATTCATTTTACACGGTTGATCATGCGTAAACTGACGCACTATCTATATCTGGAACGCGCGTTCTATCATTACCGACAAAATCGGGAGGGAAACACAAACAGCAGATTTCCCATTCAAAAGTTGGCAATCATCGAGGAGCTGGATGATTTTTGCAAAGAGCTCTCGGAGGAGGGATTGGAACAGGCGGCACAGGGGCTACGTGCCTTTACGCTGGATCATCTGATTCGCATGTATGTAAATGCGAAAGATTGCGGCGTCGAGAAAAGGATTCTCCAATGGATAAGAGAGGCGTATCGTAGCCATTATCCAAAAAAGCAAACCAACAACGGTTCTGTCAAAAGAGTTCGTGGATGGATCTTTTATGTATCACCAACTGTTTATGACTGGTTGTCGCAGAGATTGCACAGCCGTTCACATAAAAGGAAAACAATAAAAACAAAAGCTCATTTTGAAAGGAGTTTATGAAAATGAAAAAACTGGCGATCGTATGTCTTTGCGCAGTTCTTGCGCTTTCGCTGTTTGCATGTGCCAAAAAGGATACCGCGGGTAAACCGGAGACGATGGGCGCGGAGACGACCCCGCAGCAGACGGACACGGCAGAAAACTATGTGCCCACTGCGGATGAAGATACAGCGCTGATTCAACTGGATAGCATCGATTACAATGAGGCAGACGGTACGGTACTGGCAAACATCACACACATGGCGTTTGTTCCGGCGCCGGAGGGTGAACCGGAGACCGCCTATCAGATTATTGGCGGCGAAAGCAAGCAACTGCCCATCAATAAGGAAGCGCTGATTGATTTTCCACTGGCGGATAATGAAGCCCAGACGGTGACGCTGCTCGTGGATGAATTTGTACAGGAATTTATGACATACACCAATACTCACGATACAAAGCTACTGTTTATCTATGAAGAAGCAAATGGCGAGCTGACAAAGCTAGTGCATTTTTACACACCGTGAGAAAGAATGCGCTGCAGTCATAGACGAATGATCAATCAAAAATGTCCGGATATGATTCGAAACAATCCTATCCGGACGGTTCTTTTTAACAAGAAGAATTTTGATTATTGGACGGATTCAAAGATTGACTGGATGTCCGACGCTTGCAGGTGCAGCAGATACCCAACGCGGCGTTCGCCGCCGTCCTCGTTCGTGACGGCACGCTTTGCCATGATGGATATTCCTGCCTGGTCAACACCGAATTCGGATAGCCGACTGGGTAGATGCAACTGCGCAAAGAAAGCTTCCAGCGCACGGATGCCGGCCTCAATGGTTTCGTCGATTGAAGACAACGGAGAAACGCCCATCACGCGCATGGCAAAATCTAAAAAACGCTGCTGGTTTTGAGACTGAACATAGCGCATCCAGCCGGGGGTAATGACGGCTAGCCCTGCGCCATGAGCAATATCATAACGTGCGGAAAGTTCATGCTCCATCTTATGACTGGCCCAATCCTGTTCCCGACCAATGCCGAGGACATTGTTGTGCGCCATGGTTCCGGCCAATGAAACCTGACACCAGGCATCATAATTCTGCGGATCACGATAGACCATTGGCCCATAAATAAGAATGGTACGAAGCGTTGCTTCACACAGCGCGTCCGAAAAACCGGTGTCGGTTGTATTGGAAAAATAGCGTTCAAACACATGGCACATCATATCCGCGATGCCATTGGCAATTTGATTTTTTGGTAGTGTATAAAACAATGTTGGATCAATGATGGATAGCACTGGCCGATTGCTTGGACGGTTGCAGCCATATTTCTGCTGTGTCAAATCATTGCTCAATACAGAGTTTGGGCTGGATTCGCTACCTGCGGCCGGAATGGTTAACAGCGTAGCAACTGGCAGAGAGCCGTTTGTTGGGAGATCGCGCGCATAGATTTCCCAGAGATTATGCGTTTGATTTTTGACACCTAGCCCAATGCCTTTTGCGGAATCAATGACCGAACCACCGCCAACGGCCAATATCAGTTCCACGTTTTCGCGCAGACAAAGCGCGACGCCCTGCTGAACCAGCGCAACGCGGGGATTGGGCTGAACGCCGCCAAGCTCGACAATTTCTATGTCAGCCGCGCGCAGCGATTGAATCACCGTATCATAAAGGCCGGTCCTTTTAATGCTTCCACCGCCGTAATGCAGCAGAACTTTTTTGGCAATTGGCGCAATCAGCGAGCCGACGCCCTTGTGCGTATCTTTGCCAAAAACAATGCGGGTACGGTTTTCATAATCAAAGTTAAGCATAGAATTACCTCCTGAAATGAATGATTGCTGATGATTGGGGTCATATTAAAAAAGTTGTAAAGCGCAAAAAATCGGTCTTCTTGTAAAAAACGAGCCATTCGGCGCGCTGAGTTGTTCAATTTTACGGAAAGTGGTTTGATCGTTCATTCGCCATCTCTGCGCTCCAATTCAAGATTGACCACTAGAAAGCTTGCAAATGTACCACTTAAACGGATATCGAGTTGCTCAGTAATGCAAATTTCTCATTAAATAGCACTTCTTTAAACAACGCGGGCGATACACAAATGTTACAACCCCATTAAAAAGACCAATGCTGACCGTAAAACAAACATTAGTTTGCATGCCGGAATCATAGAAAACAAGTCATTGGCGTGCAATTCCGCGTATGTTTTCGTTGAACGTAGTATAACACGTTGACAATTTTGCCGCCAGTGTAGATAATAAGGTATTGGATTTTGGAGGCATGATGATGGAAGAAGAAAAACGCCCGTTGAATTTTATTGAAGAATTCATCGAGGAGGATATGCGCACAAAAGAACCGCGCGTCAAGACCCGTTTTCCGCCCGAGCCAAACGGGTATCTGCATATTGGACACGCCAAGGCGCTGTGCATAGATTTCGGTATGGCGGAAAAATATGGCGGTTCCTGCAACCTACGCTTCGACGATACAAATCCCACCAAAGAGGACGCCGAGTATGTAGATGCCATCCAGGAAGATATCAAGTGGCTTGGCTTTACGTGGGACAAGGTGCTATTTGGTTCATCCTATTTTGACCAGTGCTATGATCTGGCGATCAAGCTTATCCAAAAAGGAGTCGCGTATGTGGATGAACTGAGCAAGGAGGACATGCGCGAATATCGCGGTACGCTGACGCAGCCCGGCAAAAACAGTCCGTGGCGCGAGCGTAGCGCAGCGGAGAATCTCGATTTGTTTGCCCGTATGAAAGCAGGAGAGTTTCCAGACGGAGCTAAAACGTTGCGCGCAAAGATTGATATGGCTTCCCCCAATATCAATATGCGCGATCCGGCGCTCTATCGAATTTTACATATTGATCATCATCAGACGGGAAACCGTTGGTGCATTTATCCGATGTATGATTTTGCCCATCCCATTCAGGATGCAATCGAAGGTGTCACCCACTCCCTCTGCTCTTTGGAATACGAAGCACACCGTCCCTTGTACGACTGGGTGGTGGAGCAGTGCGAATTTACGCACATACCGCGCCAGATCGAGTTTGCGCGCCTGAATTTAACCAATACGGTTATGAGTAAGCGATACCTCCGCCGCTTGGTTGAGGAGCAATTGGTGTCCGGTTGGGATGATCCACGGATGCCAACGCTGTGCGGTCTGCGCCGCCGGGGCTATACCGCCGCATCCATCCGGGATTTTCTGGAGCGCATCGGCGTCTCCAAGGCTGACAGCATCGTGGATGCTGCCATGCTGGAGCACTGCATACGGGAGGATCTCAACGAACACGCGCCGCGCTACATGGCCGTTACCGATCCGGTCAAGGTGGTTGTCGATAATTGGCCGGCGGGTAAGGTGGAAAACATCGAACTGGTCAATCACCCGAATGATCCTGCCTTGGGCAGCCGCACGGTGCATATGGGGCGCGAGGTCTATATTGAGCGCGCAGACTTTGCGATCGATCCGCCAAACAAGTTTTTCCGGCTGAAACCGGAAGGCGAGGTGCGGCTTAAGGGCGCGTATATCATCAAATGCGTCAGATGGAATGTGGATGAGGACGGTTTGGTGACGGAGATCCACTGCACGTACGATCCGGACAGCAAGAGCGGGGAAGATTCTCGCAAGATTAAGGGCACGCTTCATTGGGTCAACGCAAACGAAGCGGCTGCCGCGGAATTCCGGCTCTATGAACCGTTGATTCTGGATGTGGACAGCGAGGACGATGAGCGTGACTTTACGGAACGGCTGAATCCAGATTCACTCAACGTACTCAATGGATTTGTGGAGCCTATGTTGGCAGCCTCCGCGCCGGGCGAACGATTTCAGTTTATGCGCGTAGGTTATTTTTGCACCGATTTGGACAGTACGGCGGAACATCCGGTATTCAACCGGATCGTTGGATTAAAGGATAGCTATAAGGGATAACGGTGCTTACACCCCCCTTTCTCCTAAAAAAAGACGCAGCTGCGAGAAAGCGAATCGTCAACGTAGGCGGATATCAAAACAATCCGCTTGGAAAGATTGCCAGCTTTAATTGTTTTTCTCGAGAAAGACGCAGGGATGCTTTCAAATGCATCGAAAATTGCTTTCGGTACTTTTTTTGCCATTTATGCGCTTAGAATATTAATGCTTTCGCCAATAGATCTGAAAATGCGCTGTTTGAACTGGCCTCAAAAATCCACTTGAAAGCGTTGAGCCCTCTTTTAGAAACACAATCCGATGGACAAATAACAGAAAGGTTTCATGCATGGTTAGAACACGTTTTGCCCCGTCTCCTACGGGTTATATGCACATTGGCAACCTGCGCAGCGCACTTTATGCGTATCTGTTTGCGCGCCACAACGGGGGCAGTTTTTTGTTGCGTATTGAGGATACCGATTCGGAACGATATGTGGATGGCGCGGTGGAGATTATCTATCGAACGCTCAAGGACGTTGGACTCACTTGGGATGAAGGACCCGATATCGGTGGCAGCTATGGTCCCTATGTGCAAAGTGAGCGAAAATGCTTGTATCTGCCCTATGCTGAGCAGTTGATTGAAAGCGGACATGCCTACCGCTGCTTCTGCACAAGGGAGGAACTGGAGCAACGCAGAGAGGAAGCGACCGCACGCGGTGAAACATTCCGCTACGATAAACATTGCCTGCATCTCTCCAAACAGGAAATACAAAGTAAAATTGATGCGGGCATGCCCTATGTTATCCGTCAGAATGTACCCACAACGGGGCAAACTTCATTTACTGATGAGATTTTCGGCACGATTACTGTGGATAATGATACGCTTGACGACAATGTGCTCATCAAGGCCGACGGTATGCCGACCTATAACTTTGCCAATGTCATCGACGACCATACCATGCTCATCACGCACGTTATGCGCGGCATGGAATACCTCAGCAGCACGCCAAAGTACAATTTGTTGTACGAAGCGTTCGGTTGGGAAATCCCAAAATATCTGCACATGACGCCCATCATGAAGGATGCGCAGCATAAGCTGAGCAAACGAAACGGGGATGCCTCTTACGAGGATTTGCTGCAAAAGGGCTATCTCAAGGAAGCAATTTTAAACTATATTGCGCTGCTTGGTTGGAACCCAGGTGATGAGCGGGAAATTTTTACGCTTTCCGAGCTGATCGAAGCATTTTCCATCGAGGGCATGAGCAAATCCCCTGCCATCTTTGACCTTGTAAAACTGACGTGGCTAAACTTTGCCTATATCCGTGCGCTTCCACCGGCGCTGTTTACTGCCCACGCACTGCCGTATTATGAACAGGCGGGCATTGCGGACATGGATCGGGACGTACTGTGCCGAATATTACAGCCCCGTACGGAGGTATTTACGCAGATCCCGGACATGGTGGATTTTTTAACCGCCCTACCGGAATATGATGTGGCGTTATTTACCAACAAAAAATCCAAGACCGATCCGATCGTAGCAGCACAGGTACTGGAGATTGCCATCCCGGCACTCACGGCCCTGCCGCAATGGACGGAAACGGCGCTGCACGATACCTTGTTGGGACTGGCAGAGCAGAACGGCATGAAGAACGGCACCATGCTCTGGCCTGTGCGTATCGCCATGGCTGGGAAGCAGGTGACACCCGGCGGTCCGATGGAAATTGGCGTTCTGCTGGGAAGAGCGGAGACGTTACGTCGCCTGCAGATTGGCAGAGAGAAGCTGGCATAACCAGATCCAGGCCAAAGACGCTTAGCCGCAGGTCGTTAGCATCAGCAGGCTTACCGTGCCCGGCAAGAATCATCGGTATGAATAGAATGAGATGCAGGGCAACGGCGTATATCCGTAAAGGAAACAACCAAACCGGAGGATTATATGAAATTAGGGGTCATCGGTCTGCCGAACGTCGGCAAAAGCACGCTGTTTAACGCCATCACCCAGGCGGGTGCACAGGCGGCCAACTATCCATTCTGTACCATTGAGCCAAATGTGGGCATGGTCGCAGTGCCAGACGAACGGCTGGATGTGCTGGCAAGCATGTATCACCCGGAAAAATATACACCCACAACGATTGAGTTTGTGGATATTGCTGGCTTGGTGCGCGGCGCCAGCAAGGGCGAGGGACTGGGCAATAAGTTTCTCTCTCACATCCGTGAAGTGGACGCAGTGGTGCATGTGGTGCGTTGCTTTGAGGACGAAAATGTTGTGCATGTGGATGGTAGCGTAGATCCCGCGCGTGATATTGAAACCATTGGGCTGGAGCTGATATTTGCCGATCTGGAAACGCTGGAAAAACGTATGGACCGCGCGAGAAAGATGCAAAAGAGCGGCGACAAGAAACTGCTTGCCGAATTGATGCTGATCGAGCGCATGCAAAAGCACCTTGAAAGCGGAAAACCCGTGCGCAGCATGGAACTGTCCGAGGAGGAATTGGAAATCTGCCGCAGCATGTATCTGCTCACAGCAAAACCCGTGATCTATGTGGCCAATGTTAGCGAGGACGATGTTGGCGTGGCGCCCAATGCGCTGGTGCAAGCGCTCTATGCAAACGCGGCCGCGGAACACGCGGAAGCCATCACCGCCTGCGCCAAACTGGAGGAGGAAATTGCCGAACTGCCCATCGAGGAAAAACAGTCCTTTTTAAGCGAAATGGGAATTGCGGAATCGGGTCTCGATCAATTGGTCAAGGCCTGCTATCGTCTGCTGGGTCTGATCAGCTACCTAACCGCAGGGCCGAAGGAGGTTCGCGCGTGGACGATCGATAAGGGTACGAAAGCACCGCAAGCGGCCGGAAAGATTCATACAGACTTTGAGCGGGGATTCATCCGCGCGGAGATTGTTGCGTTCGATACGCTCGTGGAACTGGGCAGCATGACAGCTTGTAAGGAAAAGGGCCTGATTCGCAGCGAAGGCAAGGATTACGTCATGCAGGACGGTGATGTGACGTTATTTCGCTTCAACGTTTAAACCATGGAAAGCTTCTCGGAACGCACCGTTCTGCTCATCGGAGAAACCGCATATGCGCGGCTACAAAATAGCCGCGTTGTTGTTGCTGGGCTGGGCGGCGTGGGCGGACACTGTGCCGAGGCGCTGGCGAGAGCGGGGGTTGGATGGTTGCACCTTGTGGATAACGACACTGTCAACACATCGAATCTCAACCGTCAGCTGGTGGCAACCAAGCATACCATCGGCATGCGGAAAACGGATGCCATGGCGGAGCGCATCCGCGATGTTTCTAATTGTGAGGTGACCACCTGTGATCGCTGGATCGATGCCGGCAGCGTGGGGCAGATCATCCCCGCGCATACGGATTTTCTTGTTGATGCAATCGATTCGACCGCGGGCAAGGTGGCGTTGATCGGCTATGCACAGGCGCACCAGATACCGATTGTTTCCTGTATGGGTGCGGGCAACCGTCTGGATGCCGGCCAATTTCAAGTGATCGATCTTTATCAAACGAAAAACTGCCCTTTGGCACGGAGAATGCGGCAGGAGTTGCGTAAGGTCGGAATTGCGGCGTTGCCAGTGGTTTGTTCGTCGGAAACAGCCTGCACACAAAAGAACCAAGCCACCATCGGTAGTTTGGCACCCGTCACTGCTACGGCAGGGTTGCGTGCGGCGAACTATGTGATTTTAGAATTATTGAAAAAATAGCAAATGTAAAAATAGAGAAACCGTTGCGTACGGACGAACGGCATTCAGCCGCCGCTGCTTTGGCGTTCGCATGGCGTGCACGATAGACTCAACTCCCGCTCACTGATAAACACATGTTCATTGATAGACAGACGCTTGCATAAAAGCGCCTGTTTTTTGCATCGGTTGGCTTTGTTAAAATCTCGGTCGCCATACTTATCATCGCCCAACAGCGGATAACCGGCGGAAGCCAGCTGTACGCGGATTTGATGCGTACGCCCCGTGATGAGCGTAACCTCCAAAAGGCTCTTAACACCATCGGTCTTTAGCACGCGGTAGGTCAACTCACACCGCAGCGCACCGCTGATCCGTTCGGAACAGACGCGTACCGTAGCTTCGTCCGCATCTTTTAGCAGCCAATCAATCAACCTGCCGGTTGATGCAGGGGTGCCACGGACAATGCAGTGATAGATTTTCTGAAGGTCATGTTCGCGAAAACGCATTGTCAGCTGATTCTGCATCTTCAGTGTGCGGGCAAAACAAATCAATCCCTCAGTGTTGGCATCCAGGCGGTGGACGGCATAGACTGGATCAAATATACTTTTTAGTTCAGCAAGCAGTTCGCCCTCCGTCTCCACACCCGCGTTCTTATCCACCACAATTAACTCGTCGTCCACAAATACGCCGCGGCAGGACCGAAAGGCAGGCAGCAATGCAGTCTGTGCGGAAAATGGGACGAAAGCCGCACCGCGCGGTGCGCAAAAGAAGGTCATCGCTTCACCAAGCGTTGGATGGTTGAGCGTCAACGCATAAGCCCACAGCGCGATTTGCGCTCCGGCTTGAGCCGATGGATGATACCGCTGGTCGCCCCAGAGCGGCAGCCCAGCATGAGCCAACTGTACACGAATCTGGTGTGGCCGGCCGGTATATAGTTCAATATCCAATAACGCACAGCATTCTGTGCGGCCAAGGCAGGTGTATCGCATCCGTGCTTCCTTGCTACCCTCTGTACTCGCTGGCACAACCGAAGAAGAAAACGTTTGCTCATCCTTCACAAGCCAGTCCGTCAGAGAGGCTTCGGGCTGTGGCGTTCCGCAGACGACGGCTACATATCGCTTTTTAGCCGTGTGATTTGAAAACTGTGCGGATAGCCGCGCGGATGCCTTGCTGGTGCGCGCAAATACCATCACGCCCCCGACGGGACGGTCCAGACGATGCACAAGCCCCAAATATACGTCGCCTGGCTTTTGATATTTTTCCTTCAGATACTGTTTTAGGGCGGTCAGCAGATCGGCATCGCCCGACATGTCGGCCTGTACGGGCATATTGACGGGCTTTTCGACCACGAGTAGGTGATTGTCTTCATAGAGAATATTCATGAATATTGGTTCTTTTCTGTTCCTCGGTCTTTACGACAAAAAAACGGTTTCGATTTGTACAAAAGTGAGACGGCCTATCAATGAATTTCGTACCGTGACTCAATCAATATGCAACTATTCGGATACGCCTGAAAACGTACCACGTCCGCTGGCGCCGCATGGCAACACAAGCCCATCCCGCATAATGGGCAGACCGACCTCGTCCGCTTCGGCATAACAGCCGGGAATGGCTACAGCCAGTACATTTTTCAGTACGCTGGCCGAAAGACCAGTGGTATAAGAATTGATGAGAAAAAAAGCGGGTGCAGCACTGAGCAGCGCGGCGCAGTCTTGAACCAATGGATACAGACACTCTTCAATTTTCCAGAGTTCGCCGGTGGGGCCACGGCCATAGCTGGGCGGATCCATGACGATGGCATCGTACTGACTGCCCCTGCGCAGTTCCCGTTTGACAAATTTCACGCAGTCGTCCACGATATATCGAATGGGCGCATGAGCAAGATCGCTCGCTTCCGCGTTGTCCTTGGCCCAATTTACCATGCCCTTGGCTGCATCCACATGCACAACCTCAGCGCCCACAGATGCACAGGCAATCGTTGCACCACCCGTGTAGGCAAAGAGATTCAACACTTTGGGTTTTCGTTCCGTATGCCGCTGCTGCCAGGCGTTTATCTCGCCGCGCATCCAATCCCAGTTGACGGCTTGCTCCGGAAAGAGACCGGTATGCTTAAAGCCAGTGGGTCGAACAAGGAAGCGCAGCGCGCCATATTGAATTGTCCAGTGATCCGGCAGAGGCTTTTGAGATTCCCAGTGCCCACCGCCCGTGGCGGAACGCAGATAAACCGCATCCGCTTCCACCTCGCCCATGGGCCAGACCGCCTGCGGATCGGGTCGGAGCAGGGTGATATCTTTCCAACGTTCGAGTTTATTGCCGTTGCCCGCGTCCAACACGGCAAAATCGTGCCATCCGTCAGCTAGATACATGCTGGTTCTCCTCCCGCCGCTTTTTGCGGAATCCATCAATTAAAACGGCTACAAGTCCCAATACAATGGACAGATAATAGGTCAGCGCACGCCAAATAAGCATCCCGGCAAGCCGTGAACCGTTAAAAAACTGCGTAAAGAGCGCATAAAAGCCGCCTTCGCTGGCCACCGATGCGCCGGGCAGCGGGATAAACGCAACCGAGATGGACAACATGGCCTGCATGAGCAGCAACGGCCAGTACCCAACCTCCGAAAATCCAAGTCCACGATAAACAAAGTATGTGACGGATAAATAGGACAGCACTTCAATAATGCCAATACAGAGAATGACCAACATTCGGTTCTTGTGTTCCTTGGCAAAGTCTACAGCCTGGGTATAATCGTTGATAAACCGATCCCATATGCTTTCCCAGGACTCAATTTTGTCAGAATGCCGTTTGAGAAAGACACGACCCGTCCAGGCAATGACCGCAAGCCCGGCATGCCGCACGAGAACTGGCTTAAACATGAGCATTATGCCCGTAAACGCACATACGGCGTGCGCGAGAAAGCCAAAGCAAAACATCACGATTATGCCCGCGCCAATGCTGGCAAGATCTTGCCAAAGCAACGAAAAACCAACCATTCCAAAGAGCGTGATGGTGATGTGCCATGCGAGAAACTTGACCATCAGCACGGAGGTTGCCGTGCCAACGTTAATGCCGCGTGATTTCATCTGAATGACTTGAAAGGGTTGACCGCCGGATGCAAGCGGCGTAAGCGCGCTGTAAAAAAAACCGATCATCGTGGTAATCAGCGCTTCAAAAAAAGTCTGTGGTATGTGCATAGCGCTGCAAGCAACCATATACATGCCCGTGTCGCCAAGATAATACAGCAGCACACAAAATAACGCGCCAAGCAACCAAAGGGGGGACATGGACGCAAGCACGTCATCAATCTTACGTACATCCTCATCGAAGAAGACAAATGCCACAAGCACCCCGATGGTCAGCAGTACAACGAGAATCTGTTTAATCGGAAGTTTTTTCATAAATCACAGTATAACAGATGCCCTCAAATGGGGCAACAGCAACCTGCACAAGAAATTTACCAGTTAAAAGGTCACGTTCCAGTATTTGACAAAAGTTGCAATACGAGGTTCAAATTGATATACTTAAAAATAACAAATCAAGTTGAATATTGACGCAAGTCCACTAAAATGGGAGGAGAAATCAATAATGGAAGAAAAGAAAGTCAGAACGGTTTCCGACGAAGCAAAAGCGGAAGCCGCCAAGAAAGCTGCGGCTGCCAAGAAGGCGGCGGAAGCAAAGAAAGCCGCTGGTACAACGCGGGAGGCTCCGAAGCCTAAGCGGAAAACGGAATCTAAGAGAGCTGCGTCTGCGGAGGATATGAAAGAGACAGACGTAGCTGCCGAGGAAGTGGCGGAAGAAAAACCGGTCAAGCAGAGCAAGCCCAGACTGGAAAAAAACTGCAACGCTGAGGAACGAAAGTCTGTCAAAGGTCTGCGCATTGCGACCATCATCCTATGGGTATTGGCTATTGCCGCCGAGGTTGCCGCATTCTTTGCCCTGCGGTATGTCATTGCCAATGCACGCCCGGAACAAACCTGGGGTGACCCAGAATGTCTGCTGTTTCTGGGCGCGCTGATACTGGATGCTGTTTTCTGCATCGTTGCCGCGCAGCTTTGGAAAAAATCGAACCGCATCAGCCCTTGCCTCGCGGATAGCAAACTAGTTCGCACCCTTTGGCATCAGTTGGGCGTGATCATGGTGCTGGTATGCCTGCTGCCCATCGGAATTTTTCTGCTGGTGAAGAGCAAGGATCTGAATAAACAATTGAAGACCGTTCTGCTCGTTGTCTGTGCACTGCTTTTTGCTGGCGCAACCGCCAGCAGCATTGATTATCATCAGCCCACCGAAGCTGAGGTTCAGCAATTGCAGGAAGAAGCCGCAACCAGTTCTACCGGCCTGGTGTACTGGACCCGATTTGGTAAGTCCTACCACTTTGATCCACAGTGCTCAACGCTCAGTCGTACCAACCAGGACAATCTATTCTCTGGTTCGCTGGACGATGCGTTTGCTGCCAACCGCTGGGACCCCTGCGACATTTGCGCAGGTGGAGCGGAAGCAAAGTTGAGCGACGCTGCAGAGGATACGGCGGATACTATCGAGGCGTTGGAACCGGCTGCATAAGGGAAGCCGGAGTATAAGAATATAAAGAGGGCTGCAGCCAATCGAGTGAGCTGCAGCCCTCTTATATATAGGGGGACACGAATCGTTTGCCACGCTATACTTTCGGAATATTTCCGGCGGTTTTTACATATGGAGCGATGATTCGTTTACTGGGTTAAACTTTCGGGATGTTATCCGGTGGCTTTTTTGATTTTTCCGTTTCACCATTTTGCTGGCCGGCGGAATGCTTTTTTAAATCTTCCGGCTCATCAAAAAGCTCGGCTTCTTCCTTATCCGCTTTCTGTATGGTCTCCACCGGCAGAGTGTCCGTGCGCAACACACGCAACTTAATAAGCAGCAAAATCGTGATGCCGGCAAAAATAATAAAAATGCCAATGAATTGGGATGTGGACAAGGCACCAATGGCACCACGATCATCACTTCGGAAAAACTCGATGATAAAACGCCAAACACCGTAGAGCAGCAGATACCAGCCAGTGACCGTGCCAAATGTCTTTTTCCGCTTCATAATCTGCACCAATACCACGGTCAGCATGAAGAGAAATGCGCTCTCAAACAGCTGCGTTGGTAACAGGCCAATGCCGGAAGGCGCTGCGCTGCCGATGGGATAGGTGACTGCGCACCATGCATCCGAAGGACTGCCATAGCAACAACCGGCAAAGAAGCAACCGATGCGCCCGAAGGCCTGCGCAAGCACAAGTGATGGACAAAGCAGATCGAAGAACGCAAAAAAAGGTAGCTTTTTCAATCGAGAATAGATCAAGAGACCCAGCACGCCGCCGATCAACGAACCATAAAACACAAAACCAGTGCGGAGCGTTTCAAGCATATAATGCGGACTGGCGATAATCTGATCGATTTCCACAATCCAAAACAGGATTTTCGCACCAAGAAAGCCAAGAATAATCGCCCACAGGGCGGCCGTTAGAACCTGATCCTCCGTAAAGCGGATATATCGTTTTGTATACCAAAGCAGGATGAAAGCGGCAAGCATGCCACACATCATCATAATTCCAAACATCGGGATCTGCAACCCGAACACTTCAAACATCGGCAGCATGGCGGCTCCTTACACAAGTGCGGAGAGGCCATGGATCGCCTGACTGACCATGCCAAACGTATCGGGCATTGGCGCAGAGGATTCGAAGATCTCGCTTACAGCACACCCGGCAGTGGGCAGAATGGTGGAAACGATGTTAATGGTAAACAGACCGACAGCAACAATAAAAAGAAACGATAAAATGATGCCAATAGCGCCGATGATAATGCCGATCAAACCACAAATGTAGCCAGCGGTATTCATGCTGATTTCCTTGATGCCGTTTGTGTCTGCAAAGCGGCGGTTTTCACGGGCTTTCACAAAGCCGATGATGCTGACGATTAAACCTGCTATGTTCAAAATCGGCAAAAAGAAGATTGATACACCAATGATGCCAAGAATCATGGCGGTAATGGCTTTTCTGCGATGTTCTACCTCCACAGGCGAGAGAACAACGGGTTGAAACGGTGTTTGCTGAGATTCCATAGATTAGCCTCCTATCGTATATCTAAATATACGATAGTATCATACCACATTGCATAAACGACTGTAAAGAACTGAACACACCAAATGTCAACTAAGAGCTGAACACGCTCAACTGCATTGCATTTTCATCGCGATATTGATACAATCGGTTCGAGAAACTGCAGACATACTGCGCGAAAATGCAGATTGATTCAGAGGCATTAGCAGTGAACAACCTATCGCGGTGGCCGCAGGCAGATGAACCCAAGGCATCCATGCCGACATGGTGGCGCGGCGCGATAATGATCCGATAGGATCGAACGTTCCTTGCGCAGTGGACATGCAGTTTTATCGCATTTTCTTGCGCTGGCCATCGGCATGGTGGAAAATCAAGCAAGAAATCTTTCGAATTACGGGATGCATTCTGTTGAGCGAAGCGCCGCAACGGGAATTGATGGGGGAAGGACACAACACGTAGCAAGTTTCAAGATTTCCCTGGTAGGCTGATAACCCCTTGCAGACAAGAATTCGATGACCTAGTGAACCGATGATAACGGCAGCATATTTTTTGCGGCCAACCGCTCGACGTGCTGCGCTGGAAAAGGAGAAAAACGATGCGACTGGATAAATATCTGAAGGTATCCCGGCTGATAAAGCGCCGGAGCGTGGCTAACGAAGCAGCGGGCGCGGGCCGCGTCTGCATCAACGGTAAGGTGTCGAAGCCTTCGTCCGAGGTAAAGATTGGCGATGAACTGGATTTGCTGATGGGCGGCAGACACCTACTCTTTCGCGTGGAAAGCGTACAGGAAGTTGTGAAAAAAGACGATGCTTCCGCGATGTATACTGTACTTTCGGAAGGAAAATAGCCATATGCGGATTCTTGGCATTCTGCTGTGCGCGGGCACGGCCAACCGTATGGGCTTTGATAAACTAACAACGCCGCTCTGCGGAAAAACAGCCGTTGAGCGCAGCGTGGAATCGCTGCTTGCAGGCGGTTGTACAGAACTGATGCTGACAGCCAACGAGCTGACAAGCACGTATCTGGAGACGCTGGACTTGCCGGTTCGGCATCACATCATTGCGGGCGGAGAAACGCGGCAGCAGTCGGTCTATGCTGCGTTGCGTGCAGCTGACGGAGATGCGGAGGATCTGGCGGTCATTCATGACGCCGCACGGTGCATGGTGACGCCGGAAATTGTTGCACGCTGCATTGCAAGTGCGCGTCAAACGGGCAGCGGCATTGCGGCGACACAGGCGGTGGATACCATATTACAAAACACAGCGGACGGAATTCGCGTGATTCCGCGAGACGAGGTACTGCTCATGCAAACGCCGCAGTGCTTCCGGTTTGGGAATATTTGGGCTGCGTACCAAAACGCTGATTTCCAAGCGACCGATGATTGCACACTGTACACCGCCGCCGGTTACATGCCGCAATTTGTGCTGTGTTCGCCGGATAATTTCAAGCTGACCACACCCATGGACTGGACTAGAGCGGAGCGGATTTTGACCCGCTACGGTACTGGCTACGATACGCATATTCTTGTAGAAAACCGGCCGCTGCTGATCGGTGGCGTGCGAATTCCGTTCAAGAAAGGGCTGCTGGGACATTCGGATGCGGACGTGCTGCTGCATGCCATCATGGACGCACTGTTGGGTGCGGCTGCACTGGGCGACATCGGCAAACATTTTCCGGATACCGATCTTGCCTACCAAGGTGCGGATAGTCGAAAACTATTGGAACGCTGCGGTGCGTTGCTGCGGGAGCGCGGCTATACTCCGGTTTCCATCGACGCAACGGTGATTGCCCAGCAACCGAAACTTGCGCCCTATATCCAAGAGATGCGCAAAAACATTGCTTTCTCCCTAAATATGGATATTTCGGAGATATCAATAAAAGCAACCACCACTGAACACATGAATGATGAAGGAAAAGGACTATGCATCTCCACACAAGCGATTGCATCTATTCGATGAATCGTATGCGCTTTCATTGAAATTTAGCAACAGAAGCGGGGCGATCCTTACTGGATCGCCCTTTGATATTTAGTTCGTGAGAGGATTCAATGCAGCAGGGATGGTCAATCATGAACGAAGAATGCCATTCTCCCAAAGGTCAACTCTGTTGATGCGGCGCGGAGCGTATAGGCTTGGTTTTAGCGGAGCTGCATTGCTTCCTCTGCGGAGAGCAGCACAATCCACTGTTCCACAACCGGCATACCCGTCAGCGCGTGCAGCGCCGTAGCATACAGGCGGAGCTGGCCGGCGTGCCGGGCGGCAATTTCGGCGGGCGTGTTGTCTGCCGGCACATGATCCGTTTTGTAATCCAAGAGAATCCATCCATTGTTTTCCACAAAACAACAGTCGATTACGCCTTGCAACAACACGCGTTCATTGGCGGTGGTATTGAAAATGTCGGCGGCGGCCATCTCATACCCAAAGGAAAGCTCTCGTTCCACGCGGGGACTTTTTTGCAGACGTGAAAAGAGCGGAGAATGCGTGAACCAAACCAGCGTAGCGGGTTGAATTGATTTGGCCTGTTCCATCGTGATCAAACTGTGCGCTTGCAGAGAATCCAGTAACGAGGTCGCGCAGGAGGTAGTCAGCGGAGCGGAAAGTGGCAGATGCTGCAGTACCGCATGCATGGCCGTGCCAAAGAAGGCGCCGCTGTGGCAGTCGCCTTGTAAAAATGCAGGGGTATCAAAGTCTGGCAATCGTGCGGGTGCGCCGGAAATCTGACCGCTGATGCGGCTGACGGAGACTTTGCTGGGCAACTGCACGGCATCGGCGTGCGGATAGATCCAGGCGAACCGGTCTTGAAGCTGGGCAAGATAACCTTCATCCGGGGGCGGAAGCGTTGGCATGTGATTCGGCAGTTCGGCGGCAAGATAGTCCCGGCGGGCATGGATGGTGAGCGGCAGCGAAGTACGGCTGCCCATCAGCAGCCAACTGAGGGGGGACGAAGCGGTCGAAATTGTCAAAGGGGATGCTGGCACGGACATTGCACCGCACTTTTCATCTGCATTTTGTAGGCAACCAATGAGTAGCAGCCGCGATTTTGCGCGGGTCATGGCCACATATAGCACGCGCATCTCCTCACTGAGCTGTTCGGTGCGTAGATGCCTAGCAATGGATTGGCGCAGCGCGGTGTCGTGACTGACGGAGCCAGAAAGAAGCCGAAGACCGATACCAGCGGATGCATGAAGCTGCAACGCGGGACTGGACTTGGAAAAATTGAAGCGTGCACCCAGTTGGGCGACGAACACATAAGGATATTCAAGGCCTTTCGATTTGTGGATGGTCAGAATCCGGACGACATTGGCATTGAGCGTCTGCGCAGCGCCAACGGAAGCCCCAGAACGAGCAAGCTGCATATGCCGGAGAAAACTCCATACGCCGCGCGCCCCTGTTGCCTCAAAGGCATGGGCACGGGCCAACAATGCATCCAAGTTGGCCTGTCGCTGCGCACCGCCGTAGCTTGCGCCCATCTCTTCGTAAAAACCGGTCTCATCGAGCAGCATGCCGATCAACTGTTCGACGGATAGCAGAGAACTCTCCTGGCGGTAGTGGGCTAGCATGGCAAAAAAGCTGCGTATTTTTTCGGGAAGAGCAGGCTCAAGAGCGGAATCAGCGCCGGCAGCCGCAGAAAGCGCGTCGAAGAAGGAGCCGTCCTTACAGGCTGCGCGAATTGTAAGCAGTTCCTCCGGCGTAAAATCACCGATGGAGCTGAGCATTACGGATAGTAACGGAACGTCCTGCTGACGGTTGTCAATCACCATCAGCAGATTCAAAAGAACCTGCACCTCGATGGCGTCGAAATAACCACCGTTAACCTGCGCATAACAGGGGATTCCGCATTGGCTCAAGGTTTGGGCAAGCCGTTGGGCGTGGGTTGTGGAGCGCAGCAGGATGGCAAAATCGGCGTAGGTGGGCGCACGCGGGGCCGACTCCGCAGAGTCATCGATGCATTCGTGCGACATGATGGCACGGATGCGCTCGGCTATCAGCCGCGCTTCCACCTCCGCATCGGCTGCGGCCTCCAGGGGCTCCCCTTCCTCATCCTCAACGTTTGCAGTTCGTTCAATAATATGTAATTCTGCGCCGCCAGAAGCATGCGTTGCGCCGGGTACGAGCATGGCTCTGGCGTCATATTCCATTTCACCGGTTTGCTCCGTCATAATGACCGAAAACGTGCCGTTGACGCAGTCGAGCACCTCGCGTGCGGAGCGGAAGTTACGATTGAGATCGATGCGCCTGCCTGCACCACCGGAAAAAGCGGACAGCTTATCCAGAAACAATGCGGGATCAGCCTGCCGAAAACGATAGATTGATTGCTTGACGTCCCCCACAAAAAAGAGATTGTCCGCACGCCGAATCCGTTCGATGATGGCGTTGTGCACACGGTTGCTATCCTGATATTCATCAATGGCAATATACGCAAACTTTTCGTGGTATTCCCGGGCAATTTCCGGCAGCGACAGTATGGAGAGCGCATCATGTTCAAGGTCGGCGTAATCCAGCACGCCCTTCTTTCTTTTTGCATCAGAAAAGGCTGCCCGGTAGGCAGTGATGATGTGTTGCAACGCAAACAGTACAATGCCGGAATTCCGCATGGCAATTATTTCGTCGATAAAGCATCTGCGCAGCCTGTCCTGCTGCTCCCGGATGTGCTTTTTGACCGTTTCCCGGGTTGCTTTGACGGGCGCTTTTTCCTCGTCGGAAGTGCCACGGGGAAAACGCAGCGTGGAGAAGTTAAAATCCTGTAAGCCCTGACGATAATGGTCATATCCCTCAGCCAGCAGCAGTCCGCGGCAGCGTAGGAGATCGTCGTCCAACACGGCGATAACGCAGCCCATGCCCGGGGGTAGCGTATCGCGTATGCTGGAGAGTCCGCTAATCAGAATGGAAAGCTCCTGCTTGCAGTCTGCAAGAACCGTGTCCAACTGGACGGTGATTTCCTCGTCGCTTTCATACCGGCCAACCGCTTGTGCAAGCCATGCTTCCGGTTCGGGCTGACTTTCGAGAAAAGAAGCAGTCTCGGTTACGGCCGTCCATGCGGCATCCTCGCTCCCCAGGGCGGAAAGCAGGCGTAACCAGTCCGCATTCTCCTCGGCGCAGAGCGCGTTCAATAGCGTTTCCTTGACCTGTTCACGGAGTACGGCAACCTCCAGTTCATCGGCAATCCGCATGTGCGGTGGTAGGCCGATGGCGTGATAATGGCGCTTGATGACCCGTGCACAGAAGGCATGGACGGTGGAAAAATAGGCGCTGCCTACGTGCGTCGCCTGTGTGCGCAGATAGGCGGCTTGTTCTCCACCCGCCGCGTCCGCAGCACGGTTCAACCGGTTCATGATGCGGGTTTTCATCTCCGCGGCGGCGGCACGCGTAAAAGTTAATACAAGGATGTTGTCAACAGGGGTACCGTTTTCAATCCGCGTAACGATGCGTTCGGTCAAAACAGCGGTCTTTCCCGAGCCTGCGGCAGCGGAGACGATCAGGTTGCCTTCGAAGGAAATGGCATCCTGCTGTTCATTTGTCCATGGCATGAGCATCCCCTCCGATCAAGGCGAAAAAATCTGTGAGCTTGAGTTTGTCATATTTGCGTGTGTGATTGCCCGGAATCATGGGATCAAAGCGGCACACGCTCCGATAGTCGCAGTAGCTACAGGTTCGCTCGGCGGGCGCCACTTCGATATGCCCGTCAAGCATGCGACCGAACGTCTGCACGGATACCCGGCGCGCTGTTTGGAGCAGCGCCTCCAACTGCTCTGCCGTGCAGAGATTGCCGCAAAATGCATCTTCACCAGCTGCTTTGACATTTTTGAGCACGGTGGGGTAGGTACCAATCTCGCGGTCACTGGCCAGCAATATCCGTGCATCGCATAAGGTCAGCCCCCGTAAGCGGAATGCTTCGGAGACCACCTGCTCGAGATCTGCGCTTTCATCGATGGTGGGCATGCGCAGCGGCATATAGTACATGCCTGCGGGCAACTGATTCGGGTCGGGGGCGGCATTTGACGGACCACCGGATACTGCTAGCAGATACAGCGGTAGCTGGAGCGTCAGGCCATGCAAAATGCTGGAAAAGTCAAAATCTCGATCACCCGATTTATAATCGACAATGCGCAGGGCGGTGGTTTCACCTATATTCGCCATATCAACACGGTCGATCACGCCGGAAAGCAACGCAGATGTACCGTCTTCCAACACCAACTGTACAGGTGGAAACGCCTGACCCTCACCAAAGCGCACCTCTGAGGAAAGAGGTGTAAAACTGCCCGCCTGTATCTGATGAACCAAGGCGCGGGCGCTCATTTTAACCGTATCGACAAGCAGCGACAACGTGGCACGCAGGCGGTCGTTGTGCAAAAATATGCCATCGTTGTGGATGGCAAGAATCTCCGGTAGCACGGTATCAACCACCGTATCAACCTGCTGTGTCGTCAGGGTGCGAAAATCGATTTCGTCTTGTTGCACCCGCTTGATAAACGCGTCCAGCACGGCATGGTAGAACGAACCAAGATCCAACGCACGTTCCGTATATTCCCGCCGATCCCGCGCGGCGAGGCCATAGCGGATGAAGTGCTGAAATGGGCATGCGTTAAATCGCTCCAGACGGCTTGCACTCATGCGGATGGTGCTGCCGTACAGGGTGCGGGTCAGCGCACGGCCCATGGCGGGCAGCGTGTGGCGGAGTCGGCCGGCGGCAAGCATCCGCCGTACAATCGGCGCGTACACTGGCCGGCTCGTATAATAGGAAACAAGGCTGGGCAATCGCGGCGTGGCCAGACTGTCCATATAGAGCATGCGTAAATCCGCCGCCAGCACGCGCAGTCCCGTTCGTTCGCTATCCGGCAGCGCGTCTGTACCGCCCAGATTCGTCTGAATTTGGCAGCGCGGAAAAAGCTGCAAGAGCCGGTGAATCAACGGCGAGGGGGCCAGCTCGCTTCCGTCAGCGGAGAAGGCATAGCTGATAAACAGAGTCTCCCGTGCCTTGCTGAGGGCGGTGTACAGATCCAACCGGTCGCCAGAAAGACGCTGTTCAGCGGAATTCCACACGGGGCATCCAGTGCGTTGCATCTGGAGAAGCTCATTGTCGTCGATGAGGCCATCGTCACCACGGGATGGCGGCAGAAGCCCTTCGTTTGCGCCGACGATGAACAGCGCACGCACTGCACGGGATTTTGTACGGTCCAGATCTCCAAGCAGAACCTGATCGCTGGTGCCAGGAACGACGCCGATGGCATAACCGGACAAGCCTTCCTCCAGCAGCTCCGCAAACAGCGTTCGATTGACCGGCACGTCGCCCATGATGGCAGAGAGTTGGGAAAGTAGACTCATGAGGGTATTCCATACCTGCGCGTGTTCCTCCATGAGCGAGATGCGTCCGGCAGTCAGCAGCTCCTGGGTTTTTGCCCGCAGTTGTCCCTCAAGATTGATTGTGACGAGATAGTCGTATAACGCCCGTACCTTTTCGCCAACAGTGCGGCCAAGTAAACCTGCTTGCAGCTGTGTCAGCGGAGCAGTGACGTTTTGCCGCGCTCTTTCCGCGCCATCCGAGATTTCCCCGCGGGAAAATGGCTTTGTGAGGGCGGAACCGGTCAGCCCTGTGCGCAGCAGATAGAGCTCAAGCTCCTCCGCATCGCGAAGTGGGATATTGGCATAGCCGCTTTTTACAAGTCTGAGTATTTCGACGGCTGGATATCCGCCGGAAACCGCCCGCACGGCGGAGAGCGCCGCGTCGATGGCGGCATGACCGGTAACCGGCAGCTTTCGGTCTAGAAAAACCGGGATATTGCGGCGGGAAAGCACCCGGGAAACCAGCGGCATATACGCATCCGGGTCGGAAACGATGACGGCCATCTCTCGATAACGCACGCCACGGCGTGCCTGCGCGGAGATGGCATCTGCGAGTGCTTCGACCTCTGCGGTGCGGTCGGATGCACCGAACACCGTGATGTTCGGCGCATCCTCGTTGTATGCAAGGGTTGGGTAAGCGAACAGATTATGTTCCAAATGGTACAGCGCAGGCGCAATGCTTTTACCGTGGCTCATGCGCGCGATTGTCACGGGACAATTGCGTCGATCGGCCAGCTCCCGTATGCGGGTATAGATCTGTATATCCGGTAAAAACAAATCCGCGTCCGGCGGCATGGAAAGATCACAGCGGAGGGAAATGGTCACCTCGCTTGCGGTCATCAGCAACGCGT
The DNA here is from genome assembly GCA_036651815.1 of Clostridia bacterium. Taxonomy (GTDB): domain Bacteria; phylum Bacillota; class Clostridia; order Christensenellales; family CAG-138; genus JAVVXB01. The sequence continues at coordinate 48,465 of JAVVXB010000003.1, forward strand.
CCAGCCAGGTGAATAACTGTCCGCTGGGATGTTCAATGCCATCGAGATAGACTGGAATCCCGCGGATAAACGATTCTGGCAGCAGGGAACGGGCGGCGTTGTATGCGTCGTCGGTTGTCAGATACCGGTCGGATAAAAACGATTCGGTCTCCCGATACAGTAGCGCAATGTCGGATAGTTTGTCGTGCAGAGCCGTTCCCGCCGGCAGTTTTTCAACTACGGCTGACAAATCATCAGTCGTAAACCCACTGCGCTTACAGTCGGAAAAGATGGTTTGCATTTCAGCGGCGAATCCGCTCTGGCGCGCTGTGCGGGAAAACATGGACAATTCGTCCGCGTGCAGCAGCGCCGCGCGCCGGATAACGATGCGGTGTCCTTGCGGGGATAGAAACGGCGTTGTGAGACCGTGGAGGCTGAGAATGCGCTCGTTGAGCCGTTCAAAGCTCAGCACCTGCACACCGAACAGACCACCCAACGCGCCGGAAAGCGACCGTTCCGCTTCGAAGGTGTATTGCTCTGGCACAATCAACACCGCGCGCTCGCCCGCCTGTTGGCGTGTTTTCAGCGCGGCGGTGATGTTGGCGCTCTTTCCCGTATTGGCGCGTCCAAGTAAAAAATGCACTTGTGCGCTCATGAAAGCTTCTCCTTGTGCACGACCAAATATTGCATCTGTCCATGGTTGGGGCGGCTTTCATACAGCACAATGGAATCCGCTGTGAATGCGGCGGTTTGGTGCGGCAGCAGGAAGCCATCCTCCTTTGTGACGTTGCGCCCAAGTGTGATATGTGGCGTAAGACGACCGCGGTTCTGGGTGAAGCCCTGCTCCCAAAGCGCACTCTCCAGGGACTCATACAGGCTGTTGAGCTCATCGAGATCTCCACCCACGGATACAAATGCTGTGCGGCCATTTTTCCCGCCGAAGCTTCCGTACCCCTGAAGCCGCAGCACAAAGGGGCGAATATCTCGAACAGCGTCCCGCATGGCAGTTGCAGCGCCGGAAAGGTCGCCGCTCTCGCCAATAAAGTGCAGCGTGAGATGAAAGTTCTTGCTGGGAACAAAACGACCCTCCGCACCGGCGGAAATGAGTGCGGTTTGAGCGCACTCGGCAGCCCGCCGGATATCGGGGGGTAACGGGATGGCAATAAAAAGGCGCATGGTGAAAACCTCCATAAAAGCGGGTACTATTTTATCAAAAACGAGGAAAAAAGCGGGTTGTGCAGAATCAATGCACAAACCGCTTGGGATTGACGATTGCGTGGGCATACAGGAATCCCGTGGTGCTCTCCGCGTTGTATCGGGGTTGTTGCACCCGGTGTCGTTTCTGTGCGCACGCCCAGTTCATGCAGCCTAGAGCCCGTTTTTCTTAGTATAGCATAAACGTTCACGCTTTGTTATACTGATTGCTATGGAATCGATTACACAAAAGGCGTATGCAAAATTGAACCTGACGCTAGGGGTACTGTATAAACGTACCGATGGCTATCATGCGCTGGACACGCTCATGCAGAGCATTGATCTGCACGATACCGTCACCTGCGAAAGAGCAACCGATGTATTGGTGACGGCCAGCGGCATGCTGCTACCCTACGAAAACACACTGAAAAAAGCAGCGGATCGATATTGCGCGCTGACGGGCAAGGGCGCGCATATCCGGGTCGTAAAGCGCATTCCTGCCGAGGCGGGCATGGGGGGCGGCAGTGCGGACGCGGCGGCGGTACTCGTCGGTATGCAGCGGCTCTATGGGGACCTGGGTGAGGAACAGCTCTATGATGCGGCACTGTCTGTGGGTGCGGATGTGCCATTTTGTCTATATGCTCAATTGGGCGGCAGTCTTGCGCGTGCGGAGGGCGTTGGGGAAAAGCTCACGTCGCTTGCTTCCACACCGCTGCATTTTGTGGTTGTAAAACCAAAGGCAGGCGTTTCCACGCGTGCGCTGTTTTCGTCACTGAAGCTCATACGTAAAAATCCGGACAACACGGCGGCCATGCGCGCCATTTCCGATGGCGATGTGGCCGCGCTGAGCGGGCTGCTGTATAACGTGCTGGAGGAGCCGGCGACGGAGCTGGTGCCGGAGATATGCACGTTGAAACGAAGGCTTCGGGAAGCAGGGGCGCTGGGGGCTGCAATGACCGGTAGCGGAAGCGGGGTGTTCGGCCTGTTTGAAAACGAACCGGCGGCAAACACGGCGGCAGAGATGCTCTCCGACATTGCTTATTGCAGAGCGTGCAGAAGTTTGTAACGCTGTAAAGTCGTTAATCGCACAAAAAAGCGTCGCCGTGCTTTCACAGGCTTGGAACGAATCTACACACAATGTAAATATTTCACGAATATTCCGCCGAATTTGTAGTAACCACGGCGTATATTTTGTACAATCACAAATAGAGGTTAATGCATGAAAAATCGCTCGCCCGTCAAAAAAATGACCGCTTTGGCTATGGCCGTGCTGCTGACGGTACTGCTGCTCCCGGTGCGGACCGCTCCCGCCGCGGGAGAGGCCACTTATGTGCGCGTGCTGCTCAGTACGGAGGGCGTAGGTTCGCTGACCATACCGATTACGGGTACATATCTGCTGACGCAGGCGCAGCGTAGCTTTACCAATGGTACGCTCAGGGTAAAAGCCAACGGCAGCAGCGTCACTGTCTCCCATTCCTCAGAAGGGGAGCTGTATACGGGCAGCACGGTCACCATCGAGCGCAGCAATCCGGCGCGGACCGCGGGCAGCATGACCATACGAACCGTTGCAGGTAACCGAAAATTTCTCGGGCACTTCAATTTCTCCGCGATCAACGGCGTTTTGGAAGTTGTCAATTACGTACCCATGAGCCATTACCTCTACGGGGTGGTGGGCTATGAAATGAGCAACGATTTTCCAATTGAAGCGTTAAAAGCTCAAGCCATCGCGGCCAAGGGGTATGCGCTGCTTCATATAAAAAAAAGCGGGAACTATGATATTGGCGATACCGCTTCCGATCAGGTGTACAAAGGCTACAACGCCGCCAACAATAACGTAATTTATGCCGTGGATTCCACCATGGGCGAGGTGCTGTACTATGGCGGCAAGCCGCTGCAGTGTTATTATGCCGCCAGCAACGGCGGATGGATGATCCTGCCAAGCGCTCGCTGGGGGGATGCCGCCTATGACGGCGCATATGCCAGGGGCGCGGATAGCTACGATATGCGAAATCCTTCCACACCGAAGGAAACGGTCTTTATTCCAACGAGCTACTCGGAAAAAGAGATGGGCACAAAGGCTTTTGCTTTTCTGGATGCGCGTATGACGGCGGTTGTTGGCGCCAACGGCGTCATACCGAAGAACTTTCACTTTGGTGCGATTCGTTCTGTGGATCAGGTGTCATCCTCTGTGGACGCAGGCAGCAGGGAAGACAAAAACCATTCGATTGTGACGGTCGGTGCAACCGTACGTGCTGATTTGGATCAAAACCTCATCCCCTCACCAACGCCAACCTTTGCGCCAACGCCGTCCCCCACGCCGGAAAATGCGCCAATGCCGTCCCCCACGCCGATATGGACAACACCCGCACCGACGGAGATGCCCATTCCGCCTATAGAAGGGGCGGAAGGTTACGATCCAAACTGGGTGATGCCGTCGCCGACACCGTTGCCGGAGATGCCCACGCCAACGCCGCAATGGGCACCAAGTCCGTCGCCCACGCCGAGCCATGCGCCGACGCCATCCCCCACACCTGCCATCGAACTGACTCGGGAGATTCCTGTTTCGTTCAGCTTTCCCTTTGCGGATATGGTGGCGGCGGGACTATATATGGCAACCAACCTCAAGATTTTCTATGCGGAGCCAACCGCCGGCGGTTTTAATTTGCAGCATGCCCGCTATGGCCACGGCATTGGCATGAGTCAGCGTGGCGCACAGCAGATGGCCGCTGAGGGACACAGCTATCGGGACATTCTGACGTACTATTATCCGGGTGCAACACTTGGCACCATGAGTTATACGCTACCGGAGAGCATGACGCCACCCGCAACCGGAGGAGGGGCAACGCCGCCGCCGGAGGGCGTTCCCACCGGGGCTGCCACGGGTAAAATTATCAATGGATCCGTCAATCTGCGTGCCAATGCATCGCAGTCCGCCTCTTCGCTGGAAAATCTCGCCGTCGATACGTCGCTAACCCTGCTGGGCATGCAGGGCGTGTGGTACTATGTTTCCGCGCCAAGTGGAAAAACCGGCTATGTACAATATGACGATGTTTTACTCACGGGTGACGGCGTGATTGCCCTAGGCAGCATCAGCGCCAGCGCGGTCAATTATCGCACCGGGCCAGGCAAGACCTATGACGCCATCGGACGGCTCAGCCGCAGCACCCAACTGGGCATCTATGGCATGGTGGACGGCTGGTATAAGATTAAAGCGATGACCACGGGAATCGTCGGCTTTGTTAGTAAGGATTATGTGAACATTACGCAGGCTGTCGCGGGCAATCCCGGCGCAACTTTCCCGGGCAGTACGCTACCGCCGGCAATCGTGACAAGCGCGCCGACAGAACAGCCCAATTTGGCAACCCCTGCGCCGACACCCGTGCCCACAGCAACGCCAATCCTACTCTATGCCGCTGCCGGGTCGGTCAATGGTAGCGGGGTCAACATTCGGGCAGGCACCTCCACCAGCACGAAGAGCTTTGGCAAGCTCAGTCGAAATACACAGGTGGGTCTGTATGAAAAGATCGGCTCCTGGTATCATGTTCGGGTGCTGCCAAACGGGCAGGAGGGCTTTATGTATGCCAAATACATCACCTTGAACGTGCTTTCCGGCGGGGGTGGTACCAATGTGCCGCCAACGGATGCATCGGGCGGACAGACGGCGCCAACCAGCCGCGGATATATCAACGCCAGCGGCGTCAACATCCGCAATGGTGCTTCCGTAGGGTATGATAGCCTCGGAAAACTGGGGCGTAATACCACCGTAAAGATACTTGGTTCTGCGGGTAGCTGGCTGCAGGTGGAGACGGTTTCTAGTAAAATCAATGGATACGTGTTCGCTAAATATGTAACGATGACAGGCACGCAAAAAACGGAGATCAGCACCGGCACGATTACCGCAAGACTGAACCTGCGGACGGCCGCCACCACGGGCGCATCCAGTCGTGTGTTGCAGGTGATGCCAAGGGGTGCAGTTGTTACGGTACTGAGCACGGCAAATGGTTGGTGTAAGGTCATGTATGAAGGAACGACAGGCTACTGCATCAGCTCCTGCGTGCGCATTGCATAAACGGACGATAAATGCGCAGCCAGCCAACGGCATAGGTGAGCCGGATTGAGTGAAGAAAGTTTACAATATGAACAAGAAGAAGCTGAATTTGATATTCTTGTGTTCTGCTGCGGGGGTGCTCATAGTGCTGAGCATCCTTGGCTTTTCGCGGGCAAGCAAGCGCAGAGCTGGCACGCCCGTCGTTGTGCAACAGGCGCAGAGTGAAGTGGTCAATATTCTGCCAGCGGCGGTGACGCCTTCTCCTTCATCGGTGCCGACCGTGCCAGATGGAGCAGTTACCCTGCTTGTGAACCGCACACCAGTTTTGACGCTTTTGAGTGAAAACGAAGCACAAAAGTTGCTTTGGACATACCTAATGCAAAACAGCACCGCACCCGAGGGGGAAACATTTGTTTCCGCCACATTTGATGGAGAATTGATTATTGGGGATGCCGCAATGGACGCGAAGGTGACGGATTACGATGATGCGTTGACGCTGCTGACCAATCAGCCATCCATCGTGCCGGTTCGACTGGTTACGATTCGCACGGAAACTGCTGGTGCGGATGCGGAACGTACAGAAACGGACGAACCATCGCTGAGTAAAGGGAGCCGCATGATTGTGCAGCTTGGTTCCGGCGCGCGCATCCAGACCACAACCAAGGTGGTCTATGTGGCGGGTTTACAGCAAAGCGCGGACGATCCGGTGCAAAAGACCGTGCGTGAAGCGCGTGCAACCATCCTCAAAAACGGAACGTTTACCAGGAAAGATCCCTCTGGCGAACCGGACAAGAAAGAGGGTGTGGCAGGTAAGGGCAAAGGAGAATTGAAGCTGGGGTATCCTATGCGTGGCAATGTCACGTCCTACTTTGGATTTCGTGATGGCAATATGCATAATGGATTGGATATCAGTGCGAAGGCAGGAACAGTCGTAGCCGCGCCGGGCGAGGGTGTCGTTGTCTATTGTGGTGTACGTGGCGCGTATGGGCTGGTTGTGGATATCGATCATGGGAACGGATTTATATCCCGGCTCACACATCTGGAGGATGTGGGGGTGGAGCTGAACCAACGCGTGTTTGCGGGCGATGCCGTGGGGGTACTCGCGGCAACGAGTGATAACGGTAAAAAAGCGCACCTGCACTACGAACTGCTTGTTGACGGCATTCCGAACAATCCTGTGTTTTATCTGTAGCGTGCGCACAGACACCATGCCATAAGAACTTGACCATTCGGAAAGGAATCGCATTTGAAAGAAACACTTGCCCGCATGTGCTCTGATTTGACAACGGAACAGCTTGAACAGTTTCAGATTTATTTCGAGATGCTCGTTGACTGGAATACGCGTATGAACCTAACCGGCATTACCAAGCCGGAGGAGGTCGCAAAAAAACATTTTGCGGATTCTCTTGCCGCGCTACCGTTGATTGGTAACAACGCGAGCGTTATCGACGTTGGCACAGGCGCTGGATTTCCCGGCATTCCGCTGCTGATAGCAAATCCATCGCTCAAAATGACCTTGCTGGATGGGCTGAATAAGCGAATTTTATTTTTGGAGGCGGTATTGGACAAGCTTGGACTAACCGCCGCGTGTATCCATATGCGTGCTGAGGACGCGGGTCGCTCTCCCCGCTATCGAGAACGGTTCGATGTTGCTACGACCCGTGCAGTCGCGTCTTTGCCCGTACTGACGGAACTGACGGTACCGCTGCTCAAGGTGGGCGGAAAGAGCATCGCTTACAAGGGTTTTGCGGCTGAAGAATTGATCGCCAGCAAAGGTGCGCTTCATTTGCTGCATGCAGCGGCAGAGCGCATCGAAATTCCTGCGGATTATGGTGAGCGTACGCTGGTGGTGATTACTAAAAAAGAACCTACGCCCAAAGCATACCCACGAAAAGCCGGTACACCGGAGAAGAATCCTCTTGGAGAAAACGGATAATGAACGATCAAAAAGACCTCATTAGCAGCAAGCTGTCCCATGCGTTGGGTACGGCGATTGCCGTTTTGACTGTACTGCTTGCGCTTGCTTTCTTTCTGGGCAGCATGCTCGGTACCTATACGGTGCGCATGCAGACCGGTTCACTGTATAATTATGAAATTAAATACCATCCCGATCAGATTTTCCGCAATCTCATTGTTCTCTGCAGCGTTGCCGGTTTACTGTGGCTGCTTTGCAAGGTGCGTGTATCCCGCCGCGCTGCTTGGCTGGTAGCGGGGGGTGCCCTGCTGATCGTTGCTGCTGCCGGAATGTGCTGGGTGCACGCTGCTGCAATTGTACCGGAGTCAGATCAAGCAGTATTGTATGAATATGCGCAACAATTTGTCCATGGCGACTATTCGGCAATTCTGGGTGGCGACGGCTACGATTATCTGCGCGTCTATCCTTTTCAGCTTGGCTTTCTTACCTATCTGGAGGCCGCCATCCGACTGTTTGGCGAGACGGCGCTGCCGGCATTGCCGCTGCTCAACGTACTCTGGCTGGTGCTGGCGTATGCGGCGGTGATTGCTACGGCGGATGCAATGCTGATGGACGCCCGGGTGACGTTGCTGACTACACTGCTGCTGATGGGCAGCCTGCCGCCGGTATTGGCCTGCACATTGATCTATGCCAATATCCCTGCGCTGGCTTGTAGCTGCTGGGGTATCTATTTTGTGGTGCGGTATGATAGGATGGGACATGCACGCCTGCTGTTGCCCACCGTGGTGTTGCTTGCGCTTTCGGCGGTGTTAAAACCGAATTATCTCATTGTACTGATTGCCTGCGGCATCATCTTACTGCTTGCGGCGCTGAAAAATAAAAAGCTTCGACCGGCGTTGGTAGGGATTGCCTGCACAGTGGTATTGTATTTGCTCAGCACATCGCTGATACAGAGCGGTTATGAACGACGTGCCGGCGCCAAGGCCGGGGATGGTATGCCACAGCTTTCCTGGATGGTGATGGGGATGCAGCAAGGCTCGACGCTTCCGCCCGGCTGGTATAACCGCTATGCACTGAACGTCTACCACGAAAATAGCGGCGACATGGAACGGGTTAACGCACGGATGCATACGGATCTGCGGGAGCGGCTTCATACGTTTGCGTCCAATCCGATGTTGACCGCCAAGTTTTTTGCACAGAAATTTTATAGCCAGTGGAATGAACCGACGTTTCAGTCCATATGGGTAAGTCGGATGGCGACGCCGCTTTCCGGCCAATGGCCTCGCCTCGTGATCGAGGTCTATGAAGGTACGGCGGCGGACTGGCTGACGGAATACTGTAACCAATATGTGCAGGTGCTGTACTTCGGGTTTTTGTTGTTTACGCTGAGTCTGTGCAAAACGCGCAAAGAAATACTGCTGTTGCTGCCACTGACGATACTTGGCGGCGGGATGTATCATCTGCTGTTTGAGGCAAAGAGCCTGTATGCACTCACCTACCTGCCACTGTTTGCGCCTTGTGCTGCTGGTGGAATTGCAAGGATAAGCGCAGACGTAACCTTTTGCCGAAAAAAGACCGTTCCGCCGGCTCCGATGAAAAAAGGACGGTTACTTCCGTAGAAATCAATTCATGATTGCTTTGTAACGGATACGCTTCAGCAGAACTGGGCAGCGGCTTAGTACGTATTTCCAGAGCTTATGAAAAGCGTTTGTGGTTTCTTTGCTGCTATTTTTGCACGCCTAATTTTAGAACATCCTCGAGTCGATATCTACCAATGATGCGTTCAAACTGATAAAAGTCCACGCGACACCGCAAAATCCACCTTTGGAAACGACCTTAGTCCGGAGCAGAGTCAATTGTCGTTGCCGTGAAGTCCTTACGCTGTAAGTACTTAAGGCGCTTGCAGCCTACGAAAAATACGGAGCGTTCGGGTGTTCAGCCCACGATGGACTGATTCCGATTCCGGTGATTAGATTTGCTGGAGCTGAGCACTCAATTTAGCCGACGTTGCTTTGCTTTTGCTGTCCGCAAATTCGAAGAGGATGAGGTGCTGGGAGAAAAGGGATGCTCCTAAATGCACCGGTACTGTTTCAGCACAAGAAGGGTATCCATATGTCGATGCGAACGCCTATCATGAACGCGTTTCGCTTTACAGCCTATGGGATCAAATGAACATGATACTTGCATAAAAAACCAATTCAATGCCCAAAGGATGTTCAAAGGGTTCAAAGTCGCATACGACGGCCGAAAGGGAGTCAAAGCGATGCCAACCTTACGGAAGGTTGGCCTATTAAGCACAGAAATTAAGAACAACGGTGCGAAAGAAAAGTTCAATGCGTAAAAAACAGTAAAAAATGCAGTAATTGCTCGACAGATTGTTTTCAGTTGAGCTTTTTTGCTTGCATTCTTTCAGAGGCCAAGCTATAATAATTCAAAATGGGGGAGAATTGATACAGTTGCCATATTGGACACTATACAATATATCATTTTCCATTAGAAAACAACGATTAAAATACCGCAAAGGAGAAGAAAATAATGAAAGAATACGTCGAATCCCTGGGTATTATTGCACCGAAGGCAGTCTACAGAAACCTGTGCCCGGCACAGCTCGTTGAGCATGCACTGGAACGCGGAGAAGGTACGCTGTCCGAAACCGGCGCACTGGTTGTCTATACCGGCAAATATACCGGTCGTTCACCGAACGATCGTTTTGTTGTCGATGAACCTACCACGCATAACGAGATTGATTGGGGCAAGGTGAACGTTCCGATTACTCGTCAGAAGGCCGATGCTATCTATCAGAGAATGACCGCCTATTTGCAGGGACGCGAAATCTTCATCTTTGACGGTTTTGCCGGAGCTGATTCCGAATACGCACTACCCGTTCGTGTTGTGAATGAATTGGCCAGCCAGAATCTGTTTATTCATCAATTGCTGATCCGACCGACCGAGGAGCAGCTGAACAGCTTTGTGCCGGGCTTTACCATCATTGCTGCGCCGGGGTTCAAGTGTGTTCCTGCCATTGACGGGGTCAATTCCGAGGCCGCGATTATCGTGGACTTTGAAAACAAGCGTGTCATCATTGCGGGCAGCCAATACGCAGGGGAAATTAAAAAGAGCGTTTTTTCCGTGATGAACTATATTTTGCCTCACAAGGATGTGCTGCCGATGCACTGCTCTGCCAATATCGGAGAAGCGGGCGACTCCGCTCTGTTCTTTGGCCTGTCCGGAACCGGTAAGACCACGTTATCTGCCGATCCGAATCGCAAGCTTATCGGTGACGATGAGCATGGTTGGAGCGCAAACGGCATCTTTAACTTCGAAGGTGGCTGCTATGCCAAGTGCATCAACCTCTCTCAGGAGAACGAACCTCAGATTTGGAACGCCATCAAGTTTGGTTCCCTCGTTGAGAACGTTGTGATGGACAAGGAAACCCGTCACTTCGATTTTGACGATGGTTCCGTCACCGAAAACACTCGCGTTGGCTATCCTGTGGATTATATTCCAAGCTGCGTTATCCCCGGCGTAGGTGGTCAGCCAAAGACCGTTGTGTTCCTGACTGCGGATGCATTTGGTGTAATCCCGCCTATTTCCAAGCTGAATAAGAACGCGGCCATGTATCACTTTGTATCCGGCTACACCAGCAAGCTTGCTGGTACGGAGCGCGGCATTACGGAACCGGTTACCACGTTCTCAACCTTGTTTGGCGCACCGTTTATGCCGCTGAAAGCGTCACTGTATGCAGAGATGCTCGGCAAGCGTATCGATCAGTACGATGCCAATGTATATCTTGTTAACACCGGTTGGTGCGGCCATAAAGCTGGCAACGGCAAACGCATGAGCCTTAAATACACCCGTGCGATGTTGACTGCTGCACTCAACGGAGAACTGGAAAAAGGCGAATTTGCAACCGATCCGATCTTCAACGTTCAGGTCCCGAAATCTTGCCCCGGTGTACCGTCCGAGGTCCTTTCCCCTCGTGAAATGTGGAAGCAGGAAGCCGGAGAAGCTGAATATGAGAAGACTGCCAAGGATCTGGCTGCGCGCTTTGTGAAAAACTTCGAGAAGTATGACCATATGCCTAAGCATATCGTTGATGCAGGCCCGAAGGCGTAATCCTTAACCGAATAGGGTATTTTCAGTCAGGGGAACGGGACGGCTTTTGCCGCCCCGTTCCTTCTGCAATTAAAAGGTGATTGACTGTAAAACAATCGAATGATGACAAATATTGAGAAATGCAATACCTTAGCGACGGCTGAAGAAACGCACTTTTGCGAAAGAATAAACGCCATATAAACCATAAAGAGATCGTATCGTGCCTAACTTATGCAGCCGGCCTCATTGCTTTCGAACGAATGCGGATTTGAACAAAGCTGAGATTAGTGCATGCAATATTCGTAATAAACCAGCAACCTATGCGCCAAAGGGTGGACGTAACATGGCGCTATATTTCTCGTGGCAGATCATCTTACTTCCAAATGAAAGCGTTCCTAAACCTTGCTAGAAGTTATCTGTAACAAAATTTATGTCATCAGGCAATGAATTGCCTGTTTTTTTGCATACACAAACAAATCAGCGATGGAATACGATTAAAACGAGAAATTGCATCACCGTCCGCTGCGTCTATATCGATTACTATCTTTTTACCGCCAACAATGCTGCCACGGTGATTTGAAAAGCTACTTTAAGAATTTTCAAAATCCCCGCTTAAGATAGATGAGCAACACGTTGATATCTGCTGGCGATACGCCGGAAATGCGCGCGGCCTGCCCAATGTTCTGGGGCTTGGTTTTTTCCAACTTTTGCCGCGCTTCCAGCCGAAGTCCTTCCAAGGAAAGATAATCCACGTCCTGAGGTAGGCGCGTATCCTCGAGTGACTGGGCGCGTGACACTTGTTCCTGCTGCTTTTGAAGATAACCATCATATCGGGCAAGGGTTTCCACCTGCTCGGTAATTTGCCAGTCCAATGGGGACAGCGCAGCCGTAATGCCCAGCAGCTCTGTGTAGGTGACGGAGGGCCGCTTGAGCAGGTCAAACAGACGTGCGCCGGTGGTGGGGACGCTCTCGCCTTTTTGCGTCAACAGTGCCGATAAGGCGACGTTTGGCGGAATAATTTGCTGCAGATCGGCCAGCGCCTTTGCAACGCGCTCTTGTTTTTGCCGAAGGCGGTCATAGCGCGCATCGGAAATTAGTCCCGTGCGCTGCGCCTTCTCAGTCAGCCGAATATCCGCGTTGTCCTGCCGCAGCAGCAGGCGGTATTCGCAACGTGAGGTCATCATACGGTATGGCTCCGGTGTGCCTTTGATGGTGAGATCATCTACGAGCACCCCGAGATACGCTTCTTCCCGGCCGAGCGTAAAAGGCGCTTCCTCCCGGCAGTATAAAGCGGCGTTCATGCCCGCCAAAAAGCCTTGGGCAGCGGCTTCCTCGTAGCCGGAACTGCCGTTGAGTTGACCTGCCGTATAGAGACCGGGGATGGTTTTCACCCCAAGGGAATGGTCAAGGGTTGTGGGATCAAGACAGTCATATTCGATGGCATAGCCAAGCCGCATGACCTCGCAGCGCCGCAACCCGGGCAGCGTGTGCAGCATCGAAAGCTGCACGTCGCCAGGAAGACTGGTACTCATGCCCTGCACATACATTTCGTTGGTGGACAGCCCTTCCGGTTCGATGAAAATCTGATGGCGCTCCTTATCGGCAAAACGAACGATTTTATCTTCGATGCTTGGGCAGTAACGTGTGCCGGTGGCGTGAATTTTGCCGCTGTACATGGGGGAACGATGCAGATTTTCAAGTATGATGCGGTGTGTTTCGGCATTGGTATAGGTTAAATAGCAAGGCACCTGTTCAACGGTGAGCCGACCGTTCAAAAATGAGAACGCAGGCGTTGGCTCATCGCCATATTGCGGTTCCATCTCGGAAAGATCCAACGTGCTGCGGTTAACACGGGCAGGGGTACCGGTTTTAAAGCGGCGCAGCGGAATGCCCAGCCTGAAAAACGCATCCGAAAGATGCTCTGCACGCATCAGCCCGCTCGGGCCGCTTTCCTGAACAAACGCACCAATCAGAATTCGGCTTTTGAGATAGACGCCCGTGCAAACAGCGACCGCGCGGCAGGTGTAGGAAAAACCCTCCGCGGTGGACACGCCACAGATGCGGCCATTCTTGGTCAACAATTCGACCGCCTCGCCTTGACACACCGTCAGGTTTGGCTCGCATTCCAGGGTGCGCTTGATTCGTTCATGATATCGGCGTTTGTCCATCTGCGCGCGCAACGAGTGAACGGCCGGACCCTTGCCGGTGTTAAGCATACGCATTTGGATGAGGGTATCGTCTGCCGCCAGACCCATCTCACCGCCCATAGCGTCGATCTCGCGCACAAGATGCCCCTTGCCCGTGCCGCCGATGGCGGGGTTGCAGGGCATGAGGCCAATGGAATCTAAATTCAGCGTCAGCAGCAGCGTTTTTTGTCCCATGCGCGCGCAGGCGAGGGACGCCTCCACCCCTGCGTGACCTGCGCCGATGACGACGCAGTCAAATAAAAAGAGGTCTGTATTCATCACCCTGCAATTTTAACACAGGTGTACGGGGCGAACAAGACATGGTATACTAGAAGAGAAAATTTCTCGTAAGGAGTATGAACAATTATGAGCCGTATGCGTCTGCTGAATACCGCTGTCGGACAGTCCTTTGAGGGCTTCTGCATCGTAAAGAGCGTTTCCATCAAAGCAAATATCAAGGGCAGTGAGTATCTGGATCTGGTTTTGGCTGACTGCGAAGGCGAGGGAACTGCAAAGCTGTGGGATTATAGTAAGGAGCAACACGGTGTATTTGATCCGGATGATGTGATTAAGGTGCGCGGAAGCATCACCCTCTGGAAGGATGCGGAGCAACTGAAGATTGAAAAAATCCGCCATACCGCACCAGATGATGATGTGGATATGTCACTACTGATCCCCTGCGCACCCTTCGATACCCAGTGGCTATATGATCAAATCTTTGCGCTGGCCGACGATTTTATGGACGATGATCTGAGAAGGCTTGTACAGTATCTGCTCAGGGAACACAAGGAACAGTTGCTGTATTTTCCGGCGGCGGTCAAGCTGCACCATGCCACCCGGGGAGGGCTGTTGCACCACACCTGGACGATTACGCAGCTTGCCAAGGCTGTGCTTGCAACCTATCCCGCACTGGATGGAGACCTGGTCTACACGGGTGCGATTCTTCACGATATCGGTAAATTAGCGGAGCTGGAAACAGGAACGCTGGGACTGGCCAGCAGTTATACCTCAAAAGGCCAGCTTCTTGGACATATCAACATCGGCGTGAGTGAGATTGCGCTTGCAGCAGAACTGCTGGGCGTTCCGGACGAAACAGCCATGCTTGTTCAGCACATGTTGCTCTCCCACCACGGACAGGCGGAGTTTGGCAGTCCCAAGATGCCCATGTTTCCAGAGGCAGAGGTACTCAGCGAATTGGACTTGTTAGACAGCAAAATGTATGAGATGTTTTCGGCGCTGGAGGGTGTGCAGCGTGGTGCGTTTTCAGAGCGGCAGTGGGCGCTGGATAACCGTCAGCTCTATCAACACATGCATAATACCAAAGGAAGTCAAGATGGAAATAACTGAACAATCCTCCCGCGGCCGCAGCATCGGCGCGGGATTTCTCTATTTTGGCGTCTATCTGGCCGCACAGTTTATCGTATTGGTGCCGTTTGTGATGTATCGATTGGTGACCGAAATATTGGCGTTGGGGATCAATGATCCAAATGCGTGGCTTTCGGCGGTTGAAGCGATTAGAAATGACACAGTACTAATTTCCGGAGTGACAAATTTGGTACTGTTGATGGTGGTTTGGCTTATTTTTGCTGTGCGCAAAAAACCGATATTGGCAAGCGTCGGGATAACGCCCGTTTCATTTTCCCGACTTGCACTGCTACTGCCGCTGGGCTTCACGCTCAACTGCTTTCTTTCCTTGGCGCTGGGTTTGCTGCCCACATCACTCATGGAGGGGTATAATACCGCCACAGAAGTTGTGGCCGGCAACACTGATTTGCTTGCCATTCTCATGGTTGCGTTGATTGCTCCGCTGACCGAGGAGGTCGTGTTCCGGGGATTGCTGTATTCCAGATTTCGGCAGGGTATGCCTAAGTGGGCCGCGATGCTTGTATCCAGCGCCCTGTTTGGCGCGCTGCACGGGCAGATTGTGTGGATGCTCTATGCGTTTTGCTTTGGCATGCTGCTTTGCCTTATTACGGACTGGTATGGATCACTGCTGGGAAGCATCGTGCTGCATTTTGCATTCAATTTCAGCAGCTATTTGGTTGCGCAAATGAAAAGCGTACCCGTCATCATTCTGCTGATTGTCACGGGTGTGCTAAGCTTCCAACTGCTGCATATCATCAAAAAGTCTTGTGCTTCAGCAGCACAGACGTCTGATCAGTGAAGCGGCGGCGATTCTGTCGCAGGTAGGCGGACATCTAAAAAAAGTGTGCGCTTATTTCACTGTAACCTCATAAGGCCAGCTTTGAATGCCGCCCATGTCCCATACGTTCCGATAGCCGGCCTTGAGCAGTTTGTCCGCTGCCGCCTTGCTGCGTTTGCCAGAACGGCAGTAAACCACGATCATTGCTTCCGGTTCTGGCAGTGTTGGTACGGGGGCGGTACTCAAGATTGTTTCATTTGGAATCAAAAGCGCGCCGCGGATATGGCCGGCCTCATATTCTTTTGGCGTGCGCACGTCAACGAGGATGAAATTCGACTGTTCGTCCAACCGTTCCTTCACCTCGGCAGGTGAGATGGTTTGATAACGGGCGGAACCGTGTAGCCGTTCGGGAACGAGTGCTTTGGCCGGTCGGGTATAGTCAGCCGAATCGATTGTAAGTGTGCGAAAGATGGAGATTTCATCCTTCGGGATATGACAATACCCGGTCGGATTTTTGATCAGGTAGTCCTGATGGTATTCCTCCGCCGGATAGAAATTCAAAAGCGGACCGATTTCCACACAAAAGGGGTTCGCCGCTGACGCTTCGATGGCGGCGATGCGTGAGACCGTGGCTTGCGAGGCGTCGTCCATATAGTAAATGCCGGTTTGATACTGGGAACCGATGTCGTTGCCCTGCTGATGCTCCACCGTGGGGTCGATCACATAGAAATAGGCCAGCAACAGCTTTTCCAAACAAACCTGCGCTGGATCGTACGTAACCTCCACCGTCTCCCGAAAATTGGTTTGTCCACTACAGACCGCAGAATAGTTGGCTTCCTGCGGGCTATCTCCGTTTGCATAGCCGCTGACCGCGTTTTGCACGCCAGGAATCGAGGCCATGAGCTGCTCCGTTCCCCAGAAGCAACCGCCGGCAAAATAAATCTTACGCATAGAGTCCTCCGTTTTTGCTACATTCGTCTGCGTCGCCATTTGCTCGGCCGTTTTTGCAGCGGGTGATTCTTCAATTAAACCAGGCGTGCCGCAGCCCGCCAGCAAGACGGCAACAAGCATAAACACTATCAATAGAATTGTAAAAGAACGCACCGCCCTACCTCCCATACTGTAACAAATGAGATTACAGTATGATATTATCAGGCGGAGCGGTGCATGTCAAGCGGTGATTGAAGGAGGCTTAACCGTAGGCGATAGAGAGCTTGGTCAACGTATCCCAGTTGGTTAGCGAGATGACGGAGATGGTGGAATCGCTGAGCACGTAGAAATAATCGCCAATGAACATTCCACGCAGATTCCAGCTGTACAGGTCGTTCGTCATGGAAATCTTTTTCAGTTGCTCAAAGCCCTGTGCCTTAGTGTATTTGTAGATATAGTAGGCGCTGTCAGCAGGGAATGCGATCAGATTTTTGGCCGCGTCTACAAGAATGGACTTATGATTCGCTCCTGCCGCTGTCCAGTCCGCATCGATTTTTTCGGTGGATAGTTCGCGTACGTCGGTCTTATTGGAGATATCAAACATGCTGAGCTTAACGCCCTCACGCTGTCCACTCTTTTCATTCGCGGAATAGCCAATGCCCAGCAACAGACCCTTGTTGAACACATGCAAGTATTCGCTAAAGCCGGGAATTTTGAGCTTACTTAGGATGCGCGGATTGGTTGGATTGGCCAAATCCACAGCAAATAGAGGATCGATCTGGCGGAAGGTGACAAAGTAGCCCACGTCGCCATCAAAGCGCACAGACTGCACCAACTCATCCGGGGCAAGGTTTTCGATCTTACCCAATACATTCAGCGTTTGATCCAACGTATAGAGGCAGTTATAATCCTTGCTGTCGTATTCATAGGAATCCACGCCGTCGGTAAAGACGCGCTCCTCCCATTCGTTGACGGTTGTGACCACGCGGAACACATCCTTGTATTCATCCATGGAAAACTGATTGAGCAGCGTGCCGCGAACACTGCCGGCGGCAAGCTGGGTAATGACGCCCTTGTCAAGGGAGAAGAGCATGAGCTTTGTGCAGCTCTCAGAGGTGGTAACCTGCACATTTTTGCCGTCCTGATTGGGATGGATATCGCTGGTTTGACTCTTGTTTTCGCCAAGTGAAAGCAGCAGATGCTCCGCGTTGCAGTAGATGTTGCTGGTGCCGCCGAACACGGCCTTGGCGGCGGCATGTTCGGTGCCTTCCCGCAGATTGATGGCGCCGATAACCGTATAGGCGGAGCTCTGTGGAGTCCCATAAACCAGAATATCGCCCGGAGCGATCGTTTTTGTGACGTTACCCGCCGTTAGTTCCGGCACGAATGTGCCAGGCTGATTCCGCACAGGCCTCCAGACATTTTGTGCGGTCACAAGATATACAAAATCGCCGATCAACCGAGAGGAAACATAACTACCGCTCTGGGCGAGGGATGCAAGCTTGCGGGGTTTCTCAGGGTTTGCAATGTCATAGAGCAGAATTTGGGTTTGTTCTTTGTTTTGATTGTAGCCGTCGCTGCCGTCGTTCACCCAAACGGTGGTGTAGCCTTGGGTAATGATCATCAGCCGGTCATCCAACAGGAATAATTCCGAATTGTAGCCCCACCACTGATCGCTTTCTTGAAAAAGAGTGCTGGAGACAATCTTTGTGGCAGCGCCGTTCGCAACTATGATGTTGAGCTGATTGTTGACAATATAATAGATATACTTGCCGTCGGTCTTAACAATATCGGCCTCATCCACGCCCTTGACCTGCACATTTGTGGTACTGTGATTGCTACTGCCATCAGAAAGGGATCCAGATTCGGTTTGAGCGCTTGCGGAGAGGGGGGTATCCGCGGCTGCAGACTCGGTGCCGGAATCCATTGGAGCAGGGGCAGATTCGTTGGCGGCGGAACTTTTTACGTTCGCACGGTTGATCTGCATGGTTTCCATGAGCTCGAACAGCTCGTCATAGTTGTTGAATAGAGTGGTCTCGGTCAATCCTGGAACAGCCACGTCTGCCGATTCCTGAGAACCGACTGCAGCAGCCATTGGTACGGCGGCCGTGTTGGCGCGTCCGTTTAGCGCAAGACCCAGAATTCCTCCGGCAATCAATACGACGGCTGCTGCAACCGCCCCATAGCGTACGAAAGCATTGCGCCGCTTGCGCACCGGTTCTTCTTGTGTTACTTTATTCTTAATTTCCATGAGCAACGTCTCCTTTGCATGAAGTTTTTCGTTGTCACGGATATACTGCTCCTTAAACATCCGAATATGCCCCTTTCAGTTGCTGCCGCAGCATATCGCGTGCGCGGAAGAGCTGAGATTTAACGGTATTGACCGAAATACGAAGCAGCTTGGCAATTTCCTCCACCTGATATCCTTCGTAATAAAACAGATGGATTACCGTGCGGTATTTTTCCGGCAGTTTCAGCACCTCTGCATAGACCTCTGTGTCCTCCTGCATCGAAGTGAGTATCGTATCGTCCTGCGGCATGGTGTGCCGACGCCAGGCAGATGTCAAAAGTGACTTTGTGCAGTTGATGGTCACGGTCAAAAACCATGCCTTTTGGTGTGCGCGGTCGTTCCAGACGGGCTGTCGCCGCAGACAGCGCAAGAACACTTCCTGTAGAACATCGTCCGCGTCCGCACTGCTTTTTGTGCGTAAAAATGCCAGCCGGTAGATCATATCGGCATATGCGGTAAACAATGCTTCCGCATCTGCCGATGGAATTGCTTGTTGATTCATCAGCTGCTGCTCCATCAAAACCGTTCCTCTCTTCCACACATAACACCGTTCAAGGAAACATTTGGTTGCATACAAGTTTTTTTCCAAATGTGTGCGAGACATGCTCTGCGCATGACTAAGGTGGATGGAACATTATAGCATGCTGGTAGGCACGAGGCAAAGAAACGAATTGTCATAGCGGGAAGTTTTCAATTTGCACACATTCTCATGGCAGGGTTTTTGGTAAGGCGTCTCGAATTGGTATACACAGAAGGGAGTGAGAAAAATGGAAAAGAAAATTCCTCATATCAGCAGCCAGCTGCGAAGGCACTATGTAGAAATGCCCCAAGAGGTCTGGAGCGCCAGCGGAATCATCATCTGGGGGAAACGCATAAAATCGCTGGTGTTTTCAACAGATCTTGCCATCATCCGCAACTGCAATGCGGACGCCGTGCTGTCAGTTTATCCCTTCACGCCGCAGCAGGTCATTGCAGATGCCATCATTGCGGCGTCGTACATACCGGTGTTCTGCGGCGTGGGCGGCGGCATCACCGGCGGTGCGCGTGTTATTGCGCTTGCACAGGATGCGGAGGCAGAGGGTGCCATGGGCGTTGTGGTCAACGCGCCAATTCCGGCAGAAATTATCCGCAAGATGCGTGAGGTAATCGATATTCCCATCGTTGCCACCGTTGTGAACGAATCCACCGATGTATCCGCGCGTATCGACGCGGGCGTATCCATATTGAATGTTTCCGCCGCAGGACGCACACCAATGGTGGTGGACTGGATTCGCAAAAAACACCCAGATTTTCCGATTATTGCCACCGGTGGACCAACGGGGGAAACGATCCGGCAGACGATCAGCGCCGGCGCCAATGCAATCAGCATTACGCCGCCGACAATCAATGAGCTTTTTAAGCAAATTATGGAAACTTATCGCGATCAGGAATGGTAAATTACGCATCAATTCCGCTTACTTATGCTATACTAGAAAAGTATGAGAAAGCGTTTGATGGATTGTGTTTTGATGGTAACCTTGCTGACGGTTCTGTCCGGCTGCAACATGATGAACGTCGGCCCGCTGACCTTATCCACGCCGACACCGGAGCCAACACCAGAACCAACGCCCTCGCCGATCCCCGTGGTGGCACTCGTCAACGCCGGGGAAGACAAGGCGTTTTTCAAAGGTGTCCAGGAAAGCGTAGAGGAAGCCGGGCTGCAGTTTTCGGGGATAGATCGTGGGCTAAGCGGACTCTCCACGCTATTGGAAAAGGGCGCGTGCAGCGTCATCGTATACGTCAAGGATGAAATGGACGATTTGACTGCTCTGAGTGCACTGGAGTACCCCGTGCTGCTCTATCAGGCTGGAAGCCGTCCGCTACCAAAGAATTTTGCCGCGGTGGAACCGGAAAACGGAAGTAGCGCGGTGGACATGCTGTCCGCGGCGCTGACCTATCCGCCGCACAATACACCCGTGCGTCTCATTGGCTTGTTTGATACCCGAGAGGGGGATGCTTTTGCAATTTGGACTGCTGGCGTGACGGAAGGGCGGGTACTGAGCAAAGGCGTCTATGTTGCGGCGGAGGCGGCGGCGGACGAATTGTTTGCAGATTGGTTGAGCGCAAAGCTATCCCGCTACTATCCGGGAATGGTGGACGCAATCTATTCGGAAACCGGTTCACTGGCGGTCGAAACGGCGCGTGTGCTGGCTAAGGCAGACCGAGCGGATATGGAAATCTTTTCTGCCGGTACGGATGGAAACGTATTTGAGATGATGCGTACCTATCCGAAGCTGTTGGTGGCTGCGGCGGGCGTAGATCCGGAGGCCGCCGGCCGCGCTTGCGCGGAGCGTGCAATCGGGTTGCTGGCTGAAAATCAAAAGGATGTGACTACGCTGCCCGCGCAGATTCATGCAGCGGCAGAGCTGCAATAGCGTCGTGGTGGATACAACTTCATACCAGAAAAAAACGTGCATCTACGGAAACAATCATTAAAGAATCAACAACAGAGCATTTCTGCTGAAATATTTTCATTCTGATTTGAATCCCCATCGTCCACTAAAAGCGTGGGCTATGGGGATATTGTGATGCCGGATGACGCCTCAGCTTAAAAATCGAATACTTTATGGCGTGTTTATTAACTTTCTGAGGCAATCGCCGTATTGTAACATTTATTTGTTATAATAACATCGCCTTATAAACGAAGGTTGTTTTCAAAAAGGAAATTCGCCAAGGAAGAAAAAACAGTTGAACCGGATAACGGTTCGCAAGGTGATAACTGATTAGGAAAGGGATCTGCATGAAGCGAATCATAGCAATACTGATGGTTCTTGTGACCTTAACCGGCACGTTTTTGAGTTCGGGCTGCTCTATTGTGACGCGCGGCAGTGATTATTGCTACAAATTTTTGGACTATATCGCCAACAGCGAATTTGACAAAGCCTATGAAATGATCGCGGACAGCATCAAGGCGCCGGAAACCGAGGAGGAGAAAGCCGCGCGCCTAAAAGAAGAAGCGAAGGTCAAAGCGGAGAAACAGAAATTCTGGAAAGACCTCATTGGTATTTCTGATGAGGAGAAGAAGGATGTTGCCGCGGAGGGCACCCCCAATCCAGACGAAACTGCCGACACAGAAGAAACCCCAGTACCCGGCGAAGGTACACCAATGCCGGAGGGAACGGGGGAAGGGACGCCGTCCCCGGAGAATACTGCAGAACCAACCCCGGAGCCGGTTGCCGAAAACGGAATGACGCCAGATCCAGAAACAGGCGAACTTCCGGTGATAGACGCAACGCCTACGCCGGATCCTAACAGCACGCCATCGCCGGTTTTGCCCGATGAACCGGGTACGGAGCCGAGTGCATCGCCGGGAGCGGAGGGGTTACAGACACCTGTACCCACACCGATGCCCTCTTTAACCCCAAAGGGGACCAGTGCCACCGCGGCGCCAACGCCAGATCCGAATGCAACGCCGGATCCGAATGCAACGCCGTCGCCGACTCCGTTGCCGGTGGATGAGGACGGCAATCCGATTGTGGATAAAACCATCACGCGGGTGGCGTTTATCGAGAAATATCAGAGCATTTTTGATGAATTACAGCTCAATGGCATTGAGTATAATACGACGGATGTGACGGACGGCGAAATCATCGCCATCGTCAACTATGACCTAACCTATAAGAGCAAGCGCTCGGGGGAAGATCTAACCTATTCGTTTGAAATTACCGCAAACCGCATCGAACACCGTTGGGCAATCGACTGGTCACCCCGCTTGATTTTTCCGATGATGGAGTGGGGCGATAACCTGCGTGTTGGTACGTTGCAGGCAAACCGTGGCGAGATTCTCTGCCAAGGGGAACCTTACGCACAGAATGTTGCGCAGGTAACGGTCTTTGCGGTGCCTTCCTCCATTGAGGATGTGGATGCATTTGTGCAGCAGGTTGCCGGGCTACCGGAGATGGGCATGACCGAGGATGATGTGCGCGAGGCGTTGTCCAAAGCGAGAAACGACTTCAGTAAAATGAAGACTTTTTTCCCGGACGAGATCACCCAGGATATGAAAAATCGGATTCTGGAGATTAAGGGGCTTGCCATTGACTCCGCCAACTATGGTACCGTGCGGTATTACCCATATGGACAATCCCTCTGCCATATCATCGGCTACGCAGGAATCATCTCCAAGAAGGAAAAGATTAACTACGAAGCCTATGGCGACATTCGATATAACAAAGAAAAAGAACGGTTTGAACGCGTTGGTGATACCCGATATAACGGTGACTCGTGGATCGGGAAATATGGGCTTGAACTCTTATATGAAGATACGCTGTTGGGTACCAACGGACGATTTACTTATATACAGGATCCACAGGGCGGGAGCCGCGGTATGCTGTATAAAACCGATGCGGTGGAGGGTAACGACCTGCACCTGACCATCATCCCGGAATTGCAGGAAAGATTGGAGACGGTTGTTGATGCTACCGTATACGACAAGAGCATTCACGGTGCGGTTCTGGTACTTAATCCAAAGACCGGCGAGATTCAGGCAATGACCTCATGGCCGGGATTCGACCTCAACTACCTGGCTCGAGGCATGCCGGACGAGGAATGGCAGGCAATGTTGGATGATCCCAATATCCCGCTGTACAACCGTGCAACGCAGGGTCTCTATACGCCCGGTTCGGTGTTTAAAACGATGACCTCTGCAGCGCTGCTTGAGACCAACTCCATGACCTCAAATGACGTATTCCCCGCATCCGAGGAGATCGATGTGGACGAATGGATTCCGTCGGAGTCGCTGATGAGTTCGTTGCCAAGTGAAACTATGGGGACGCCAAACGAAGATAAGGATGCGCCATTTATTGAACAAGCACATGATCGGCCGTTGCGGCGCACCCCTAACTCAAACAGACATACGCCGATGAATCTGACAAGTTCAATCATCGATTCGGATAACCTGTACTTTTCCTACGCTGCGCTGCGCATGGGCGCAAAGAAATTTGAAGACTATATGGTGAACAAAATCGGATGGGAAACGCCCATCCAGCTGGAAGCTGAAAAAACAAATCCGCGGGTATATTGGCGTGCCGGACCGGACAAAATTAGCTGGCAGAACGTCAAAGAAGGCGGTGAAACCATTTGGCAGCAGAACGAAAATGGCGAGTGGTCGCCGATGGAAAATGTCGGGCTTGTCAAGGACAAGGTGATCTACGGCATGGATGTCAGCGTGCCACAGCTCTATAGCAAGGAAAAGAAACAGAACGACTATGATCTGGCGGTCTCCGGCTACGGACAGGGACAGATACTGATGTCGCCGCTGCAGCTTGCTTGTTATGTTTCCGCATATGCCAATGACGGCAAAATTATGCAGCCCTATGTGGTGGATTCCATCTGGCACGCCAAGGGTACAGATTATTCGCTGGTGGAGCAGCGCGAGCCAAAGGTCTATAAGCAGGTTTTTCAGCAGTCCACAGTGGACGCGGTCTATCCCGCACTGCTGAAGGTTACCCATGAAGGTACGGCACGCAGCATGTTCAAAAGCTTCATCACGAAAGGACCGCTGACGGTGGGATACGAACTGGCTGGCAAGACCGGAACGGCTGAGATTACGAGCAATAAGACGAAGGAACTTGCGTGGTTTTGCTGCTGGCGTGACTCCGACCAAGAAACCGGACAAAAGGTTACGGACGACAACGCTCGTCTTGTATGCGTCATGCTGGAAGTCAACCTGCCCATGGGTACGGAATGGAGCCAGATG
Organism: Clostridia bacterium; assembly: GCA_036651815.1. Taxonomy (GTDB): domain Bacteria; phylum Bacillota; class Clostridia; order Christensenellales; family CAG-138; genus JAVVXB01. The sequence goes on from JAVVXB010000003.1 coordinate 72,979, forward strand.
AAGTACGATATTGCCCGCGCATTGCTCAGAAAAGATGTGCTCAACAACGACGATATTGCCTAAGCCGCGTTGGTTTGCTTCTGCGCCATGCGCGCAGTTTTGCGCCGCCATCCATCGCGATATTGAAAAGCTGGAGGGCTTCAAACAACCGCGCATGGAACGATTTATTTACAGACTTTTCTGCTTCGATGAAAAGAATGCAGGTGGACAAATCTACAGAAACGACATAAACTACATACAGGCAACCATGCAGGATCGGCAATACGCTGCCGATCCTGCTTTTTGAGAGGAAGTATATGGTAAAAAAACGGATTGTATTCACAGGCGGCGGCACTGCGGGGCATGTGACTCCAAATATTGCGCTGATCAACCGCTTGAAGATGGAAGGTTGGGACATCCACTATATTGGCAGTGAAACGGGCATGGAACGGGAACTGATTGCAGCGGTCCCAAACGTAACCTATCACCCGATTTCTTCCGGTAAACTCCGGCGCTATTTATCCTGGCAAAACTTGCTCGACCCATTCCGGGTCATCAAAGGCATCGGTCAGTCCAAGAGACTGATTCGTGCACTGCATCCAGACGTGGTGTTCAGCAAGGGCGGTTTCGTTTCTGTTCCGGTAGTCATGGCAGCGGGGAAAACGCCCGTTGTCGCTCACGAGAGCGATTACACACCGGGCCTTTCCAACCGGATTGCGAGTCGTTTCTCCGATCAGATCTGCGTTACATTTGAGGATACCCTGCGCTATGTGCCAGAGAATAAGGGTGTATTTACAGGCACGCCGATTCGGCCGGAGCTATATCTGGGCGAACGGGCGCGTGCGTTGCAATATACGGGACTCTCCGGCAGTAAGCCAGTGTTGCTGGTTATGGGCGGGAGTCAGGGTGCGCAGCGGCCAAACGAGCTGCTGCGGGAAGCACTGCCGGCGTTGCTTCCACAATTTGATATCATTCACCTGTGCGGCAGGGGCAAGATTGACGATGCCTGCGCACGGGCCGGCTATCTGCAATATGAATACATTACGGAGGAACTGCCGGATCTTTTTGCACTGGCGGACATTGTTTTTTCGCGGGCAGGTGCAAACACCGTCTTTGAACTGCTTGCCCTCAACAAACCTGCTGTACTAATGCCGCTGCCGCTTTCGTGCAGCAGGGGCGACCAGATTCTAAACGCGCAGTATTTCGAAAACAAAGGCTATGCCATTACGCTTGATCAGCAGACTGCTACGGCAGACACCTTGGCGGACGCGTTAAAAACCCTCTATCGGGACCGCATAAAGTATGGCGGTGCCATGGAGAGCGACACCCGCTGCGACGGAACGGAATCCATCCTGAAAATCATCAAAGATGCTGCCAATACGGAGAGGAAGTCAATCGTATGATCAATGAGCTTATGACACAATTAGCAGGAGATGCCCCTGCACCGGCACTTTCCGCCCTGTGCGAACAGGCACGACAGAAAATAGGACGTGAGGAGATCGACTGCCAACTGGGGGACCGCTCACTGCTGCATGCACTGCTGAAAGCATCAGAGCCAAAGACACGCAAAAATGCTGCGCGGCTTACCGGCGCGCTACTGCATGAAGCGGATGCACCGGTGCTGATTGCGGCGCTTGCCGCAGAAACGACGATGTTTGTCGTGCCATCTATCCTGTTGGCGCTTGGCAGTGTGGGCGGGGAGCAGGCGCACGCCACTTTGGAAGCATACGCGCCGAAATTGCCAGAGAATGACAGCGAGGAGAAGCATTGCGCTGAAATTGCAGCCGCCCACAGAAAAGCACTGGCTGCGCTGTCTGCGGACGAGCCTCTGCCCGTGTATGGGCTGACGGTACCGCGTGCAGTGCTGCTGACGGCGCCGGAAGGATTCTCCGAGATGTTGTACGAGGAGTTAAAGGAGCGGGGCTATGATCCGGCAGTCGATGTGCGCGGAGCGATCGTTGTGACGGAAAACTTACAGAAACTCTTTGCTGTGCGTTGCTTTTACGAAGCATTTCTGCCGCTTGCGCAGAATGTCCCGTTGGAGCCGGAAGCCATTGCGAAGGTGGCGGCGCGGGAATTAACACTTCCTTACCGTATTGAACTGCGTGATTACGCGGGGACACTCGGCGACGGTGCGATTGACCGAGGTATGTTTATTGCGGCGTTGACCAAGGTGCTGGGTGGGGACAACAATCCCTCCCACTATGCGTTGGAACTGCGGGTGGTATGCCATGGCGATGCGTGTGATTTATTGCTCAAGCCTGCCAGCATACCCGACGGGCGATTTTCGTACCGAGCAAAAGCGATACCGGCATCCATTGCGCCGTCGCTTGCTGCTTGCATTGCCAGAATGGCACTCAAAGTACGCGGTTCTGGGACAGGGGCAAAAGCTTCCGACGCAGCAGCGGGACAGCCCGGGTTGTCGGCGGCGCACGGGTTCAGTGTGCTGGATCCTTTCTGCGGAAGCGGGACGCTGCTGTTCGAACTGGAGAAGCGTGCGGCGGCAATCGGCAATCCCTGCGATACCCTGCTTGGCATTGACATTGCGGCGCCCGCCATCACAGCGGCGCGTGTAAATGGCGGGAAGGCACATTCACGGGCAGTGTTTGTGCAAAAGGACATCCTAAGTTTCATTCCTCGTGCGCCCGTGGATCTCATTGTGTCCAATCTACCCTTTGGAAATCGGGTGGGCAATCACAAGAATAACGAAGCGCTGTACCGTGATTTATGCAGTCGTTTACCGGGACTTTTGGCCGATGGCGGCGTTTGCGTGCTGTACACGATGGAATATCGACTGCTGTCTGCGTGCCTCAAACGTGTGACCAAAATCACGCTAGTTTCCACGATTCGTACGGAAGCGGGGGGACTACTGCCATGGATCTTTGTTTTGCGAAAAAAATCTTAATAGGAGTCTGATAAATGAGGATTCGGTCTTTGCTCTTCCAGTGGCTCCCGGGGGGGTGGATGCTACTTGCCATCGTTCTGCTATTGGGCGCGCCGGCAGTGTTTTTAAATGATGCGGCGGTTCTAGCTGCGCTGCCGATGGTGGTGTGCGCCGCGCTGCTGCTCGGACGTCGTATTTCAATCCAAACTCTGTTTGCACGTGAGAATCACAGAAATCTTTGGCTGTCACTTGGAGCGACCATTGTGTTTTTCCTGCTGCTGTCACTGCCAAATCTGTTATCCTGTGCGCTGTTTTCGGAGGCCGGTCTTTCTGCCATCTGGTGGCCGTTTCGATGGATACGGCTATTATACCTAGCGTGGAACTGGACGGGCTTCCTCCTTGGTTATGCAGCTGCCGTATTTCTATGCGCGTTTGCAGCGCTCCGCTGGTCGCTGAAGGAGCGAGTCCCCATGAACGGGGACAGGGCGGTGGGAAAAATTCGTTTTCTAGGGTTATACCGCCCCATTTTGCTGCTTGCGGCCGTAACTGCCTGCACGCTGCTGTCATCCACGCAGAGCCTGGTCATTGGGGATGCGGGAACCATTTGGGGCATGGCACAAAATCAAGAATGGCGGGCGTGGCACACGGCTGGATATCTCCTGTTTGTGCGTCTGTGCCAGTGGCTTGGCGGTACACAGCGCGCGGTTACGTTGGTACAAGCGGTTGCCTATGTATATATCAACAATTATATCCTTTCGTTTTTTATCAGCCGTGGCATGACGCGCCGCGCTTGCTGCGCCTATGTAATCGCAGCGGTGGTGACATTTTTACCGATCTATTTCCTGCAGGTGATGATCAAGGACGTTGTGTTTGCACTGTCGTTGCTGGCGTTCGGCATAGGCGTGCTGCGCATTGCAAACGATGCCGAGAGCGGAAAAACACGTGTTGTGGACTGGATTTGGATCACAGCCTTTGGGCTATGCACCTGCCTATTTCGGCACGCTGGATTTTTGCCGGTGATTTGCACGCTGCCCGTGTTGCTGTACCGCTTGCTCAAACGGCGGAGGAAAGCCGCCTGGGGTGTGGTTGCAGCGGGCGCTTGCATCGCGGCTGTCTACATGCTGTTGATTGACGGTCTGTTCTTTGGCATGCTCCATGGGGAGCGAAATCCGGAATATATTCAATACAGTGCGCCCATGACCATGATTGGTGCGGTGGCAGCAAGCGGGGCGCCTATTGCACCGGAGGACCGGGCTGTAATGGAACAGATTATGCCAGTGGAAGATTGGGCGGCCTGCTACACCAAGTATTTTGCGGATACGATCTCCCGACCCTATGGACGGATCGGCAAAAATATTGAAAAGGTGGAGCAATTTGACCTCGGCGATGATCTTCTGCGGCTCAATGCGCATTTTTTGATTTATTATCCGCGCATCTATCTGACCGCATTTTTTGATCTCAACAGTCTGATGTGGGAGATTGCAACGCCATCTGACGGCTATGTTCGCAGTTATCTGTGCTATCCGCAAACGCCTATCCCGCAATTGGCGGCCAAGGCCGGGGTTGCCGCAGAAGGATTTGAAGCGTACCAAAGAATTTTCAAGCAGCCTGAGGGAACAACGTTCAATGGGTTTGCGCCGCTCATCAACCGATATGCTGAGTTTTTGTACGGCGTACCGGTGCTGCGCTCGCTGCTATGGCGGGGCGGATTCTCCAATCTCTGTCTGCTGTTTGCAGCCGTGCTGTTGCTCCGAAAAAGACGTGCAATGGATCTAATGGGACTAATTCCGATTACGGTTGTTACACTTGGCATGCTGTTTTCCATGCCTGCACAAGAGGTGCGATATATATTTCCCAATCTAGAATACGCGGTGCTGTTTCTGCCCTATGCAGTCCTCGTTCCCAAAGGAAAAGCACAATAGAAGTAGCCGCACGTGATCACAGCGTGCGGCTTTTTTAGATGTGGGGTACGGTTTGACGCTATGATTCCTGGTTTTCCAACACCCGAGCAAACTGCGTTTCATAGAGACGGCGGTAGATGCCGTCGCTTTGCAGCAACTGCGCATGCGTACCCTGTTCGGCAATTATTCCGCCGGCTATCACCAGAATTTCATCTGCGGCAAGCACTGTGGAGAGGCGGTGGGCAATGACGATGCTGGTTCGTCCCAGCATCATGTGGTCAAGTGCGTTTTGTATGGCGTTTTCACTGATGGAATCCAGCGCACTGGTGGCTTCATCCAATATCAGAATCTTAGGATTTTTCAATATGACCCGAGCCAAAGAAATGCGTTGCTTTTCACCGCCGGAGAGTTTGAGTCCGCGATTGCCTACAACCGTTTGGTAGCCGTTTGGCTGTGTACTAATAAAATGATCGATGTTCGCCGCGCGGCAGGCTTCGTCGATCTCATCCTGCGTAAGCCCATCCCGGGCACATACGAGATTATCCAGAATTGTGCCGTTGAATAGATATGCGTCCTGTGTCACAACGCCAATGCTCTGGCGCAGATAGGTCAAATCATAGTTGCGCACATCGATGCCGTTGATTCTCACCTGGCCGCCGGTTACGTCATACAGGCGGGGAATGAGATTGACAACAGTAGACTTCCCAGATCCGCTTGGGCCAACGATGGCGTACATCTTGCCACCGGGAATAGTAAAGCTTACATCCTTGAGAATTTCCACCTCCGGCGAATAGGAAAAGTGAACATGCGAAAAGCAAATTCCAGCGTCTTGCAGATCCGGCTTTCTAGCGTTAACGAGGGAACGAATGGGGTTTATGCGGTCGAGATATTCAAATATACGGGCAAACAGCGCCAACGAACGAGTGAAATCCACCTGTAGATTAAACAGGGTCTGGACGGGCCGATAGAGACGGTTGATCAGGGAAACGGTTGCTGTCACAGTACCCACCGTTAGCGCGGGGTCGAGCTTGCTGACCATGAAATACCCGCCCGCAAAATAGATAAGCAGTGGTCCAATCTGCATAAACATGCCCATCAACAAACGAAACCACTTGCCGCTGCGCTGTTCCCGCAGAGCGATTTTGGTTACCTCTGCGTTGATCCGCTCAAATCGATCATAATCAACCTTCTCCCGCGTAAACAGTTTGCTGAGCAGTGAGCCGCTTACCGAGAGCGTTTCACGAACAATCTCATTCATCTCATCGTGTTTGGCTTGCTCTGCACTGAGTAGCTGATAACGGGTTTTGCCCGCCTCCTTCGTTGGCAGAATCAATAGTGGGATGACGATAATTCCAACAATGGCCAGTTGCCAATTCATGGAAAAGAGTGCAACCAGTGTGGTGATCACAATGGTGCTGTTCGAGACTGCGCTGGATAGTGTGCCGGAGATGACAGCGGCAACGCCGTCCACGTCGCTGTTCATGCGCGTGATGATATCACCTTGCTTTTCACTGGTAAAAAACGAATGCGGCATGCATTGCAGGTGCTTGTACATCTGATTTTTCATATCGTAAACGATGCGCTCAGAAATCCAAGCATTGATATAACTTTCCAGCACGCCAATCACTTGAGCGGCAATCAGTGTGATGAACGCCAAAACAAGTAGCTCGATGAGTAGCCGCATGTTTTGCCCAATCAACGCTTCGTCAACAATGCGCCCCGTGATGATGGAGGGCAGCAATCCAAGTACGCTGGATACAAGAACTGTCAGAAAAACTAGTAGAAATTGCCACCAATAAGGACGAAGATAGGAAAGGATTCGCAGAATCAGCGCCTTTGTAATCTTTGGTGCGGAACTTTTTTCCTCTTCAGTTAAATAACCCTTGGGTCCCGGCGGACGGAGTGCCATCGCTGGATTCCTTCTTTCTTTTATGAATGCGAGCTATCTATCACCGGATATCGTTTGGTGCGGATTTCTACAGGTAAGTCAGAAATGATCCACCGGGCATATTCGTTAAAAAGCTTGCGCGTCATTGTAAATGATTAACCGCGATAGATATGACAATTCTCACAAGTCGTATTTTAAGAATCGTTTACAATGGATACTACACATTGAAAATGCTCGAATTGTTTTCAGGGGCGTGCTCTAAAAAGAATTCGTTTTCAAAGAAAAAGATGCTGAGGCTGCCGCCAATTCAAGCATACGCCTGTGAGGTGGATAACGGTGCATTGTTAAACATGCTCCCCGCATACGGAGCAATTGGGGTTACGCCGCAAGGGGATTTTTTCAAAGGTCAGGCTGGCTCCGTCAAAGTGAAGCAGCGTGTCGGCCAGTGGATTCGGCCGGCCGAGCAGGAGCAGCAGAGTTGCCTGCGCCATCAGGGAGGAGATGACGCTGACCACCGGCGCGAAGGAAAGGGAGGAGCGGTTTTTTGGGGGGTCGCCGTATAGACAGGACAAGCAGGCGGTTTTACCCGGTTCAACAATCTGGAGGGTTCCGCACATGCCATCCACAGCGCCGTTTACCAGCGGTTTGCCCAGATGCAAACATGCCCGGTTCAGTGTCAAGCGTGTGGAAAAACAATCGACGGCTGACAAAACGATATCATATCCGCCAATCAAACTTTCTGCATTATCCTCACCAAGGCGGCAGTTATGGGGCGCGTAATGTAGATCTGGATTGAAGGCTTGCAAACGCGCCACTGCGGAATCCGTTTTGGGCTTGCCAAGGCTTTGGTACGTATGGAGAAACTGTCGGTTAAGATTGCTTTCGGATACTGTATCAAAGTCGGCAATACCAAGATGTCCAATCCCCGCTCCCGCCAGACAAAAAAGCAGAGCAGATCCCAGGCCGCCTGCGCCCACCACAAAGGCGGATGCCTGTTGAAGCCGTTGCTGCCCGGCCAGACCAATCTCGGGCATGAAAACTTGTCGTACATAACGATCCATGGGCGCCTCCTTTGCTGAGCGGCTATGATGGGCGGCAAGCGCTTAAAGGGTAGCGAGCTTCGCTGATGCAGCCCAGCTGCCGTCCGGTATTGATCGCATTGAATCACGCAACTGGTTTAAAAACGGATGATGTAACGATCACAATGGATGCCCATAAAGCTATTCTGGCGGCATGTCCTACCATTGCTTTCGTTTCTTAAATATAAAATCTAATTATATTGTACAACTTTGGTATGGACTTCCACAAGAAAGGTTGCTTCGCTTACAAAAAGCTTGTACAATAGCCCATATAAATGCGATAGATTTGAAGGAGACGCCGTATGCTGGACACCTTGCAGAACCTATTTACGATCCTTGTTCAATATGCCATCCTGCTGATGGAAGTCATCGGCGTATGCATATTGATTGTGACTGCCGTGAAGAGTGCCGTGGGCTTGTTTCGGCATGATTCCAGCGTTAAATTGAGGCTTGCAGAAGGGATCGGACTTGCTTTAGAATTCAAGCTTGGTAGCGAGGTGCTGCGCACTGTCATTGTTCGTTCCTGGAGCGAGTTGGCCATTCTTGGCGCAATCGTGGTGCTTCGAGCTGCCATCACCTTTCTCATCCAATGGGAAATTAAGAACGAAAAACAAAGTTTGGAAATGCATAAGGAGCAAAAACAGATAGTATGAAGGAAGAAAAAACGCCATCCAGGAAACCGTTAATCTATTACGCAATTATTGCGAGTCTGGTGATTCTGCTGTTCAATGCCGTGATTTTTCCGATGATCGTGCAAGCCCAGGTCAAGCAGGTTGGCTATAACGATTTTTTAAACATGGTGGATAAGGGTATCGTCACCGAAGTGGCACGTGATCAGGAAGAAGGCACCATCACATTCCTCACCAAAGAGGATGATGACCGAAAATATGCCTATAAGACCGGAATCTGGCCGGACGATACCCTCATGGAGCGGCTGAATAAAGCGAATGTAACGTTTTCGGCATCCATCAATGCCCAGATGTCACCGCTACTGAGCTTTATTGTTTCATGGATTCTGCCAATTTTGATTTTTTCGTTCATTGGCCGGCTTATTATGCGGGGAATGCAGAGTGCCGGCGGCATGGGGGGCGTGGGCAATGCGCTCAAGCTCGGCAAGGCCAACGCCAAGGTGTATGTGGAAGCCCAGACGGGCAAAACTTTTGCGGATGTTGCGGGACAGGACGAAGCCAAGGAAGCGTTACTGGAGATTGTTGACTTTTTGCATAACCCGGATAAATATGTAACCATCGGCGCAAAGTTGCCCAAGGGCGCGCTGCTGGTCGGTCCTCCAGGCACCGGAAAAACATTGCTGGCAAAGGCCGTTGCCGGAGAAGCGCAGGTACCGTTTTTCTCTATTTCCGGGTCGGAATTCGTGGAGATGTTCGTGGGGATGGGTGCGGCTAAGGTGCGCGATTTGTTCCAACAAGCGGAGGAAAAAGCGCCCTGCATTGTCTTTATCGATGAAATTGACACCATCGGAAAAAAGCGAGACACCGGCCTATCTGCCAACGATGAGCGTGAGCAAACCTTAAATCAGCTATTGACCGAGATGGATGGGTTTGACGGCAAGAAGGGCGTTGTGATTTTGGCCGCCACCAACCGCCCGGAGACACTCGATGCAGCACTGCTTCGCCCCGGCCGCTTCGATCGGCGTATTCCCGTGGAGCTGCCGGATCTCGCCGGACGGGAAGCTATCCTAAAGGTACATGCCAAGGATGTGCAGATGGACGGTGATGCTGACTTCAATGAGATTGCCCGCGCAACCAGCGGCGCATCCGGCGCTGACCTAGCCAACATCATCAACGAGGCCGCGCTACGCGCCGTGCGTCTGGGACGGGAAAGCGTGAACCAGAGCGATCTTGAGGAAAGCGTGGAGGTTGTCATCGCCGGCTATCAACGGAAGAACGCCGTGATCTCCGAAAAGGAAAAGAAGATTGTCGCCTATCATGAAATTGGTCATGCGCTGGTTGCAGCCCGTCAGAGCGAGAGCGCCCTGGTGCATAAAATCACCATCGTGCCCCGTACTTCAGGCGCACTAGGCTATACCATGCAGGTGGACGCGGGCGAGCATCACCTCATGAATCAACAGGAAGCTGAAAATAAAATTGCCACGTTCACGGGCGGCCGCGCGGCGGAGGAAATTATCTTTGGCAGCATCACCACCGGTGCAAGCAACGATATCGAACAAGCAACCCGCTTGGCCCGCGCAATGGTCACCCGCTATGGTATGAGCGAAGAATTTGATATGGTTGCGCTGGAAACCGTACAAAATCAATATCTTGGCGGCGATGTATCGCTGTCCTGTTCGGCGGAGACCGCAGCCAGAATTGATGATAAAGTCGTGCAAATTGTCCGCACTGCCCATGGCAAAGCGCTTGGGATTCTGAAGGATGAACGGGAGGCGTTGGATCGATTGGCGGTATATTTGCTGGAGAAAGAAACCATCACCGGTGAAGAATTCCTGAAAATTCTAAACCAAAAGTAATTTGTTCGGAATCGTTTGATCCATCGGCATTCCTCTGCATCAACGAATTTGCGTTGAACGGTTATCCGAAAGTGCTGGGTTTTTAGAGGAATGCGATTGCTTTCTGGACGGCGTCATCTCTTTGTGGTAGGCTAAGATGGATTTTTATGATACGAGGTTGATGTATGCATGGAAGCAATGATGTGAAACTATACAATGTGATTTTTCCCATCTGGCTGTTGTGGCTAATCCCCGCCACATGGGTGGTGGTGTTGCCTGCTAATTTTCTGATTGATTTGTTGGTCATTGTGCTTGCCCTTAGATCAATGCAAGTGACAGAAAGAAAGCGAACTGCGAAATCCATCATCTGGAAAGTATGGCTTCTTGGGTTTGCGGCAGATTTCATCGGGACGGTGCTGATGTTTATGGCCAACGTGCTTGACTTTGGCTATGAAACGCCCGTTGGAAAATGGTGGTATGAAAACATTACAAACGCGGTGAGCATGAACCCCTTTGAGAATATCTATGCCATTTTTTGGGTGACAGCTTGTGTAGTGGTTTCCGGATGCTGTATCTATTTCTTCAATCGTAGAATAGCGCTTGCGAAATCCGGATTGGACGATGCGCAAAAAAAACGCCTTGCGCTGTTACTGGCCGTGTGCACTGCTCCATATTTGTTCTATCTGCCCACCGTTTGGGTTTATTGAGGGGAATTCGTTTTACAAAAAGATCCACCTATCGGTGTGAAATCGGTGTAATGCCGCTTTCATACCTTTTTGGTTTATGTTATCCGGATTAATTTTTTGTATAAATAAATAAGCGATACTGCATTACGCACGGACTTACATCCGGAAATGTGAAAAGTTTGTAGCGTCGCAATGGATTACTTGATTTTCGGGGGAACTGGTACTATATTGGTGTTAGCACTCAACGAAGGCGAGTGCTAACACTTTCTGCGTGATCTTCGATTGGACGGATCGTTTTCTTTTGATTCTTTTCAAACAAGAAAAGAATGCAAGATTATAATTTGGAGGAAGAACATATGGCAAAGAAACAATTTAAGGCAGAGTCAAAGCGATTGCTGGATTTGATGATCAATTCCATCTATACGCACAAGGAGATTTTTCTACGCGAACTCATCAGTAATGCCAGCGATGCCAGCGACAAGCTGTACTTTATTTCTCTGACGGACCCGAATGTCGGCATGACACGGGAAGATTTCCAGATTCGTATTGAAGCGGATCAGGGAACGCGTACGCTGCGCTTAGTGGACAATGGCTGCGGAATGAGCAAGGAAGACCTTGAAAACAACCTTGGCACCATCGCCAAGAGCGGCACGTTAACCTTTAAGCAGGAGCATGCTTTGGGGGAAGATGTGGATATCATCGGCCAGTTCGGTGTTGGCTTCTATTCTGCCTTTATGGTGGCAAAGGATATCAAGGTGTTGAGCCGCGCTTATGGCAGCGATGAGGCATGGCTGTGGGAATCCGCTGGCGAGGATGGGTATACCATGACGCCCGCCGAAAAGCAAACGGTCGGCACGGAGATTACACTGCTGCTGAAGGACAACAACGACGAGGAAAACTATGATCGTTTCCTCACGCCTTACGCCATACAGGGTCTTGTTAAAAAGTATTCGGACTATATTCGCTATCCCATTCGCATGATGATGGAGAAATCCCGCAAGAAGGAAGGCGGAAAGGACGACGAATATGAAACGTACTATGAAGAGGAAACCCTCAACAGCATGGTTCCGATCTGGAAGAAGAATAAAGCGGAGCTAACCGACGAGGATTATAATAATTTTTATAAAGAGAAGTTCCATGATTATGAAGATCCGATGTTGGTGATCCATACCAGCGCGGAAGGCGCGGTCAGCTATAACGCGCTGCTGTATCTGCCTAAGAATCCGCCATATGATTTTTATTCAAAAGAATATCAGCGCGGGCTGCAGCTCTATACCAGCGGGGTCATGATCATGGATAAGTGCGAAGATCTGCTGCCGGACTATTTCGGTTTTGTGAAGGGCCTTGTGGATTCCGCAGATCTCTCGCTGAATATTTCTCGAGAAATGTTGCAGCACGATCGCCAGCTCAAGACGATTGCGGCCAATCTGAAAAAGAAGATAAAGAGTGAGCTGCTGAAGCTACTCGAAAACGATCGTGAAAAATATGATACGTTCTGGAAGAGCTTTGGTCTGCCGATCAAATATGGCCTGTACAGCGGCTATGGCGCGAACAAGGATTTTTTAAGCGATCTGGTGTTATTCCACTCTGCGGCCGAAGATAAAATGATCACCCTCAAGGAATATGTGGATCATATGGCGGCGGATCAGAAGTTTATTTATTACGCGTGCGGTCAGAGCATCGACCGCACGCTCAAGCTGCCGCAGACGGAACTTGTCCGCGCAAAGGGGTACGATATCCTCTGCATGACGGACGATGTGGATGAATTTGCCGTCAAGATGATGCACACGCATCTTGAAAAGGAGTTTAAGTCCGTTGCCGATCACGATCTGGATCTTGCCAACGATGCGGAAAAGGAGGTCAAGAAGGAACAGCAGAAGACCTACGAGGGCGCACTCAAGGCCGTTCAGGATGCGTTGGGCGATTTGGTCAAGGAGGTGCGGTTGAGCGATCGGCTCATTACCTCACCGGTGTGCCTGACGAGTGAAGGACCGCTCTCGATTGAGATGGAAAAGGTACTCAACAACATGCCAAGCAGCAACGGCGAGACGATGAAAGCGGATCGTGTGCTGGAAATCAATCCAAATCATCCGGTCATGCAGGCGCTTTCCGGGCTGGGGCAGGGCGACCCTCGCATTAAGCAATATGCAAAGCTGCTGTATCAGCAGGCACTGCTGATTGAAGGGATTCCCCTCGAAGATCCGGTGGCATTCAGCAATAGCATTTGTGAATTGATGGTATAAAATATAGGGATGTGAATTTGCTCGGATTTCGCGGATACAATCAAAAAGTCAGCAGAAATGCTGACTTTTTTTGATGTTTGCAGCAATGGAATCTACAGCCACAATTTTGTTTTTAGATACCTATTGAATTGCCATGTCCAGCACGCGCTTGACATCGGTTTTTTCCATGTGCCCTTCATACACCTTTTTCCCGTCGAGCCAGAAGCAGGGGACATACCAATAATCATAGCTGTTTGCCAATTTTTTTTCGACGCCTTCATCGATCAGCTTGATTTGCACCCCTGCATATTGGGGGTTCTCTGCCTTGAGCGTTTCGATGCATTGCAGCGCAAGCTTGCAGTGCGGACAGCTTGGCAGATAGAATAGCAGCAGTTCCTTCATGATGGATTCACCTCCTCAGCAAATTTTGGGTCAGCCAGTTGTTCCTTGCCTTCTTTCCCGGATGAAACGAATAGAAGACAGAGGGCAGAGAGAAGAGCCGGATCAATGGCTTCGGCACGGACGCCTGCTGGCAACCCGAGGGATTCCAGTGCCGCGTCAAAACCAGACGGTCTTGCGAGGTTATTGCGCAGGGTTTTTCGCCGCATGGCAAAAATACGCCTTAAGAAACGAAAAAATACGGCAGGCTGCAATTCGCGCGGTTCAGTGCGGGATAGATGAACCACGGTGGAGGTAACATCCGGTGCGGGATAGAAGCATGTGTTTGGAACATCCAGTACCTGCGTGGGCGTGTAATAGTACTGGGAGAGAACCGCAACCGGACCATATACCCGATCCCCCGGACGGGCAAAAAAACGTGCGGCAGCCTCCGTCTGAACCATCAACGTCATGGAATCCGGTAGTAACAGCAGCAGCTTTTCGACAATTGGGGTGGTCACGTAGTATGGTAGATTGCCGATTGCAAGGAAGGAACCTTCCCCCATGAGCGCGGGGACGTTTGTTTCCAGAAAGTCCTGCGTGACGACCGTTAGATTCTCCGCCGGCAGCAGGGTTCGCAGCAGTTCTGCCATGGTAGCATCCTTTTCCACTGCCACAACGTAATGCGCACGCTTGCATAGCGCGCTGGTCAAAGCGCCGAGTCCCGGACCAATTTCAAGCATGCGTTTGTTGTCCGGCATGGCTGCATTGAGGATGGACTCGATTGTGGAGGCATCCGTCAGAAAGTTCTGCCCGAGCGCCCGGTTTGGCTGCAAGGCGTGTTCCGAGAGAAAATGTTTGAGTTCATCTAATTTCATATGGATTAGTATAGCATATTTTTGTAAAGAACACTGCCATCATGCGTATTATTCCGGCACGGCGGCCATGAGCACCTCGCCAATGGGTGCACAGATGGTCAACTGCGCACGGGCATCCTGATGCGTTTCGGTCAGATTGATGACCACTAGGTTTTTTCCGGTAAAATAGTCAGCCAGTCCTGCGGCCGGATACACCACAAGGGAGGTGCCACCGATGATGAGCATATCTGCACGCGAAATATGTGTTACGGCAGATTGCAACACTTCGCTGTCCAAGCTCTCGCCATACAGCACTACGTCCGGTTTAATCAAGCCGCCGCAGGCACAACGCGGCACATTGTTCATGGGTAGAATTTCGGAGAGCGAATAGATCCTGCCACATTTCATGCAGTGATTTCGATAGACGCTGCCGTGTAGCTCCAGCACATGACGGCTGCCTGCCTGCTGATGCAGATCGTCAATATTCTGGGTGATGACAGCGGTCAGCTTGCCGGCTTGCTCAAGCCGTGCAAGCGCTTTGTGCGCTTGGTTGGGACGCGCATTCGGAACCAGCAGAAATTTGCGGTAGTATTCAAAAAATACTTCGGTGTGGTGCATGAAAAACTCATGGGACAGCAGTGTCTCCGGCGGATACCCAAACTGTTGGATGGCCTGAAAGATCCCATCCGAACTACGAAAATCCGGAATGCCGCTCTCCGTGGAGGTACCTGCACCACCCAGAAATGCAACGCGCCGCGCATCCGCAAGCATCATTTTTAATTGTTTAATTTGAGTTAAAATTTTTGAGTTCATGCTGGTTGCCCTCTCAACTGAAGATTGACGCTTGGCAGATCGATGATCGGAATCATCAAGTTTGCTTAAGTCGTCGTCGAGTGTCTTTCCATTCTGGACAAAAACCATCCATCAGCTGGTAGAACCGTTCGTTGTGGCTCGGCTCCCACAGATGGGTCAGTTCATGGAGTATGACATATTGCAGGAACTCAGAATCGAGGCGTACCAATTGAAGATTGAGTGTGATGATCCCCGTGCGGACGTTGCAGGTGCCCCAACGGGAGGTCATATCGCGCATCCGCCAACCACTTGCGGATTTTCCAACAATTTGTTCGCAGGTTCCAAGCAACGCGGGCATTAAAGTGGCAAGCTGCTTGCGATACCAGTTATCCAAGACATGCCTACGTTCTGCTACACTGCTGCCCAAAGGAATGCGAAGAACGATGCGCTCTCCGTCCGCGAATACATCGGCGCGTTTGTCTGCCTCCGCCACTTGTAGGCGGTATGGGCGCCCCCAGAGAAAGAGCGTTTCGCCGGAGATGTAGTTGGCTGTGGGTTTTGATGCATATGCAGCGCGGTGCTTTTGAATCCATGGCAGCCGCTTCCGCGCAAACGATTCGATGGCAGCGTCTCCCATGGACATCGGCGCGGTCAGCACCACGCGCCCATCCGGCTGCTTGATGCGAAGATAGAGATTTTTGATACATTTCTGCTCGATTTCCACGTGAATCCCGTCCAGTAACAGTGTTTTCATAGTCAATATTATAGCATAGTTGTACGAATGTTTTGCAAGTCTGGATCATCAAATTTGGCGGTTCTTTGGGAGGCTTGCGGGCAATCGGGCCCCAGCATGTGTAGTAAATGGGTGGGAAAGCGGTTTCGCTATCTTTCTGCTATTTTTCGCATGCCCATGAAATTACCGCCAGTGAGATCTGCAAATTCGACACTGCACGAACAAAAGAAATTCAAACGCAACAGAATTTTTTTTGTTAAAAAACGCATCCAGGAGCGGCACAACACAGCACCCAGTTGAGGAAGTTACCTGCGAATGGTGGTATCCGTTTCCTCCGGCGAATCCGGGAAAGAAAGATGCCCCTGTAGATCAAATAATGAGAATGTTCGGTTTTCCACGGCGGCCAGTAGAACAAGCTGGATGATCTCGCCTCGCCAGCGATACAGCGTGGATTCTGAAACATTTAAGTCATTCATGAGGTGAACGACGCGTTGCTTGGTTTTTTTATAGCGTGGTACCGGATGGTGCAGACCAAACAGACGGATCATTGCTCTGGCCTTTTCCGGATTACGGCGCTTGAGATACGTATAAGCACGGGCGATGGCATCACACCATTGTTGCATCGCTGCCCGCTCACTTTCCGTCAGGTTGTACCCACGCTGCAACCGATCCCGGTTGCGCCGGTAATCCAGCAGTTGATGATTTACCTCGTTACGCAGATCCATGTATTCAGAAATCAACATGAAAGCTCCTCCTTATAAGAACGTTTGTTTGTATCAGTATATCGTTGGTACATTTCTGCCACTGCGCAAATGAATGTACAGTGGCGGCACGCAGCAGAGGGGGATATAATCGAAATTTTTCGCAATTTGTCGAACAAGCGAATTAAAAACTTGAGTGCTTGCGATTGAAAATGTTATGCTATAATGGCACTATGGAAAATTTATTGGCAACTAATCTGGCAGACAACGCGCCGCTGGCGGATCGCATGCGCCCGCGTACGTTGGATGAGTTTGTCGGGCAACAACATATTGTTGGCGAAGGGAAATTGCTGCGCCGGGCGATTTTGAGTGATCGGATGCAGTCTTCTATTTTTTTCGGGCCTCCAGGCACGGGCAAAACCACGCTTGCGGGGATCGTGGCTGCGGCCACCGGAGGCGCGTTTGCAAAGCTCAATGCCGTCGCCGCAGGGGTAAAGGAACTGCGAGAACTTGTGTCGGAGGCGCAGAAACGCTTGCAGCTCTATGGTCAGCCGACCTATCTGTTGCTGGATGAATGCCATCGCTGGAGCAAAACTCAGTCGGATTCGCTGCTGCCCGCGCTCGAAAAAGGAACGATCCGATTCATTGGTAGCACCACAGAGAATCCCATGATTGCCATGACCAGCGCCATCGTGTCCCGTTGCCGTGTGTTTCAGTTTTATCCGCTGACCAGCGCGGATGTGGAAACAGCGGTTCGCCATGCACTGCGGGACGGGGAGCGGGGGTTTGGGGCAAAGAACGTACATTTGGATGAAGATGCCCTGCACACCATTTCTGCGATTGCTAATGGGGATTGCCGCAACGCACTCAATGCGCTGGAACTGGCGGTGCTGACTACCCTTCCGGATGGGAACGGTGTCATTCATATTACCCGTGAAATTGCCGCAGAATCCAGTCAGCGCAAAGTGATCAAATGCGACGAACAGTTGTTTTACGATATGTTGAGCGCTTTTTGCAAATCGCTTCGTGGTGGGGACAGCAACGCGGCCATCGCGTGGTTCTCCCGGCTGATCTATGCTGGGGTCGATCCCCGCATCATTGCCCGGCGGTTGATTGCACACGCCAGCGAAGACGTTGGCCTTGCTAATCCGCAAGCCATGGTGCAGGCGGTGGCGGCGGCGGATGCACTGGAACATATTGGTATGCCGGAGGCCAAGTTACCGCTTACACAGGCCATCATTTTCATCTGCGAATCCCCTAAGAGCAACAGCGTTTGCTGCGCCGTGGATGGTGCAATGGCGGATGCGGAGAAAAGCTACGATGAGCCTGTGCCCATCTACCTGCGGGATACTGCGTTTGCGGGGGCAGCAAAGCTAGGGCATGGCGTTGGATATCGGTATCCGCACGATTATCCGGGTCACTGGGTCGAGCAGGATTACATGCCGCAGTCGCTCAAGGGAGTGCAATATTACTGTCCGTCAGATCAGGGACAGGAATCCAAAATCAAGGAAAATCATGAAAAGCGCGATATACTGCGCAAGAGGGAGTAGATCATATGGAAGAGCGCATAAAACCTGTGAAACAGCCCCATCGAATTCGGGCATTTCTCGCCAAGAAGGGCATCTGCATTTCGGCCAAGGTATACTTTGTGGATGCGATGGGCGCGATGGCATACGGCCTGTTTGCAACGTTGCTCATTGGGACGATCTTTGGCACCATCGGTGAAAAGCTGAACGTTCCGCTACTGATACAGATTGCAGATTATTGCAAAGCAGCCACCGGACCTGCGCTTGGGCTTGCAATCGCCTATAAACTCGGCGCACCGATGCTGGTGCTGCTTTCGGCCGCTGCGGTTGGCTTTGCCGGTAATGCGCTCGGCGGCCCGGTCGGCGCGTTTCTTGCTGCTATTATTGGCACGGAATTTGGCAAACTAGTCAGCAAGGAAACCCGGGTGGATATCATCGTAACTCCGGCGGTGACCATCCTTACCGGTGCAATGATCGCAATCTTTGTTGGTCCGGGCGTTTCCGCGCTGATGAATGGCTTAGGGCTTATTATTATGCGCGCAACCGAATTGCAACCGGTACTCATGGGCATCATCGTATCGGTCATCGTTGGCATGGTACTCACACTGCCCATCTCCAGCGCTGCGTTGTGCATTATGCTGGGACTTTCCGGCATTGCTGCAGGAGCCGCAACTGCGGGCTGCTGTGCGCAGATGGTTGGGTTTGCCGTCATGAGTTTCCGGGAGAATCGCTGGGGTGGACTGCTGGCACAAGGCCTCGGAACCTCCATGCTGCAAATGGGCAACATCGTTAAAAATCCACGCATTTGGCTTCCACCAACGCTGGCTGCCGCCATCACCGGCCCCATTGCCTCGGCGGTGTTTAAACTGGAATCCATCCCCGCTGCTGCCGGCATGGGAACCTGCGGCCTGGTAGGCCCCATCGGCATTTTTACAGCGATGGAGCCATCTGTACAGATGTGGCTTGGCATTCTGCTGGTTTGCTTTGTGTTACCTGCGATTTTAAGTTGGCTGTTCTACCTGGGCTTGCGCAGGATTGGCTGGATCAAGGATGGCGACCTAACGCTCACACAGGAATAATTCGGGAATTACTGACATCATGAAAACAAACCGCCTGAATGACCGTTCGCTGGCCATAAGGCGGTTTCTATCGTTTAGAATGGATTGCTTGATGGGGGAATGATGATTGCGTTGCGAAAATCTATCGAATGCGTGTTATACAAAAAATCGACGCTTTAATTGACTCTTAACATTCGCGCGACGATTGAGCAGCAGCAAGCCGGCAGAAATAATGTGGCAGGGGAAGAGCGCATATACGGACCAATGTGGCCAAGCGTGTGTGCGCTCATAAAAATGGATAGAACATTCGATGAGTACCACGAAAACACCGGCACCTGACAGGGAAACAGCGCACTTGATCAGCACGTCCATCCGATTTTTGCGTAGGGAAAGCCACGCAATAAGCAGAGCGTACAACGTTGCAAACACCACAATGGGCAATCCCAGGTGCAAAAACCAGTTGGTATCGGTTTGCAGCTCAATAAACTTTAAAAACAATGCGATCGCTGCGCCATCTAACAGAAGGCAGATGACGGCATTGCGTTTTTTCAGCATCAACGGCAGCAGTAGACAGGTGAACACAACCAATAGGCTGCCTGTGACATACAACGACCAAGAAAACCGCCCATTGATCAGCAGGTTTGTAAACATGGTGATGAATACGGGGATCAGTAGCATCAGGGAGATGAAGGTTGCGGTATATCGGCGGTCGACTCGCGCGTTCAGCCGCTCAACATGGACAGGATAGGGGCGAAATTGTTCGATATCCTCTTCATTTATGGGGTTGACAGGGTTGATCACCTCCACACCGCACAGTGGGCATCGGCGCTCGCTTTTTTCCAACTCGACGCCACAGTTGACACAGTAACTCATGCTTGATCTTGTCCTTTGCTTTCGAAATTAGGTTGTATTTTTAAAAGAAGAATATCCAGTTTCGAGTGGATGATGCTATCAGTTCAAACCATAAATTTGCAAGCTTTGCTGCGATTAATCTTGGGTTATAAGCGCAGAGATTGCAAAGAGAATCCGAAAGCGCTTTGGGGAAAAATGATGGAACACACCCTGCGGAATGATTTTCGATTGGCCGCCTTGCTGACTGGATGGTTTGTTGAGTTTTCCGAAACCGAAAAAATGAAGCAGGAACACGATGGTATCGTTACCGTTCTGAACCAACGAAGCATGCAGTTTTTGCAGCTTGCGTCTCATCCGCCAGAAGCGAGCTAATCTTGCTGGTTACTCTCGATTTTCACATGGATGCCCAGCTTAACGAGCCGCGTGAAAAACTCTTTTTCAAGGACCGGTTCCTCTATGGTACGCGTAAAATTCAATCGCAGCAACCCTTGGTACGACATGGCCGCCGCACACACGCGGTTCTTCGCCAACGGGCCAAGGATAAAATCCATACGATTGACGTATTTTGCCATGGCGTCTGGCAGCGTAACAATGCCGAGGTTACTTAAACAGGTGGACGATACCGCATCGCCAACTTGACTATACACCAACTTCATTGCTGCATTTTTCAAAAATAACGGAGTAGCCCGCAACAGTGGATTTTCCTGTGTGCGGACATTGGTGGTAAATTTTGTATTCAGCAGCTTTGCGGTTACCTCCATGGCCATGAAGTGGTGAACAATATTCAGCACTTCATCAAACGTATAAAGACCGAGACGCGGGTCGATGCCCGGGTTGACATAACTTGCAAAATTTCGCAGTGTTACGGAGGGAAAAAACCGCCGAAGGTTAATGGGCACGCAGATTTTGACAGGTTTATACCATTTTTTAAGCAGGACGCGCCGTCTTTGGATGGCATCGATGGATAGAATCATGACAGCCGTGAGATATTCGTTGACGCTGACGTTTTTTGTCCGCGCCTTTTCCATCAGTTCGAAGACCGGAATGGTGCCCGTCACAATATTGATAAAGCCGCCAATCTCATCCGTACCCCGGATATGATAGGCCTTGGACTCCTTGCGGCTCTGACAGTAATCGCCGGAATGTTTGGTAAAGCTGTCCTCGCTCTCCTCAGGTTTGGGCGGAACGGAGCAGTCCAGAACCATGGCGCTTCTGGGTATGGTCGCGCCATATTTGATGCGCAGGTATTCCGCAAGAAGCGTCTGTAAAAGCACGAGTCCACCGGTGCCGTCTGCTAACACATGAAAAAACTCAATGGCAATACGATTTTGGTCATAACGCACACGGAGACCGAATCCATCGTTGTCCTTCAGCCGCATGCGCACGCAGGGATTGCCAACATCCGGCTGAATCTTCGGCGTTTCCTCGCTGTGCTCAAGATAGAACCAAAATGCGCCCCACCGGAGCTTGACGGAAAATGACGGACAACGCTTGAGCGCACATCTCTGCGCAACCTCCAGAATATCGGGATCAATCGGATCTGTCAGCGTTGCGGAGATGCGAAACAGTGCCGTCCAATTTCGGTTCATGGTGGCCGGATAAATCAATGCCGCATTATCCAGTTTCATCCAGCGGGTAGGTTTTCTGTCCATATTACTGTAGCAGTCCAAGTTCCTTTTTCAGAAAAATAGCCATCTGCTTGACGGCGGCTTGACCCTCCGGCGTGCCGTAGAGGGGATAAACGTGCCACATGCCCGGCTCAATGTGCAGACTTGCACGGCAACCGCTCTGTTGGAGCTTTTCAAAAAGCGTACGGCTGTCGTCTAGCAGAATTTCATCTCCGCCAGCAAACAGCTGAGACGGGGGAAAACCCGCAAAATGACCGAAAATCGGCGAAACATAAGGCTCCGTTTCATGTCCGGCTGCATATACGAGCACATAGTACGCAAGCGATTCTCGGCAAAGCGATGGATCGCGAAACACGTTATTGCGGTAGGATTTACCGGACATACTCAGATCCGTCCAAGGCGAAATGCCAAGGATGCAGCCCGGCAGGGGAATGCCCTCGTCCTTGCACCGCAGAGCGAGACAGTAGCATAATCCACCGCCGGCGCTTTCTCCGGCAAAGGCGATGTGCTCTGGCTGGTAGCCTCGTTCCAATAGATATTGATAAGCCGTCATGGCATCGTCCACAGCGTCAGGATATTTATTTTCAGGCGCAAGGCGGTAGGCAACGCAGAGAATATTCAGCCGCGTTTCATCAGCTAGCACACCGCCGAACCCTTTGCTGTAATCCAGCCCGCCCGCCGTATAGCCGCCGCCGTGCAGATACAGGATAACATGGGTATCCTTGGACTGGCAGTTTATGGGCGTTGCCCAGCTTGCCTTAAAATGTTCGAATGGTACATCCGTAAAATCAACCTTTGTTTGAAGCAAGCGAGTGCTGATTTTTCCGAGATTATCCTGCCCCTTTCGGGCGGCCTCAATGCCAGAAAATCGGACGAGAGGTTTGGTTAGGCGCAACTGCAGTTTTAGGATGAGGGCGCTGATGCTTAGCATGGCGGGAACTCCTTCCGTCTGTCTTAATAAATGATGCTATGGCTGATTCACCCAGGCGCGCGTGAACATGTTTTCCGTTCAGCTTTGGCCGGTTGCGCAGATGTGCGCCACGATTGTTTGTTGAAATCAGTTTAAGTCAGTATAACATAAAGCGGATAGGATATGGAAAATAATTATCGGAGGAAATGGAACGAACAACATGCGATTGCATGCGCAACCGCTCAAACACATCCATGTGACGCGATTTCAATTGCCTTTGTAATCGTGAAAATTATGCCTCATCCATTTCAGCGTAAATAACATATTGATTTTTACCATCTGCTTTGGCACGGTATAGCGCTTGATCTGCTTTATCATATAGTTCGTCGAATGTGCTGCCATCGCAATGATACAGCGATATGCCAACGCTGGCACTCATATGAATGTTCAATTGATCATCAAGTGAACGCATACAGTTGCAAACCTCCTGCGCCTTTTCCTGAATGTGAATCACAGAGCCTACATTTTTTAAAAATACAGCAAATTCGTCTCCGCCCATTCGGCAGACGAAATCGGTTGTGCGAAACAACCGCTGCATTTGCGCGGCAAACGTCGTTAGAATTGTATCGCCGGCACGGTGGCCGAGTGTGTCGTTCGCTTTTTTGAAATTGTCGATGTCAATCATAAAAAACGCATGCAGACCGCTGGAACCCTCGTGCTGAATGAAGGCTTCAACTTGTTCGCGTAAGGTGTTGCGGTTCATGAGATGGGTCAGCGGGTCGCTCTCCGCCTTCTTTTTCAACTGCTCAATCGTATGCTTCTGGTGGTCGATGTTCGTTAGCTTTCCGAGAACCTGAGCAGGTCGATTGTTTGCGTCCTTCAAAATGAGGAAGCGAACGTTCTGCCACACATATTGTCCGTTGGGACCGATGACCCTCAATTCACCACTGCTGCTGTCCAAACCGTCTAAAACGGCTTTTGTTAGGGAAAGATAGGTATCGCGGTCCTCTTCGAGAATATAAGGCGGCGGCGTTTTTAAATCATTGAGTGTCAATTTGTGCGGGGAACGTCCGAACACGGTTTCAAAGTTTTGATTAAAGCGCATTTCTCCTGCGGCAAGATCACCACGGAAGAAGACCTCATTGGAAAGACCAAGCACCAACTCATAGCTCTGTTCACTGCGGCACAGCAGTTCTTTATCCTCTTCCAACTGCGTAATGATCATGCCCTCCCTCAGGTAAATATACAGCATGGTGAACAAGCCGATCAGGATTACTACGACAACGAGCCAAGTCGAATAGGTATTGATGAACTCATTGGTGTAACCAACGGCAGTCTTTGGGACAACATTGGCAATAAACCAGTTTGAAATACCGAGTGGAATATAGGATACATAATAAGTTTCGCCTTGGTGCTGCGTAGAAAAGGTGATTCCATGGCCGCGAGAAAGCTCATGACGAAAATTTTCCAGAATGGCGCCATCCAGCAGGTTTTCTAATTTATAAAATGCGGAAAGATTAGGTGGATTCGGAAAAACGCTTTGGCGATCGTTAGATAAAATAATTTTTTCGTTTGTATCACAGATATAGGAGAAAGTTTTTCCGCCATAGGCGGTACTGCCAAGCAAAGCGGAAAATTTATCAATATTGAAGCTTCCGAAAATAATACCTTCTGTTTTTCCTCGATTATTAAGGGGGACAGATAGGACAAAGTGTGTCGCATTGTCAACTCTGCCGGATTCTACGCGCTCAATTGCGCGCACGCCACGCATGCTTTTTTTAAAATAAGCGCGGTCAGCAACATTGACTCTTGCGCCAATGCTGAGCTCTGCGTTTCCACCCTGATCGACAAGGCCGATGCGCATGAGATCAACGTTACTCGTTAAGGCGTTCATCATGCTAAAGACCTGCGTGCGCCCATTTGGCTCCCCCAGATGGGAGACGGCAAATTCGCTCACACTGGAGAGTATTTCATATTGAATGTTGAGGCGTTGGCGGATGGCGACTGCCTGCTGGGATGCGGTATCCAACAGCGTCTCAAAAGCGCGGTGACGCAGCCCATCCGCAATCAATTTTCGAAACCCAAGAAACGCTGCAATGATAAGCAGCACAGCAATCAATGGCGCAGCGATTGTTTTAAGAATTCTATGGAATTTACGCATGAAATGAATAAGTGCTCCTTTGAAAATCATCAAAAATACGTTGATTTCGCTTGTAGTGTATCGGATATCCGCTTGTAAAGCAACGCAATATCCTGTCAATTTTGCAAATAGTTACACGAATTTATTACAACTGAAGAATGCAATGCAACTTATACGTAATTATGTAAGAAATAAAGCGCCGAACGAACAGATAAAATGCCAAATATAGCAGTATGTATGTGATCATTTCCGGTATAACAAGCGCAAGGAAACAACGACCAATCAAGCGAATCACATTGCACAAAGGAAGACGCAAATGTATCAATAACAGTAACGGTTAATTCTGTTTGATGATTTTGAGCAGTCGCGGGGCATGTGCTTGAAAGAGAACAATCGTTGGGCGAAAATGGCGGGCATGGCACCTATATCATACGCAGTCATGGAGCTGCGCCATGTCGCACGGTTTCCCGGTTAGTGCAGGAACGTCGTTAAGCCGTTGCAGCAGGTACTGAATGCAGGCATGATTCAGGGTGAATAACATTATTCGGATAAAGAAGTGATATTGCAGATGCAAGAAAACCTGTAGTTGCAGTACTTCTACGGCGATTGAGACTAGGATGACGGTTTTCTGTCCTTTGACGCTGAGACTTATCGTTCATTGTACATTTTGACAAGCGCCTAACGCCGGAGATTCTGTGCAAAATCAATTGCAAAAACCGTTTTGACAATGAATCTGCGCAAGCCGTAGTGCGTGTGATTATGCTCTTATCTGTGAACATTGCAACGACAAAAGCGGTTGCTTATCGTTGATATTGTCAGCAGACATGATAGTGGGGGCATGTTTCCAAAATTCAAAGGTAGCAATTTTGATATCGATAGTACCATACTAATGCTCAGAATCAGAGAATAACAGCCAGTATACTTGAGAATTCGCCGTATGAACGGACAAATAGCACTCAAAACCGTAAATCCAACTTTTTGAAACACGCCCAAAACCGGTTGGATTGTGTTGGATTGAAACGCGAACGCAAGGAGGTGACATTCGGTGCAAGCATTGCGGTACGTATTGTAGGACAAGCGTGTGAACAACTCAAAAGATGTTGTATGATGGTAGCATCCATCGGCCAAGGATTATAAATATGCGTCCTCCGGCTTATCGAAGCCGTCGTCTTCCTTTGGCTGCGATGAATCCTTGGGCAGATGATCCTGCCGGATGATTTTTATCATAAAAATCATCAGTAGCACCGTCACTGCAAGAAAAATAAAACCGATCTTGACGATGTTTGGAATACGTGTTGTGGTGGTCAGGTAATAATGAACGGAAAGCAACCCCGCTGGCGGGGTGTAATCGGAGAACGGAATCAGTAGCGTTTCGTAATCGCGGATGCTGTGCTCGGTAAAACGAAACAGCCGTGCTCCGCGGGATTCGTTGCTGCCATACCCCGTATAGGTGCAACCCGGTACACTGGCTAGATCGATGCCTCGCAGTGAGGCGATGAACGTATTGAGGTGATCATGCCCCGATATGGCAAGGAATACATCTCCGTTTTGGTCAAATGCATCGAACAGACCATTATTTTCACTTGAGGGACAGGGCGCTTCCAAAGCCGTGCCAGCAAAAATCTGGTCGGACTCCAGCAGATAATGTTTTCCGCTACCGGAACCAACGCCAGCTACCGCGCCGGGCGCGCCTGCGGGAACTGCTGGAAACAATTCGTAAACTTCCGGGACAACCGTGTGCATAAAAGCAACGGAGGGTACGGACAGAAAGCTGTATGTATCGTGCAGCTTTTGGCTTTGCTTGTTATACCAGTCCACTTGCTTTGCAGACACGGTTTCAAAATCATCATTTTGGTCTTTGCTGTCGGCTGCGAACAGATAGAGATTGAGCGCCAGGGATTTTCCGTCACTGCTGAAGACGGGCAAGGCATAGGCACCTGTTTCGCGTTCTGCTGGGACAAAGCACAGGCGGTTTTCCAAATACAGCGCCATCTGCCGCTGGGCGGAAACGGGCGCGTCATAATCACAATTACCGAGAAGAACGGCAAAGGGAATGCCTGCTTCGTCGAGTGGCCATAGCAGAGCGCGGATGGCGGTCTTGACATTTTCATCGCGCTGACCCAAACGGAACAAAGGACTTTTGCCTTCCAACTGATCGCCAAGCAACACGACAAGATCCACCGGCACTTCCTGCAACACGCTTCGCACGGAACGGATGAGATAAGGGGATGGAAACTGGGTATCCTGCAAATCGGATAGAACCAATATGGTAAACGTGCCATCTCCGGAGAAGCGCAGCTTTGCTGGTTCATCCAATGTTTCCGGCTGCGCTTGCGCTGTGCGCAGAGCGGAGCAACAAAGAAGCAGCAACGCAGAGAGGCACAATCCTAATTTTGCATATCGTTTTCTCACGCTATTAGCGTACGCCAGGCAAAGACAATCTGTCAAGAAAACATATTTCAACAATTACGTGTTGTTTTCAACAATCTCTTAGGTTAGAATAGACCCAACATGGTCAAAATGAAGCTTTGAGGGGCAGTATGGATTATATACAGGATTTTTTACACAATCGCGTCTTAACAACTGCGCTGCTGAGTTGGACGGTGGCACAGGTATCGAAGATGATTTTATATACTGTGATGAATCGTGAGTTCCGGCTTGAGCGTATGGTGGGTAGCGGTGGCATGCCAAGCTCCCATGCAGCGACGGTCTGCGCGTTGGCAACGGCGGTCGCCAAGGAGTATGGGATGGGAACGTTTGAATTTGCAATTTCATTTGTACTTGCCAGCATTGTTTTATATGATGCCCGCGGGGTGCGCCTTGAGACGGGCAAGCAGGCGGTTACCATCAGCGCCATTGTGAATTTTCTCAAGGAAGGCACCGCCATTGAACTGCCGGATATGCATCTTAAGGAACTTGTGGGACATACACCGTTTCAGGTGTTTGTGGGTTCGGTGCTGGGTATATTGATTGGGCTACTGTTCGGCTAATCGAAAAAAAGGATTGCGACTACTAAAAAATTCAAACGGGGGTTATCTCAAGCGATCATCTCAATCGCTGAAGAATAGCCCCGTTTGCGTGGCGCGGACAGATTGGAAATCGCGTTACAGCATGATTTCTCCCCACCCGGTGGTAAGACGCGCGGTTTTCAAGTAACCTTCCTCATTGCGATAGACAATTTTTGTCCAACCGGTATCGTTGGTTTCAAGCACTTTTACAGAGGTTTGAGCAGGCACTTTGCAAATGCGTTCGGAATTGGCGTCTGGTTGCGTATAAATCCATTCCGTGGTTTTCACAAGCGTAGCGTCTTCCTTGGTATCCATGGCATCCTGCTGATAGGAGAGGTACCCCCGCTTGACGTACCCTTCACGCTTTCCAAAGCGTACCTTAACCCATACTTCACCCTTCATCAGAACCTCGACCTCATCGCCTACGTCCAATCCGCCGACGGATGGAAAGGAGGCCCCGCTACCCTTGCGCATCCGCGCACCTTCGACTGTTATCCAAGCTTTTTCATTGGGCAGCTCAGGCTCATCATAAATTTTTTTCTGCATTTCATTATAATCAGAGAAAGATAGATTGGATTTCAACGCTTTTTTCAGCGCCTTGTCGTATTTAATGCCATTGGTCACCTCGATGGTTGTACCGGGGCAAGCGTAATAATAAAGCCACTTGGCATCCTCTACATACAGTCGCACGCAGCCGTGGGAAACATTGTGGCCTAGGTTTGCATACGCGCCGCGTTTCATAGAATTTACGGTGCGGTTGCCAAACATAACGGAGTGGAGGAAGATGCTGCCGACAATCTGCGTCCAATAGCGGGCATATTCACCGGAAAAACTTGCGAACTTGCCAAAGCGTTCCCGACCGCCGATCTTCCAGATGCCTCGAGGCGTTGGCGTGGCCGTATCCTCCGGATCGGCTTCATCAATATCCGTGCGTCCAGTGGTGCACAAAAACCGACGCACAATCTTCGTGTACGCGCCGGCTTCATCCTGCTCATAGACGGTGACGATTTGGTTGTTGAGATCGAGCATAACATAATATTTGTCAGGATCATTGTTTTTGAGTTCGTCTCGGGCAAAGGCGGTACCTGGCGCCAGCAGCGTGGACAGAAATAACCCCAATGCGACAAGACACGTTAATTTTCGCTTCAAAGCATGCTTCACCTCTCCCCGGAACAATCTTATGCGCGGATATAACGACAACATGCGTCATATCCGCGCTAATTTCGTGTTAATTCGGGATTAGAATATGCGGTAAGCCATTAGGAAATGCTTTGCCCAGTAGCCGCCGGACTTCAGCACCGTCCCCGAAACACGTACTTCGCCCATCGAAGAGCTTGCGTCGATCATCTTACCACCGCCGGTATAGATTCCAACGTGGCCGGTGGAGGACGTGCTGCCCGAGAAAATCAGGATATCGCCGCGCTGCAAACTGCCTATCGAGGTAATGCGCTGATAACGTGTGCAGCTTCTCCACATGACAGAGGTTTGATAGCTACAGGATACGCCGGCATTCTTCATGCACCAGTAAGCGAAGCCGGAACAGTCGAAGGTGTTCGGCCCCTTTGCACCGGACACGTATCTGCACCCAATCTTGCTCTCTGCAAGCGCGATTAGTTTATCCACCCCGGATTTATTGGGGATATTCGAGGAAGAACCGCCGCTGGAAGAACCGCCGCTGGAAGAACCGCCACTAGAAGAACCGCCGCTGGAAGAACCGCCGCTGCTGCCTTCGTTGCCGGAGGACGGTGGAGCCGCAGCCTTTTTAGCCTTGGTGGATTTCATGATGGATAATGTTACGCCGCCAACCTTGCCATCGGAGGTCAGGCTGTTGCGTTTCTGGAATGACTTGACGGCATCCTCGGTGATTTCGCCAAAGTAACCGGTTGCGTTGGCACTCTTTAAATATTTCAGCTTGGATAGGTACGACTGCATATTCTTGACGTCAGAGCCATAGTCGCCCAACTGAAGAACCATAGGCAGCGCGTCACCGGAGAGCAGTAGATCCCGCGTTGCGGGGCCAAGGCAGCCATCCCGCGTCAGGCCGTTTGCCTGCTGAAATGCACGGATGGCGGAAACGGTGGATTTGCCCATGACACCGTCGGGTTTAAAGGTGATGTAACCAAGCTTTTTAAGTGCGTTTTGACAATCTTTGATGACCGTGTTTTCATCGCCAAGGCGATACGCCTTACCAACAACGTCCTCGCCATAGAGTATACTGGTGGATCTAACGCCCACCTTGCCGTCCGCATTCAGGTCATTCTTTTTTTGAAACTCCTTGGCGGCCTCCTCGGTTTTTTCGCCAAAGGTAGAGGTGATATTTGCCTTGTTGTCCAAATAGCCCAGCTCGTAGAGCCGTGTCTGTACACCCTGCACATCCTCGCCCGCGTCTCCACGCTGCATAACGTACAATTTGGCATTTTCACTCATGAGCAGGTCGTAGGTTGACTGCCCACAAATGCCGTCGTCGGGCAACTCGTTATGCCGCTGGAATTTTCTCAGTGCGCTTTCGGTCAGCGGGCCGTAATGATCGGTGGGTTCATCGGAATCCATATAGCCAAGATCCATGAGCCTGGACTGGATCACCGTGACGAGTTCACCGTTGTCGCCTTCCTTCATCTCTGTAAAGATACTGTCGTTTTCAGCGGCGGTCACGGGTGTTTCACTCTCGTTTTCAAGAGCGGCGGCGGCAGAAGCATCGTAGGTTTCGTAGGGATCGATGATGCCGCTGTCAGAAAGAGCCGTTTGGGCACCTGCAGCGGCGTTGAGCGCGGCCAACCCTTCGGCCGTATTCATGACCGCACGTTTTTTCGCAGCATTGGCCGTGGCGGAGGAGACAATTATAATCAGTACAAGCAGCGATGCGACGACCGTGCCGCCAATGAGCTGTACCTTTTTCGGCAGTGTGGCAATGGCACGCACAAGCCGGTAAATTCCCTTTGCAAGTACGCGGACAACACATACAAAAAAGCGTTTCGTCCTTTTCCAAAGACGTTTGAGGGTGAATGGCTTTTTCTTCTTTCTTGGGGGACGGTAATCGTTGCCCTGATACCGTGTCGGATCATAGCTGCGGGGGTACCCGCTTTGAGAATATCGATCGGATTGCGGCAAGCACATTCTCCTTTCGTCTGGCCTCTGTCGCATGGGCAGAAACCTGTTTTTGTGACATGATTATAACAGGTAAAAATGACAATATGTTGAACAAACTTGAAAATAATCCATGAACGATCCGAAAAACGAAGATTTGCGGGTGCTTTAGCCGCCTGAAAACCGGGCGGTCAATTGACAAAATACCCATAAAAGGGTAGATTAGAGCGTACGTAAATTTTGGAGGAATGCAATGATGAGCGAATTCTACGACTCACAGACAATCGAAGCAAAGTGGCAGAAAAAATGGGCGGATGAACATTGTTTTGAAGCAGAGGTTTCCCATAAAAAGCCGAAGTTTTTCGGGCTGATTGAGTTTCCCTATCCATCCGGCCAAGGCCTGCATGTGGGTCACCCGCGCCCGTTTACGGCGATGGACGTCATCGCAAGAAAACGCCGCATGGAAGGATACAATGTGCTTTTTCCCATTGGCTATGATGCATTCGGGCTGCCGACGGAAAACTATGCCATCAAAACCGGAATTCACCCTGCCAAAGTTACCCACGATAATATCCTGCGCTTTCGGGCACAGCTCCAGCGCTTGGGTTATTCCTTTGACTATTCGCGTGAGGTCAATACCTCCGATCCTGATTATTATAAATGGACGCAGTGGATCTTCCTCAAATTCTTCGAAAAGGGCTTGGCCTACAAGGCGGAAATCCCCATTAATTTTTGCACCTCCTGTAAGGTGGGGCTGGCCAACGAGGAGGTTGTGGATGGCGTGTGCGAACGCTGCGGCGGAGAAGTTGTCCGCATGGTGCGTAGCCAGTGGATGCTGAAGATTACGGAATATGCCCAGCGTCTTATTGACGACCTAGATGACGTAGATTATCTCGACAAAATCAAAACACAGCAAATCAACTGGATTGGGCGTAGCGAGGGCGCGGAGGTTTGGTTCCAACTGAAGGATTCGGACCAAAAACTGCAGGTTTACACCACGCGGTGTGATACGCTCTTTGGCGCGACCTATATGGTCATTTCCCCGGAGCATCCCATGATTGAGACGCTCCAGGATCACATCCGGAATATGAATGAAGTCCGCGCTTATCAAAAACAGGCGGCGGGCAAGAGCGATTTTGAGCGCGGTGAATTAGCCAAGGAGAAAACCGGCGTGGAATTGCTGGGCATAAAGGCAATCAATCCCGCCAATGGTAGCGAGATTTCCATCTGGATTTCCGATTATGTGCTGATGGGTTACGGCACCGGTGCCATCATGGCCGTGCCTGCCCACGATGAGCGCGACTATGACTTTGCAAAGAAATTTAATCTGCCTATTTGCGAGGTGGTCGCCGGGGGAGATATCACCAAGCAGGCCTATACGGATTGTGAGCATGGGAAGCTGGTGAACTCTGGTTTTCTCACCGGCATGGAGGTTTCCGAAGCCATTCCAACGATGATTCGCTGGCTTGAGGAGAAGGGCATCGGCAAGAAAAAGGTGAACTATAAGCTGCGGGACTGGGTCTTCTCGCGCCAGCGCTACTGGGGGGAGCCGATTCCACTGGTGCATTGCGACAAGTGCGGCTGGGTGCCGATTCCCTACGATCAACTTCCGCTGACATTGCCCATGCTGGACGATTTTTCGCCAACTGATGATGGGAGTAGCTGCCTGGCACGCGCCGATGCGTGGCTGCATACCACCTGTCCCAAATGCGGAGGTCCCGCGTTGCGTGAAGCGGACACCATGCCCAACTGGGCAGGCTCAAGCTGGTACTACCTGCGTTATACGGACGCACACAACGCAGAGGCGTTGGCTTCCCGTGAGGCGTTGGATTACTGGATGCCCGTGGACTGGTACAACGGCGGCATGGAGCACACAACCTTGCACCTGCTCTATTCCCGCTTCTGGCATAAGTTTCTATATGATATCGGGATTGTGCCGACCAAGGAACCCTATCAAAAGCGCACAAGCCACGGCATGGTACTGGGTGCCAACGGAGAAAAAATGAGCAAATCCCGCGGCAATGTGGTCAATCCGGATGATTATATTCCGGATTACGGCGCGGATGCGTTTCGTATGTACATCATGTTCATGGGTGCATTTGACCAACCAATTCCCTGGAATGAGCAGGGAACCAAGGGCAGCCGCCGTTTTCTCGACCGTGTCTGGAGATTGCAGGATATCGTGGAAGGCGCGGGGGACACGGACGCGGAGATGCGCGGCAAGGTACACGCCTGCATCAAGAAGGTGGGCGAGGATATTGAGCGCATGAAATTCAATACCGCCATCGCGTCCATGATGTCGCTGGTCAATGATTTTTACAGCAAGGGCAAGTTGACCCGCGATGAACTGCATACACTGCTCTGCCTGCTCAATCCATTTGCGCCGCATATAACCGAGGAGATGAACGAAACCTTGGGCTACGAGCCGTTGCATCATGCAGCCTGGCCGAAGTTTGACGAGCGCGCGCTTGTTGCGGACACGGTGGAATATGGCGTTCAGATCAATGGCAGGGTGCGCACGCGCGTGGCGTTGGACGCAACCTTGGATGTGGCGGGCGTGCAGGCAGCGGTCATGATTCTGGATGATATCAAACCCCTTCTTGACGGAAAGACCGTCAAGAAAGTCATTGTCGTAAAGAATATTGTCAATATCGTGGTTGCGTAATGCGGCCTTTTCCAACGGACATACAATCGGCAGATGGACGCTGCGGCAAGTCCGCACAGCAGCGTCAGCATAGCTGTTTGCCTACAAGATCGAGGATGGAACATGACGAAACGAGCTGTAATTCTGCTCACAGCGCTGCTGGCGGTGCTGGCTACGAGCTACGTACCCAAGGTTAAACAAGCGTCTGCTCTGGGTAGCGGAACGGGCTATATGAAGCAAGCTGGTGCAATGACTGTTGCTGCCGACGGAGAAGCTGCTCCAACCGGGACATCGTCTTTATGCTCTACGCCGAAGCCAGCCGCTGATTCCGAACCGGCACCGGCGTCCACGCCGTTTACAATTGCTTGGTTTCCGGATACGCAGGCCAGCGCATATCACGAGCCGAAAGCACTTACCGCCATGGGCAAGTGGGTGGCCGATCATCGGGACAGTGATGATATCGTCTATGTTCTGCATACGGGCGATCTCGTGGACAATGGGTTCAAGGAGTGGCAGTGGAAAAACTTTGAACTCGCGTATGACCAATTTGATGGGGAGGTTCCATTCTTTCCCATTGCGGGCAACCATGATCTTGGGGTTAAGCTGCGCAATTGGGACGGGTACCTGGCTCGCCCGTATGTGAAGGACGCTGTGCCTTCCGAGCAGCAGTTTGCAGGTGGGAAAGCGACTTATATGACTTTCAACGCAGGTGGAACGGACTTCCTTGTGGTGGGTGTTGGACATAGCGCGGAGAAGGAATCCGCAGAATGGGTGCGGGATGTATTTGCAAAGTTCCCCGATCATTATGGTATTCTCATGATGCACGGGTATATTCATCCCCCGGATAACGAGCTGTATGAAAACGGTCCGTTTATGTATGAAAATGTAGTGTCAAAATGTCCCAACCTCTATATGACGCTCAGTGGCCACTTCCGTGGTTCGGCCTACCGCCTGTATTCGTTTGACGACGACGGGGACGGGGCGGCGACACGCGAGGTTCATACGATCATGTGCAATTATCAAGGCTACGAATATAACGGCGGCCAGATTCGTCTGCTTATATTTGATCCTGCCGATCGCAGTCTTACGGTGGATACCTTCTCAACGTTGACGGGTCATCCGATGCGGGACGAGACGATGAAAAAACCAATCTACCGTCTTGAAAACGTGTTTTGATAACAACCGCCGCAAAATCATTTTATAAGGGTATAAAATGCTTCTGGGACTCCGCTATCGATCTGATTATCATGTAAAACGGCGGCGACATCCACCATATAAATGCCGCGTAGTCGGTTGATTTCCGTCTCTGATGCACCTTCGTCGATGGCGGTTTGCAGAATATTTGCGCTGGCACGGGCCTCCTCAAGTAACTTGGCGCTGTAGGAGCCTGTGGTATCCGCTGGCAACGTCAGCATGGCGGCTACGATTTCCAGCTGCTCTGCCGCCTTTTTGGCCTCGGCTGCAGCCTTGTCCCTTTTAACCGTTGCCAAATCGTATTTTTTGTCCCGTTTCACGGTAATGCCGAATTCATTCATCACCAACTTTGCAAGTTCCTTATTGCGTAATACATAGTAAGAGGCATGATATACGTTGCTCACGTATTCGCCGGCCAAAGTCGTACGTTTAAAGCTTGTGTCGTTGAGATTGAGCGCAAAGGTAGCCAGTGCCGCAATTTGCGCCGCATTGAGATTGGTATAGATATCGTCCTGCATGGAAGCATAGAGCTGCGGCAGCAGCGTTAGTCGGTTCTGACGCTGTAATTGATTAAACACGGCCAACAGCATGCGCTGCTGGCGATCGTTGCGGCCGAGATCGGTCGAGATTCCCTTGCGCGCACGGCAATAATCCAATACTTGCTGCCCTGTTAGATGCTGATAGCCCGGCTCCAGAACGCGTCCATTGAGCTTTATGGTCAAATCCACATCGTAATCCACGCCGCCCATGGTATCGACAAGCGATTTTAACCCTTCCATATTCACGCCGGCATAGTAAGTTACCGGCACGCCGAAGAGCAGTTCCACGGTCTTGGTGGCGTAGGTAAAGCCGTCGCCCTCGACAGCACCGCCCTTGGCAAATGCTGCGTTGATCTTCCATCGACCCCGGGTATTGTAGATTTGGGCATAGGTATCCCGTGGTATGGAGATGAGGTGGACGCTTTTATCTGCAAAATTGACTGCGCACAGCAACAGCACATCCGAGCGATAGTTATTTTTTTTGTTGCGGTAGACGATGCTGCCCTCCTCCTCGCGTTCCGGGCTTTGGTCGAATCCAATGAGCAGGATATTGACGCGGTCTTTCATAAAATTCGTATCCGCTTGCATCATCAAGGCTTCCTCCGGCGAAAGCGTCGGTGTAGGTGTGGCAGCGGCAACGGCCTTGGTTGCGCGGGGCTTGGGCGACGGGGTACTCTGCACTTCAAATGCACGCACCGGGTCGTAATTGACGATATACAACGTTTGCAGTACCCATGCACAGGCCAGCGTACCGAAAACGCACGCGAGCATGATCCAGATTTTGCGCAAAAACAACACCTCCATGCGATCAGAGTCGCATGGAGGTAGTTTGCGGGTGATGGGGATGCATTATTCTTTTCTGTGCGCAATTGCTTTTTGCGGCAGTAAACTTTTTATGGTGAACTGATTTCGCTTGGGTACATTTCTTAGTTTACCGGCAAGCGGTTAGGGTGTCGTCTTGGCCATTTCTGCGATTAAATGCAAGATTCTGTTCCGGAAATCAGCAAGTTTTCCGCTAAACCGAATAAAACTCATTCGAAGTCGAAAACTTCGATTTTTAAAACCCGCCCTAGCACCGCAAGAATCAAGTCTCTTGCATGAAAAAAACGATCTGTTACGACAAAAAAACGGTGAAACTGGGTGATCAAACGGCTGATTTCACAATTTCTATTTTCAGCACTTTCCCGATACTCTTATACAGCAACAGCGTAATGATCGCGTTGCCAAAAGCTTTGATGGCGTTGAATGGAACAATCACTGGCAGCATCATCGACCAGATGATGTCCATGGGGCGTCCAATAAATAAGCCGGTGAAAACCAGATTGAGCGGAACCATCAACGCAACCATTGTCAGTGCGCCGCACGTAAGTGCCAGCAACGCGCCTTTGAAGGTGTGAAAACTTTGGCGTTGATAGATCAATCCCGCAACGATCACAAAGCCGCCCGTTGCCAACAGGTGCATCAGAATGCCGATGATATTGCTTCCGGCGCTGACCGTCACTCCCTGCAAAATGCAAACCACGGATGTGAGCAGCAGCCCCCACCAAGGACCGTACAGAAACGTGCCGATTAAGATTGGTACATCGGCCATGTCATATTCCAAAAACGGAGCCGCCGGGAATATTGGGAAATGAACCAACACTGCCAGAATAATGGACATTGCCGCCAGTAACCCAAGCTTCACCATCCGGTCTAACCCTTGTTTTCGCATAATTAATCCTCCCATCAAAATAAAAAAATCCCTGCATTTTCAAATGCAGGGCGAACGCATCAAAATGGTAATGCGTGGTTTCTTTCTTCCGGACTATACCGTCGGCACCGGAATCTCACCGGTTCTGTCACGCAACGGATTGCGAAACTCGCGGACTTGTCGGCGCACTTTTAAGCGCTGCATTACCGCCGGTGGGGACTTACACCCCGCCCTGAAACGATTATACTGTAACACAGACAATTCAAGTTTGCAAGATTGTTTTTGTGATATGTTTCCATTTTTCGTGCATTGCCAGACCCGTTTCCTTGCTTGAAACATCAACGGGATTGTGGGATAATAAATACACGTATGGAGGAAAATATGCACGTAAGAGAAAAACGGCTGCGTATGGTCTGCTTGGTGTCCATCAGTCTGTTTCTATTGCCGGGAAAAGCCCGTGCTGCAGCCCCGACTTCTACACCGCATCCATCTCCGACACCCAATCTCACGTGGGCATGTACGCTGACAAGTACCAATGAACGAGATGACGTCCATGTTCTGACGGATGGCAATCCAAATACCTATCTGCTGCTGACCGCCGGGAACAGCGTGACGCTTCGCTGGGGAACGGAACAGGTGTTGGAAACGGTGCTGATTGATTGGAAAACGCTGAACGGAACTTATACGGTCACATTTTTCGGTGCATCTGGCAAAACGTTGCAAACGGATTGCTATGGAAAACGGGATATGACCTGTCTCATCCCGATTGCACCGGGCAGTACCTCGGTTACGATTACAGCCAATCAGGTTTCCCGTCTCGATTCTCTGCAAGCCTGCGACGGAAACACCGTCGTACCAGAGCATCTGCATCCGTGGAAAAGACCGCTGCAAAAAGCGGATCTGTTGATTGTTTCCGCTCATCCTGATGATGAAATCGTTATGTTTGGGGGTCTTATTCCCACCTATGCGGGACAACGGGGATATGCGACGCAGGTTGTATACATGACCATGCATAGCATTGTCCGTTACCGGGAGGCGCATGAAGGCTTGTGGCTGATGCACGTGGAGCATGCGCCGGTGATCGGTCCATTTGTGGATGAAAAAGACTGTCCGGCTTGGCGGTATCGCAGCATGTGGGACGGCAAGGATGCAGTGGTGGGTTATTTGGTCGAGCAGTTGCGGCGTTTTCGGCCGCTTGTGGTGGTTTCCCATGATCTGCTGGGAGAATATGGACATGGAGCGCATAGGGTGACCGCAGAGAGTGTGCTTTGTGCAGTTGAGGTCGCGGGGGACCCGACCCAATATCCGGAGAGCGCTGGCATATATGGTGCGTGGCAGGTACAGAAACTGTATCTGCATCTGTATCCGGAGCATCCGATTCAATTGAATTTTGATCAACCCCTGTCAGCGTTTGAAGGGAAAACAGCCATGGATATTGCCGTTGAAGCTTTTGGCTGCCACAAATCACAGCGGCCTGTCTGGCTGACGCATTTACGCAACCGTACCTATGATTGCAGTCTGTACGGACTCGCCTATAGCGCAGTCGGAGCGGACGTGAACAAGGACGATCTATTTGAGAACATTCCGGAGTACGCGTGTACCATGTATGCGCAGGACGGAACAATCCAATCTACCGATAACAAGAAAGGATGACTGCCATGCAACGTTATCTGCTTGCGCTCGATCAGGGCACGACAAGCTCACGGGCAATTTTATTCGATGTGGATGGGCACATCGTGAGCAGCGCCCAGTACGAATTCCGACAGATTTATCCACAGGCTGGCTATGTCGAACACGACCCGTTCGATATTCTGGAGACACAGAAGCAGGCCGTGGCCGATGTGCTGAAGCTTGCCAATGTTCAGCCCGGCGAGGTGGCTGCCATCGGTGTCACCAACCAGCGGGAAACCACGATCGTTTGGGATAAGACCACCGGAAAACCCGTCTATAACGCGATTGTGTGGCAATGCCGCCGTACCGCACCGCTGTGTGAGGAATTGATTCAGGAAGGGCTTAACGACCATGTGCAGCGCACGACCGGACTTTTGATTGATGCGTATTTTTCCGCAACAAAGATCCGGTATATCCTCGACCATATCAAAAACGGACAGAAACGGGCGGAGAATGGTGAGCTACTCTTTGGCACGGTGGATACCTGGCTTATTTGGAACATGACGGGGGAGCATGCGACCGATTATTCAAACGCTTCTCGCACCATGCTCTTTGATATCCACACACTGAACTGGGACGCCACGCTGCTCAACCGTTTGAACATTCCCCGCTGCATGCTGCCGCGCGTGCTGCCGTCGAGCCATATCTACGGAACTGTCCGCGCGCATATACTCGGGCTTGAGGTGCTTGGCGGTGTTCCCGTAGCAGGGGCTGCGGGAGATCAGCAGGCCGCGCTGTTTGGCCAGGCATGCTTTGAAGTGGGGATGGCTAAGTGTACTTATGGCACGGGCGGTTTCTTGATGATGCATACGGGTGAAAGGCCGATCATGAGCAAAAACCGTTTGCTGACCACGATTGCCTGGGGTGTTGGCGGAAAGGTGCATTATGCGTTGGAGGGCAGCATTTTCAATGCCGGTAGCTCCATCAAGTGGTTACGGGATGACATGGGACTAATTTCCAGCGCCCGTGAGATTGATACGCTGGCGGAATCTGTACCGGATGCGGGTGGAGCCTATTTTGTTTCTGCGTTCACCGGTCTTGGCGCGCCCCATTGGGATATGTATGCACGCGGCGCGTTTGTAGGGTTGACACGGGCTACCACACGTGCACATTTTGCGCGCGCGGTGCTGGAGGGCATTACCTATCAGGTCAGCGACCTTGCTGAAACCATGATTCGGGATGCGGCACTGCCGCTTTCTGAAATTCGCGTGGATGGAGGCGCATCGGTTTCCAATGTGATGATGCAGTTTCAGGCAGATATTCTAAAGACACCCGTGAACCGACCCAGATGCGTTGAATCTACGGCGTTGGGTGCGGCCTGTCTTGCGGGACTTGCTGTTGGGATCTATCGAAAAGAGGAGGACATTGCGGCGCACTGGCAGAGCGAACAGGTGTTTATGCCCACCATGGATGAGCAGGAGCGGATCAAACGGCTTTCGGGTTGGCAGCGCGCGGTGACCCGTGCGTTGGACTGGGCGCAAAAATAGCATTCGATTTTCCAACGAGGCTATTCGGAAAAGAAATTGAGTAATGGCAGGCATGCGGCTTGCGGGTAAAATAAGTGCAACGATACGGAAATGAAGAGGAGAAAGATTGTTATGGAAAAGACGAAAGAAACCCGCCCCTATGTATCTTGGGATCAGATCGGTCGTTTTATGGAGGACACATTTGTCGCCTATGGCGTACCGCGTGCCGATGCGCACATCTGTGCCGACGTACTCATGGAAAGTGACCGCCGCGGTATCGAAAGTCATGGCTGCAACCGATTCAAGTCCATCTATATTGATCGGATCAAAAAAGGGATTCTCAATCCCGTAACGGAATATGAAGTACTGCGGGAAACTGCTACCACGCAGGTTGCGGATGCGCATGACGGCATGGGCATGGTGGCGTCCCACCGGGCAATGCAGACGGCCATTGATAAAGCAAAGCAATATGGCCTCGGAATGACGGCCGTACGCAACAGTAGTCACTATGGCATTGCCGGCTATTGGGTAACAATGGCCACAAAGCAGGGGCTGATTGGCATTACTGGAACGAATGCCCGTCCATCCATTGCGCCCACATTTGGCGTGGAAAATATGCTGGGAACAAACCCGCTGACCGTAGGCTTTCCGACGGATGAGGCGTTTCCGTTTGTCATCGATTGCGCCACGTCCATCACCCAGCGAGGGAAGCTAGAATACTTTGCTAGAAACGGCAAGGATACGCCTGCTGGCATGGTCATTGGCCACGATGGCAGCGCACTGACCGATTCCAACGAGATTTTGAAAGACTTGACCAAAGGCACTGCGGCACTTGCACCGCTCGGTGGCATAGGAGAGGATCTTGCGGGCTACAAAGGCTATGGATACGCAACGGTCATCGAGGTGCTTTCCTCTGCACTGCAGGCGGGCAGCTTTTTGAAGATGCTGACGGATCAGGATGAGAATGGAAACAAGAAACCCTATCACCTCGGCCACTTTTTCCTTGCCATCGATCCGGAGGCGTTTATGGGGCTGGACAGCTTTGCACACACGACGGGCGAAATTATGCGTGAGCTTCGCGCGTCCGAAAAGGCGCCGGGACAGCAGCGCATCTACACCGCTGGCGAGAAGGAGTATCTCGTCTGGCAGGAGAGAAAGGACAAAGGCGTACCGATTGGCGAAGCGGTGCAAAAAGAGATGATTGCCATTCGTGACGAAAAGAAATTGCCGTACCGGTTTTCATTCGAAAAATAGTTTCAAGAGAAGCTTGACCCCGTACATATTGTGTGCGGGGTTCTGTTTTGCTCATCATACAGTATGTTGACTTTTAGCGGCAAAAACGGTAGAATAATTCTTGCTATCGTGGCATCGTATGCGGGTGTAGCTCAGTGGCAGAGCTCCAGCTTCCCAAGCTGGCCATGTGGGTTCGATTCCCATCACCCGCTCCATCGTCCGTATAGCGGATTCAATATGCCCGCTGCCGTTACAAATTCCGCACGCGGGTAACAACCAAAATTCAAGGAGGAATCACTGTAATGGCAAAGGCAAAATTTGAAAGAACGAAACCGCACGTCAACGTGGGTACGATC
>JAVVXB010000004.1:0-35267 GCA_036651815.1 Clostridia bacterium
AACCACCGACACAGGGATTTTCAGTCCCTTGCTCTACCAACTGAGCTACCGAGGCAAGTTGGCGACCCGGAGGGGACTCGAACCCCTGACCTCCAGCGTGACAGGCTGGCGTACTAACCAACTGTACTACCGGGCCATACATACCTTGCCGCAAAAACGAACTGGTGGGCCTTCAGGGACTCGAACCCCGGACCAATCGGTTATGAGCCGACCGCTCTGACCAACTG
Source organism: Clostridia bacterium (assembly GCA_036651815.1). Taxonomy (GTDB): domain Bacteria; phylum Bacillota; class Clostridia; order Christensenellales; family CAG-138; genus JAVVXB01. The sequence continues at coordinate 228 of JAVVXB010000004.1, forward strand.
AGCTAAAGGCCCGCGTTTCCTAGAAGGTTTGGTGACCCCGAGGAGACTCGAACTCCTGTTACCGCCGTGAAAGGGCGGTGTCTTAACCGCTTGACCACGGGGCCACGCTTGGTCGGGGTGAAGGGATTTGAACCCCCGGCCCCATGCTCCCAAAGCACGTGCGCTACCGGACTGCGCTACACCCCGAAATTACCACGCACCGCGTTCGCGACTTTGATAATATACAACACTCTGTGAAAAATGTCAACACGCTATTTTTGTTTTTTGTTCATTTCGATGAGTGAACTATGTTATAATGTATTTGAGAAATTATGGAGTAAATGTGCGAATGAACAAAAATGGAATGGGATACTATATAGAGACCTTTGGTTGCCAGATGAATGTACGGGACAGTGAGACAATCGCCGGCGTACTGATGACGCAAGGATATGATCACGCATGTGCCAAAGATGAGGCGAATTTCATATTGTACAATACCTGCTGTGTACGCGATCATGCCGAAAAACGTGTTTTCGGTAACATTGGTGCGCTACGCGAGATGAAGGAAACAAACCCCAAACTAATCATCGCGGTTTGTGGCTGCATGATGCAGCAGAAGGATGTTGCTCAACGTCTTTTTAAACGTTTTCCATATGTGAATTTGGTTTTTGGCACCAATATGTTAAGCCATCTTCCTTCCTATTTGAGCGAAGCACGCATTGGCAACCGCGTTCTGGCAGTTGACCCGACTGCTGTGCAAATAGAAGATCAGCTTCCTGCGGAGCGCACTGGCATTGTCAATGCGTTTGTAAATATTAACTATGGATGCAATAATTTCTGTACATATTGCATCGTACCCTATGTGCGTGGACCTGAACGTTCCAGAGAACTGGAATCGATATTGACTGAAGTGCGTTCGCTTGTTGAAAAAGATCACTACAGTGAAATTACACTGCTTGGTCAGAATGTCAATTCCTATGGAAATGATCTGGATGATACGGATTTTTCAACATTGCTTCGTCAAGTGTCAGCAGTAGATGGATTGAAGAGAATTCGCTTTATGACTTCGCATCCGAAAGATCTGTCTAACCGATTGATCCATACCATCGCAGAATTGCCTAACGTTTGTCATCATGTGCATCTTCCGCTACAATCGGGCAGTGACAGGATTCTCATGGCCATGAACCGCCGCTATACGAGAGAACGATATCTTTCTATCGTCAAAGAACTGCGTTCTACTATGAATGATATCGAATTGACCACGGATATCATTGTTGGGTTTCCTGGCGAAACGGAGGAGGATTTTCAACAGACATTGGATCTCGTTGACAAAGTTGGTTTTTCATCCACCTTTACGTTTAAATATTCACCGCGGACGGGTACGGCAGCGGCAGCAATGCTGGATCAAGTTTCTGAAGATGAAAAAAGGGAGCGCCTCAAGAGACTCAATGCCCGGCAAAAACAGTTATCGCTGTTAAGTAATAAAAAATATATTAACCACGTCGGTGAAGTCCACGTGGAAGGATGCGATACGCGTAGAGATCCGCTTTGCTATGGAAAATATATGAATTTCAAAATGATTTATTTCCCGGGAAACCCGGATATGATTGACAGCTATGTCCCCGTGCGGGTAACAGATTGCAAGATGAACTCACTGATTGGAAAAATGGAGGCAAAAAATTGTTAGAACAAGCTAGAGAACTTGGCATCGCACTGGCGAATTCATCTGAGTTTATTCGTATGAAACAAGCACAGGCCGCGATCGCGCAAAATGAAGCGTTGGATGCATTGTTGAAAGAACTGCAAGAAAAGCGTACGCATCTAATCTCAGTACTCAATGAAGAGGATCGTGACGGAACCGTTGCACTTGAATTAATTAATGATATTGACCGTTTGCAAGGACAACTGACGGAAAACCCACTCTATACAGAGCTAGCGGAATCGGAAAACGCTTTTTCGACACTGATATCTGCTGTAGACGAGGAAATTAATGCCTGTATTGGCATTGAAAAAAGCGAATGCGGCGGTAACTGTGGAAGCTGCGGCGGCTGTCAGCACTAAGAACGATACAGGAGATAACGATGGCTGCTTCGATGACGCCCATGATGCGCCAATATATAGAACTCAAAGAAAAGCACAACGATTGTTTGCTGTTTTTTCGGCTTGGCGATTTCTATGAAATGTTTTTCGACGATGCGAAAACCGCCAGCAAGGAACTAGATCTAGTACTTACCGGGCGTGACTGCGGCATGGAAGAACGCGCGCCAATGTGCGGTGTACCGTATCATGCGGTGGATGCCTATATCGTTCGATTGATTGAAAAAGGTTACAAGGTTGCCATTTGTGAACAGATGGAAGATCCAGCGTTGGCAAAAGGAATTGTGGAACGCGATGTGATTCGTATTATTACGCCGGGTACCGTCATTGAAGACCGTATGCTGGAAGATGGGGAGAACAGTTACATTGCATCAATTCTTCTGGATGAAAGCACCGTAGGATTGGCGTACGCGGATGTTTCCACGGGCGCTTTTCTATTGCTGCAATTATCTGGTAATAATGTTCAGCAACAGCTCGTTGATGAACTCACGCGTATCCAACCTCGTGAAATCATCGCGAGCCCTTCTGTTTTTACACAGCAATACTTGCAAAAGCGTCTTTCTAGTTCTTACTATTTGACGCAGTACAATGGCCAAGCCTTTTCTGCGAATTCTGCCAAGGAACGTCTGATGAGTCATTTTCGAGTGAATACACTCGTTGGATATGGTTGCGACGATTTGCCATATGCAGTTTCAGCTGGCGGTGCGCTGATGCAATACCTGGAGGAAACACAAAAGAATGCATTATCCCATATCCATAGTATTCAGGTAATCAATCGGTCCTCCTATATGCTGATGGATGCATCCACACGGAGGAATCTGGAGTTGACGCAGCCACTACGGTTCGGAGGCAGTAAAAAAAACACACTGCTGCATCTTTTGGATTTGACAAAATCTAGTATGGGAAGCCGCATGGTACGCGATTGGATTGATCGTCCTCTTCAATCGATGGATGCAATTCAAGCGCGTCTCAATGCGGTTGAAGAACTGTTTTCGGATCTATTAAAGAGAAAACAAATTCAGGAGCAACTGAAAGGCATCTATGATATTGAACGCCTTTGCAGCAAGATCGTATATGCAACTGTAAACGCGCGTGACTGCCTTGCGCTCATGCAAACACTTGAAAAAATTCCATATATTCAGAATATTTTGTCGGATTGCAGCGCTAAAATGCTTCTGCAAATCGGAACTGATCTTGATTCCATGACGGATATTTTCACACTGTTGGAATCTGCCATTGCTGAAGAACCGCCCGTTGGTCTTAAGGACGGCGGTTTTATACGTACAGGATATCACAGTGAGGTGGACGAGCTTCGGAAAATTGCAGATGGCTCCAGAGAATGGCTGGAGAATTTTGAAACACAGGAACGGGATTCCACAAAAATTAAAAGTTTGAAGATCGGGTTTAACAAAGTCTTTGGTTATTATATTGAAGTAACGCGGTCTTACCTGCCGCTTGTTCCTTATCATTATGAACGGAAACAGACCTTAGCCAATGCGGAACGGTATATTACACCAGAATTAAAGGAAATGGAGCAGAAAATTCTGGGTGCAAAGGATCGCTTGGTTGCGCTTGAATATGAACTGTTTTGCCAAATTCGGCAGGTTCTGTTGGCTTGTACAGATCGTTTACAGACAAATGCAGCACTGCTTGCCGAACTGGATTGCTATCAGTCGTTTGCAGAGACCTCGGCACAGAACCGATATATCCGTCCATCATTGAATGTAGAAGGACGTATTCGTATTGAAAATGGGCGGCATCCGGTCATTGAGCAATCCATTCGCGAACCCTTTGTACCAAATGATGTGTTGCTAGACCGCGAAGAAAACCGCCTACTAATTATCACAGGCCCTAACATGGCCGGTAAAAGCACCTATATGCGGCAGACTGCGCTTATCACGCTTATGGCACATATTGGCATGTTTGTTCCAGCAACCAGCGCTGATATTGCAATTTCAGATCGTATTTTTACGAGGATTGGCGCAAGCGATGATCTCTCCGGAGGGCAAAGCACATTTATGGTGGAGATGAGTGAAGTTGCAAATATCCTGCACAACGCGACACGTGAAAGCTTGCTGATTCTTGACGAGATCGGACGTGGGACAAGTACCTTTGATGGGCTAAGCATTGCATGGTCGGTGCTTGAGTATATCGCTGATGAAAGCAAATGCGGAGCGAAGGCATTGTTTGCTACGCATTATCATGAACTGACGGAGCTGGAGGGCAGATTGTCCGGCGTCAAAAACTATCGAAGCACCGTCAAGGAAATAGGGGAGGACATCGTATTTTTGCGTCGCATTGTGCGCGGTGGCGGGGATAAAAGCTTTGGCATTCAGGTTGCGCGCCTTGCTGGACTTCCGGAAAATGTATTGAAGCGTGCAAAGGAAATTCTCATGCAGCTTGAAAACGCAGACATTGCAACTGCACCTGTTAAGACGGCTACGGAAGCCATTGTACAAGCTTCATTGTTCGATGGTAGTAGTGAAGACAGCGCTATTCGAATCATTCGTGAAATGGATATTGAACACATGACACCGTTAGATGCGTTGAATCAATTGTATTCGCTGCACGCGATGCTTAAATAATCGAGGGGGTTTCATGCCGAGAATTCATGTGTTAAATGCACATATCGCTAATCAAATCGCTGCTGGCGAGGTTGTAGAACGTCCTTGCTCAGTTGTGAAGGAACTGGTAGAAAACGCTGTGGATGCGCATGCCAGCGCCGTGACCATTGAGATTGAGAATGGCGGCATCGATCGCATCCGCATTGTGGACAATGGTAGCGGGATTGCGGATGAAGACTGTGAAACAGCCTTTCTTCGGCATGCGACAAGCAAGATATCATCAGCCGAGGACTTGATGCATATTGCAACATTAGGGTTTCGAGGGGAAGCGCTTGCATCTGTTGGAGCTGTTGCACGCGTTTATCTTACAACACGCACGGCGAGTGACGAACTTGGTACAGCAGTTGTCTATGAAGGTGGCGTACTCAAAGAACATCGCCGCACCGGAAGCCCGGAAGGAACCACAATTGAAGTACGGGATTTGTTTTTTAATGTTCCTGCCCGACTAAAATTTTTGAAAAGCGCACGCAGTGAAAATGGAGCCATTGGTGATTATGTCGCTAGACTGATTCTCTCACTACCTGAGATTGCATTCCATTACCTAGCAAACGGAAAAACCATCTACCAGACCACCGGCGATGGTGATTTAAAGAATGCGTTGATCGCTATCTATGGTACGAATATTGCACCACACCTATGCGAGATCGACTTTGATGATGGATATCTGAAGATATCTGGATATGTGGGTACACCGGAGATCAGCAGGGTTAACCGATCTGGACAGACTTTTTTTCTCAATAATCGCATCATCCGCAGCAATGCACTCTCCACTGCACTGTCGCGCGCATTTGACACGCGGTTGCTCATTGGACGTTATCCATTTGCCACGCTTTCCATGCGGATTGCATTGGCGGAAGTTGACGTAAATGTTCACCCAGCGAAGCTAGAAGTTCGCTTTGTCGACGAGGAACGTATTATCCGTTCAATATGCGCAGCGTGTTCCAAAGCACTCATCCGCAGTTATGTTCCGAAGATGCCAGCCAGTGAAGCCGTGCATGTGGACGCAGGAGAACAAATGAATAATTGTTCACGTGTTGAACTGCGCAAGCCCATTTCAATGAGCACCTATTCCGTGCGCGAGGATTTGTCAGCGGCACCATGTATCGATTCAAAACAAATAATTGCAAATGCTTCAGCGTTCAAAGCAGCAGCAGAAATGCTAGAGGTGCCGCGTTATAATGTCGTTACTACCCAGCAAAAACGATCGGAACAAACTGATCTATTTCGATATGCGTCCGTACCTTTTGCACAACCGTTTTTTGTAATTGGTGCTGCATTCAATACGTACTGGTTTGTACAACAGGGAGAGGTTGTCTATTGCATCGATCAACATGCAGCACATGAGAGACTGCTATATGACGCTATCACAACAAAACGCGATGCGGTGATTTCTCAGGCATTGTTAATACCTGAAGAAATTCAATTGCTACCGTCTGATTACGAGCTATTTCTGCAAAAAAAAGGCGAGCTTGTAGAATTCGGCTATCTATTCTCCGAAAAAGGAGAACGCACAGTGGTGCTAGCCTCCGTGCCACAACTCAATGGTATACCACTCAAGAGCGAGTTTTTGTTGGATGTATTACACGACAGCTCACCGGTTCGTGTCTCCTTAACACAGTCTGCCTGCAAGCATGCCGTAAAGGCAGGGGAGCCGATTTCCCGCTCTGAAATAGAAGTGCTTCTACACGAACTTGCGGACAACGAAGCCTTGCTGACGTGTCCGCACGGTCGCCCGGTTGCCGTACGCATACCAAAGATTGAAATTGAGAAGTGGTTTAAACGGGTACTATAAGATAATGAGTAAAAGCACACTCCTTTGTATTGTTGGGCCAACAGCTTGCCATAAAACAGAGGTTTCCATTCTGCTGGCAAAAGCCATGGATGGTGAAATCATTTCTGCCGATTCGGTACAAGTATATACCGGCATGGATATTGGCTCAGCCAAGCCAACGGAGCGAGAGCGCATGGGCATTCCGCACCATATGATTGACTGCGTACCAATCGATACCCCTTCGTTTTCCGTTGTCCAATATCGCAGCATGGCGGCGCAGGCAATTGAAGGAGTGATTTCGCGGGGAAAGCGCCCAATTGTTGTTGGCGGCAGTGGCCTGTATGTACAGGCACTGACCAGCCCATTGGAATTTGCAATTCCAAGTGATCCAGTTATGCGTGCCTATTGGAATAGCGTTTATGAGGCTTCACCGGAAGACGCGGTCGAGCAGCTTGCCAAATGCGATCCGCCAACTGCACAGCGATTACATCTTAACGATAAAAAAAGAATCGTGCGCGCACTAGAAGTTTATGCATGCAGTGGAAAGCCTTTATCAGCTTACGGTAATGATTTTAACGGTACATCCACTGCTACAGCGCTGTATCCTTCAGCAATACTTGGACTAAAAATAGAACGGGCTGCTTTGGTTTGCCGTATCCATCAACGTGTGGATGAAATGATGCGGCAAGGATTACTTGATGAAGTTGAGCGCTTATGGAACGTTGGCTATCCGCGTACACTTCCTGCAATGCAGTCCATTGGATATAAGCAATTGTTTTCCTACCTTGACGGGGATTGTACCTTGGAGATGGCTGTGGCGCAAATCAAACAGGATACAAGTCGTTTTGCCAAGCGACAGATGACTTGGTTTCGGCGTGATGAACGAATTCAGTGGATTGACGTTACAGCCTTTAACAATGATAAGCTGTCTGAAATAGAGCAGACGGCAAAGGAGATGCTGCAAGAATGATGAATATAAGTGATCTGGCCAGAGAGATGGTCTGGACGGCTGAACGCGATCTTGTCCAGCCATTTCGCAGAGCAGATGCAATTGAGATGATTACGCAACAGCGCGTATTGGAAGCGTTTTGGGAAGAGCGGGTTAGCGCACGGCACTTTGCACCAACAAATGGGTATGGATATGATGACATTGGACGAGATACGCTGGATCGTGTATTTGCACTGGCGATACAGGCAGAAGCTGCGTTGGTTCGTCCTCAATTTGTAAATGGGACACATGCATTATTTACCGCATTGGCTGGATTGGTTGAACCGGGGGATGTGATCTTGTCCGTAACCGGCAAACCATATGATACGCTGGAAGAGGCAATCGGCATTCGCGGTGACGCGCCGAATTCCTTGAAACGACTAGGCGTTGCTTTTCACTACATTCCACTCACGATCGACGGGGTAATCAATCTAGATGCCGTGAAAGCAGAGATAACACCGCAGTTGAAAATAGTCTACGCGCAGAGATCCCGTGGCTACGACTGGCGGGAAGCCGTTACCATGCGGTCGTTGGACGAAGCATTCACAGAGATTCGTGCGCTTGTTCCTAAGGATACGGTTTTTGTGGTTGACAACTGTTATGGTGAATTTTCAGAAAGTACAGAGCCAACTATGCACGGCGCCGATATTATGGCCGGTTCCCTGATTAAAAATCCAGGTGGTGGACTCGCGCCAACCGGCGGATATGTTGCCGGAAGACGAGACTGTGTGGAACGAATTGCACAGCGGTTAACTGTGCCAGGTATGGGGGCAGAGGTTGGTTCCTATGCAGGTGATTACAGGCTTTTTTATCAAGGCTTATTTCTAGCTCCGCATGTTACAGCACAGTGCATGAAAGGCGCCATGCTATTTGCGCGGGTGTTTGAACAGATGGGATTGAAAACGTTGCCTGCAAGCGATGCTATGCGTTCAGATATCATTCAATCGGTTCAGTTCGATCGTGCTGAGACGCTGGTTGCATTCTGCAAGTGCATCCAAAAAGCAGCTCCGGTTGATAGTTTTGTCGATCCGGAGCCTTGGGATATGCCCGGCTACGCAGACCAGGTCATTATGGCGGCAGGTGCTTTTGTACAGGGTGCAACAACCGAACTGTCTGCCGATGGTCCTGTCAAACCACCATATATCGCCTATGTGCAGGGAGCGCTCACCTATGCACATGCGCGCATTGCGGCAATGATGGCTTGCGACACGCTGATGAAACAAGGAAACTAAAATAACCGATCACATGGTGCGCATGAGCCCGATGACTTTTCCTGCCAGTTCGACTTCCTCATAAGAAACATAGATCGGCTCGAACATCGGATTCTCAGGCTGCAGTCGAATTCGATTAGGCTCACGATAAAGCCTCTTAACAGTTGCACTTTCGCCATGGACGCGTGCGACAACGATATCCCCGTCATCACAGGTGCAATCATGATTGACAACGAGGATATCACCGTTATAAATCCCAGCATCTAGCATGCTTTCGCCTTCCACTCGTAGCATATAAACCTCATCGGATGTTTTGCCATGGAGCAGCAGGGATGGAATCGGAAATGAATCCTCGATATTTTCAGTCGCAAGAATCGGTTGGCCTGCCGCAACATGTCCAATCAATGAAATGACATCGGGCGTTGAAAACGAATCGCATGACACACCAGATATAATTTGAATGGAACGTTGTTTGTTAGGGTTTCGTAGGATCATGCCTTTCTGTTCCAGATTTTTAAGATGTACATGAACGGTTGCTGTCGATTTCAGCCCAACAGCTTCACAAATTTCGCGTACCGATGGTGGAAAAGCATGGTCTTCTATGTATGTCAGAATGAAATTGTAGATCTGTTGCTGTGGATTCGTCAGCTTTTTCATGAATTTCCTCCAAATAGATGTCTGTTTTTCGCATGCATAGTATAACACGAACGTTTGTTTATTGCAAACATTTGTTCGAAATATCTTGATTTTTTAATTTTAGCGTGTATACTAATGAGCAAGGATTATGAAGAGATGTATTTTAGAAGAGAAGATTTGTGATAACTGCGGTCATTGCGATGACCGTTGTGAGCTTGATCCTCAAAAAATATGTGACAATTGCTTTCGCTGTCTCGATGAGATGGTCGCGCAACCGTACATTGACATTCCGATTTCCGGTGTGTATACGGAAGATGATTTCATTCCAGATGAACCAATGGTAATCGAAAAAGCTCACTATATCGATGCGCATACGCTGTATGGGCTGTCGGGTGAACGTCGCAGGAAATCTGAATAAGTGGCATTCAGTCATCTCTAAGTTTGATCTTTTTTGCTGCAATTCGTTTGTTTTCTTCTGAAGACGCAGCATAATGCTTACGGGTTGTGTTGACGTCTTTATGACCAAGAACATCTGCAACCAGATAGATGTCCTGCGTCTCATGATACAGCATTGTACCATAGGTGCTGCGCAGCTTATGAGGAGTAATCTTCTTAAGTGGGGTAGCCAACGTCGCATATTTTTTGACCAGAATTTCTACTGCACGTACTGAAATACGCTTCATTTGCATGGATAGAAAAAAAGCTTGCTCGTGTCCGGAAACCGTAATTTGCAAAGCCCTCCAATCATAGTATTCCTTCATCGCATCATGTACTTCATTTCCAAAGGTTAGGATATCTTGTGAACCGCCTTTGCGCGTAACGGAAAAGGCATCATTTTCAAAATCAACATCTATAAGATCGATGCCAACCAATTCACTGATACGGATGCCTGTTCCCAAAAATAAGGTTAAAATAGCAAGATCACGTAGTTTTGTCACATTGTGATATTGCTTTTGGCGCAAGGATAATCCATCGCCCCGTTCCGCGGTATCCAAGAGATTGGCCACTTCGTTCGGTTCCAATCGAACAATCGCCTTTTCATGTAGTTTCGGAAGATCTACAAGGGAAGCAACGTTGGACGAGAGCAATTCTTGTTTAAAACAAAACTTAAAAAAAGAGCGTAGTGTGCAGAGCTTTCGAGCTTTGGCCTGTTGCTTATTCGTAAACTCACGTTCATCCTTATAATACAGCGTCATTTGATCCAGATACATTTCAATGTGACAAGCTTGGATTTTTTCCAGATCGATTGCAGTGAGGGAGAGTAGGTCTCGGCCAAGAAACAGCTCCGGTTCAGAAATAAGGTAATAAAAGAATCCTCGCAAATCAATCGCATAGGCATACCGCGTTAATACGGAAGTATTGTTTTCTATGCTACGAAAAAAAGCGCTACAAAACATTGGAAGTTCCCGTAATATGGCACGAATTTTCAAGACGTATTTAATTTGTGTTCCCGTTTGGAAAGTGTTTTTTTGTTGCATCATCCAGTACTCCGGTTTGTCGTTAGTAGAATGAGGGATAAAAAGGCCTTCTATCATCAGTTACTTATTATGACACAACTATTCGTTAAAGACAAGTTTAACGAATAGTTGTGCAGAAACAGCGAATAAATTATCTGATTGCGATATTTCCAGCCTGATTGATAGCGGCTCTAGCCAGCTCATCACAGCGGTTGTTCAACTCATTGTTCGCATGACCTTTAACCTTGATCCAACAAATTTCATGAGATTTTGTGCAATCTAACAAGGCTTGCCAAAGATCTTGATTTTCAACAGGCTTTTTAGAGGCCGTTTTCCAGTTGTTTTTAAGCCATCCGTTAATCCAGTGTTCCGTAAAGGCTCTACATAGGTAAGCACTATCCGTGTGCAACGCGATCTTGCAAGATTCCTTGACGGATTTTATTGCTTGAATAGCGGCCATCATTTCCATCCGATTATTCGTAGTATCCGGATCGCTGCCCGAGAGCTCTTTTCGATGATCACCGTAGATTAAAATCGCTCCCCAGCCCCCCGGCCCAGGATTCCCAGAGCAGGCACCATCCGTGTAGATTTCTATGGATTTCATCATATATTATTTGCTCATATGCTCTGATTTATCACAGCATATCGAGATCGCTTCCAAAACTGCGTTTCGAAAACCGAATTTTTCTAATGCAGCAACCGCATCGATTGTTGTGCCTCCGGGCGAACAAACGCGATCCTTTAGTTCACCTGGATGAATGCCGGTTTCCAAAACCATTTTGGCGGAACCCAATACCGTTTGCGCAGCAAGTTCATAGGCAATCGAACGTGCAAGTCCTGCGCGTACGCCTGCATCCCCCATCGCTTCAATTAATATGTATACATAAGCAGGTCCGCTACCACTAACGCCAGTTACCGCATTCATCAGTTTTGCATCGACCGTGATGATTTTACCAATCGCAGAAAACAGGGTTTTTGCATATGCACGTTCATCATCCATAAGGGTATCTCCCTGCTCAAATACGATCATCCCCTCTCCTACCATTGCAGGCGTATTGGGCATGATATGCATAATACGCGTATTGGTTGGCAAATGCATAGCTAAGCGATTTCTGCTCCATCCTGCGATGATAGATAGAATTGCTTTTTCAGAAAAATATGATTGATACTCTAAAAAAACGGATGCACAGATATTCGGCTTGACTGCCAATAAAAGGACATCGCTATTTTCCAACAACTGCGGGATGCTTTCTGCAACACAAATGTTGAGCTCCTGCTGTAAGGCTACTGTTTTCTGTACATTAGGATCAAAAATAGTAATGGATTTTGCATCAGCCGCATGACCTTTTAAAGTGCCGCGCAGAATCGCTTCCCCCATGTTTCCAACGCCAAGAATGCCAAGACGAAACATTCATTTTACCTCATTCAATATTTGCTCTATCGTAGCATAAAACACAAACAGGTGCAATATCCGATGCGGCGGAGTGGCGTAACGTAATAAGGATAGCGTCGAGCACGATTGTTGACATCTATAAGTTTGATTGTAAATACATTCTAAAACCGGCGCTAATCTCGGCACAAGTTATGTCGCATGATGTGTACATACAATCAAATTGTTGCAATGGTTCAGCTTGTTAATAGATCATGGATTTTCAGATGCACCGACCGCCGTCCACATGCAGCACTTCTCCTGTAATAAAAGATGAAGCCTCGGAGGCAAAAAACAATGCGGCTGACGCGATATCCTCCGGCATGCCGGCGCGCAGGAGTGGGGTATCCGCCACAATTTCTCGTATCGCTTCTGCTGTTAGGTCAGCGTTCATATTTGTCATCACAAATCCCGGTGCAATGCAGTTGACGCGCACCCCAGAGGGAGCCATCTCCTTCGCTAATGCTTTCGTAAAGCCAATGACCGCCGCCTTGCTGGAAGAATAGGGAACCTCGCATGATCCGCCTGTTACACCCCACATTGATGAGATGTTGATGATGCTACCGTGTTGCTTAGCAATCATATCCGGCAATACTGTTTTTGTTACAAGAAACATTCCTTTTGCGTTAACATTGAAGATTCGATCCCAGTCCGTATCGGTACAATCGGTTAACAATTGCTGCGGAAGTGCAACGCCGGCATTGTTCACAAGCACATTAATCTTTCCAAAATGAATATGAACACGATCTATCATACTTTGTACTTGAGCTGGATCTGTTAACTCCGCCTGAACGTTCATCACGGACAGGTGTTGCGCTGACAATGCAGCACAGAGCTGGCGTGCGTCCTCCATATGCGCGTTTCCATGCAAAATAACGCGATGTCCCTGCTGTGCAAATGCGTATGCAATTGCCGCTCCGATGCCACGGGATGCACCCGTAATCAAAACCGTATCTTTCATACGAATATCATATCAAATATGATATACTATAGCAATTGATCAGAGGGAGAATTTAATGCTATGTTCATCGGATGTCATCTTTCCAACGCACGCGGTTTTTCAGCCATGGGCGCGGATGCACTGCATATCGGTGCAAATACATTTGCTTTTTTCACTCGAAATCCACGTGGCGGCAGTGCTAAAGAAATTGATCCGGACGATGCACAAGCATTGATGTCACTCATAACAGACCATGCATTCGGACTATTGGTTGCGCATGCGCCCTATACGTTAAATGCCTGCTCATCAGATCCAATAAAGCGTGAATTCGCACGCATATGTATGCGGGATGATCTTTTGCGGATGGAACAGCTGCCTGGGCAATTTTATAATTTCCATCCCGGTTGTCATGTGGGACAAGGAATTGAAATGGGCATTTTGCAGACAATTAATTTACTTAACGAATCGTTTATCGATCAACAATCCACAACCTTACTTATTGAAACCATGGCTGGCCAAGGCAGTGAAATCGGCAGTACATTCGAACAAATTGCAGAGATCATCAGCCGTGTAACACAATCCAATAAAATCGGTGTATGTATGGATACCTGCCATGTATTTGCTGCAGGTTATGACGTGAAAAACGATCTGGACGGTGTCTTGACGCATTTTGATAAAACCATCGGTCTACGTTTTTTGAAAGCGCTGCATCTAAACGATAGTATGCAGCCACTAGGGAGTCATCGTGACCGCCATGCACGCATTGGAGAAGGTGAAATCGGATTGGACGCATGTCGACGCATTGTCCGCCATCCTGCCTTGTGTAATTTGCCGTTTATTTTGGAAACCCCAAACGAACTGACCGGTTATTCAGCAGAGATTCATCTTCTGCAAGAATGATTCCTGGTATCTGGTTCCAATAGCTTTGGGGGAGCGTTCCTAAACTCCTCAAAAAGCATTTCGATATCTTTTCGTTCAATGCAAAAAATCCAAGATTTATCTCCAGCAACCCTGTGCATGGTTCGCTTGAATGGGAAAAAGCATTACCGAAAGCTATAATTTCTTCATTTAGAAACATGTCCTAATATGTCAGTTCTGATAATACAGTAGCTAACGGAACGTCATGTTCCCTTGCTGCATGTGCAACATCCTCATATTCAGGTTTGTTTTTTTGAATATCTTTTCCAATGGCCGTTTTAATTCGAATTGAACCATATTTTGTTTCTACAATTTGTTCGCTCCGGTTGAGTACATAACGGTTGCAAACCATTTTGCGTACGCCGAGCGTGGTTGTATGTAAAAAAAGAACCTGTGCCATAGCATCCGTGTCTATTATTCGACACAGCACCGTGAGCATTTGTGCAGGACGACCTTTTTTCATAAAAATTGGCGTACAGAACACATCCAGAGCGCCCGCAGACAATATGGTTTCCATCGCAAAAGCAATTGCTTCTCCCGTCATATCATCTAAGTTGCAGCAAAGTTCAACGATCTGATTTTGAGCCGTTTCAAGATGATTTATTTCCTGCTTTCCAATGAATGCGCGCACACAATTGGGACGGTCAAATTGCTTAGTCCCCATACCATAGGATGTGTTTACAATTTGCATGGCCGGCATGAATCCGAATTTTTGTACAAAATAGCGTAGAATGGCTGCACCAGTTGGCGTGGTAAGCTCTGCTTCGACAGGTCCTCCAATAATGGGTAGGCCGCTCAAGAGCGCAGTGGTTGCGGGCGCAGGAACTGATAGCAAGCCGTGAGCCGTCTGCACAGTTCCACCACCAACAGAAATGCGGGAGCAAGTAATGCAATCAGGAGCAATTTGTTCCAAAGCAAGGCAACAACCAACGATGTCCACAATGGCATCCATCATGCCAACTTCATGAAAATGCACCTGTGCCACAGGTCTTCCGTGTGCCTTAGATTCTGCATCCGCAATCAATCGGTAAATCTGTTTGGCATCGGTTTTGACCTGTGCGGAAACCACTAGGCCATCGAGCAACGCATCGATCTCGGAAAACGATTGTCCATGTGTATGAGAACCATGCGCCACCCCCCCTTCTTCATGTCCATCAATGAATACGCGGATCTGGGTTCCACGTATCCCGCAGGAAATCACTGACTGTCGCGCAACGATTACACCCGGTAGACTGAGCGCATTGAGTTGTGAAATCACTTCGTCAGGGCTACCAGTCAATTCGCTAAGCGCAGCCAGCAGCATATCCCCCGCTGCACCCATGTTACATTCCAAATAAAGCTGTTTCAAATGCTTTTCTCTCCCATATGGTTGATCTGGCTGGCCAAATATGCCGCGCCAAAACCGTTGTCAATATTCACTACGCCAACTCCGCTTGCACAGGAATTAAGCATAGCCAGAAGCGCCGCAAGGCCGTCGAAGCTCGCCCCGTAACCAACGCTGGTGGGAACGGCAATCACCGGGCAGTCAACAAGACCCCCAATAACGCTGGCCAGTGCTCCCTCCATGCCTGCGATAGCAATTACCACACGAGCCCTCATAAGCAAATTCAAGTGTCCAAGCAAGCGATGCAACCCTGCCACTCCAACATCATATAAACGGATCACATTGTTGCCCAGCAACTCTGCGGTAAGCGCTGCTTCTTCACATACCGGCATATCGCTTGTGCCGCCGCTTGCAATCACAATCGAACCGATTCCGACTTTTCCTGTGGTACGGTTAACCACGCAGATGCGTGAAAGCGGATCGTATTCAATTTTTGTTTGGCGAGCAAGACATTCCGCCGCTTCCTGTGACATGCGCGTAATCAAAATGTCTTTTCTTTGGCTCTCTAGCATAAGTTGCACAATTCCGCAAATTTGTTCTGATGTTTTACCAGCGCCATAGACGACCTCTCCAACGCCTTTTCGAATGCCGCGATGATGGTCAATCGTTGCATATCCCAAATCCGTATAGGGCGCTTCTCGAAAGCGGAGCAATGCCTCCTCCGTTGACAAAACGCCGGACTGTACATCCGAAAGCAATTGCAACAATTCCTGTCGTTCCATTTCAGTTAGTTTCCTTTTCTAGGTTTATGATCAATCTCAATCGCAGTAAAGGATTGTGATAGCGCACGTTCCAAGGTCAGTCGTCCTTTAATTGCTCGTTGTAACTGTTCTGCCGAAAATTGCAAAAGGGCATCATTGCCACGCACGCGCACACGAAAATCGGTATACCCCATATGAAACAATTGCGTCTCAGCAGTTTCCACGCGATTGAGTAACGCCAACGTGATTGCCATGCCAGTTGGGATTCTGGTTGCGAGGCATGCGTAAGCTGGCTTATCGGCAACCATCAGTCCAGCCGAACGTGCAAATCCGCGCACCATCTGCTTGGTGATGCCGCAAATGCGCAGCGGCGAGTATACGGAAAGCTCGGTTAACGCACGCATACCCGGTCTGTCATCAAAATCATCGCTGGCATTGGTGCCATCCAGCAGAACGTGGTATCCATCCGCATTTGCTTGTGCTGCAATGCTGCCGAAAATCATTTGTTTGCAATGATAACACCGCTCCGTAGAATTCTGAGCAACCATTTTATTAGTCAATACATCAACGTTTGATAGTACAGCAAGCGAAACGCCACAATCTTCAGCAATACGCTGCGCATCTTCCTGCTCAAATTCCGGCTGAAATACGCTCCTCACGAAATATGCTCGCATGTCGGCGCCACATTGAATGCCCGCATATAGCAAATACGCTGAGTCCACACCTCCGGATAATCCCAGCGCCGCTTTTGGATGTTCCTTAAAAAAGGCGACCAGCTCATCAGGTACGTTCTGCATCGAAAGCCTCCTGGTGAACCTGTACCATCTGTTCAATGGTATATTTTGCAATCATCTCCAAGCTCTTTGTCGAAAATTGTGTGCGCAAGCTATCAGAGGCCAAGACTTCTTTGATGCGTGCGAGCAACATCATGCCATTTTCAATTGGTACAAGGTATCCATTCTTGCCATTTTTCACAAGCTCGAGACCGGCATTGCAATGATCTGTGGTAATCACCGGCAGTGCGTTTGCCATCGCTTCATTAATTACAAGTCCCCACATGTCTTCTCTTGTTGGCAATACAAATACATCAGCCGCAAATAACCAATGACTTAATTCGGTCTTATTCATAAAGGAAAGAAAATGCACATTAGAAAGTTCATAGTCGTTTATAATGCGTTGGTATTCCTGTGTTGGCAAACCGCCAATGATATACACACCCGTTTCCCGCGCAAGTTGTCCGCAGATGGGCAGCAATACATCATACCCTTTACGATGAATAAACTGACCGATGCTCAGTACCACGGCATGGTACGGAATCCCCAGCATTTTCTTCATGCTCTGTTTCTGAGCAAATGAAGGGACATCCGTAAGCAGATCACACGTATGCAGAGACGTAAATGGATATCGTACCAGACGGCTTGAACTTGCGCCATAATGTAAAAACACTTCATCTGCCGCCGCACCGGAGGAAAACAGGCGTGTTGCCCCCCGTATAATCAAGCGTTTTACCAATCGTTTCAATAGGTTCTCATTAGAGCGTACAACTCCGCCATCAATTTCTATATCATAGGGAATGTTGAGCAACCGCATTTTGATCAGCGCAGCTGTCTCAGTATAATATCCATAGCTTGTAGCGACGATGTGATCATACGCTCCGCGCTTGATATAGCGAAAAACACGCCTGTTAATATGCGTTTCCTGAATATCCCCTTCACTCAAAAAAACAGAACGAAAGTGCTTCACCTGATCCTCATTCCAATTGAACCGTACCCCAGCCGCGCGCTTTGCCTCAAAAACCACGGTCAACTCGCAAACCTGTCCAAGCGCATTGAAAAAATCAATTCGATATGGAGCTGGAATATTGGAAATGAATAGTACTTTCTTCATTGCGCCATAAGCTCCCAATATAATTTTTGCAATTTTTCCGCCTCATTATCAATGTCATAACCGGCAGCCCGAAATGGTTCATCAGTCAGAGTCCGATTATAGGCTGGCTGTTGCACCGTTAGCGCACGTACCCAGGCATCCGGCATTTGCAACGGCAGATAGGTACAGTCCGTTACAAATGTTTCTTTTTGTGGCACATCTGTGGAAGCAATGCAGTGCAACCCATTTCGCTGTGCTTCGATAAGCACGATACCAAGTCCCTCAAATCGGGAAGGAAGCACAAACGTATCAAATGTACTCATAAGCTGTGGCACATCGTTTCGAAAGCCGGTCAGCAACACATGATTTTGAAGGCCTTTGAGGGCAATTATCGTCTCCAATTTAGCACGTTCCAATCCGTCACCGACACACATCAGCATCGTTTTAGGACACTTTTTCAATATTTCTGGCAGGATAGACAATAAAAATTCTTGATTCTTTTGATAATCATATCGGCCAACATGACCGATTACAAACTGTTCGTTCAAAGCAAACTCGCTGCGCAGACGTGTACGCACAGTTTCGTCATAGCGAAAATGTCCAAGTTCAATCGCGTTTTTAATAATGGTTACGCTTCCAGCATCAAAATTTGTGTCACCATAGAGAAACCTTCCCGCTGCTTCCGAGCAGGCAAACAGTGCTGTAGCCATTTTTGGAATTCGATTTGCCGTCATGCGGTGTAGCCCTATTCGAATCGGGTCTGTTGTCAAAAATTGGGTGTTATGGCTATGGGAAATACGCACCGGAATCCCCGCTTTTTTGGCAAGGGCTAATACATATCCGTTCATGCCATCCATATGCGCATGAACAATGTCATATCCACCAGAGAATGTAGCAAGCAACATTCTGCGGTTACCGGCGTAATCCGTCCGTTGATATGGTATATGTATGATGTTTGCGCCAAGGGCTAACGCATCTTGTTCCCGTGGTCCGCGGTTTGGCCCATGCACTGCAAAGTCCACACGTACCCGTGTCGGATCAAACCGTTGAGCGTAACTTAATAAAAATGTAGAAATACCGCCAAAATCCAATGAACCGCCGTTTACGTAGAGAATGCGGATAGGTTTGGTCATAGGGTGTCCTTCCTTTGCTGCTTCGCTCTGGAAAGTGCCGATGCATACAGATTTTCATAAGCCGCCAGACGTAGATTCTGATCGTATTCCCTGGCGCGAAGCAAGCAATCTTCGCTTGAAAGTGCGCATGCCGTATCGATGGCGTGCGCAAGTGCCTCAACATCCCCTGTTGGCACAGATATGCCGCAGAATTGTGTCAGCATTTCTGCGCTGCCACCCGTTTGATAAGTTGCCACGGGGGTACCGCAGGCAAGTGCCTCAAGATGTGTTGTTGGAAAATTCTCTTCCAACGTGGAATCCACCAATACATCCGCCGCCGTATACCAGGCAGCTAATTCTTCCGTGCTTCCGGTTCTAGGCAGTCCTAGAATACCATCCGGTACAGCGGCACACTGTTCTTCTGATAGACCTACCAGAACGATTTGATGTTCCTTTGGCAGCATTTCACGCAGTTTAAAAAAAGTATGCAGTCCTTTGCGTGGCTCCCAGATGTTGGCTACCCCTAGAATGAGCCTACCGTCCGTTAAACCATAGCAGCCGCGCATGCCGCGTTCCGTTGGGCAGAATACAGATAAATCAATCCCATTTGGCAACACCGATACAGCATATTCCGATAAAAAAGATTGCTTTACAAGCTGAGAAAGCCAAATGGAAGGGGTCACAATTGTAAGGTCTGGAACATGCGTAAATAGTCGGCGTTTATCTATGTAATTTCGTGCGGAGTTGTCCAATAGCCAGCGTTCAGGATACTCGTTTTTTTGGGGACAATGTCCGCAGCCGGTCTTCCATCGTTCGCATGCGACAAAATCAAAATAGGGGCAATGCCCCGTAAACGGCCAGCAATCATGCAACGTCCAAACAACGGGTTTACCGGCACGCTTTAAATAACGGAACAGCATACCAATGTGAATCCAGTATCCATGAATGTTATGCAGGTGAATGATATCCGGATCAAGCTTGTTGAGACGCATAATTAAACGTATCGTGGCCAAAACGGATCCAAATCCAGATCGGTCAAACAGACGTGCTTTTGCCACGTGAGCAGCAATTTCGAAAGAACATTCAATCCGCTGGCATGGCACATCCGATGGACCAATTCCCCGCCCATAAAATATGATTGCTTCATGTCCGGCTGCATTTAAAACACGCGCAGTGTTGCAAGCAATTTTACCGGTGCTGCCGTAGCAGACGCTGTTGAGTATACAGATTTTCATATTGTTTTATTTTATCACAATTACAAGTGCTTTGTATACAGCTTGCAAATTGGATCGATTATCCGAAAAGCAAGGAAATGTGAGATAATTATCCTCGTTTATGATCGTCTTAATAATTTGTTTTTTAATCGCCCATATTATACAAACAAAACGTTGCTTTAACGCCTATGCACTGTCAGAAATCTCTAAAGCCTTGTCCGCTATGCGTTTCATTTTGAAGACGGCGTGCAATCGTATATAAAAACTCCTTGTTTCCGGGCGGACATGTTTCTCGATTGATAAAGAGTTGATTCAAACGCTTTTGATTACCGTATATCCAAATTGCTCGAATTTCTTCGCGAATATTCCGCTCAATGCGTGCTGACTTTGTATTGCAAAGCGTTGCAATCATCGGATACAATACCCGTGTAGTGCTGATCACCTGATCTTCTTTTATGATAATTTCTAACGCGCAAGCCATCTGGATATAACCAAGCCGCCCAGTCGGCGCGCCTAAATTCAGCAGTTCTTGTTCGATTTTTGCTCGCACCGTTTTTTCCGCTTCCAAATTATATACTCCCTTCATCCATTTTATAATATGACAATAACTGGAATAAATATATTTTTCAATATTTTCCTAAATTTTCGAGTTTATCCGCAATAATCCATAAAATAGCGCGTTATTTCGCTATCGTCAGTTGCTTTCATTGCTCAATATATATCAATATTTTCTTATAAAACAGTTGCACATTTTAAAAACACGCGCTAACATATATGCGTATATATATCTTCTCAGATTTTCTTACGATCCTTATTTATCATTCGAGAGGCGGTGTTTTTTAATGTTCTGGAAGCTAAAAAAAGCATGGTATCGTTTTTTTCAGTTTTTACTAACACGCTGTGAATATCTCATGGTGTGGCGACAGCCGGAACTTTTAAAAGGTGCCGGTATGGTCAGACAGCTGCCCGCTTTTGTTCTATCCAAGGGTATTCAAAAAGTCCTCATCATTACGGATGGCGTGCTCAGCAAGCTTGGTTTGCTCAACGGAATGTTGGAAGTCTGCAAGAAAATCGGCCTTGATTATGTGATCTTTGATGGGGTAGAGCCAAATCCTTCAATTGATAATATTGAACAAGCACGCAAGTTATATGTGGGCAGTGGTTGCCAAGGGATCATCGCGTTCGGCGGAGGTTCTTCAATGGATTGTGCAAAGGCAGCCGGCGCTCGCGTTGTCAAGCCAAATCAAAGTATAGGCCAGATGGGCGGCGTTTTCCGTGTGCTTAAAAAACTTCCACCGCTTTTTGCGGTGCCTACTACTGCTGGAACCGGTTCTGAAACAACGCTGGCCGCAGTTGTCACCGACCGTAGCACGCACCATAAATATGCCATACAAGATCTTTGTTTAATTCCCCGTTATGCTGTGTTGGATCCGGAGCTGACCGTTGGCCTTCCACCACATATCACATCCACCACAGGGGCGGATGCCTTATGCCATGCAGTGGAGGCTTATACCAACCGATTTGCACCCCAATATACGGATCGGCTTGCCGAAAAGGCTGTTCGGTTAATATTTGATAATTTGGAGACGGCTTATCATGACGGCACCAATCTGGAAGCACGAGAACACATGCTCGTTGCCTCCTACTATGCAGGCGCGGCATTTACGAGGGCATGTGTTGGCAATGTTCATGCCATCGCACATACATTAGGTGGATTGTATGGCACACCCCATGGTTTGGCGAACGCCGTGATTCTGCCATATGTACTGGAAGACTACGGTTCGGCAGTATATCAAAAACTGGCACGGCTTGCAGAAATTATTGATCTGCCTGGCAATGATGACGAGGAGAAAGCAAAAGCGTTTATCCGGGAGATACGCCGCATGAATCAGGACATGAATATTGTTGATAAATTGAATTGCATTCAGCAACACGATATTCCGCAGATGATACAATGGGCCATGCAGGAAGCGAACCCACTCTACCCTGTTCCGGTCATCTGGGGGCCGCAAGAATTTGCAAGAATCATTGAGCGTATTCGTGTATAGTCGCAGACAGCGGATCGGATATCATCGCAAAATTGGTGCAGTTTAATAAGTTGTTCAAAATGCGATATGTTTGTACCAAAGATTGTGATGCTTTTATTATGCAGATTTCAAGATAATATACATAGCCACCGTTGTTTGCTCGTTTGAATCTTTCGAATTTTTGCGATTCATTCCGTTTTCAGATTGTTTATGATTCGGCTCCCATTACGTTTTTCTATTACCGCCACTGCTGGAATGAGCGCCGGCTTTTCGTACAGCCGTTAAGTACCTTTTCTACTATGCATTATTCCTTGAAAAAGTTTGCACGGTTTCTTACTCCTAAATAGACTATCCGATCGCAGAAAACTGAAACACTGAAAGTAATATGGGTCATGGACCAAATCTGATAGCACAAATGCTGGTTATTGGATGGTCAAATACTGTTCTGCACGCAGTAGTTCAGCTTCTGTATGGTCATGCGTGACTACAATTACTGGCAGCTGTGTCGCGAGAATACTATCGGCGACCATTTTTTTAGCAACCTCATCCAAACCGTTGAATGGTTCATCCAACAATAACAAATCTCCGCCATAGGCCAGTGCTCGTCCAAGCGCCACCCGCCGCTTCATCCCGCCGGACAACGCTGCGGGACGTTGATTAGCAGCGCCAATAAGTCCAATTTGTTCCAAATACTTTTGTGCCGATTGCTGGTCAGATACAATCGCGATATTCTCAAGCGCCGTCAACCAAGGAAGCAGCCGATCCTCTTGAAAAACAACTGCGATTTTTAATGCTTCCAATCCATTGATCCTGCCGTAATCTGGGCGTATCAATCCCACGAGAACTCGCAACAGCGTCGTCTTTCCGCTACCGGATGGGCCGAATATCGCTGTTGTACCGTTGAACGGAATTGACGCGGAAAAGTGATTTAGAATCAAATGTGTTCCGTACTGTACGGTAATATCGTTCAGCTCAATCATGACGAATCCTCCGCATCAGTGAAACCAGTAGCCACTCAAGCAGCATGGACAGTAGAATAACAAGAAGCGTCCATGCAAATAGATCCACCGTTTCCAGATTTAACTTTGATTGATAGAGCTGATACCCCACAGATGCTTTCGGTAGGGCAATAATCTCTGCTGCAACGCCGGATTTCCACGCGAACCCGAGCGCTGTTGTGCAGGCAGCCAGAAATTGGGGTAAGGCAGATGGAACATAGATTGTTCTCCAAGTCTTGATCCATCCGAATCGATAGACATAAGCCATTTCTAATAATTGCCCATCCGTATGCAGAATGCCTTCCAACACATTGGTCCATACGATCGGCAGCACCATCAGAAACGCAATGAATAACGGTACCATGCCGGATGGAAACCAGAGTAATGCCAAAAGAATAAAGGACGTCACCGGCGTTGCCTTGACGATGCTCTTGAGCGGAGACAGCAGCGCGCAAGCAAAGGAAAATCTGGCGCAAATGATTGCCAGAAATACCCCGGCGGCAACACCCAGCACGTATCCCGCCATGATGCGTGTCAATGTTAGTCCCGCCAGCCGCCAGCTTTCCCAGCGTGTCAGTAATGCAAAGAATCGGCCGATGGTTGCCCAGGGGGACGGCAGCAGCAATTCCTTTCCAATCAGCAAGCTGATGCCGCCCCATATCGCAAGATACACGGCGGCAATCAGAAAGTATTGTGATGGATTTAAATGTTTTTTCATGCGCTGCACTCAATCAGTACCCTGTCTGCATTGTTTACTTTGCATACAATGCATCGTCCGGAAGCTTTCCACCAATGGATTTCGGATTTGCTTGAAACAGAATTTCCAACATAGCCGATGCCATCGTTTTCATTTCGTCACCCGTTACGCATACGATATTACAACTTGGAATTGCTTTGGCAGCGATCGCTTCCGAAGGCAAAATTGATAAATCAGCAATTATCTTCGCAGAGTCTGCCTGCATATTAACTTTTTCAACAGAAGAACCGCAGTCTGTAATGAACTGTGCAATTGTCTGTGGATGCGCATCATAAAACGCTTTGTTGGCGATATAACAGCCTTGAACCAGCTTTTGGCCGGTAACTGCTTCCCATTCGGTATTGAGATCCAACGCAATGCGCGTTTTCTCATTTTTTAATTGCACCACCGTTACATTGGGTTCAGGCAGCATGCCAATATTCGCTTCTCCGCTGGCCAGCATGGTCGCCAAGGCAGCATGTTCGCCCACATACGTTACGTTGACATCCGTCAAACCGTTTTTCTCGAGCAGATAGTTGAGTACATATTCCGGTGTGCTACCCTGCCCGGTTGCGTAAATGTTTTTCCCAGCTAAATCGCCAATGGTCTGGATAGTATCACCATTTTCCAGCACATACAATACACCGAGCGTATTGACGGCAATCATCACGGTATTGCCCGCGGTCTTATTGTACAGCGTAGAAGCCAGATTGATCGGTACCGCAGCAATATCGATCTCGCCATTGATAAATTTTCCGATCACGGCGTCTGGCGCATCGTACAGGTCGATCTGATACCGTTCAGAGCCGTCTTGCATCATGTAGGCAAGTCCCATACCCGTTGGTCCCTTCAAAGCCGCTACACGTGTGACCACGGCCTCCTCTTTTTTACAGCCAAACGTTAGCAGCATGCAGACACACAATATCAATGCGATTGTTTTTTTCATATGATTTCTTCCTTTCCTTTGCATAAACGTATGATTTTTCCATCCTTTACAAGATGTCCCGAACGCTCCAGTTTATCTAATGAACGATATAGCGTTGTACGACTGATGCAGAGTGCGTCACTCAACGCACTGATGCTGTATTCCGGCGTATAGATTCCGTTTACTGCGCATCGCTGAATGTACAACAGTACCCGATCCTCAACATTGCCCTGCGCAAAGCCATCAATTCGAGCGCTTAGAAATCGTATTCGAGCCGTCAAATAGGACATGTAGTTTTCTGCAATCTGAGTATTTTCGCGCATCATTGCTTTCACTGCACTTTCAGAAATCATTACCGCCCACGTACTCTCCAATGCGCGGATCGTTGCAACATAGATCTTGCCTGCGCCAAAGAGTGACGCGGCACCAAAGAGTTCCCCCGCGTGCAGTACGCTCATCAACATGCTGGCTTCTCCCCCATCCTTCAGAACACTGGCACGTCCATAGGTAAGAAAACCAAGGCAACGTTCAAATCCATCCCTTGAACAAATCGTCTCCCCTTTTTCAAAATGACAAACAAAAACGCCTTCCCGTGAAAGCTGCGCGGTAACCGTTTGCTCCGGAACCTGATAAAACAGCGGCGTTTTCAGCGCCACCGCTAGATAAGATTCCGGATTTTTAGAACGGCTCATCGCGTTATTCTCGATTCTGTCTCATATGGTACAGTATTTCTAATTATTATACGGTTGTCACCAGACTTTGTCAATGATATAATGCAATACATGAAGATGATTTCTTGGAATGTAAATGGCCTAAGAGCCTGTATCCAAAAGGGCTTTCTGAATTTTGCCGTAAGCGAATCGCCCGATATCCTTGCCCTTCAGGAGACAAAGATGAAACCTGAACAAGCTGACTTTTCGCTTGATGGTTATCATCTGTATTGGAATAGTGCGGAAAAAAAAGGATACTCTGGTACTGCGTTGTTCACAAAAGCTGAACCGCTTTCCATTACCCGTGGTATTGGGTTGCCCGACCATGATGCGGAAGGACGAGCACTGACACTGGAATATTCAGATTTTTATTTTGTCAATGTCTATACGCCAAACGCGCAGGAAGATCTCAAACGGCTTAGCTTTCGCATGCAGTGGGAGGATGCGTTACTCGTCTACTTGAAGGAGTTAGATCAGAAAAAACCCGTCATTTACTGCGGAGATCTGAACGTTGCACATCATGAAATCGACATCAAAAATCCAGGTCCAAACCGTGGATGTGCTGGTTTTTCGGATGAGGAACGCGCTATGATGACAAGACTGCTGAATAACGGTTTCTCAGATACCTTCCGATTTCTATACCCAGATACAATCGATGCGTATTCCTGGTGGAGTTACCGATTTGGTGCGCGAGAACGCAATGCGGGCTGGCGTATTGACTATTTTATTGTTTCCGAACGTTACCTACCGCATGTACGGGATAGTATCATTCTCAATCAAGTCTATGGCAGCGACCATTGTCCCGTCTGTCTACTTACGGAGGACTGAATATGATTATTCTAGCGTCCCAATCGCCCAGAAGGAGAGAGTTACTCGCTCTCATGGGCTTGCAGTTTGATGTAATCACCAGTCATGTCACCGAAATTCCACCCGTCGGTGCTGGTCCGGAGGAAACCGTACGTACGCTCGCACTGCAAAAAGCACAGGCTGTTGCGATAAATCACCCGTATGATTGCATCATCGGTGCGGATACGATTGTCTATTTGGACGGTGATATTTTTGGCAAGCCTCATACGCCGGAAAACGCTAAAAAATATCTTACTCGCATGCAGGGGCGTCAACACACCGTATACACTGGCGTTGCCCTGTTGACAGGTGGACATGCAGATGTACGCTGCTGCACTACGGATGTCACCTTCGCGCCCATGACTGACGCGGAAATTGACTGGTATATATCCACCGGCGAACCGTTGGACAAGGCCGGCGCTTACGGAGTACAGGGGCCTGGTGGTATTTTTGTCGAAAAAATTAGTGGGAACTATTTTAATGTCATTGGCATGCCATTGCCACTACTATATCGCATGCTCAAGGAAAACCACTGTCTGACATATGCCGGTAAGGAATAACGAAACCCCTCTTTGATTGCAACTGATTCAATCCGCAATCAAAAGGAACTTGAACGATGCTTTATATGTTAGAACATGTTTTTAAAAGAGAATTCGCAGTTGAGAACGCATTCTTTTTTTGCTGATTTAAGTAGAGACTTGTTTGTAGATTTATTAAATGTAAAAATGGAATTTGGTGCATTAAAATGACAAGAAAACTAAGGAAAATGATTTCGGGGGATTTTATATCACACCCTAAATAAGGAATAGCGTATGAATGATACCATTGCAGAAAAATTAAAATTGCTTCCCTCTGTTCCTGGCGTATATAAGATGTTTAATATCGAGGGCGAGGTGATCTATGTCGGCAAAGCCATCTCGCTCAAAAATCGCGTGCGTCAGTATTTTCAGTCCGGCAAGAACCACACAGCGAAGGTCAACGCCATGGTGCATCAGATTGCTGATTTCGAGTATATCCGCGTTGCCAATGAAACAGAAGCGCTTTCTCTGGAATCCAATCTCATTAAAGAATTTCGACCAAAGTATAACATTCTACTCAAGGACGATAAGCATTTCCCTTATATTCGCATGGATCTAAAGCAAAACTTTCCTCGACTGGAGGTCGTTCGAAGCGTTAAAAAGGACGGGGCAAAATATCTTGGCCCGTTTCTTTCGGGTTTGCTGCTGCGGGATAATCTTCAAATTGTACGAGATTTCTATCCTGTTCGACACTGTAAAAAAGATATTGATCGTGCCATCTCTCGGAGGGAACGTCCCTGTCTCATGTATCATGTGGGCAAATGTTGTGCGCCTTGTTCCGGGAACGTAAGCAAAGAAGCTTATCACGCTATGCTGGACGAAGTCTGCGCGTTTCTGGATGGTCATACAGAAGATGTCATTCACTCCTTAACCGCTCAAATGGAAGATTCTGCGGAAAAGATGGAATTTGAGCGTGCCGCTACATTGCGGGATCGCATCCGAGCAATCAACAGTCTCAACGAAAAACAGTCCGTTATTGCCCCTACACACAGTAACATGGATGTTTTTGCTCTGGGGCGGTTAGATGACGCAATCGTTGTATTCGCACTGTTTGTGCGATATGGCAAGGTGATTGGCACGGAACGTTTTCGCATGGATGCGGGCACGGAAGAAAATGATGCGGATATTCTCGGTGCGTTTTTGTCCCAGTATTATGCGGAGTCCATGACATTTGTACCAGAAATATTGTTATATCAGAACGCCACGGATCTTGAACCGATCTCAGATTGGCTGACAGGACTGGCAGAAAGAAAGGTACAAGTGCATGTGCCGCAGCGCGGCGAAAAACGACGTTTAACTGAGATGGCATATCGCAATTGTCTCGATGCGCTGGAGAAGGATGCTTCCTTGCAAAAGCGCGCTTGGGAGCGTGGTGAAGGCGCACTTGCTCAATTAACTGGCATTCTGGGGTTAGAAACGCTGCCACATCGGTTGGAGTGCTATGATAACTCTCATCTGCAAGGACAGTACACCGTTTCTTCCATGGTTGTATTTACTGATGGCCAGCCGGACAAAAGCGCATATCGCCGTTTTCGCCTTCGCAGTGAAACAGGTGGGGACGATCTGGCTGCCATGCGTGAGGTGTTAACCAGACGCATGGCCAAGGCCGCCGAAAATGATTTGGGCTTTCTGCCTTTGCCAGACTTGTTGGTCATCGATGGCGGTCGAACGCAGCTGCAGGTTGCCGAAGAAGTGCTACAGCAGATGCAGCTGGACTATATACCCGCCATCGGTATTGCGGAAGAAAACGAAACCATCTATCTGCCTGGGGAATCAGATCCTCTCCATTTACCGCGCAACAGTTCCGCATTGCATTTGATAGAACGCATCCGTGACGAAGCCCATCGCTTTGCCATTAGCTATCATCGTGGACTACGGCAGAAGAACGCGTTGTTTTCGGTGCTGGACAGCATCCCCGGCATTGGGGATAAAAGAAAACGCGCCCTGTTCGACGCGTTTATCACATTGGATGCAATGAAAGCTGCAACGGCAGATGCACTTGCCGCCGTGCCATCTATGGACAAGCCAAGCGCAGCGGCCGTCAAAGCATATTTTACCGCAATTTCTCCAGCAGCACTAAAGACCGATTCAAACCAAGATCCGTCTGAATGACATGCCAAACATTATCATCTGATCACTCGACAATCTCCGCTGGTTTACCCCTCGAAGATCGCGAGATTTTGTGTTTTGTTGCTGCTATTTTAGTTTCGAATGTAACAACATAAATCTATATTTTTTTTGCAATCGCGGTGGTAAGCTGCGATTTGATGTGTACAATATCCTCCAAAGCCGGCAGCGTATAGACCATATCCCCACAATCTAGCAGGAGCGCAGGTGCTGTTTGCCGCCGCATCAGCAATACGTTTGCAATGGATACTTCATGAATTTGTGCATATTTGATTGAGAAGTGCAATCCTTTTGGATGGTCTATGTCCTCTTTCGTGGGATTAGATAAAGAAACGCCTTCTACCCCATCGTTCAGCATGGATAAGCAGACATATTTCATACGCTTGCGTACGTGCTTTGCTTCAAAGAACGTCTTTAGCAGGTAGATGGCCAGTACA
The DNA here is from genome assembly GCA_036651815.1 of Clostridia bacterium. Lineage (GTDB taxonomy): Bacteria > Bacillota > Clostridia > Christensenellales > CAG-138 > JAVVXB01. The sequence continues at coordinate 29,939 of JAVVXB010000004.1, forward strand.
ATGCTGAGCATGAGAATAGTCTCTGGAGAGATCCCCGTCCCGCCATTGAGATTGTCAGCCATCTGCGCGGCAACCAGACCATTCGCCCGCAAAACTTGGAATATGTTAATCCCTGCCACTAAGACTAAACACACCAGATTACTCCACTGATACACAGACAACATGCTGAGAACTTGTTTATCTGTGCGAACCGTATAAGTCAATTAAGCAGCGCCTTCTTCCATCTTTTGAGGCTTACTGTGGATGCGATCCCATATAGCTCTGCAGTATGATCACAGCGGCAATTTTATCCACAACATTCTTGCGCTTATCGCGGCGCATGTCCGCCTCCAGCAGCACGCGTTGCGCAGACATGGTCGTCAACCGTTCATCATAGTAGTCATATTCGCCATCCCATTTTTTGAGCAGTTCCTCGACAAATGTCTTCGTGATTTCAGCCTGCATGCCATAGCTGCCATTCATATTGCGAGGCATCCCAAACACTAGTCGAACCGGTCGATATTGATCTGCCAAAGCAATCAAATAATCAATATCTTGGTCAAGATCACCATTGCGCGAATATGTTTCGATCCCCTGTGCTGTAATACCCAGAGGATCGCTAACCGCTATACCGATTCTTTTGTCTCCAATATCAAATGCCATCACTCGTTTCATGCTCATTGCTTTTGTTTCACATATGCGCGCACAAGTTCTTCGAGTAGTTCATCCCGTTCAACACGTGAAATGAGATAACGGGCATTGTTATAGCTGGTAATATAGGTCGGATCGCCGGAAAGCAGATATCCTACGATCTGATTGACAGGATCGTACCCTTTTTCCTGCATGGCTTCATATACAGAAAGCAACGTATCCCGTGCCGTCTTTTTATCCCGCGGTAGCTCGAACTGCTGAGTATTATTTTGTATGTCCTGCATGCCAGTCCACCTCCCATGATCATATTATAGCGTAGATCCGCCAAATATGAAAGACGATTTTCCAAATTCGAACAATTATTTAACATCCGTCATACTATGCTTACAGAATTGTAGGAGGAGGAAAAAGGATTTGAGACGAATAGCATGCGTGCTAATGGCAATCGCTTGCGCACTGATTTGCTTAACGGGCTGTCAAAATGGCGACGATACACTCACAAAGGTCGAATTAAGCGAGGTCACCCGCTCGGTATTCTACGCACCGCAGTATGTAGCAATTTCCAAAGGGTTTTTTGCCGATGAAGGGCTTGAGATCCATGTGACAACAGCCGGTGGTTCCGATAAGGCCATGACCGCTCTGCTCTCCAAGCAAGCGGATATCTGCCTTGCCGGTCCGGAAACAGGCGTATACGTTTACAACGAAGGTAAAACAGATTATCCGAAGATCGTCGGTCAGCTCACGAAACGAGATGGCTCTTTTCTTGTTGGTCGCACTGAAGAACCTAATTTTGAATGGGAAAGTCTCAAGGGAAAAACCATCATTGGCGGACGTGCAGGCGGTATGCCAATGATGACGCTTTGTTATGTGTTGCGTCAGCATGGTTTAGAACCCAGTCAAGATCTTGAAGTAATTGACAACATCCAGTTTAACCTCATGGGCGGTGCTTTTGAAGGCGGAACCGGTGATTATGTCACGCTATTCGAACCCACAGCAACCGAATTTCAAAATGCCGGCAAGGGTTATATCGTGGCAAACGTAGGTCTATCATCCGGTGAAGTTCCCTATACGGTCTATCTTGCACGTCAAGAAACCATTCAGACCAACGCTGCGCTCATTGAACACTTTTTGAAAGCGGTCTACCGCGCGCAGCAGTGGATTATAAGCGCTTCGGATGAGGAAATTGCGCAAGCAATGCAGCCGTTTTTCCCTGATAGTTCGCTCAACAGTCTCAAAATTGTCGCGAGTAGTTATAAAAAGACGGATTCCTGGAAAACGGAACCCGCCATGCTTGAAGAAGACTATACCCGTCTATTGGATGTCGTAGAAGGATCTGGTCAGCTTTCCGCAAGACCGCCATTCGAAAAATTGATCGACAATGCAATTGCCTATCAGGTAACGGAGAAATAGTCGTACCGCTTTGTTCTACTGTTTCGAGCGCGGAGGCTCCTGCTTCTGCGCCCGATTTTCCAGCAAAATGTTAACGAGGATACATGTGCAGGAAGCGCAGGCAAACGCCATTAGCACATCGGAAATATTCTTAATACTCAGCGTGAAGCTTCCGTTTAAGATGCCGAATACCGTAAAAGCCACAATCATATAGATTACTCCGGTTAGTCCGGCGAATACCCAGCCCCTCGGCAATCGTTTGAGTGCAATCATCCAGCCAGCTGCGCAGGCAGACAATGCCTTAATCACAGTATTTACGGATTGAATCTGATCTGTTACGAACCAGTTCCAACGCATTGTCAATGCCAGAATCAGCACCAGTATCGCCGTCATGATGCACGCTAGCACCGCAATTTTCAGCACAGATAAAATCGTACTTGAAGCAGGATTGTTCCTGCGGGCATGTTTCATATGGTGCGCACCTCCCCTGTACCAAATATAGTGCACAACGGAAAAAATATGCCTGATGCAAATCAAATGCATCAGGCATATAGTCAAATCAACCTATGAAAATTATTTGACTTCGTCGCTCATCGTGTTTTCCACGCCAGCTTCTTCCACTTGGGAAATTGCACCGCGAGCAAATACCAATTTAACTTTATCCGGACCGACCAGTAGAACAACAACATCATCCTTGATAGAGCTGATGGTGCCATAGATTCCACCAATGGTACGGACACGATCCCCTTGCTTAAGGGAGCTGAGCATTTGCTTGACTTTTTTATCACGTCTGCGCTGCGGAATGATCATAATCGCAAACATCGCAATCATGAGAATGATCAAGAGGCCGTAGCTGGAAAAGAATCCCGAGATTCCCGACATAGCTTCTGTAGGCATAGTTTTCTTCAAAAACCTTTCTGTATCGTTTGTCATTTAGTGTATATGATTGTGCAACATGCGTCAAGTCTTTTTCGGATTCCCTAAAAAATATAGAAACAGGAACGTCTTTTGCAGATCGTTCCTGTTTCCTCGCTCATTTCGTCATCATATCTCCGATGTCACAAAAGGTTCTTCTGGTCGTACGGGCAAACCGTCTTCCATCGCGCACCATTCGTTTGGGTACATCCGGGTACATGGAGTTTACGATCGTCAGCGTAATGGCGGCACCCGCCAAAACACCGAGTCCCATTGAGAGCGTTCGCATGTTCCTCACCTCGCATTTCGTTTCTGTACAAGGTTAGTATCTACATGGAGCACGCGTACTATGTCTTATTTCGCAGCCAATTTTTTCTTGTAATCTTCAATGGCAGCCTTTACAGCTTCCTCAGCCAGCACTGAGCAATGGATTTTTTGTGGCGGCAGTCCTTCCAAGGCTTCCACAACTGCAGCGTTGGTCAGTTCGAGGGCTTCATCAAGACATTTTCCTTTGATCATCTCTGTGGCCATTGAACTTGTTGCAACCGCTGCACCACAGCCAAAGGTCTTGAACTTAACATCTTCAATTACCTGTGTTTCATCGTTGACCTTGAGAAAAATCTGCATGATGTCGCCGCACTTTGCGTTTCCAACCATACCGACGCCACTAGCATCCTTAATTTCGCCCACATTACGCGGGTTTTGAAAATGATCCATTACTTTTTCTGTATACATTCGTTATTTCCTCCTTGATACAGTGGGGACATGTTGCGTAGCCGTTGTGCAATTTTCGGCAAAACATCCAGTACATAGTCGATTTCCTGATCGGTGGTATATTCTGAAAGCGTCATACGCAGCGAACCATGTGCAATTTCGTGTGGAAGACCCATTGCCAGTAACACATGGGAAGGATCTAGCGATCCAGAAGTGCAGGCAGATCCGCTAGATGCGGCAATTCCGTTTAAATCCAGCATCAATAGAATCGATTCGCCCTCAATATATTTGATGGAAAAATTAACATTGTTGGGTAATCGTTTCTGCGGATGGCCATTGAGTTTGACTTCAGGAATCGTCTCCCGAATGGTTTCGATCATCCGGTCGCGCAACGCGGTCATCTTGGTTGTGTTCTCTTCCATATGCGCCACAGCATGTTCAAGCGCGATCCCCATGCCTACGATACCCGGTACATTTTCGGTTCCGGCGCGATGCTTCTTCTCCTGTCCACCGCCGATGATAAGCGCAGGTAAGCGCACACCTTTTTTGCAATACAGCGCACCAACGCCTTTTGGCCCGTGGAATTTATGTGCAGAAAGCGACAGCAGGTCAATGTTCATGCTCGACACATCAATTGGCAGATGGCCAACCGCCTGCACCGCGTCCGTATGAAACAGCACGCCGGCCGCGTGGCAAACTGCGCCGATTTCCTGTATGGGCATGACGGTGCCAACCTCATTGTTGGCAAACATGATGGAAACAAGCACTGTATCCGGACGAATGGCATTTTTGACCTGCTCTGCGGTAACAAGTCCGTATTCATCCACCGGTAGCACGGTAACTTCAGCAATGCCTTCCTTTTCCATCGTTTCCAACGTATAGAGAATGGCGTGATGTTCCACTGCTGTGGTAATAATGTGCTTTCCCTTTTTGCACAGTGCTGCGGCAATTCCCCGTAACACGGTATTATCGCTCTCCGAACCGCCACCGGTGAAGATGACCTCATTTGGCTTGGCGCCAATGGCTGTTGCTACACGTGCGCGAGCTTCCTCCATGTACATTGCCGCATCACGCGCGTATCCATGTAAACTGGAAGGATTGCCATAATACTGAGTAAAAATCGGAAGCATTGCATCAATTGCTTCCTGCCGTACCATTGTTGTGGCGGCATTATCAAGATAAACCTTTTGCATCCAATAATCGCCTCTTCTGTTGAATATAGTCATCGGCTAAATCCTGTATGGACGTTGCCGAAAGAACATCATTGATCTTTGTTTGCAGTTTTAAAAATAGTGGCCTAGCCGAGCAGGTGCAAGCGTTCTTGCAACCGTTCGATTCCGTATCCACGCAGTCCACCACAGCGGTTGACCCTTCCAATACGCTCAACACTTCCTGCACCGTGATTTGGGAAGGATCACGTGAAAGGGAATATCCGCCCTGCACACCGCGCACCGTCTCCACTACGTTCACTTTTTTGAGTGCACGCAACAATTGCTCAAGGTAAGACTCCGAAATCCCCTGTAACGATGCCAGTACTGGAAGCGCAACCGGTCCTTCACCATAGTATACCGCAAGATCTACGATGGCTTTCAGTCCATAGCGACTTCTCGTTGATAATCTCATATCCTTAAACCCGAGTCTTATACTCGCCTTTCGCAAATAGTTTACTATTTCAGTCGTG
>JAVVXB010000004.1:35367-110642 GCA_036651815.1 Clostridia bacterium
TTTCAGTCGTGTTTTGTCAATCATTTTCTTATGGACGCGCATCAAATAATTTGATAAACTAAATGCATGAAACTAATCATTGCATCCAATAACGCGCATAAGGTTGTCGAAATCCGCGAAATTCTTTCGCAGGATTTTTCAGAGATGGTCACGCTCAAGGAAGCTGGGCTGGACATTGACGTTGTCGAAGACGGAAAGACTTTTCTGGAAAACGCCGTGAAAAAGGCGGAAACCGTGTTGATCGCTTCTGGTTTTTCAGCGGCACTGGCAGATGACAGCGGCCTGATTGTCGATGCCATTGGCGGAGCTCCTGGTGTGTACAGTGCGCGCTACGCTGGAGAAGGTCATAACGATATCGATAATAACGCAAAACTCATGCAGGATATGTCATCCGTTTCCGATGAGCGGCGCTCCTGCCGGTTTGCCTGCGCCATTGCATTGGCACGTTTAGGTCGTGAAACCGTCACAGCAATCGGATACTGCGAAGGCAGACTACTGCGCGAAGCACACGGCAACAACGGGTTTGGTTATGATCCATATTTTTATTATGAGCCTTTTTCCAAGACTTTTGCTGAACTTTCTCCAGAACAAAAAAACAGCATCAGCCATCGAAAGCGCGCGCTGGAAGCGCTGAAAGAAAAGCTGGAGCAAGAAAAGATATGATGCGCGTTGGCGTATTCTCTGATACGCACGGCAATCTGGTGCGTCTGTCAAGTGCCAGCATCCAAGCGGGAAAATTGGATTTATTTTTTCATCTGGGTGATTTTTCCAGCGATGCCACCCTCATTGCCACGCAGTTGAATGTGCCCTATTTTGCTGTGCGTGGTAATTGTGATTATGGTTCCAACGCGCCACGAGAAAAAATAGTAACATTGGAAAACACATCGATCCTGCTTGTACATGGGGATGCGTTTCGCGATACCTATCAACTGGCCTGTGCAGCGGAGGTGAATCATTGCGACGCAGTCTTGTTTGGGCACTCACATGTACCGCTACTGACGGCGCAGGGCCCTCTGTTAATCTGTAATCCTGGCAGTTTATCGCTACCACGGCATTCTTCTGCGCCATCATTTGCCGTACTGTCGATTGACGGAAAAGACATAGACATAAAATTGATTTCCCTATAAAGGAAGATTTTTTATTTTTTATTCATCGGTAGCGTTTCATGCGAATAAAACTTAGATTGATCGTTCTCCTTCGATTGTTTCCTGATCCCCAATGGGCTGAGAAAAGCGCAAATAGTCAGGCATTTCCTCCACAGAATGAATACCAAACTGTCGTAAAAAGCGATCGGTCGTGCCAAAAAGCACTGGGTGTCCAACCGCATCCTTTCTGCCAACTTCTCCAATCAGTCCTAATTTAACCAGCTGAGTCACCGCATAATCGCAACGGACACCCCGCACCCGCTCTACGTCTGCGCGGGTAACCGGTTGGCGATAAGCAATCACAGAAAGCGTTTCCAACAACGATTGTGAAACATTTTTTGTTTCCTCTGGTTGCAACAGTTGTTCTACGGCAGCGTAGTAGGTACGATTGCTGACAAACTGAACCGTTTCAGACGTAACCAGTAGCTGAATGCCACGCTGCTGATCTCGGTAGAACGCTTCCATATCTGCCAGAATTCCCTGCGTTTGCTTCACTGAACAGTTCAATACCCGTGCAAGCGCAGTAACCGGCACTGGATCACCCGCCACAAACAGTACGCACTCAATAAGATTGAATGATTCTATTTCTTCTATAACGTTGTTCATTCGTCCACTTCATCCATATAATAATAATCATCGTTTGCTTCCCGTTTCAGCGAATTTAAGCTGATGGAGATGGGTGCAAAAAGCGCCTTTTGTTTGAACAAAATTTCTCCGTGTCCGATCATTTCCAGCAGTGCCATGAAGGTGACGATCATCTCCATGCGGGACGCATCTTCGGAAAACAGCTCTGTAAATTCAACGCTCTTTTGTGCGTTCAATCGATCGCGAATTTTTTTGATTTGATGACGTACTGTATAGCTATCTGGTCGGATGTTATGCAGGGAGCGCTTCGCTTCATCAGGTTTGTTTGCTTCGACGCGATTTAATATAGTGATCCATGCTTCATACAAAACATCTAGGGAAACGCAATCAATCTCGATCTGCTTGGGCGGTAAAATCACATCCTCTGGCAAACGGGTATAGCCTTGTTTGGCAGAATCATACAGCGCCTGTAAGCCAACACTTGCTTCTTTAAATGCTTTATATTCCCGCAATTGTCGAATAAGCAGAATCTCCGGGTCTTCATCCTCAGGATCTTCCTTTGGTGGACGCGGCAGTAATTGTCTGGATTTAATGTACAATAGCGTAGCCGCCATGACCAGAAATTCGCTGGCCGTATCCATATCTAGCTCATCCACATCTTGCATAATAGAGAGATACTGGGCGGTGATTTCCGAAACAAAGATATCCTTAATGTCCAGTTCCGCCTCCTCAATGAGATGCAACAGCAGATCTAGCGGCCCTTCGAATTGTGTGATTTTTACGCAGTATGCCATTTCATCTGCTCCTAGAACAGATTGAGAATGGCTATTGCCACAGTTGAAAATCCGTGATAGATGCCAGATACCGCTGAGCTCAACAAGCCGGAAAGTGCGCCTGTAATCAACAGAATCATCAGAATAAGCTGTCCATACTGGCGCATGAACATAAAGAAACGCGGAATCTTTCGAATCAGCAGACTCTCAAGTACATGGGAACCGTCTAGTGGATAGATGGGTATCAAGTTGAAAATCATCAGGGATAGGTTGATGATGACGATTCCGGAGAAAATTGATACAAAAGCTTCGTTACCGCCAAGTCCAAATTTGTACGCGCCCATATACAGCGCAAATGTAAACAGGAATGCAACGATCAAATTCGTGGTAATGCCTGCAAGTGAAACAATGATATCATCACGCTTAAAGTGCTTAAAATTACGCGGGTTCACTGGTACCGGTTTTGCCCAGCCGAAGCCAACAAACAGCAGACAGAGAAAACCAAAGATATCAATATGTGCAAATGGATTGAGCGTCATGCGGCCAAGGTTGTGGGCCGTTGGATCGCCAAGGCGATATGCCGCATAAGCATGTGCCCATTCATGCACGGTGAGGCCGATGATGATCCCAGGCAGTGTGTATAACAGCTGCAGTGGGTTGTTGAAAATCTGAGTTATCCGTGAAAACACGCTATATCCCCTTTTACATTCAGAATTTACTTATTATAAAGGATATGCCTCTGGAAAGCAACTTATGTTATGAGTTTGGCTTTGGTCCGTTCATGCGAATATTATATAAAACAAGAAGAACGAACGTTAAAACCGATTGCAAGACAATGGCAGCCGCTATCCTATTAAGACGTTTAAGCGACCTCATTCTCCAAGCAAATTGATACGAGCCTCGTCCTTACCGCTTTACGCATTGCCAAATAAATACACAAGCGGCTTTGTTTTTCTACAGTCATCGTGGATCACAATGGGAATGGCTCAGCCAAAATTGCATTTGGCCGCTCTCCTTTACAGATTCCGCTAGGTTTAGTACAATATAATGTGGAAACGAAGGAGGCTGCGAATTTATGGCACTTAGAACAATCCGAGTACAGGATGACCCCTGCCTTTACAAGCATTGTAGGCCTGTAGAAAAATTTGATAAAAAATTGAGTGAACTCATCGACGATATGTTCGAAACCATGTATAAGAGTGATGGCGCTGGTCTCGCTGCGCCGCAAATCGGCATCTTGCGCCGAATAGCGGTTATGGACGGCGGTGACCGTAAAATTGAACTGATTAATCCTGAAATTCTTCATTCATCAGGATGCTTCGGCGGATATGAAGGCTGTCTCTCTTTTCCCGGAAAGACCGGATACGTGGAGCGCGCTGATCTGGTTCGCATTCGTGCATATGATCGTCATGGGGTACCGCATGAATACGAGTTGCATCTGTTTGAGGCCCGCATTGTACAACATGAATTGGATCATCTTGATGGTATTGTTTATCTCAGTCTTGTTAAAGATCCACCTGAAGGATTTCATGACGAGGAGTAATTGAAATATGTTGAAAATTGCATTTCTCGGTACCCCGGAGTTTTCGGTGCCTTCGCTCGATCTTTTATATCGGTGTGGGCATCAGTTGCATGTGTTTACACAGCCGGACAGGCCATTTGGCCGCCACGGCACGCCAATACCTCCGCCAGTGAAAATCTATGCTGCCGCACATAGCATTCCCGTATCACAGTTTGATAAAATCAAGGGGGCCGATGGCCTTGCTGCATTGCGTGCATTTGCGCCAGACCTCATGGTTACTGCTGCCTTTGGTCAGATCCTTTCTTCGGAAAATCTCTCAATTCCACGCTATGGCTGCATCAATGTACACGGTTCCCTGCTACCCAAATATCGCGGTGCGGCACCTATTCAATGGGCCATAATCAATGGAGAACTGGAAACTGGCATTACGACCATGTTTACAGATGTGGGCATGGATACTGGAGACATTCTTCTTATGGATCATACGCGAATCAAGCCAGAGGAGACAGCGGGAGAACTCTATGAACGACTGGCCGTGTTGGGCGTGGAAACGCTGCAACGCACCATTTCCGCTTTAGAAGGCGGAACACTTCAACGTGTTCCACAGGACAACAGCCAGGCAACAAATTGTCCAATGTTGAAAAAAGAACACGGGAAGCTTGATTTTCATTTGACTGCGCAGCAGGTGCATGATCGCGTGCGTGGCACCAATCCATGGCCTGGCGCATACGCTTTTCTGGACAATGAACCGCTGAAAATCTGGAAAACGCGGCTTGCAGAATCCGATAACCCGACAACTTTCCAAGGTCTCTGTTCGGGTGACGCCAAGTCGGGGCTGTGGATACAGTGTTCTGACCGGCCTCTGGAAATTTTGGAGCTGCAATCTCCGGGTGGTAAACGGTTGGATGGAAAAGCCTTTTTGCGAGGATGTCCACTTGCTGGAAAGCTGCTTACATGAGTGATCGAAAGAGTGCGCTCTATGCGCTGATTGATATCACTGATCATGGCGCATATGCCAACCTTCGAATGAAGCAGTTCGACAGCAGAGATGATGTTCGCGAAGCAAAATGGATTGCAGCGCTTGTTTATACAACGCTTGATCACCTGCTGACCATCGATTACTATCTGGCACACTATGCGCAGCATGCTGTCAAACCAATCATCCGTGGCATTTTAAGGCTAGGCGTATGTGAATTGCTTTATTTTGATACTCCTTCCCACGCCATCGTGTCCGAATATGTAACGTTGACAAAACGAATCGGAAAAGCGCCTCTCTCCGGCTTTGTGAATGCCATACTGCGTACCGTTGACCGTGCTCGTGAGCATCTGCCATCTTTTCCACAAAATCCTGCGGACCGGATCAGCGTGCAATACAGTTATCCAGCCTGGCTGGTAAGCGAATGGATAACGCAATATGGTGAAACGTTCGCCGAACAAATGTGCAGCTCACCCGCTGCTCCGCTCGAAATCCGTGCACAATACCCCTATTCGACGGAGGCGTTACAACAATCGATTCCGGTTGCTTCGGAACGTGGCAAACTAGATGAAAATTGCCTGATCTTACAACAGGGAATTGATGTAGCCGCCCTTTCTGCATTTCAGAATGGGCAGATGACTGTGCAAGGACAAAGTGCGATGCTTGTATGTCGTGCACTGGGCGACTGCCGCACAAAGAATATTCTGGATGTGTGCGCTGCGCCCGGCGGGAAAAGCGCTTATATTGCTTCGCTTTGTAAAAATGACGTGCAACTAACCTGTTTTGAATTGCACGAACATCGCAAGGAATTGCTGGATATAACCCTTGCACGTTTGCACGTCTCCGCGCAAACGATATGCAGAGACGCGTGCATATTGGATTTGGCCTATGAAAACCTTTTTGACGTGGTATTCATTGATGCTCCCTGCTCCGGTCTTGGCTTGCTCCATGATAAGCCCGACATTCGATATGCAAAAACAGATTCGGATATCGTCTCCCTTTCCAAAATACAGCAAACGCTTCTTGACGTAAATGCCCATTATGTCGTGCCCGGTGGGCTGCTGGTATATGCAACATGTACGATATCGATGAGAGAAAACGAAGAGAATGTGCACATGTTTTTATCGGAACATTCCGATTTTACACTGGAAAAAATGCCGATTTTGCTTAAGAATGATGGTATGTTCCAACTGTTTCCCCATATTCATGGAACCGACGGTTTTTTTATTGCGCGTATGCGCCGTGGTTGAAAGGATGATTGCATGTTTCTGACAGATTTGACAAAGCAGGAGCTTGCTGCTCTCATTTCCAGCCTTGGCGAACCTTCCTTTCGTGTAAAACAGATCTGGGAATGGCTTAATCGCGGTATACGGCCGGATTACATGACCAATCTGCCAAAAACATTGCGGGAACAACTTTCCGCTTTGCCGTTTGGTGGTGTGGAAATCGCGTTCAAACGGAGATCTGAACGCGATGGAACTGTAAAATACTTGTTCCGGCTGGAGGATGATAACCTTGTGGAAGGCGTGCTGATGCGGTATCATTATGGAAATACAGCATGCATCAGTACACAGGTCGGTTGTAACATGGGATGTAAATTTTGTGCATCTACCCTCAATGGGTGTGTGCGCAATCTCCGTGTTGGAGAACTGCTAGGTCAGATTTCTGCAATCGAGCAGGATGAACCGCCTCAGGATGGAAACATTCGCACCGTTACAAATGTTGTCCTCATGGGCAGCGGCGAACCATTGGACAATTATGACAACGTCATAACGTTTCTCCATATGGTTTCTGCGCCGGATGGACCGGGCATCAGTCCACGTAATATTTCAGTTTCCACCTGCGGCATTGTTCCTCGAATGGAAACCTTCGCACAGGATGCGCCGCATGTAACGTTATCCGTTTCGCTGCATGCGCACAATGATGCCATGCGTTCTGCCATCATGCCAATCAATCAAGTATACCCGATTGCAGATGTGCTTGCGGCGGCAAAGAGTTATGCTAATGTTACCGGTCGGCGCGTGGTATTCGAATACGCGCTCATCGGTGGTGTCAACGACAGTCGGACGGATGCGGATGCGCTTGCGAAACGATTGCGTGGCATACTTTGCCACGTTAATCTCATTCCACTTAATCCCGTGCGGGAGCGCGGGTTGGCAGGTGTCACGCGTGCGGAGGCAAATCAGTTTTGTGCCTGGCTGACGGAAAGAAATCTTTCCGCCACCGTCCGGCGAGAGATGGGAACCGATATTGAGGGTGCCTGTGGGCAATTGCGAAGAAGGGTGATCGATGAAGTACGCCTATAAAACCGATATCGGAAAACGTGCACACAACGAGGATAACTTTCGCATTCCTGTAACGATAGAGACGCATCCGTTTATCATCGTTGCAGATGGCATGGGCGGCCATGCCGCCGGTGCGGTAGCAAGCGAACTCGTCGTCAAAGGCATGACAGAAGAGTTATCCGATCTGCGTGATAACGATCTGCTGGGTCAGTTGAAGCGTGCCATTCAACATGTTAATTTAAACCTATATCGTACCGCACAGAGCGACCGGAGCATGAATGGCATGGGCTCCACGCTTGTTTGCGCTGTGCTGAATGATAAGCGGTACATCGCCGCCAATGTGGGAGACAGTCGGCTGTATCATTTTGATGGAAAGACACTTGAGCAGATGACAACCGATCATACGCTCGTGCAAATGCTTGTTGACAGCGGTCAAATTACGCCGGCGGAAGCGCGTATTCATCCACAACGCAATTTGATTACACGTGCAATGGGCATCAGCTTGAGAACCGATATCGATTTGTTCGACTGTGAATGGATGGAAGACGACATTCTCCTGCTTTGTTCAGATGGTTTATATGGTGTCATCGAAGATACGGAGATCGCGCGAGTACTATCACAAAACTGTTCACTTGACGAAATGTGCAATCAATTGGTTCAGATGGCTCTGCAAAATGGAGGTACGGATAATATCACCATCGTACTTGCTCTCTGCGAAGGGGGTGACTGCGCGTGATTACCGCCGGTTCTATCATTGGTCATCGTTATCGTGTACAAGAAATTATCGGTACTGGTGGCATGGCGCATGTGTATCGCGCTGTAAATTTAGCAAATCATCGAACCGTTGCCATTAAAGTGCTTAAGGAAGAGTTTATTGATGACGCGGAATTTCTGCGCCGTTTTGAGCGGGAAGCGCGCGCTGTACTTCAGCTTTCCCATGATAATATCGTCAGGGCCTATGGCGTTGGTGAAGTTGATAACTTACCGTATATTGTCTTGGAATATGTGGAAGGTCAAACACTCAAACAAATCATCGTTGAAAATGGGCCTATGCCTCCTCGCCTTGCTGTTGCATTGGCAACACAGGTGCTTGCAGCACTGAGCGCAGCCCATAGCGCTGGCATCATTCATAGGGATGTGAAGCCACAGAACGTTATCGTGACACCGACTGGACGTGCGAAGCTAACTGATTTCGGTATTGCGAGAGATGTAACCGCCAGCACGGTTACCTTCGCTGGGTCGACAATCCTTGGTTCCGTCCATTATCTTTCTCCAGAACAGGCAAAGGGTAAGCCGGTCACAGAAGGCAGTGATCTCTATTCTGTAGGGATTATGCTTTATGAAATGTTGACCGGACAGGTGCCATTTGACAATGAAAACTCGGTTGCCGTTGCACTCATGCATTTACACGACGATGCGGTTCCGCCCATCCAACACAATTCAAGGATTTCGCCCGCGCTTAATGATGTTATCATGCGCGCACTGAACAAGAATCTTTCCGAACGGTATACAACTGCCACGGAGATGTCGCAGCATCTCAAACGCGCCTTGGTTGAGCCGAACGGTGATTTTATGCACGTATATACACCGGAACTGCTTTCTTCAACTAAAAAAAAGAAAAAGAAAAAACAGTTTCATGGTACTTTAAAAATTGGCGTTACCGTTGCTGCAATTGTTGCCGTAATGATTGGCATTTTTCTTGTATTGCGTAATTCTTATCAAACAGAATCCGTTTCCATGGAAATTATACCGACTTTAACTGAGCGAACTGCAGAGGAAGCAAGACAGAAAGCGCAGAACTATGGCTTTGCTTTTGAAGTACGCGAATATGAGGTGAATGATTCCGTCCCCTATGGAGATGTCATTCTTCAATCTCCAGAATCCGGAACAAAATCTAAGCTGGGAGCCACAATTTATGTCACAATCAGCTTAGGACCTGACATTCCTAAGATGCCAGATTTGCTTGGTATGACACCAGATGAAGCGGAAGATGCTTTGACACAAAATGGTCTAATGCTTGGCAACACACAATACCGTGTCTCGGATACCGAGATCGGATATGTATGTTCGCAGTCAATCTTATCCGGTTCTGAAGTGCAGCCCGGCGCGACTGTGGATATCTGGATCAGTGCTACCTCTTCCACAACATTCCCAATGCCTAACGTATCCGATGAAATTCTGAATCTGATGTTGGGGGTATTGAGCCAGCAGAGCTTTTCAAATGTATTTGTACGTTATGATACGACTTCCAAGGCGGAAAATGGTGTGGTAATCAGCCAGCAACCACAGGCGGATGATGCAGTTTTATGTGAAACGCCCATCTATTTGACCGTAAGTGGAACAAAGCAAGCATATTCATACTCCTCTGACCTAGCGTTTAATTTGGACATTGATAACAACAGTACACAGGTTTTCTTTGCGTTGCAGGAGGCCTACAATGGATTCAGTTATTATCGGATTGTATATGAAACCACGCTGGAAAAAGGCACAAAAATACCGGTATCCTTCACAGCCTATTCGGATGTCGAAGGTTCAAGAGAATTGATCCTGTTTGTCGGTGGAAAGGAATCAAAGCGTCAGGACGTCAGCTTTGTTTCAAAGGTGCAATAATAACTATGGAACGAGGACGTATTATCAAAGGGATCAGCGGCTTCTATGAAGTGCTGTTAACAAACCAGACCGTGGTAACCTGTAAAGCACGTGGTCGATTTCGCAAGCAGCATCTTACGCCAATGGTTGGTGATTATGTCGAGGTGCAGCCGCAAAACGATGGATTTTGGGCTGTCCAAAATTTTCTGCCGCGCAAGAATGCTTTGCTTCGACCCCCGGTTAGTAATATTGATCAATTGGCGATCGTTATTGCCGCATCCGCACCCAAGCCTGATTGGTTACTGGTTGACAAACTGATTTTGCAATCCATGCTGCTCAAGGTGTCTCCCCTGTTGATTCTCAATAAATTAGATGAGCAAGATCCTGGCATTGTGCAGATGTTTCAAGCCGATTATACTTCGGCCTTTACGACGATTCAGGTTTCCGTAAGGACTGGGCTGGGATTGGATACGCTTAAATCTAATCTCTCCGGCAAGATCTCCTGCTTCGCCGGGCAATCTGCCGTTGGAAAATCTTCGCTTCTGAACATGTTGATGCCCGAACTTGCGCTAACCACCGGTGAATTAACCAGAAAGACCGACCGCGGACGGCATACGACACGTCATGCTGAACTCTGGCCGTATTGCGGGGGAGCGGTTCTCGATACGCCCGGGTTTTCACAGTTTGACACGATTGATATTTCACAAGAGGATTTAAATGGATGCTATCCCGAGTTTGGTATCGAGCCAGGTCATTGCCGATTTGCCGGTTGTACACATATCTCTGAGCCGGACTGTGCCGTGAAACAACTATTACAATCTGGAAAGCTTTCCGGTGGACGCTATGCGCGTTACATCGAATTGGAAAATGAAATTCAACAAAGGAGAAAACACCAATATGATTAAAATAGCGCCTTCGATTCTTTCCGCAGATTTCGCCCGCATGGGCGAGGGCGTCGCACAACTTTCCGCATGGGGAGCAGACTTTGTTCATTTTGATGTGATGGATGGTAATTTTGTACCGAATCTTTCGTTTGGACCGTCCATGTGCGCAGCCATTCGTCCACTTACAACACTGCCATTGGATGTACATCTGATGGTTGAGCATCCATCCGATTGGATCGTTCCGTTTCAAAAAGCAGGCGCGAATTTTATAACCTTCCATGTGGAAGCCGATCGCCACGCAAACCGCACACTCCAATTCATTCATGACCAAGGCATGAAAGCCGGCGTTGTATTGAATCCCGGCACACCAGCCGCTTCTGCATATGAATTGCTACCATACTGTGATCTGGTGCTTGTCATGTCGGTAAATCCTGGATTTGGAGGTCAATCATTCATCCCGGAAACGGTTGATAAAATAGATGCGCTCCGAGCCTTTATTAATAAAAAGAAACTTCAGACCAAAATCGAGGTGGATGGCGGCATTAATCCCGACACGGCAAAGTTATGTGTGGATGCGGGCGCGACAGTTTTAGTCGCTGGTAGCGCAGTCTTCCACTCGCCAGATCCAAAAGCCATGGTAACCATGCTACGCTGTGGCAAATGACTTGTTGCAACGGCCTTGGATGACCAATTGTTTGTTGTTGTCAAGCTGAGGTTGCTAATAGAAATCACTTGGAATGAGGAGATAATCGATGAAAAAACGTATCAATGATCTGATGCTGGCCATTTTAGCCGGTATCGCCATCGGCATCGGGGGAACGGCCTTTCTGAAAGTTGAAGATCCAATCATCGGCGCTATATTATTCACAGTAGGCTTGTTCACCGTATGCACAAATAAGTTGCATCTGTTCACGGGTCGTGCTGGCTATGTGCTGGACGAACCACCGTCGTATCTGTTTGATTTGCTGATCACCTGGATTGGCAATCTCATCGGCGCCGCTATCATCGGTTATGGGCTGCGGTTAACCCGAATTTCCGGCATAGCCGATCGCGCCGCACAGATGTGCGCCACAAAAATGTCCGACACTCCATGGAGCATCTTTATCCTCGCTTTTTTCTGTGGCATGCTGATGTACGTTGCTGTTGACGGGTTCCGCAAGAATGAACATCAGATTGGTAAATACCTTGGTCTGCTGCTTTGCGTTCCAGGCTTTATTGTATGTGGTTTTGAACACTGCGTTGCAAACATGTATTACATCAGTGTTGCAAACGCATGGAACATTCATTCATTCCTATATTTGATTATTATGACGCTCGGCAATCTTGTGGGTTGTTTTTCAATTCCGGGCATCAAGAAAATCTGTGCGGGCACAAAATAAATACGGTATGCCTCCAATAGTTGGGAGTAATAACAAGACTAAGGTCAGGAACAGAAGCTGTGCCGAGAGCGACCAGCTTCTGTTCAGTTGAGAGAACGCCGGTGGAGTTGACGGTTTACGCAAAGGCCATGCCTCACTTGAAGCACGGCCTTTGTCGATAGGTTAAGAACGTATTTATACAGACGCATTCTTATTTTTGTTTCGCCGCAATCATTTCGTATTGCTATTTGAATAATATATTTTTTTCGCATAAAGACACCTGTTCCATATGGAGCATCTACTCTTCCATATAAAAACGTTTGCTACGTATGGGGCGCTACTCACTGTTTAAAGCCATTTGCTTCACATAGAAGCGCCCTACTTTGCTCGCATTTTTTATCAAGTAGAGACCTTGTTCAGCTGTCTAACCCACAATGCTTTTCAATTAGATCCGTAAGCACGCGTTTGGATTTTGGCCCCACGGTTCGCTCCACCAGCTTTTTGTTATGAAACAGCAGAATAGTCGGCAGTGTCAGAATATTAAAACATTCCGAAACGTCAACCTCCGTATCCGCATCCACACGATAAAAGCGTACACGATCACCCATGGTCTGCTGCAATTCGGAGAAGATACCCTCCATATGTTCGCAGGGCGTACACCAATGTGCCCAGAACTCAATAAGTACCAGCTCATTATCTTGTAAAGCAGCCTCGAAGTTTTCTGCTGTTAGTGAACAAATCTTTTGTTCCGTCATATGGAATCCTCCTCCTTTTGTTGAAGGATTGCCGTCATACGCGGTTCGAATTTCTCTTTTATTCTACGTTTCTTCTCTAGATAACGAAGAATAAAAAATGCGATTGCACACCCCAATACGCCAAGCAGCATGCCTATCAGATCCGATATCATGCCGCCAAGCCAAACGCCGAATAGGAGCAGAACCAGCGGGATCGCATAAGCCAACAGACTCGCCTGCACAACACGCCTTGCTGGAATTGAAACCGCAACCCGATCTCCCACCGCAGCATGCAATGTGTTTTGCACGATCATCTCCAGTTCTTTTTCCCCCACCGTAAGACACGCTCCACAATGGGCACACATTTTGCCGCGCATAAAGCGGATGGTTGCAAGGTTCCCGTTCACTGCGGTCACAATGCCGGAATGAGGGTTGATTACTGCTTGCTCCATTACGATTCCTTCTCTGTGCAGGCAATATGTAATTCGTCTAACTGTTGATCATCCACGGAATCTGGAGCATTCGTCAGCGGACAGGATGCGTTTTGAACCTTGGGGAAGGCAATCACATCTCGGATGCTCGATGCCCCAGCCAGCAGCATGCAGACGCGGTCAAGTCCATATGCCAATCCGCCATGTGGTGGCGCACCATATCGGAATGCATCTAGAAGATATCCGAAGCGTTCCTTGGCTACGGCATCGGGCAAGCCGATGATATCAAACATCTTTTTTTGCAACTCCTGCGCATGGATACGAATCGAGCCGCCACCAATTTCCACACCGTTTAGCACGATGTCGTAGGCCTTTGCACGAACCTTGCCGGGATCGGTATTCAGCAATGGCAGATCCTCATCCATCGGGCTTGTAAATGGATGATGGACGGCAACGAATCGTTTTTCCTCCTCATTCCATTCCAACAAGGGGAACTCTGTCACCCAAAGAAGGTTGAACTGATTGGCATGGATGAGATTTAATTTCTCAGCCAGCTTAATCCGCAATGCGCCAAGTGAAGCAAAGGTTGTCGCATCCGTATCGGCCACGATCAGCAGAATATCGCCGGTCTCCAAATTTGCACGCGCCTGAATGGCGGTGATTTCCACGTCTGTCAGGAATTTTGCAATCGGGGACTGAAGCCCATCCGGTTTCATATTGATCCATGCCAGTCCCTTTGCGCGATATGTTTTTACGAACTCGCCAAGCGCATCGATCTCTTTACGTGAAAAATCAGCGCTGTGTCCCTTGACATTGATGCAGCGCACACTGCCACCCGCTTGGATGGCGTTCGCAAATACGGAGAAATTGCAGTTCTTCACCACATCGGTAAGATCACACAATTCAAGGCCAAAGCGAGTATCCGGTTTATCGGAACCATAGCGCGCCATCGCGTCTTTCCACTTGATGCGCGGCAACGGAAGTTGAATTTCCACATTCAGCGTTTCTTTAAACAGGGTCTTCAGGTACCCCTCATTGACCGTCAACACATCCTCGGCTTCCACAAAGGACATTTCAAGATCGATCTGCGTAAAGTCCGGCTGACGATCGGCACGCAGATCCTCATCACGGAAGCAACGTGCAATTTGAAAATAGCGATCAAACCCGGAAAGCATCAACATCTGTTTAAATAGCTGTGGGCTCTGCGGGAGCGCATAGAACTTACCCGGATGCACGCGGCTAGGAACGAGATAGTCGCGGGCGCCTTCTGGCGTACTCTTCGTCAGCACGGGTGTTTCGATTTCCACGAACCCTTGTGAAGCAAAATAGTTGCGTGTTACGGTGGAAACCTGGGAACGCAGCATGAGGTTCTTTTGCATGCAAGGACGACGCAAATCCAGATAACGGTATTTGAGTCGCTGCAATTCGCTTGCGTTGCAGTTGTCGTCAACCTCAATCGGCGGAGTTTCACTCTTGCTTAAAATTTTAAATTCGCGTACGACAACTTCGACTTCGCCCGTTTTCATGGTTTTATTAACCATGCCACCCGTGCGTTTGACAAGTGTGCCGCGTACCGCAAGCACAAATTCAGAGCGAATCGTGCAAGCGCGCTCGAAATCTTCCTTGCACAGCGAGCTGGAATCAAATACAACCTGCATCACGCCCGTGCGGTCGCGCAACTGTACGAACACAAGCGCGCCAAGATCGCGCCGGACGTTGGTCCAGCCCATAAGGGTTACTTCTTTGCCGACATCAGTAACCGTGGGTTCAGCACAATAGCCGGTACGTTTCCAGCCACCCAATAATTCACCCATGCTATTCACCTCTAATTATATTTTTAATCGCGCTTGCGGACAGTTGCGTCTGAGTCTCGATTCCATCCGCCATTGTTTTAACCTTGCAGTTGCCGCTATTAAGTTCATCTTCGCCGATTGCCAGTACATAAGCAGCACCAATCTTGTCAGCATATTTGAATTGTGCCTTAAAACTGCGTCCCACATGATCCATCTCCACGCACACACCGCCCTTACGCAATTCGCAGGCAAGCGCAAATGCCTTACGGTTCGCAGCTTCCCCCATGGAAGCCAAATAAAGATCGTAACGGCGTGGTTTTGGAATCTCGATGCCCGCGTTTTCCAACAGGAGCAGCAGCCGTTCCATGCCGAGACCAAAGCCAACACCCGGGACATGCGGGCCGCCGATTTCTTCCACCAGTCCATCATAACGTCCGCCGCCGCAGACTGCGCTCTGAGCGCCAAGCTGATCGGACACGATCTCGAAAACCGTTTTGGTATAGTAATCCAGTCCGCGTACAAGCGTCGGCGTCAGCACATAGACAATTCCCATGGTATCCAGCAGCGTTTCGAGCGTCGAAAGATGTTTCTGACACTCATCGCACAGATAATCCTGCACACTTGGCGCACCGGCGGCAATCTCCGCGCAGCTTTCAACTTTGCAATCCAGAATACGAAGTGGATTTTGATTGAAACGGACTTTGCAGGTTTCACACAGCGCATCATATTGGGCAGTCAAATACGTCTGCAACGCTTCATGATATTGGGGTCGGCAGTTCGGGCAGCCAATACTATTGAGCCGCACAGACAAATCTGTGCAGCCAATGGCGTGCAACAGTTCTGTTGCTATTGCTATGCACTCGGCATCTGCCGTAGGGCTGGGTGCGCCAAACATCTCCACACCAAATTGATGATGTTCACGCAAACGTCCGGCTTGCGGACGTTCATAGCGAAACACTGGATTGTTGAGATAAAAAAGCTTGGTCGGCTGCGCTTCCGAAAACAGATTGTTTTCAACAAACATGCGAACCATGCCCGCCGTTCCCTCGGGCTTGAGGGTAACGGAACGGTCGCCCTTATCCAGAAAGGTATACATTTCCTTCTGTACGATATCCGTTGAATCGCCAACTCCACGCAAAAACAATTCGGTATGCTCAAGCACCGGTGTTCGTGCTTCGAGAAACCCATATTTTCTGACGATGCCTCGTATTAAGTTTTCCATGTACTGCCACTGGTAGCTCTGCTCAGGCAATACATCCCGCATGCCCTTCGGCGCTTTCAATGTACCCATAATTTCCTCCGTTTCACAAATAAAAAGCAGGTTCCAGTCCAACAAGGGACGGGAAACCCGCGGTGCCACCCTGATTTGAGCAACTGTATGCCCCACTTCACTGGCCAATAACGCCGACAAGCGGCATGGCGTACTCGACTTCGGCCATGCGGTTCACGGGTGCCCTTCCCCGGTTTCTGCGCACACGGTTTTCAGCCAAATACCGCGCTCTCTGTGCCGCAAAAGCGAATGTGCGGGGGTTATCCCGATCAAAACCTTTTCAATCATTATACGCACAGCATTCCAATCTGTCAATCCAAAAAGAATCGTTGCTTTTCTGCACAAAGCTGTGGCAGTTTTGTAAGATACGTAGGTACGTCCTTTGGGCTTGGCAGCCGCTCGATCCGGTTTTCTCCATCAAATACCCGTTTGGTCATGCTGCCCGCTCCATGGGATAAAATGCTGACGGTCTCCTCCATCATATCAATATTGTAGACACAGATTTTATCCGATCTGGCATAGCCGACATTTTCTAGATTTCCACTCATATATTTCTGGCGGTACATATAATACGGTTGCATGCCCATGCGTGTGGCCAACGCATATCCATCGGCAATCATGCGCTCCGCTTCCTCCGGTGTAGGTAGCGGATATTCATTGAGCTGTTTTTTTAGTTGTGAAGAACGTTTGATGGCAAGTGCGTGTACGGTCAGATTATCGGGCTGCAGCTTTTCTATTTCCGCATAGGTATAAGCCATATCGGCGATGCTTTCCCCCGGTAGTCCCGCAATTACATCCATATTGATGGACGAAAAGCCTGCTGTTCGTGCTTGATAAAAAGCCTCTATCGTTTCCGCTACCGTATGCGCCCGTCCGATGCAGCGCAGCGTTCTATCGTTCATAGTCTGCGGGTTGATGGAGACACGCTCCACGCCATGCGAGCGGAGAATTTGCAGTTTTTCAGCATCAATGGTATCCGGCCGTCCTGCTTCCACGGTGCATTCCAACCCAAACCCACCATATGCATCCAGCGCAAACGTCATTAAATCGTTAAGTTGCGCAGCAGTCAACACAGTTGGTGTTCCGCCACCGACATACATAGCTCGTACACGATATCCCCCATCCTGCACGATTTTTGCGCCGTTTGCAATATCCGCTTTCAGTGCAACCAAATAATCCGTTAACAAAGCGGGAGAACGCAATACCTCGGACGCGAATGAACAATACAGGCATCGCGTCCGGCAAAACGGGATTCCGATATAGATATCGATATCTTTGGACTGCACGCTGCCTAACGTCGGTTTCTGTACGCGGCAAATCTCACTGGCTAATCGGATCTTGCCGGGAGATACCGCAAATATTTCTGAAAACTGACGTTGTGCCTCAAGTACTCCCCCCGTACGCGCAATTTCACGAAATAGCTTTGTCGGCCGGATGCCCGTTAGTGAACCCCACGGTGTCTCTATGTCCGGGTACAACATCCGCAGTAATTGGTAGGTTGCGAGTTTCAGCTGGCGCTTCTCATGCTTTTTGATCTCCAACGGCGCATGCGATACAATTGTAAATTCTGAAGAAACCGTTGACGAGCCCACGCAACCTTGCAGTGTATATGATCCGTTCTCTGTGTGCAGTAGTTGTAAATCAATAATCAAATCTGCAATCGGCTGTGAATCGCTCATCAATTCAATTTCAGAAAGGCCAAGAAATAGCCTGATTTCCTCGGCAATATCGTTTCTGTATTCTGGACGGTTCGTAATAATTCCTACCAATTGAATTTTGCTCCATAATGGGTCAGCGGGTTATACGTCCGCTCATGATCCAGGGTGGTGCTTTGATCATGGCCACAGTAAAGCGTATAATCGCCCTCCAGTGTGTAGAGTTGATCAACGATGGAATGATAAAGTTCCTTTTGAGAACATCCGGGAAAATCCGTTCGGCCCGCGCTCTCGAAAAAGAGCGTATCTCCGCAAAAAATAATTTTTTCCGTATCCAGCACATAGCAAACGCCGCCGGGCGAATGGCCCGGTGTATGGAGAATGCGAAAATGCAGGCCGGCCGCATCCAATAAATCGCCATCCTGCAAAAGCACATCCGCATTGACGCTTGGCCGTGTTTCTCCCATAAGACTTGCCAAGCTTACGCGGTTGCTCGACAGCATCGGCGCATCTAATTCGTGGATATAAATCAACGCCCCGAACTTTTCCTGTATACCGCGGATGCCACCAATATGGTCAAAATGTCCATGTGTAATCAAAATATGAGTGCAGTGCAAGTCCTCTTTCTCCAACACGCTCAAAACGGGCGCTGCCTCGCCAGGATCTATGACAACACAATCCTTCGTATTATCGGCGCCAACGAGATAGGTATTGACCGACAGAGGCCCACATGGCAGACGATAAAACCGCATTAAAAATTCCTCCTGCTATCCAGCAATATGGTGTGTGGCCCATCATTGACAAGACTCACACGCATGTCCGCTTGAAAACGTCCAGTTTCCACCGGTACAGATCTGCTAAACTTCGTAATTGCACTTTCGTACAGCGGAATTGCAAGTTCCGGCCTTGCTGCATGGAAATAACTTGGCCGCCTCCCTTTGCGCGCATCCGCGCAAAGTGTAAACTGGGAAACAAGCAATACGCTGCCACCAATGTTTGAAACGGATAGATTGGGAACACCCCGCTCGTCATCAAATACCCGTAGGTCTGTGACCTTTCCAACAATATAGTCCACATCGGATTCCGTGTCCGTGTCTTCAATGCCTAGAAACACAAGTAAACCTGCCCCAATGGCGCCAATGGTTTCGCCTTCCACCTCGACACATGCCGTTGTCACTCGTTGTACGACTGCACGCATATGAAAGACTCCTCTATCGATTCATGCGATAAACATCGTTCACGCACTTAAGCTTCTTTAGGTTTTTGATGATTACGTTCAGTTGCTCCGTATTGGTAACAGCAAACGTCATCTCGATAATATATTTGCCATCCTGCGTCGGTCGGCCATTCAATCCTTGAATGCTGATATTGAGGCCGGAAAGCTGCGTGGATATCTCGGAAATTGTGCCAGGCTTGTCCTCTGCATGTACTTGTACCGAGGCGTTAAAGGAACTTTTTTCGTTGATGGCCCACTCCACGTCGATGATGCGATCCATGTCGCTTCTCAAATTTGCAGCATTGGTGCAGTCCGAGCGATGTACGGATACGCCACGGCCCCTGGTGACGTAACCAATGATCGAATCACCGGGCAGCGGATTGCAACAATTCCCAAATCGTACCGCCATCCCAGGATCACCCTTAACGATGATGCCGTTCACAGGCACATGGGTACGAGCAATCTCCTCGCTCTCCCCCGTCTTTTGCATGCGCAGCGCGATCTCATCGGCCCGATCTTCCTTCTTTTGGAGATCGGTTATCTTATGCAGCACCTGGCCGGCGGACACACCACCAAATCCAATGGCAGAATATAGATCGTCCAGAGCATTCATGTTGAGGCGTTTGAGAACTTCGTTGTAATACTCCGGCTTCATCAGAGCCGTCAGATGCAAGCCTTGACGCTTGGCGGTATCCTCCAGCATTTCGCGTCCACGGAGAACATTTTCCTCACGATTCTCTTTTTTAAACCATTGGCGGATCTTATTTCTGGCAGATTGTGTTTTTACGATTTTGAGCCAGTCTCGACTTGGTCCGATCTGGCTGTTGCTGGTGATTATCTCCACCACATCATTTGTTTTTAGCTTGTAATCCAAGCGAACCAATGCGCCATTGACTTTCGCGCCCTGACAATGATGACCGATGTTGGTATGAATACGATAGGCAAAATCCAGTGGCGTGCTGTCCTTGGGCAGATCGATGATCTCGCCGCGAGGCGTCAGCACAAACACATATTCGCCCAGAAAATCCTTTAGGATGTTATCAACAAACTCTCTGCTGTCCTCTGTCGTATCCTTTGCTTCCACAACCTGCCGCAACCAGCTGGTTTTTTTATCCAGCAAACTTTGCACCATGCGGCCTTCCTTATACATCCAGTGTGCCGCAATGCCATATTCCGCCGTTTTATGCATCTCCTGCGTACGAATTTGCACCTCGAATGGAATGCCGTTTGGCGCAAGCAGCGTTGTGTGCAGCGACCGGTACATATTCGGTTTCGGCGTAGCGATATAATCCTTAAAACGTCCTGGCAACGGCTTCCAGCCTGCGTGAATAACGCCAAGCGCCGCGTAGCAATCATTAATGGAGTTGACGATAACACGTATCGCAATGAGATCATACACCTCCGTAATACCGGCATTGATGCGCTGCATCTTGCGGTATACGCTGTACAGATGCTTTGGCCTGCCACTGATGGTAGCTTCGATTCCGGATTCTTTCAACTGTTCGCCAATGGTTTTCATGGCGTTATTGAGGGTCTCCATCCGTTCGGTCTGTTTCTCAATAAATTGATGCTTGATGTCGGCATACTCATCCGGCATCAGGTACATGAATGAAAGATCCTCCAGCTCGCCTTTGATCGCGCCCATACCAAAACGGTGGGCAAGAGGCGCATAAACCTCCAGCGTTTCCTTCGCTTTACGCGCACGTTTGTAGGGATTGCAATAGGCGAGTGTGCGCATGTTGTGCAGTCGGTCCGCCAGCTTGATGATCACCACGCGCACATCTGCGGCGATGGCTAAAAAAAGCTTGCGCAAATTCTCGGCCTGCTCCTGCTTGCGGGTGATATACGTCTGCTTGCCGGAAACGGTCAACTTGGTAACGCCATCAACCAGATGCGCAACGTCCGCTCCGAACTCCTGCTCGAGCATTTCGGTGGTAACAGCATCGCCGTCCTCGACCACATCATGCAACACGCTAGCAATTACGCTGTTAGCATCCATGCCCATGCCCATGACCAATGCTGCCACGGCCTCGGGGTGAATATAGTATGGTTCGCCGGATTCACGCTTTTGATCTTTATGTACTTCCTTGGCAAAATCAACCGCTTTTTGAAACAGTAACGTTTGCTCCGGCGTATACTTCGCCGCAAAATCCACAACCAGTTTATCCATACAATCACCTCTCTTTCCGAATCGCCAACATTGTCTTAGGCTATGAAAACTCAGAAAAAATCAACGGAAACCCGTTGATTTAAACTATTTTGTCGCTGTTTAAAAAATCATGACAGACTGCACGTCATAACCTTCCAGCAATTTTCGACCATCGAATTCGCTGGCAAGCTCTATGGCAAAACGCACGCCGACAACAATGCCCCCGGCCTGTTCCACAAGCTTGACGGTTGCCAGTGCCGTTCCGCCCGTCGCCAGCAGATCGTCCACAATCACAACTCGTTGGCCGGGTTGAATGGCATCCACATGGATTTCAAGCACATCTGCGCCATATTCAAGACCATATTCATATCTCATGGTCTTACCGGGTAGTTTGCCTGGTTTTCTTGCCACAACGAAGCCCGCCTTCAAGGCATAAGCAAGAGCGGCGCCAATCACAAAGCCTCGCGCTTCTGGTCCGATAACCAGATCCACTTCACGATCACGCAGCGTATCGGCAATGGTGTCGATCAACGTACAATATCCGTCCTTATCCTTGAGCAGCGTCGTAATGTCGCGGAATAACACGCCCTTAATTGGGAAATCCGGAATGTTGCGAATTTTGGAACTCAGATCCATGATAAAGCCTCCTGAATCAATCATTTGATGGCGTAAGTCCGCTCCTTTGGGCGAACCCAAACAAATGGCTTTCGCTCAGATCGCGGGGATGTATCTGCTCCGGTAGCATAATCGAATTGGTTGCGAGATTTGGCACAAAGAAGCCAAGTTCCACAAAAACCAACAACGCTGTGAGCATATACAGCGTGTAACGCTCCGTCAGCGTATCCACCGATACGGGTGTTTCCGTGAGTATCGTCCTCCACTCCGAATAGCGAGCGCAGAACTGTGGCCGCGTGCCTATATCTTGGGTCAATGGCTGCACATACAAATACCATTCGGCAAGTCTATCATCCGTACAAAAGCCATTATACAGGTAATCCTGTATAATTGCATTAAAAAGTTTCGTCTTCTTATCATCAGGATTTGCGCCCACAAAATACAATTCAACACTATCTTTGTTATGAAATCGGTTGATTCCCGGCTTGGCTACGAGATCCATGCGAGAATCGATTGTCATCTGCTCATAAAGCGTTCCCTGACGGAACGCAACCATCCGCACAGAAGCACCATCCTGCGTCACATAGGCGGACAGATGCGCGCCGTCCTTACCCATGCGCTTCACCTGTTCAAAAGTAATTCCTTCGAACAGATACGCTGGCTCCGGATTCCCTTCACCAAAGGGTGAGAGTATCTCTAACTCACCGATGGATTTTGCTGTCAATTCGCGAAGTTGCAGCTTCTCCTCGTAGGCAATGGAAGGCATAAAGCAATTTGGATCAACTTCTGCCATCACCCGATAAAAGTCGGTACAAAATAATTCAAAGTTCTCTGCGAGCATGGTGATGCCCGCCGCGCGCGCATGTCCCCCAAAGCGTACGAAGTACTTGGAAAGACCGTTTAACGTACGATATAGGTCAACCCCCTCCGGACATCTGCCCGAACCTGTTAACACGCCGTCCTGTTCCGTAAACAAGATGGTTGGTAAATGATATTGCTCACACAGCCTAGACGCTACAATCCCAATAACCCCAGGATTCCACCCGTTATGGCAAGCAAGTAGCGCACGTTTATTGGTATCGATGCATTCGCGAGCCTGCGCGAGAATTTCCATTTCCACCGTCTTGCGCATGGTATTATCCTTATCAAGCTGGCCTGCAAGCTCTTCTGCACGTTTATCGTCCGTGCAGAGCAGCAGCTCAACTCCGCGCATGGCATCCGCGATTCGTCCTGCGGCATTGAGACGTGGTGCAATCAAAAAGGATATCGTCTGTCCGGTCACCGCGGTCTGTTCGTTCCAGCCTGCGGATGCCAATATCGCTCGAAGTCCGACTTGCAATGTGATAAACGGAGTTCCGCAGGATACGATGGCTCGATTTTCTCCGATAAGCGGCATTACATCCGCAACCGTTGCAACAGCAGCCAGCGCAAGATCCCCACGATGGTCTGCATCTGGCAGTAGCGCCATCGTGAGCTTGAGCGCAACGCCCGCACCACATAGAGCAGGATTTGGATAGGTTGCGTCCTTGCGGGTGGCACAAACCACCGCACAGCACTCCGGAATCCGTATTCCTGCGCTATGATGATCGGTCACAATCACATCCATGCCCAACAGGCTACACATGGCAATTTCATCGAAGGCGTTGATCCCATTATCGACCGTGATAATCAGCTTCACATATTCTCGGGCAAGCAGTTGTATGGCCTGTGCGTTCAAACCATATCCTTCGTTGTGGCGGGATGGAATATACGGGATCACCTGCCCGCCAAGTGCACGAATGTTCCGAATCAAAATGGCGCTGGCAGTGATTCCATCCGCGTCATAATCCCCGTAGACACAGATCGTTTCCTTTCGTTGGATCGCCGCGTGAATACGTGTCGTAGCACGTTCCAAATCCGGTAATGCAAAAGGGTCATGCAGTTGTGAGATGTTGGGATGCAAAAATATATCCGCGTCTGCCGCACTCTTTATTCCCCTTCGGATCAGTGCACGCGCCGTCAGCCTGGAAACATGCTGGGATTGGCTGATGGCGTTAGTCAACGCATCATCGCAGCGCTCAGGATAGCGCATATAGATCCGATTCATTGTTGTTGCTCTTTCAAGTAAATTCCAATGGCGCACTCCAACCGCTTCTGCATCATTTTGCAGCTCATGTCGTGCGGTTGATCCAGCCCGCCACCATATAAATAGGCGTTGGCCAGACAACCGCCACTGCAATAATACTTTGCCCAGCAGTCTTTACACTTTGCTTTCGTGCAAACATTGCAGTTTGAGAATTGTGCCTGTATCCTTTCGTCTATATTCCCATCAAATACGCTGCCCATCTTCCATTCTGTCATGCCCACAAACTGATGGCAAGGATAGATGTCTCCATCGGGTGTGATCGCAACATATTCACTGCCCGCGCCGCAGCCGTTGATCCGTTTACGTAGGCATGGGCCTCCGGAAGGATCAAACATAAAGTGAAAGAAATTCAGCCAGGAATCGTGATTCTTTCGTGCTTCAATATAATAATCCGCCAAAAGATCGTATTCTTTCATCACACGCGCATCGTGTTCGGGCAAAATTGCATAGGGACTATCATCCGGTAAAACAACTGGTTCAATGGATATCTGATCAAAGCCATACGCCTTAAGTGCTTTAACATCCTCCAGAAAATCAAGATTGTTGCGGGTAAAGGTGCCGCGCACATAGTATTCCTTGTCTCCGCGGGCGGCAATCAGTTTCTTTGCATGTTCCAGAATTAAATCAAAAGATCCTTTACCATTGATGGTCGGACGTAGCGCATCGTGAACCTCTTTTCGTCCATCCAGACTAATCACCACGTTGTACATCTCTCGATTGATAAAATCAATTGCATCATCATTGAGCGCCACGCAGTTTGTCGTCATGGTGAAATGTATCTCTTTATTGAACTGTTTTTCAAGCGCACGCCCATAAGCAACCGTTTGCTTGCACACGGGAAGATTCATAAGAGGCTCACCGCCGAATAAATCCACCTCCAGGTGTTTACGCGAGCCGCTTGCTTGCATCAGAAAATCAAGTGCCTGCTTAGCCACTTCAAATGGCATGATCATACGCGCACCATGAAAATCTCCCGTCGCCGCAAAACAGTATTTGCAGCGCAAATTGCAGTCGTGCGCAACGTGCAGGCACATTGATTTAATCGCAGCACCTCCGGCTACCAGCGGCGCTTGCTGTGCTTCCGCCTCAAAACTGCCAGCATCACGCAGTTCCTGGAGATCCGATAAAACCTCATCCAACTCGGTCTTTGGCAGTCCGATGGCATCGATGTTATCCCCGTGCTCCATCGCCTGCACAACCGCATAAGCAGCATTATCCACGGTGTGAATGGCGCCGCTTTCAGGATCGAGTAGAATATTGATATCTTGGAATCGAAATGAATGTATCAAGAAAACCTCCAAACGAAAGAAAGGCCGTTCAGCGGCCTTTCTCTCCGAAACCGAGTTCACCCGCTGGTCAAAATACCAAGCAAGTTGTTTTTTCTATGCATATTCCCTTTACAAAAGCAAATCAGTTTACTTGTCTTCCTTGACGCACTTTTGGTTGGCAACCGTGCAGGATGTCTTGCAGGCTGACTGGCAGCTTGCCTGGCATTCGCCACAGGCGGTATGCGTCCCGCTTTTGATGCAGGGTTTCACAGCAGTATTCATATGTTTCATGGTTTTTTCCTCCATTTATGTTTCAGATAGTCACGAGTATAACAGTCTTTTTATCAAAGCGCAAGCGCGGCAGTATCACGAGCGATGGTCATCTCTTCATCGGTCGGAATCACATAGATGCGTGCCTTGCTGTTCTTTGTTGAAATATCCACTTCCTCGCCGCGCGGACAATTCTGGTTACACACTTTATCCAGTTCAATGCCGAGAAATTCCAGCCCACTTGCAATCAATTCGCGAATATAACGATCGTTCTCGCCAACACCCGCGGTAAACACGATCGCGTCCACGCCGCCAAGCGTAACTGCATAAGAGCCAATGTACTGTCTGACTTTGTATGCAAACATGTCCTGCGCGAGTTTGGCGCGCTCGTTGCCTTTTTGGGCAGCCATATCCAGATCTCGAAAATCGCTGGATACACCGGAGATGCCAAGCATACCGCTCTTCTTATTCATATAAAAGTCCATCTCTTTTGCCGTCATGCCGGTGCGTTCCATGAGAAACGGAATGATCGCCGGATCGATGCAGCCACAACGAGTTCCCATCGGTACACCTTCCAATGGCGTAAGGCCCATGGAGGTATCCGCGCACTGGCCGCCCTTGACGGCAGACAGGCTGGAGCCGTTGCCCAGGTGGCAGGTGATGACGCGGGTATCTTCCTTCTTCATGCCTAGTGCTTCAAGCTTTTTAACCGCTCTACCCGCCACATAACGGTGAGAGGTTCCATGAAATCCGTAACGACGAATCTGATACTTCTCATAGGCTTCATAAGGCAGTGCGTACATATAGGCTTTCTTCTCCATGGACTGCCCCCAAGCGGTATCAAATACGGCAACCATGGGCACATTCGGCATAGCGGCCATGCAGCCGCGAATGCCCATAAGATTTGCTGGGTTGTGCAGTGGCCCAAGCGGAATACAGTCTTCGATTGCCGCAAGCACGGTATCATTGATGAGTACGGGTTCACTGAATTTATCGCCGCCATGCAGTACACGGTGACCAACCGCCGCAATGGATTTCATATCGGAAATCACGCCGATCTTTTGATCCGTCAATACGTTAAGCACGAGCTTAATGGCGTCTTCGTGGGTCTTCATGGTCTGTTTCTGTTGATACTCTTCGCCGCCGTTCGGCTTGTAGCTAAGAAAAGAGCCTTCGGTGCCGATTCGTTCGCAATTTCCTTTTGCGATCACCTTTTCACTGTCAATATCGATCAGCTGATATTTCAGCGAAGAACTGCCTGCGTTAACTACGAGAATATGCGTCATAATTGGTCAAACTCCTTATTGATTCTGCGCCTGGACGGCGGTGATAGCAACTACGGAAACAATGTCGTCGACACTACATCCGCGAGAAAGATCGTTGATGGGAAACTTAAATCCTTGGCAGATAGGGCCGATGGCCTCCGCTCCAGCCAAGCGCTGAACAAGTTTATAGCCGATGTTGCCGGCCTGCAAATCCGGGAAGATCAATACGTTGGCCTTGCCGGCAACTGGACTGCCGGGAGATTTAAGCTGACCAACTTTTTCGACAAGCGCAGCATCCGCCTGCAGCTCACCATCCGCATTCAGCTCCGGCGCCATCTCGTGAACGAGCTGGGTCGCCTGACTGACCTTGTCCACCAGTTCATGCTTTGCGCTGCCTTTTGTGGAAAACGACAGCATGGCTACGCGTGGATCGATCCCGCAAAGTGCCTTGGCCGTTGCTGCAGTGGATATGGCGATGGCAGCAAGCTGTTCCGCCGTTGGATTTGGATTGACTGCACAGTCGCCAAAGACCAACACGCCATTATCACCGTAGACTTTATTGGGGACTTCTATAATAAAACAGCTGGAAACAACCGAGATGCCCTTTGCCATCTTGACGATTTGAAGACCGGGACGGAGCGTATCGCCGGTGGTGCAAATTGCGCCAGCAACCATACCGTCTGCGCGGCCCTCACGAATCATCATGGCGGCAAAAAACATCGGGTTTTTCATCGTCTTTTCGGCTTTTGCCATGTCCACGCCTTTTTCTTTGCGCATTTCATAGAACAACTCGATATAATGCGATAGGTCGGTGTCCGTCACAGGATCGACAAAGTCAACGCCCCGGAGGGAAACGCCAAGGCGTTTGGCGGACGCCTCAATTGCATCCTTGTTGCCCAGCAAAGTAACCCGGGCAATCTTTTCCGCAACAATTTTTGCCGCAGCCTGTACGGTGCGTTCCTCGGGTCCTTCGGGTAAAAGAATATGCTTGAGGTTTGCTTTTGCTTTTTGCTTGATTGCATCCATCAAAGACATGATATAGTAGCCTCCCATTATTTTTCATATGAATGATACCACAGATTGCCCCAAAATGGTATACTAAAATAACTTATTCGCACGCATGGAGGGGAAATATGCGCGTTGTCGGCATCATCGCGGAATACAATCCGCTGCATAATGGGCATATCTACCACCTCGAGCAGGCAAAAGCGCAAACAGGTGCTGAGTATTGCATTGTCGTGATGTCCGGAAATTTCGTACAGCGCGGCGAACCAGCCTGCACAGACAAGTTTACCCGCACTGAATGGGCACTAAAAGCTGGCGCTGATCTCGTGCTGGAGCTCCCAAGCATCTATGCCGTCTCCAGTGCGGAACGTTTTGCTCTGGGCGGTGTACGCACACTCTTTGGTACAGGCGTCGTCACGGATCTGGCTTTTGGCTGTGAGGAGCCAGATCTTTCGACGCTCTATCAGCTTGCCGATATCCTTACAACGGAACCGCCGGCGTTTCAGGCAGCTTTGCATGAGCAGCTCAAGCTGGGCAAATCCTATCCACGCGCACGGTTTGAGGCTCTGGCCAATTATGGCGTGCCGGATAATATGTTAGAAGCCATTGTCCAACCCAACAATATACTTGCCATTGAGTATCTGCATGCGATTGGAATCTATGCCCCATCCATTCAGCCGCAGCCAATCACGCGCATCGGTTGCGGCTACAATAGCGAGAATCTGACCGGTGAAATCTCCAGTGCCACGGCCATTCGTCTCGCAATCAAGCAAGGTAACCGGGACGTGCTTAACGCCATGCCATCTTTCGTTGGCGGAGCGCTATTCTATGATGATAACTTTGTCATTTCTCAGTCCTCGTTGAGCGACATGATGCTATATGCCATTCGTACGCTCCGTCCTGAGGATCTCATGGAAATTCCGGAAGTGAACGAAGGCTTTGAAAATGTGCTGTATAAGGCTGCAAGGAGTGTCAATCACATTGAAGCCTTCTATGATACTGTCAAAAGCAAGCGCTACACGCTTGCACGTGTCAAACGCATTGCCGTATGCGCCCTGCTGGGCATCACCGCCGATCAAATCCATGCGACTATTCATAGTCAGGAGGGTTCTTATCTGCGCGTATTGGGGTTTAAAAAAGATGCCCGTTCTCTGCTCTCCATGATTGGAAAGTACAAGCGGATTCCAATGATTTTACGCAATTCAGATATCGAAAACTGTCCGTTGATCGTACAACGCAATCTCGAGACCGATATGCTCAGCACCGATTTAATTGCCTATGCAACACAACGCGAAATCCGCCGCGATCTTAGCGGTGCAATAATGCTGGAATAATTGCGGTGCTATTCGGCAATATGGGGGATTCTCCCGGTGTTGTTTCTCATTGGATGAGTTTTATAATTTGGGGCAACGCCTGCATTGCTGTTCGCCGTCCCTCGGCAATGCAATCCGCAACGCGATCCATCTGAAAATGACCTTTGATGTACAGCACCTCCGGCACAAGCATGAGGTCGCTCTGTTCCCGTCTGTATTTCGTCATTTCCCATTGCATGATATTGATTGTATGATTCATGAGGGTATAAGCGTTCATATCGGTTACATCCACTTCTCCACCGTGATACCCGACATCAACCCCGATCACGACATCCATGCCACGGTCCCGCAGCGCCTTGCAGGGAACGCGTTCTATTACGCCACCATCAATATAGGTTTTTCCATTGAGCTGCACTGGCTGAAAAATTGCCGGAATGGACATGCTCGCACGCACAGCCTCGTGCAAAACGCCATCTTCCAAAACATCTAGGCAGGCATTTGTTGCATCCACTGCAACGCAACAAAACGGGATTCTCGTTTGGACAAATGTTTTGTTATGCGTAAAAATTTTCACGAGTTCCTCAATCTTATCCCCCCGGAGCAATCCACCGGATAAGGGGTTCTTGATATCCAGATAGCTTCGTACATTCATGGAGGTCAAAAATTTCTCCAGCATATTGAGATCGGTCCCGACCGCATAGATCGAGCCAATAATGGCGCCAATGCTGCTGCCTGCGATCATATCGATGGGAATGTGATTCTCTTCCAAAACTTGTAATATTCCAATGTGGGCAAACCCTTTCGTGCTGCCTGCGCCGAGCGCAAGTCCGATTTTTTTTTGCATCAATATCCCCTCATAAATCCAGATTGCAATCCGGAATCAAACTTTTTTGTATTATAACATAATGACAGCGGATATGCTGAACTATGAAATATCTACCGCCAATTATCATTTTTCTGTTTTGCCTGCTTCTGCTCTTCTTTCCCGAACTTGTCCAGAGCAGTGCAAGCGAAGCGCTCACGCTGTGGTGGTCCCGCGTACTGCCGAGCTTGTTCCCATTCTATGTGCTCACCAGCATGTTGAATCGCACCAGATGGTTGCAAGAAATTTCCACCCATAATGGATGGTCAGCCGTGCTATGCTTTTCAATCGGTGGTTTCTCCGGTTATCCAACAGGCGCACGGCTCTCCCGCTTGTTGGGGAGGGAAACTCTTGCCCCATTTTGCAATCTATGCAGTCCAATTTTCCTGCTCAGCGTGGTATCCATCGGCATGTACGGCAACGCCGCAATGTTCGCACCACTTGCCATTGCCCACTATGGCACCGCCCTGCTTTCCCTTTTGATTCATTTTTTGTTCTCCGAACAAGAAGATTCCAGTGTAACCGGATTGAATCCAATAAAAGGAAGCATCATCAGCGATATCGGTGACAGCATGTTTGCCATGATTCGAATCGGCGGCTGCATTCTGTTTTTCTATGTCGCCTCACAGTTGATCGAACATCTTATATTTGGCACATCTTATCCGCTGCTACAAGTCCTCTTCACGGGTATCTTTGAAGTCACCATCGGATGCAGCAACGCTGTACAATTGCACTTTCCACCCCGCGTTACCGCCGGGTTGCTGGCTTTCTTTGTTTCCTTCGGCGGACTGAGTATATTCTCCCAAGCCATGCTGGTTGCAGAGCTAAAACAGCCATTAAAATATCTTTTTTGGAAAACTGTGCAAGCATTTTCTGCGGCACTGATTGCTTATTTTATCACACCGCTTTTCATCCACAACACCATGCCGGTGCTGCAAAATGCCGCAGAAATCTATGCGCAGAATTCACTCACTTGTTTTGCGTTTTTTGCAGCTGCCTGTCTTGGACTCGTTGGCTCGTATCTGTTTGCACAAATTACGCACCACATCAAGAAGGTTCATTCCGCATGATGTTAATTCAATCATTTGCCAGGAATCGTTCATCGTGGTCGCCTTCTACAGTAGTTCACTCCGATGACGTTGATTCAATTGTTTATCCACCGTATCTTTTAGCCGCACAAGGGCGTAAGCAGACAAGGGTAGCATCATCGGTATATAGATGAGCGCATACTGTGCCTTTGCTTCAAACAGCGCATGGTAAAGAAATGCGCCAAGTATTGCTAACGGGAAAATGAGCATACCATCCGTACGGTTTCTATGCCGACACAGCAGCAACAGCGCAACAGTAAAGCAGGCATAAACCAATTGTATATAAAAATTGAAGTATGTTTCCAAGTGCTTTGATGCGTTTCCATAGCAAAGGCTGAATACAAATGGAGACAGTTCTCCGCTGTGATCCCCCGCCGCGCTGCTCCATACACTCTGAAACGACGGCGTATTCCATTGACTTGCAATCTTATAATAAGTAAATGCGGCCAAATATCGTGGACGAGATGAAAAATATCGAATGCGTCCCGCAATCTCATCAGTATATTGAGATGACATCGCCTCCGCATCGAAATCATTTTCAGCGAAAATATCGGACATCTGCGCATTATACCAACCGGAGCACATCGAAGATTCACTCAGCCCCATGAGCAGCCATGCGCTCTGTGGCATTCCCTTGCCCAGGGTTGTATCGGCACGAATTTCGTAACTTCTCTGTGCCAGCACCGGACTGACTATTGCCAGTACCGCCAACACCACAACCATGATTACCGGTTTCCACGTATGCTTACGCAACGCATGCAGCAATAGAACAATTGCGTTCGCCAGCAAAAGGATTGTGTAGTTTTTTTTGAGCAAAAGCGCAAGGGGCAGCAGTAGCGCCGCGCCGATGAGCCATGTCCAGCGTCCACCCTTTAGGTACCGTATCACGCAGTAAGTTCCCCAAAGCGCCAGCGCAAAACCGGGCAGCACCCCATAGATGAATGTACATAAAAATACGGGTTGGAGACAAAGTCCTAAAAACAATATGGATAGAAAGGTAACCCGTACATCGTCAAACAGACTGTGCGTCATCAAAACCAGTACAAGATAGGCTGCATCCACACACAATATGTTGAAATAGGGGAACAGCTGTACCAGTTGCACCGTTCCAAATATGCGTGCAAACCCTTCCGCAAACAGCAAAAATCCAGTTTGGAACGGATATAACCTGAAATACGTGGAATGTGCCAACGAAGCATAATCATTGACCGCAAGTAGCTGCGCTTGTGCAATAATCAATTGGGAATCTGCATATGGAACGGGATTTGATGCCTGTACCCACCAAATCCCCAACGCTGTAATGACCGCCAGCATGGTAAGTGTAAGTACGCGATTGCTCCGATGGGTCACCCGACAACGCAGAAGAAGGAGTAGAAGTCCCACACAGGCAATGAGTATCAATACATTTAAAAAAAACGAATCTCTTGTAAAGAGTACATGCTCGTTGTTATCCGCAGAAAAGGCCACATCAACGGTACAAGTCACAAAAAAAGAAACCATCGTAACTGCCGCAAATGCCAGACAGGTCAGCACAATGGAAAACGTCCCGCAAAAATCACAGATTTTCAACCGAATCGGTTTAATGAAAGATTCATTCATAATGGTTTGTCGCTCCTATTAGGATTCATACGTCGTTTAATTTAGGGTGTATTTCTAAATGCTCTGAAAAGCGTTTTCTATATCTCTTATTCCATTTCTGTACTCAAAACTCAAGATCCACCTCAAGTAAATCTGTGAATTCTCCGTTTGAACCAATAGGAAGATCCACTTGAAACCGTAATTTTCTCTTTTGAGTAGACCTTAAAACTGTTTTTTGGAGGCACGATAAGCCACAACTTCGTCTTTTACACCCGTAGCAAAGTCTACGGGCGTGTAGCCAAAATCTCTAGCCGCATCATCATGCGAATACGCGCGCGGCTCCACCAGCCGCTGAACTTTTTCCCGGTAATCCACCTTCGTAAACGACATCAGAAACAGTGCCCAAGCGCCAGTGATGGCAATCCAGTAAGGCACTGAAAAAAAAATTGCAGGCTTCTCAAGATACTCAGCTAGAATGCATAGCATATCCCGCAGTTGAATGGGCGCCTTGCCGGATAGAACATAGCATTTTCCAGAGGTTGTTCCGGGTGCAAGCAGTACATCGGTATAGGCATACCCGAGATCCCGCCGATGCACGGGCTGCAACACAAACCGTGCGCCAGACACCACCGGAATGATTGGAAGGCGATCCACCATACGAATGAACTTGATCACGTTCTGGTCATCCATTCCGCCATAGATCATCGTAGGCCGCAGAATCGTTAAATCTATCTGTTGATCGGCAGCAAGTTTTGTAACCTCTGCATCGACTGCAAGATAATCGGAAGACGCTACCTTATACTTGGAATAGATCCCCGTGGTATGTACTAAAATAGCACGCTTTACACCCGCTTCAGCAGCGAAACGAAGCACCCGGGGTGATTCCATGATGCCAACGATGTGCAACAATGTATCCACGTCCTGCAATGCCTTCTTCAGGCAGGCATCATCAAGCAAGTCTCCGATGAACAATTCGATGGGCAGCCCGCTTGCGCGGATGCGGGAAATATCGGAAGTCGGACGAACCATCGCACGAAAACGCATTTCTCCAAGTTCCTCACGGCGCTGCGCAAGTCGTTCAATGGCAAATTGTCCGGAATGGCCGGTTATTCCCGTCATTAATACCAGATTATTCTTCTCCATTCATCACCAACTCTGCAATTTGCTCACCAACAAATTGCTGCCCTTTTTCAGAAAGATGCAGGCCATCTTGGCAGAGCAACGCCGAAACAAAGGCCGAATTGGCTAGGCAACGCGCACGCAAATCCAATAGAGCCACCTGCAATTCACGGGCAACCTTTTGAACAATATGTGAATATAACTCTTGGAATCGGTAGATCTGCTGTACATCACCAAGCCAAGTCAACAGATTTGTGGTGTTCAGCTTGTCCCCCGACAGAAATTTGAAATACCGCTCCGCATTTATGGGCGGCGGGGTCAGCAAAATCGGGCGAATCTTTCGCTCCCTTAACCGCTGCACCATACGCTTGAGTGTGCTTTCAAACAGCTCAGGCGTGGTTGCAGGGTTATGCTGCAGCCCGGGATCAGCGGCAATCTCGTCCCACTTAAAGTTACAGTCGTTGCCGCCAAACTCTATGACCCCAGTATCGCAGGTAATTCCCTCCGCCAAATCATGCTCCATTGCCACAAGTCCTTGAGGAGCCGTATAGCCAAACTTTGCACGGTTGACGATCGATATGTCAAGCTTCTTCGCTACCACGTTCGCCGCCGTGGTGACGGAATATCCATATCGTCCACGCTGTTCATTCCAGATGACGCCCTTGCAAAGGGAATCGCCCCACACGACGACGTTCTTATCGAGAATCATTGTCGTTGTCATCGCTTTCACCTCGCAATCCAAATTGTTTTATTTCTCCAAAGCAATCGACTCAATAGGTTCCCGCCTGTTCGTTCTGATCCTCCTCCTGCGCATCCATCTTAGACTTGTCCGGCACGGGACCGTCCAGCACAAGTTCAGGCGGATAAATGGCATGATATGGATTCGACGGATCTGGATCGGTTGGATCCCAACCAAATTTTTTATCTTTGCTGACATAGGGTTCTTCGTAAATCAGCTTTGCGGGCGGCTCTGGAATCGGTCCGTCGCTATAGACAACATGAACAGGCGTGCCTACGGTACAATGCATGTAGATCCAATAGGCATCAATAACGCGCATCCGCACGCATCCACCCGAAGCAGGCGTGCCAAGCTGCTCATAATACTTAGTGATCATGAGCTTCTTGCCGTTATCTTGTTTGATGTTTTTCCCGCCGATCGGCACCGAGTGAAACAGGTAGTTTCCCACAATGCGGCTGCTATATTGTCCGCGATAATCTTCGCCATTCATTCCAAGCTTTTTGTAAACGTACTGCTTCACAATGTTGAATTCGCCCTCGGGCGTCATACCAAGCTTCCGTCCGGTGGAGCAGACCATCACCCGTGTCTCGTCCCATTCTCCATTCGCTGCGGTATACGCAACCACGCTCTGCGTACCAACATAGATCACCAGCAGGATATCTCCGTCTTTTTCTGGCGTGGTGGTTGGCGCATAGGCCGGAACGTTAACCGTATAGTCGATCGGCAACGAGCCTGGTATCATGGCACCGTCTGCATTCGCAGGATAGAATACACCCTCTGCCGCATCGTCAATATCGAACGCACCGTAGACGAGATAGCCCGGGTGCTCGGCATCTGTACTTTGAAAATGTCCCGTCTTCCCCGTAGGCATATAGGCCTTACGCATGCGCACGTTTTCCGGCAGCATCAAAGGCGTGCATTGACCATAGGATTCCTGCGCAGGATCGGCCGCTTCGGTTCCAAGCAGAACGCCGGTTTCATCTGACGGATAAAACCCTGTGATGGTGCGAGTCTTCATGCCATTGGTCATTTCATCGTAGGCAGCAAATACACGATACGCAAGACTGCCATTTTGATCCGTAAACCGGAACAATGTGATGCTTTCCGGCAACTCTGCGTTCGCAACTGTCGAATAAGCTTTTGGCACGTCATAGCCCTCTGGCATAGTCTGTACGGTCGGTTCTGTATACTCCACAACAGGCGTAGCAAGCGGCGCTTCGGTTGTTGTAACCGGTTGCGGTGCAGAGGATACTTCTTCAATAGCCTGCGCACAGGCTAACCCCATCATGAGCAACAGCGCAACTGCACAGAGCCCAATCCATTTACTTGCGTTTTGATGTTTCATGTATTCTATTATAATGGATATTGTCGTACCATTCAACCCTTTTGCATTTACCGTTCGTGTTAACTTGTTCTGATAGAATTTCACTACCGGTGAAACTTAGTCCGGGAAATGCATTTTTAGCTTAGATAGTGTCTGCACAAGAAACGTGGAATCCTAATCAAAAAGGCGTGAGGAAAAGACTATTCTGTCAAAAATACAGCAGCGGCACGATTTATCAGATAAAGCATGGGCAATTATTGAGCCTCATCTACCGGGGCAGCGCGGTCAATGAGGCGGCATTGCAAAGGATAATCGGAGTTTTATCAACGGAGTGTTTTGAATATTACGTACAGGCGCTCCATGGCGATATTTGCCGGCGGTTTATGGGAAATGGGGCACAGTTCACCAACGGTTTCGTAGATAGCGAGATAAAGGGACATGGGAAAAGCTGCTTAAAATACTGGCGGATGAACCTGATTTCGAATGGCTCATGATTGACGCAAGTCATTGCAAGGTCCATCCCCATGCCGCCGGAGCCAGAGGTAGAAATCAAGATATGAGTTGCACAAAAGAGGGCACAATACATTCACCTTGCCGTGGATGCGAATGGTATGCCGTTCAGAATACTGATTGCAGGAGGGTACCCGAGCTGATTGCAAAGAAGCTGTTGCCTAATAGATGGCCTCTGTGCCAATGCACTGTTGACTGATCGGGGATAGAATACGCAGGAAATCGTTGACGATGCAATTTCACAAAGGATGCTTGTTGTCATACCGCCCAACCGCAACAGGGCGGAACAGCGGGCATATGACCGTTACTTATACAAGTTAAGACACTTGGTTGAAAACGCCTTTTGCACCTGAAAAAGTGGCGCGGTATCAATACGAGATACGCTAATAACATCGCCTCGTTCCTTGTCGCTGTTCAGTCGCTATCTGTCTTTATGTTTTGGCTTAACTTGTGTAGACGTTATCTAATATCCTTCATTATTCAAGACTGAGATCCTGTACCTTGTATAAAAACCAGGCGGCCGATAACAGGTCCGCACACCCGCCTGGGGAAAGATTCCGTTCGATACAATCGTCATCCAGCGTCAACAGTGCCGGTAGCCAATCTGAACAGCCCGGATGATAGCGGGATAAAAAGCTCCGTGCCGCTCTTTTACAATATTCAGCACCAGCACGACCGGTACGGAAATAGACGTTCGTATCCTCCACATGCGCAATTAAGTGCAGCAGCGCTAAACACGATCGCTCGTTATCCGATCCGTTTCTATCACTTAATGAGGGAAGCGCATACAGCAGGATCGATGGGAATCCATTGGCTGCCTCACCGCGAATCCCATTCATCCCATATATTCTGTGGCAGCATGCGCCATGCGTATCCGGGGGCAGATCGAGCAGTTCCTTTTCGATTCCCTTGCAGATATGACCAGCAGTTGCGCAAATTAACCTTGGCGTTAGCGCATGCTGTTGGGCGATCAATCTGCCACAGCAATAGTTCAAAATTCCCAGTGTGAATATTGCGCCTTTGTGCGTATTGACTCCGCAGGTTATCGATAGCATCGTCTGTTCGGCTTCAATACCGATGTGGCGAATGCCCGCGAGCAGTCCCTCTTCCTGCAATTTCGCTTCTCGATACCCCTGTGCAGCAAAGCGTATGAAATAAGGTGCGATTGCCACTGCACTCCGGTAAAACAGTGAAATGTCCATATCTTTATGAGCGCCGCAGTTACGTTGATCGACAAGTCCAGGCTTGGGTGTCGTGTTTACTTCGAGAATCAATGCCTGATGCGCCAGCAATCCAATTTCCTGCGCCATATGGTTTCCCATTTCTTGGGCATGCTGGAAGCTGAATGTCTCTGCACGGGCATCTAAGATGTTTTGCATCATTCCTCCTGACAACATCCAGCAATCCTTTCAAACACATCGACGATCTCTTGAACCGGGTGCAGCCGTCTACTGGCACAAATTGCGCCTTGTCGGCCACAAACCATGCAGCCTCGCACCGAAAAACCAGCCAATTCACGTCTGACCGGCAGACGTTTCTCATCAATCACATCGATATCCAGTAGCCGTCCATAACGCAGACCCTCCTCCAATTCACAGGCAATCGTTTTCACGCGCAGCGAATTGGAATCAACCACAATCAATGCTTCGCATCCCGTTTCCTGCTTGATCTTTTCTATATGCATCACGGGTATACGACTAATCTGCAGAGCGTTCACCAGCGCTAGACACCCGCATTCGAAAACGCGGTTTACTGTTTCAGTGTATTTTACCGAACCAGCCATATTCACGGTGATCGATAGTATGGTGGTGTCCGGGAAAGCGGCGGCCAATCGTTTTTGCCGTTTTGCACGTTGTTCCCGCGCAGTAAGAATCTCCGCAAGGGAAACCATTTGGTTCATTCAAACGCATCTCCAATCCTACCGCTGCTCTCTCCGCGTTTTCCGATATTGAATTTTGAATACTTTCCAGAACCTTCTGCATCGATTCAATCCTCGCGGGGTGTATGTTTTTGAATCATTATGCTTCTGAGTATCATCACAGCTCGGGCGTGTTTGAAAAGAGGTATTTGTGGTTTCGAATGGATTGTCTTCCAGTTCTAGCGGAAAATTCACTGGTTTACTGGAAGCGAATCTTGAATTTGGAACGCAGAACTCGCAGGATAAATCAAAAACGCCTTTCGGAAGATTTAGATATATGCCCTATCTTCGGCCATAAACCGAAAGAAGGTTCACAACTGAATATTATTCTATATTCTTTGTTGCACGCAAGGCGAGAATTCTCTGCATTTCGTTGTAGACAATCATATACCCTTCATCAACACCCATTCCAGGTTTTGCCAAGATCTGATCTGGCTGGGTAGCCATTGCGCAATTCACACAAACCTGAGCGCTTCGGTCTGTCTCGTTGCAGCTACCACCTTGATAAGCTCCAACGCCCAGCTTTTTGCAATACAAAACCGCCTCGATGGTATTATTAATACCGCCAAGGTCCGGCGTTTTGATCTGGATCATATGGCCAGCCTTATGATCCGCAAACAGCCGAATATCTTCCAGCGTATTGCACCACTCGTCCGCAACCAGT
Organism: Clostridia bacterium; assembly: GCA_036651815.1. GTDB lineage: Bacteria > Bacillota > Clostridia > Christensenellales > CAG-138 > JAVVXB01. Next base: position 74,396 of record JAVVXB010000004.1, read on the forward strand.
TCAACATTTATTCCACGGGCATCCAGTTCCTTGGTCAAGCCCGCCAATGCCTCCATCTGCATCTCTCGATCGCAGTCACAATCCATGGGGCCTTCGATTCGCAGATGGAACGGTTTTGCGATTTGTTCAAGCTTTTCGAGATAATCCGCCATTGCCTTGTAATTCTGATTGCCAAAGATTGCGCCTATGGTACCATAGACATCAATATGTAAAACAGGCAGGTAGTGGCTATCCATCCTTTTTTCTAAAATTCGGTTGCGTAGCCATACCAAATATTCAGCTAACTTTTCGCCGTTTTTGCCCAACTTGGTATCCACATGATTGATCAGCGCATGGGGCAAAACTGACGCGCCCTTCATAATCATTTTATCAGCATTGTCATAGCGATCATCGCCCGATTGAGTAAAGATTGGGATCGGCTTATCAGAAACCCGGCATCCATATTCATCCGCAACCACTTCGCACATCAATCGGCCGGTCGCCTTTGCCACCGCATCCAAAATCGCTTGAGAAACGCCATAACGCACAGCGGTATGCAATCGTTTACCCGCTACCAAAATAGATTCCATCATGCTGCTCAGGTTGCGAAAATGATCGGCCTCCCGTCCTACCAATCTAGGCTTAACAAACTGTTCAATTACAGGAATAAAATCCTTAGCCAGAAACAGTGGATCACGACCGCCCGCTCCCGAGTACTGAACGGCAACGCAATCTCCATAAGCAACCTGCCCATCCGCCAGTAGAATCATCACCGATATAGCTTCTCCCGCCTGCCTGACGGCAGAAAATCCATCGGTAACCGGTTGGCCAAGATAAAAAGCGCCGTCATGTCCTGCACCTTTTTTAATGGCCCTTTGATCATCAAAGTAGAACCCTGTGCGCCCGGGTGCGCATATTACGTCTAGTATTTTCATCGGTTATCCTCCAAAATGCTCTTGTTTTCGTATGTTTCAAGCGTTATATCGTTATTTTTTGCATGCAGGCCTTCCTACCAGCCGTCCTTTGCCAATGGCATATACATCATCAATGACCATCTGAAAAGAAGCCTTTCGGTTTTCCGCTGCAGCACGCCGCTCAATCTTGTCCTTATGAAAATCGACGATCTCTTTCTCGAAAGGCAAATTACCCATATTGAGAATTCGAACGGCGCCTTCGTTATCCCGAGCCGGCAGCATCAAGCCGGCATTAACCCTGCATGGCGCAAACGGTACATCCAGCACACCTGCACGGATACCTCTGCATACACCCAATGCAATATCCCCATCTCCAAGAGAGAAACATTGATCCACAATGGCATGCGTTTCCCGGCAGATCATATGCATCTCTTCCGTAAGATGATCATTCTCGAACTTTTGATCGCCTAACATATTGACAACCTGTTTGGTACAGCGCAGCCCCGCTGCATTGGATTCCATCGTTGGAATTCCAATTGCCTCCTGCGGACTCTTTACAATCACTTTCGTAGCCTTAGACAGCGCGGCAACAGTGGACCCGAGCGCAATCACGCCAAAGGCCTTTGATTCGTCCGCCGGAAACCCCCCCATCCATTGATGCAGTACCGTCGTAATCTGCACGGTATCGTATCCGTATTCATGCAGGTATTCCTTCGTGAGTTGGTCAAGCGATCTGATCGCGGCAATATCCTGCACCAAATTCCCGCATTGGCCATATCCGACCGTAATATTCGTAACGCCCTGTTCCGCTGCCAGCAACGCTTCGATAATCGCTACCGCGTTTGAAATGCAGGGCGGCACTAATGTGCCCGTCAGCGGTCCAAAGGGTTCGCGATTGATCGTGATTCCATTTTCCTCGTAGATCCCGGTAAGGCGATCGACATATTGCCAATCCCGGATGGATTTTTCAATGGGCACATTTTTGCAGTACGGCAAGTTATATGAGATACCGCCACCCTCATAGCTGGTAAAGCCGCCGGCGTATGTGACTTCTGCCAACAAGCGCGCGTCCGGCGTTCCATGACGTACTTGAAGCGGTGTATGAACCGATTCCACAACTTGGCGGCAACCGGATACGCCATGATTCACCGCAGGAAATCCATTCATCATCGCCCGTCCCAAGCGAATGGATTCTCGAATGCCATTTCCTGCTTCATCGTATCGGTTCTGCCGCGTATAGCTATCAATGGTTGTTGGCAGAAGATCAGCTTCCCCTTGTTCCTCCAGATACTGCATCAGCTTGATATGTTCTTCGATGACCGGCACGCCTGCGCGCGGTTGAATCAACGTTCGTCCATCAGCCTTGGCAGCCAGCAGCTTTTCGGAAAAGCGCTGCTCTTTTGGTATGGTTTTCTGGTACGCAAACGCTTCTTTGAGGTCAACGTCTTTACCAGTGGACCATTGTGCGAGAACCTCCTCCCGCTGACTTTTCATCTCGATTTCTGGAATCCGCTTATTCGCAATATCCATTGTCTTCCAGCTCCTTTTTCATGATTCTCAGCGCTACGGTAGGATATTCACATGAGAGTAATCCCAACCCCGCCAATAGGTATTTTCGATCCACAAGTATCTTTGCTCTCTTTGGGCTGAGCGACATGGGGTTATGTGGATCATAAAGCCCATGAGACGCGATTCTCGCTGTTTGCTCCGTATGGATCAAACAACCGCCTGTCACAATCAGTTGCCTGACATCTCGCAGGTCTTTTCCGCTCTGCAGATAGGTTAAGCCCATCATGGTGTAAGCTTCTTCAAGGGTGCCTACATGCCGTGTAACGGCAATTTTCACGGCGGAGGATGCCAGCGCGTATTCCAGCGCATTCAGCTCAGGATCATGTCCTACAAGTTTTTCCGTATGTAGCCCTAAATCGTCAATCATGCAGACAACTCGATCAAGCGGAATACCGGATAAGGCACTGATGGTATCCGCACCGACCGCTTCAACAATCCCATGGATACTGTAGCGCATCCCAATATCGCCCTCAACCGTGCGCTTGCTGTATGGTTCCGGTAGCCCCTTGTAAATTAAATTCTGGCATTTTGGCATGCCATCGGCTATGGAATACACATCCGTTGTCGCGCCCCCTACATCAACCGCCATCAGTTCTCCGATTCCGAATTCTCCCGCACACCCACCGGCAAGTAGCTCCATTGCTTTCATCATCGCCACTGGTGTAGGCATCAGATTCCCCGATAGATACGTTTGTACTTTGGATAGACCTTTTGCTTGGATGATCCGCTGCAAAAAAAGATCGCGAACACATTGCTGCACGGGAATAATATTAAGCTGCCCAAATTTTGGCATCACGTTCTCGCAGACAAAAGTTGTCTGCTTATTCAGTATCCTAGCACATTGTTGCGCAACCGAGCGGTTGCCTGCAATTATAATCGGAAACAGTCCGTCCAGATGCGATAACATTTGCGCATTAGAAAGGATGCATTCTGTATTCCCACCGTCTGTTCCACCGGCCAGCAGGAGGATATCTGGCTTCAACGATGTGATCTCATCTATATCTTCTTCCGTAAGTTGATATGAATAAGCATGCAATACTTTTGCACCCGCACCCAAACACGCCATCTTAGCAACTTCTGCCGTCAGACTCGGCACCAAGCCACTGACAACCATTTTGAGTCCGCCCGCTGCAGATGAGCAGGCAAAGCGATGGCAAAACGTCAATGGGCCGGTTTGTTGCATCAATGCCGCTAACGCCTGATTGAGTCCCTCCATTACATCCGTCTGTACCGTCGTATAAGCGTTTGCTGTGCCTAGTAGCTGTGCTGTTTCCACATCTATCGCAGTTACCTTTGTATAGGTGCTGCCAAAGTCAACCAGCAGGACATTTTTCATACAGTTCGACCTTTTATCCGTTCTCAGGGTTCATATTCAGATCCTTCTGCAAGCAGTTGATCGCATCCTCCGGCGTAGAACCGGGTGGAAACGCCCGATCAAAACCCATCTTGCGAAAACGCTGTTCCACCTCCGCATAGTTCTGTTTACCGATAACGATGTTTCCCCCAACATATAGCAAAATTCCATTCAAGCCGGCTTCATCACATTTTTCACGAAAGCCGCGGCAGTCTAATTCTCCCTGCCCATAGAGAGAGGACACAATGATCGCATCGGCTTTGGTTTCAATTGCAGCCTCAATATATTCTTCCTGTGAAACCATTACGCCTAAATTGATCGTTTCATAGCCAGCATCTGTAAAAGAATGATATAGAATTTTGTTGCCAACTGCGTGTACGTCCGCACCTATCACGCCAAGAACCAGCACAATTTTTCTCATAGAATATAATTTTGAACCTTTCAGACATCATGTGATATTTTTTGTTCTATATCTATCATAATTATTGTTATATATCATGTCAAGAGCTTTTTTTCGATTTAATTCCATAAAAAAAGAGCCCAGGCTCTTATTGTCATTCTACCATCAGACTAAACAGCCGACATTTTCCCGCGTTCAAGTAGAAGTTTATTTACACGATCCTCTAGGTACATATAGGATCCTTGGTCAATTTGATAGCCACATGAAATCAGTTTATGACGTTCAGTAAATTCTATCAGTCGGTCCCTATCCACCGCCCCACAGTATTTTTCATAGCCGTCCGGCACCAGTACCACGTCAACATCGGTTAGAAAAGTCTGTATATTCGACGTATTTTCAAACAAATGGATGCCATTAAAAAAGGATTGTGTAGCATAAATATCAACCGCTTTCTGAAGAAGCCTTCCGAATCTCGTGCTATGACATAGAGCGGTCACTCGTTGTCCGGCCCCCAGCTTGGCAATTTGGAGAACCGTATCAGACGGCAGTCGAAGCGCAACTTTTAACAGCTTTTCTTTATTTGGGATAATATCCACAAGTTCATCGTAGTGCGCACCGGTAGTAACAATGATATCCATCTCGTTGGAAATCTCGTATGGGTATTCCGATACGTCCTTTACTAGATATTGATATAGATCAACTTGCCGGAGAACATGTAGCTGCTCCGTAAGCTGAAATAGTACCTCCTGATTGCATTCCACAAGGGCAACATGCAGGTTTTCCGACCGAAGCGCTTTTTCCTGAAGTTTGATATCGATGAAAATTTCCATTTCCTGGGTTGTGAATCCCAGCTCTTCCAGTCGATCCAGCATTTTATCAATGGCTGCCATTGCACGTTCTTTTCTGCTCTCTGAATCTTCTTGCCTGTATCGCACAAAAGTTCCGCGCCCACGGGTCATCTCCAAGTCGCCGAGATTTTCCAGTTCATCGTATGCCCGCTTAATCGTGCCGCAAGCAAGGCCTAACTCACCAGCCATCTCTCGGACGGTCGGCAGTTTTGTCTCAGCAGGAAGTACGCCTCTTTGAATATCCGCATGGATGGCGTCAACAAGCTGTTTATAAATTGGAATATCACAATCCGGATGTATTTTATAAGATACCAAGTGCCTTACCTCTATATGCAGATATAGCTTTACATCTATATTATGACAAGCTTGATTGGCTGTGTCAATGCAATGCTAATGACTGCAGGTAGGCCTGCCTGCCCGTCTCATAAAGATTGTTCCCAAGCGTATCAATCACAACCGTCGCCGGAAACGCCCGCACAACAAGGCGACGAACCGCTTCCGTACCCAAATCCGGATATGCGATGACCTCCGCTTTCTCCACGCACTTGGCCAGTAATGCGCCGCAGCCTCCAATGGCACCGAAATATACCGTTCCGTATTGTTTCATTGCGTCAATGACCTCCGCGCTGCGCTTACCCTTGCCAATCATACCGGTGAGGCCAAGTTTGATCAGCGCGGGTGAATAAGCGTCCATCCGATAGGATGTCGTCGGTCCGGCTGAACCAATTGCTTGCCCGGGTTTTGCTGGCGTTGGCCCGACAAAATAGACCACCGCGCCTTCCGGATTAAACGGAAGTTTTTCCCCTCGTGCAGCCGCATCACACATTCGTTTGTGCGCCGCATCGCGGGCAGTATATAGTATGCCTGAAATCAGCACGTTATCGCCGCAACGCAGCGAACAAGCTGTTTTCTTACTCAGTGGGGTTTGTAGCAATATCCGTTCCAATTCTTACAGTACCTCCGTAGCATGTCTAGCCACATGGCAGTTGATATTGACAGCGACCGGCAACCCTGCAATATGGGTTGGACTGCTCTCAATCTGTACGGCGAGCGCAAAGGTGTTTCCACCAAATCCTTGTGGGCCAATGCCAAGAACATTGATGGCGGTCAGAAGTTCCTGTTCCAGTGCTCTATAGAACGGATTCTCGTTTGGTTGATCCAGCGGCCGCAGAAGGGCACGTTTGGCCAGATAAGCGGCCTTATCGAAAGTTCCGCCAACACCGACGCCCACAATAATCGGTGGACAGGGATTGGGACCGGCCTCTTCCACCGTCTGAACAACAAATTGTTTCATCCCTTCCAATCCATCGGAGGGTTTCAGCATTTTGATTTGGCTCATGTTTTCACTTCCAAATCCCTTTGGTGCTACGGTTATGCGTACGTTTTGGCCCGGCACCAGGTCAAGATAGAGCACAGCCGGCGTATTGTCGCCTGTATTCACCCGGTCGAATGGATCCCGCACGACCGATTTTCGGAGATAGCCGGCAGTATATCCTTCGCGCACGCCGGTGTCAACAGCAGTCTTGAGATCTCCATCAATATGAACATCCTGCCCAATTTCCAGAAAAACGCATGCCATGCCGGTATCTTGGCAGATCGGCACATCCCACGTTTCCGCCAAAGCGAAATTCTCAATGATCCGATCTAGAATCTCCTGCGCTTGCGGCCATGTTTCCAGTTTTCTACAAGCACGAATGCGTGCACGCACATCCTCTGGAAGCTGACAATTCGCCTGTATGCAAAGCCGTTTTACTGCATCTGTAATTTGATCTGCGCTGAGTTCTCTCATCTAACTCCCCTCTTTATGCTTTCTTTGTGCGGTTAATGGTATCCAGGCGAATTCCATCTCTCCCGAATACCTCCGCAATTGGACGACCTTCCAAGCGAATCTTATCGGGAATACCTGTCATTCGCTCCGCCATCTGCTTGAGTTCTGCAATCTCCATTACTTGTATCCCAGCCTCTTGTAGCCGCTTGCGCAAATCCGGCTTTTGAGGATTCACCGCAATGCCTTTTTGTGTCACGAGTACATCGATATCCTTTCCTGGCGTGGAAATGCACTGCACGCGCTCTGTAATAATTGGCAGCCTCGCACGAAAGAGCGGTGCGATGATCATCGTGAGTTTTGCGCCAGCAGCAGCATCGCTGTGACCACCGGCTCCTCCCATAATCATCCCGTTGGAATTTGTATGAACATTCACATTGAAATTCACGTCAATTTCCGTTGCACCCAATAAAGCCACATCCAAACTGTCAACCGCTGCACTTTTGGCACCTGGGCTGGCGTACTGAATTGCATTAATTTCGTGATGCTTTTGGTTGTTACGAATCGATTCGACTGATTGTAAGTCAAAGCACTGCACATCCATCAATGCATCAAAAAAGCCTTCATTGAGCATATCCACCAAATAGCCCGTAATGCCGCCCAACGCAAAGCTACCATGGATATGCTCAAGTCGCATCGTATCCTTCAAAAACATCGCTGTCGCAAGTGTTGCGCCGCCAGCACCGGTCTGAAAGCTAAACCCGTCTTTCAACAGATTGGAATGTTGAATAACGCGGACAGCTTGTTCCGCCATCAGCAAACCAATGGGATCGCGTGTGATCCGGGTAGTTCCCGAAACGATTCCTGCCGGATCTCCAATTTCGTCGACCACCACCACGAAATCTACCTGTGTTTCTGGAATCAACCAGCTTTCCAACGGATAAGGCATTAAATGATCCGTAATCACAATCACTTTTCTTGCATACATCGCATCCGCATAAGCATACCCAAGACTTCCGCAGGCTGATTTTCCATATTTGCCCGAGCAGTTTCCCATCGAGTCTGCCGCCGGAGCTGCAATAAAGGCGACATCAATGGGCGTTTTCCCCCGCGCAATATCGCAGGCACGTCCGCCGTGGGTTCGAAACTCTACCGGTCGTTCCAGTATGCCATTTGAAATTGGTCCGCCAATACCGGCCGACATATAATCCGTTTGAATTGCGGTAACAACTTTATTTTGTATATGCTCCAATAAAGGAGCGTGAACATCAAACAGTGCGCTGGCATTCACCGTAAGATCAAGGATTCCTTGCCGTGCAATTTCTGCCAGCACTCGATTGATTGTATAATCTCCATTACGCAGATGATGATGAAACGAAATTACCATACCGTCCCGAAGGCCAGATAACCGGATCGCTTCTCCCAGCGATTCTACCAATTTGTTCATTTTACAATACCTGCCTTCCCATGCCAAGCATTTCCATCGTGTTAATTATGCTCTTCGCCCGTGCAACAACGGGCGCATCCACCATTTTCCCATGCAAGGACGCGACGCCCTTTCCCTCCGCTTCCGCTGTGGCAATTGCTTCCAGCACTTCGTATGCGTTGGAAATTTCCTGTTCGGTCGGGGTGAACGCAGAATTGATTGCTTCAACATGGCGCGGAGAAATCGCAGCTTTTCCAGAAAAACCCAAGCCTTTCGCAAATTCAGCGTCCTTTTGCAGACCTTCATCGTCATGAACATCGGTAAACGGCGTGTCAAACACATCTACGCCCGCAGCACGTGCAGCGCACACCAGTCTGGTTCGTGCATATAGGATCTCTGCTCCTGCCTTGGTACGTTTGCATTGCAGATCGGCCGTCAGATCCTCGCCGCCAAGCAATAGTCCCTTCACCCGATTGGAAGCGGAGGCAATGGAAAAAGCATTTTCCACACCCAACGCCATTTCAATCAGCGGAAGCATCCCGATTGTTCCTTCCGAAATGCCGGCGCGTTTTTCTGCGCATGCCAGTTCGGCATCCACCGTCTGAATATCGGCCGCACATTTAACCTTTGGCGGCATGACCAAATCCGGTCGAAGCGGTACGATCTCTGCCAAATCCTTTCTCCAATACGGCGAATCAATGGCATTGATCCGAACAATGATTTGAATGCTACGCGTGCATAATGATTGCATGGTGTATCGCGTTAAAATTCGCGCGGCGTCCTTTTCTTCCAGTGAAACAGCGTCTTCCAGATCGAGAATAACGCCATCGGCGCCCATCGCGTCGATATGAATCAGCTTATTGGGCGTAGAACCCGGAATAAATAGCAGTGAACGTAACATCTTTAGCCCTCCAAGCTCCGACGAATGGCAGTTTCCAATCTTGCACGCAGTACACAGTCCAGTGCGCCGCGATCATTGATCCGCACATGCGCATTCTGGATTTCAAATGTGGCTAGCATTTCCGTGGCCATGCTTTGAATTTGATTACCAAATTGCTGGTACACAACCGACTCTATTTCAAGCTGTAGTCCTGCATCTATTGGTTCGATTTCGATATAGGCATCGCTGGACTCCAGCGTTCCGGCCGAGGCTCTTCTTACAATCTGCATTTTGAACAACTCCCTACTTGTATTATTACAACTTACGTTTATTATATAATACAATTAAAAGAATTTCAACGGATCTACATCTTTTCAGAATCAGCTATTCGCGGTATACTGATTGTATGGTTGAGGGTATTCCTAAAAAAGGAATATGTGTGTACAAGTGGATTGTTTCGTCCATTCAAACGAGGAATTTGCAGGTTCAGTGGAAGTTGATCTGAAATTGCAAGCACGCGAATGGCAAAAACAATGCGAAAACGTTTTTCGGAGTATTTGGAAATACGCGCTAGAGGTGTGCTATGGAAATTGCTTATGGGCGTCCGTTTACCGGCCATGCGCTTGCAGAATTATTGGCATTTCTGGATGCGCACGGTCTCCGTTACATGCCCGGCATTCAGTTCACCGTAAATCTATATGAGAACGATGGATTGGTTGGCACTGGTTCGCTTACCGAAAACATCGTCCAGTGTGTTGCCGTTTCTCGCCAACATCAAGGAGAGAATCTTTCCGCCATCATTCTTACTGCACTTACTAAAGAAGCTTTTCTTAAAGGAGATGGACATCTTTTCCTTTATACAAAGCCGGAAAGCCGCCATCCCTTTGAAAGCCTTGGCTTCTTCGAGATAGCACAAACACAACATGTATTATTGATGGAGAATCGCCGCAATGGTGCGGAAGAATTTGTCCATTCTCTACCGATGTCTGCTTCCGTTGGCGATATCGGCTGTATTGTGATCAATGGTAATCCGCCCACATACGGTCATCTTCACTTAATCGAAATAGCTGCCAGCCAGTGCGCGCAGTTATATGTATTTATTCGTTCGTCGGAACATAGCCCTTTGCTCGTTGCAGACCGTTGCCTGCTTGTCCGAACAAAAACGGCGCATCTTTCCAATGTACTCGTGTGTCCCACTGGAAATTACTTGATTCCATACGCTGCCTTCCCCGATTATTTCCTGCGCGACTGCTCATGTTCACTGAAGATTCATTGTCAACTGGATCTAAAGATTCTCCTTCGCTATTTCGTTTCCATTCTAAATATAACCAAGTGTTTTATTGAAGCGAAGCCGCTCAGCGCTTTAACCGTTGCTTATAACCGGGAGCTGCTGGCGTTCCTTCCGCCCCATGGCGTGCAGGTTTTAGAAATTCCCCATTTAACCGATTGCGATTAGCCAATTGGTGAAAAGTCAAGCGCGCGCTGTTGGCGCAAGGTGCGTTGAATGATATTCCATCGCTTATGCGGGATGTAACAACCCAAAATTTACGAAATGACTACGAAAGGAAAACACTTTATGCCTTATTCTGATAGAATGCAACGGAATCATCTATACAGTGTATTCTTTGCCCCACGCGGTAGAAATCGGATTTTTGATCTGGGCATCCAGATTGCACAGATGTATCTCAGCCCCTTCGATAAGATCATCGGCATTGTCGGAGAGGCTGGCTCTGGAAAAAGCGCGCTCATCAAGGGAATGTTTCCAGGGTTGGAGTTAACAAACGATGACGATGGCGTTAATATTCGTCCGCTTCCGCTATTAGAATTGGATCGTCAATCAGGCTTTTTCTCGCCGCACACCTATCATGTGGATATTCGCTTTGAGTTGGCTTTTTCCCAGCCACACGAGCTTGCGACTGCAATCCGAGAGGCAATTTCCCGGCAGCGGCGGGTCATTGTGGAACACTTCGATCTAATCTACCCTTTTCTTGGCATGAACGCCCAGCTTCTAATCGGCGTAGGCGAAGAAATTCTGATAACACGCCCCAACATCTTCGGCCCTGAACCGAAGGAGATTCGTCGAATTGTATTTGAATCACTTCCCTATCGGCTGATGGCTCATACAGCCGAGGATCTCTGTGAATTTTATCTGCCGCCCAAGGATATGGCACGCTGCCAGCATTCCGATATCAAGCATGGATTTGTGTTGACATTCGATGAGCATACGCCGGATGTAGATCTGTTCGAATTGGAGCAAAAGGTACTCGCTGCAATCGCTGCGGACTATTCCGTCAGTTATCAAGATGAAGAACATATTGCCATCAATGGTACACCCCATGCGTGTACTGGTCCACGTACACACGTACCTCATACTGGCATGATTGAGCATTTCCGATTATTGCACAAATTTCTATACAATCCGTTGGACAAGCAATATCTCTTGGTTGGCCGCGTTGGAGAGTCATCCGATGAAAAGATGAGCCAGTTTAATGATCTCGACCTGAAATAGCATCCAGCGCCCTGCGAACAGTCTCTTCCGGATGTGCGCATTCTCTTCGTTCGGGGACGAAAATGCCATGTCGAAGTTCTGAATGCGACCGTGTATCTGCGCATCGTCTGCCTTTTCAACCAGCATTGCTGTGTTCCCGGTTTGTGTGCTGTAAACGATGGTATACTTCATGTGGCTTGTCCGCATTATCAAAGCCGCTCCATTGTTTGAAGGCACGCCGTCCACTACATTTGGACTCCCCTTTCTCACAAGAAAAGTTCGTTTTTCTTGCGCGTACTACACGCTTTCCTCATCTTTTGTGCCCCGGCGGCAACCACTACACGGTTGACTTTCCGCGCTTGTACTGGACAGACAGCAATACAACGCATGCAGGAGATGCATTTGACTGCGTCAGTTTGCATGGGATCATGATCTGGGATCGCCCCAACGGGGCATTTTTGGGCACAAAGTCCGCATTTTGTACAGGCACTGTTTGCTTTCGGTTTCATAGGTACGCCGCCATATATCCGATACGGCTTTTTCCCGGGAACAATCAAGGATTCGAATCGATCCCCGTGCTCAATCGCCTGCTTTATTTTTTCTGCGAAAGCAGTCAATTCCTCCCGGTCCTCCTGATCTGGGCGACCTGCTGCAAATTGGTGCATGATGGAATGCTCAGCCACGGCCGCCACTGCCGCCATACAGCAAAATCCTGCGTCCGTTAGCGTGTCTTGCAGTTCCAGTAAAGTATCCTCATAAGCACGGTTGCCAAACACTGCGATCAAAATCGTCTTCGCGTTGCCGCCCTGCATCTTTTTCAGCCTCGAAATGACAATTTCCGGCACCCTGCCGCCGAAAGATGGCACCGCAACAAAGCAGATGTCCTCATAGGTGAACCCCAAGGCATCGAAATCCATCGTGCTATCAGATAAATCAACCGTAACATGCTCTTGTTGAAAGGCTCCAGCAACCAAAGCAATCACCTTCTGTGTTCCACCCGTAGGACTGAATGTAATTTCATAGACGTTCATTTTTTTGTTAATCTCCCTTATGTGTATGGAATAAAGGCTCATGATTATCGTGGCTTCCCGTCAGGTATCAGGAGTCATCCGTCAACTACCGCTCACCGCATCCGGATCGAGGATACTCCTCATTTATTCCACAACGTTATGCTGCGGCTTGATTGGTTCCCATTTGTTTCAAATGATGCGATCCATTTTACAATCAATTTGTATAGATCATTATAACGCAACAGAATATCAGTCGCAATATCAATCCCGCAAAGTACGCGCATAGCATGAAATCACTGTTTTTCAGTATTGTACCATGTAGTAGTTCACGTTTAGTCCATACCTCTGTACTTCAACCGAACCGGTTTCTTTTCATGTGGGTAAGCCGGCAAGTGTGGTATAATATAATTGTTTTCGTTAGGCGCAAGCGTACAGATGGTTGAAATGGTTTTCATATCATCTGCTACATACACCTCGCGCCTCAGTATCCACTCAACATTACCGATTATGCGAGGAGACACAATGCTATTATCCGCTGAACATATTGCTAAAAACTATGGTTCCAAGCAGCTGTTGCAAGATGCTTGTTTATATTTAAATGAAAAAGACCGAATTGGCATCATTGGTATCAATGGTACCGGCAAGAGTACGCTGCTCAGAATTCTCGCTGGGCTGGAAACGCCGGACGAGGGAATCATATCGGTCAAACGCAACACGCACATTTCGTTTCTACCACAAAACCCAGTGATGGATGACGAGATGACGGTTATCCAACAGGTATTCTCAGAGTTTTCTCCGCAGTTTCGGGAGATTAATGAGTACGAAGCCAAATCCATGTTGACAAGGCTCGGCATCACGGATCACACTGCCAAGATCGGAACGCTCTCCGGCGGCCAACGCAAGCGCGTCGCTCTGTCTGTCGCACTCATCCGTCCGGCAGACATCTTGATTCTGGACGAACCAACCAACCATCTGGACAGTGATATGGTCATTTGGCTGGAACAACGACTCAGCCGATTTTCGGGCGGCTTAATTCTGGTCACTCATGACCGTTATTTTTTGGAACGGGTGGTAACACGTATCGTAGAATTGTCACATACAAAACTCTACAGCTACGATGCGAATTATTCCATGTATCTGGAGTTGAAAGCTGAACGTGAAGATATCGCGGTGGCCAGCGAACGAAAGCGTCAGTCCATCCTACGCAGGGAATACCAGTGGATCATGCGTGGCGCAAGAGCGCGCAGCACAAAGAGTCGTGAGCGCATTGATCGCTATCATGCGCTCAAAGATCAATCCGAGCCGATCATGGACGATACGGTTCAGATGGCAACGGTTTCCAGCCGTCTGGGCAAGAAGTTGATTCAGCTGAACAATGTTACAAAAGCTTTTGATGGGCGCACCGTAGTCAATCATTTTTCATACAGCATTCAGCGCGATGACCGTATCGGAATCGTTGGAAAAAATGGGGTTGGAAAATCCACGCTGCTGAATCTTATTGACAGACGGTTGCTGCCTGATTCGGGCACTGTAGATGTGGGGTCCACCGTACAGATCGGCTATTTTACGCAGGAAAACCGTGAATTGGATGGCAGCATGCGCGTGTATGATCTAATTAGTCAAGTGGCAAGCGAAGTGAAAACGGCAGAAGGAACCTTTTCTGCCTCTCAACTGTTGGAGCGTTTTTTATTCACATCCGATTTGCAGTATACGACCATCGGCCGCTTGAGCGGCGGCGAGCGACGCAGACTTTATTTGCTGAGCATCCTGATTGCTGCGCCAAATATACTGTTGCTGGATGAACCAACCAACGATCTGGATATTGAAACGTTGACCATTCTTGAGGATTACCTGATGTCCTTTCCGGGCGCGGTAATTGCCGTCTCCCATGACCGATATTTTCTGGATAAGGTCGCAGACTGTATTTTTGAAGTCGAGTACGGTGGAGCCATCGCTTGTTATACGGGCAATTATGCGGACTATGCCGCGAAACGTCCTCCCCAGCCGCAGTCAGAAAGTCGAAAGGTTTCCCCGCAAGTTGAATGCACGACCGCAGCTGACAACGATGCTTTGGGAAAAAAAAGAAAGCTAAAATTTACCTATAAGGAACAGCGGGAATTTGAAACCATCGACGATGACATTGTTGCGATCGAAGCTCAGATCTCAGCATGTGCAGATGATATTGCCAAAGCCACCAGTGATTATGTGCAACTGCAGGTGTTAATGTCGCAGATGGATACGTTGAAAGCGGAACTGGATGCAAAGACGGAGCGCTGGGTTACCCTAAACGACCTGGCCGAGCAGATTGTCGCCCAAAAACAGGAGTGAATCGTCCCCACAACGCTGCATCGTTTTTTTGAGAAACTCACCTGATTTATCGCTTTACGCATTCCCTCCTACCGCAAGATTGGAAAGGTGCCGCATGATAACCATTGCTTTTACCCGATTGACTAGGACAGAAGCATTCATATCATGCCTTGGCTGATTGAAGTGACCTTTTCATTTTGATTCATAAAGACGGGTCACCATGGAGCGTCCATCCTTACCTGCCAGAATGCAGCCGTTCAGCCATGAATGTGCCATTTCAACATGTGCAACCCATGCTGACGATCTTTGTGATCCATGATCCACTAGGGATAGTTGAAAACGAAAGGAATTGGTTTTCGCATGTACCTTCGAAGCGTGCAGCTGACAACCAACACGTTTTTGGGCGACGATGCCTATCTTGACAGTATTCCTGCGGTACAATCGCTGGGATCACTGGATCTCTCTCGTGCGCCTGTAACCTTTTTCGTGGGTGAAAACGGCTCCGGCAAATCCACGCTGCTCGAAGCCATTGCGGTGGCTTCCGGTTTCAATCCCGAGGGTGGATCTAGAAACTTTCACTTCTCATCTGCCGATACCCATTCCGGACTGCATCAATATCTGCGCCTTGTGCGCGCCGCCACCCGCCCACGAGACGGATATTTTTTGCGTGCAGAAAGCTTTTACAATGTCGCTAGCAATATTGATCTGCTGGACGAGGGTAGTGGTGAATTGACCGCCAGCTACGGCGGGCGATCGCTCCATCAACAGTCTCACGGAGAAAGCTTTCTGAGTCTTGTACTCAATCGTCTGGGTGGAAATGGGCTTTATATTCTTGATGAACCTGAAGCCGCGCTCTCACCGTCCCGGCAGCTTGCGTTGTTGACCGCTATCCATCGAATGGTCAATGCGCGTTCACAACTTTTGATTGCCACACATTCACCCATTCTTTCGGCTTACCCAAACGCGATCATCTATCAATTAGACGAAACCGGTATCGCGCCAATCCGATATGAAGATACCGAACAATATCGGATTACACGCGCATTTTTAGATAATCCCAAGCGGATGTTGTCGATGCTGATGGAGGATGATCCCGCCAATTCATAACGCCACCATCCCACAGCAACTGAACCCCCGTCCCTTTTTGTGTCGTATGTCGCATGTCCCGTACGTATTCGTGTTGTGTTAATCCACAGCTTTTTTTATATGCATGTTTTCTTTTCAATAGATCGCGCATAGATATCCCGAAATCCCGCACAATGTGATATAATGTTACAATATTTTTGATCATCTTGAAAGGAATTGAATCTTTGATAACTTGTGCAAATTCCAGCATCCCGCAACAAGAGACCGTTTTGCTTACAGAATATTTGAATCAACTGCGAAACAAAATCGATTTGCCAAAGAAAGAAATTCAGGCAATTGTTGACGATTTCGAAGCGATTTTTACATTTTATCTGCAGCGGGGATTGACCGTTCAGCAAGCGATGCTGCGTCTTGGTGAAGATCCGCTGGGCGATTTTTATCAAAGTCCTTCACCAGATGAATGGTATCGCCTGGACAACGCAGCAAAGGTCTATCCACTTTCTATGACGCACACAGCAATCAAAATGTACCGGGTTTCAGCGTACCTAAAAGAGCCGGTCATCCCCTGTGTGCTGCAAGTGGCGCTACTGACAACACTCCGGCGCTTTCCCCGTTTCTCCACCACCATCAAGCGCGGCGTCTTCTGGCATTATCTGGATGCTGCAAGGGTGCATTATACGGTGCGCCAGGAACATATGATGCCCTGCACGCCAATCGACGTATGCCGCAACCATTCGTTGACCTTTCGCGTCCAGTATTTTAATCAACGAATCTCGTTTGAGGCGTTTCATGTGTTGAGCGATGGTACGGGTGCACTCATTTTTTTGAAAACTTTGGTCGCTCAATATCTCAAACTGTTAGGTATCTCCGTCCCGCCCAACCCGGAAATCTTTGATCTGACAGAAGTACCAACGGAGCAGGAATGGCGCAATGATTTTACGATTGTGGATCAAACAAAGGCAAAGAAGGATCTGAGCGAAAAACTTGCCTTGCAGGTTCGAGGCAGGCGAACCACGCTTCAGCCCGCGAGAATCACACACTATTTCTTCTCCGTAAAGGAACTGCTGCAAATTGCGCGTTCTCACGAAACAACCATCACTGTTTTGGTTCTTCGCACCATGCTGCTGAGTGCCAAGGCGACGATCCACCGAAAACGTGGCCGAATCAATATCGATGTGCCGGTCAATATGCGCAAATTCTATGCGTCCTCTACCCTTAACAACTTCTCCATGTATGGCGTACTGAGCTTTCGTATGGCAGAAATTACCGAAGATGACACCATGCTCACGCGGATTACCGAAAAGCTAGCGATCCAAACGTCTAAAGATGCCATGGACAAAAAGGTTTCGTGGATCAATTCATTTGTCAATCAGCCGCTGATTCGGTTTCTGCCGCTGTATATAAAATCTCTGATTTCCCGCATCAGCTTCAAATTGTTTGGCGAAAAAACCGTAACGGCCACGCTCTCCAATCTCGGTGTGGTCAAGTGCGATTTTGCTGGCAATGTGGAGCAATTCGATTTTATTCTGGGACCGACCAGCATCAACATCGTTGGCTGCGCCATGGGCAGCTATGAAGATCACATGACGTTCACCATCACGAGCTCCATCAAAGAGCCATCATTTGAGCAAGCCATGCTTGAACAATTCCAGAAATTGGGACTTGCAATCCGAGTGGAGGAGGTCAACGTATGAGTAACAGCGAACGGTTTTATCCCGAGATCATTGCCCCAAGATTTAATTTCACCGTGTACCGACAATGCATGTTCTATTTCTTTGTGTCCGGTTTTATCATGAGCGTCATTGCCAACCTTGTGTTGGGCGGAAAGCCTTGGTGTTTGTATGTGCTGCTTTCCGAATATATCTTTTACACTCGATTTTTAACATGGGATCTTGTGGAAACAAGCATCATAAAACGTTGCTTTTCCATTCTCTTTCCGGTTTGCTTCCTACTGTTGCTCATCGAAATTCTGGAGCCCAACGTGCCGTGGTCGTCGCAAATGCTGATCCCGTTTCTCTATTTGATTGCGCTCATTCTTTCGTCCATCACCTACTTTTCATTGTTTAACTACCAGAAAACCAATATCATGCCATTGCTGCATATCGTGAGTGGATCCATGATTTCCCTGATAATCGGCATGGTTTTTATTGGAAAGCTGAGCGTCGCGTTGATTTCCTTTTCGTTTTTTTCGCTCCTCTTTATCCTTGTCTCCATAATTTGGTACCGCAAGGCGATCCTTGCCGAGCTGCGAAAGAAATTTCGCGCATAAAAAAGAGAGATTCAGTGAGCCGCCCGACCCCCATTCGTTTGACAGTAGCAACGGTATGCGTATCCCATCCCAGGCTTTCACCATCCACGTTATCAGGCAAGGCGTTCGAGAACTGGACACGCCCATATTTGAGGCGTCATTTCTGCCGCGTGGATGGCGATTGATTGTGCTGGCTCATGCATCGGCAATGAAAATCTTCTGGTAGATATCATCTGCCAAGCCTGCGATTGCAATGGATTTGTAAGCCACCGAGGGTCGCGTAGGAATTGCTTCTTGAATTGTTGTTTTCAGTTGCTGATACAGTGCCCGTTGATTAATGCAATCCATATGCTGACCCAGCAGCCAGTTGCTTGTCCGATGATCAACAAAACTATTGCGCCCGACCGCACCCAAGACAAGCGTTGCGCGCTCGATCACGTGCGTATCAGCGTTAAATGCTACAACCCCAGCAAGGATGAGCTGTGAAATGGTAACTGTGGACCGGTTTCCAAGTTTCGCAAAGGCGGCACGTTCATTTGCGCCCATTTTTTTGATTCGGATCTCCCGTAAAAAGAGAGGTTCGCTATGTTTTTTGTCCGCTTTTTCGGATAGAAATTCATCCAAACGCATCCATTCAAAGTTTTCACCGCGCCGACAAGCCCATATCTCCGCACCTAAAGCAAGCAACGCCGCGCACCCGTCAGCCGCAGGGCTGGCATTGCAAATATTACCGCCGATGGTCGCAGTATTACGAATTTGTGTTGAACCAACCAATTTAGCCGCATCGTATAGACAAGTTGCATAGCGTTTGATCACGCTACTGTTCTCCATATCACAAAATGTGGTCATTGCGCCGATATGAATATCGTCCCCCTCCTCCTTGATCCCCTGCAATGCTTGGATTCCAGAAAGATCAACCAGCTCCGTCGGCTGCAGAGTGCCTTTTCTTAATTCAATAATTAGATCGGTTCCACCCGCAAGAAACTTTGCAGATACACCCATCTCATCCAGTATTCCTACCAATGCATCAAGCGTCTGTGGCTTTTGAATCACAATTTCACGCATGCTCTTCTCCATGTTGCGACCCACTCGTATCCTGAATCGCCTCTACAATCTTTGAATATCCGGTGCATCTGCAAAGATTCCCCTCGATCGCTCGCCGAATCTGCGCTTCAGTTGGGTTTGGCGTTTCCAGCAATAATGCCTTTGCGGACATAATCATCCCCGCTGTGCAGAATCCGCATTGGACGGCACCGTGCTCAACAAATTTTTTTTGCAACATATCGTATTCACCATTTTTTGCAAGGCCCTCGATGGTGATAATTTCCTTGTCTTGCAACTGGCAGCCAAGAACCAAACAAGCATGCACCGCTTTCCCGTTCATCAGTACGGTGCACGCGCCGCATTCGCCGATTCCGCAGCCCTCTTTGGTGCCTGTTAAATGCAGTTGCTCCCGCAGAATATCGATCAATCGCAGTTCTGGTGCAATCTCCAGATCTCGCTCTTCTCCGTTAACAACAAAGTGTATTCTCACAATTCAATGCCCCTTTCATTTTTGTACAGTGCCTCGACGATTCGTTTTGGGGTCAGCGGATAATAGTTTAGACTTGTTTCCAATGCATGATTGACCGCATTCATAATGGTAGCGGCAACTGGCAGCAACGCCGACTCCCCAATGCTCTTCGCCCCGAACGGACCTTCGTCCTTTCCATGTTCAAGGATGCAGACCCGTACATTTGGCATGTCCGGCGCGTTGACAACAGTATACTTATCAAAGTTTGTCGCCAATGGATTGCCATTCTCATCGAGCGCAACTTCTTCGGACAACGCGTATCCGATACCGATTTGAACGGCGCCCTGAATCTGTCCCTCCACCATGCATCGGTTCAGTGCCTGTCCCACATCGTGTACCGCAAGATAATCGATTACACGCGCAAGACCCGTGTAGGTATCCACCTCCACTTCTGAAAAGTGACAACCATAGGCACCGGGATTGCTGGTGTTTTCATACCGCTGCTGAACGGAAAGCTCTCTTTTCAGCTTGCTTTGCGCGGCGGTTGCAATCTCGCCGTAACGTAGCGGCGGTAAGGAAACATCTTCCTGGAAAACTGCACCGTCTTTAATCGATAACGTTTCCTTCTGTTCATTCAATAGCGTTGCCGCACAGGATAAAATCAGTTCCTTCATTGAGAGCGCTGCTTCATACGCACATCTGCCTGCAACATAGGTCACTCTGGAAGCATACGTTCCGACGTCATACGGGCTGGTGCCCGTATCCGCTTCCAGCGTTTTAACCGATTCAATCGGCACATCCAGCACTTCCGCCACAATAATGGAAAGGCTCAACAGCGTTCCGCAACCTTGGTCATGCGTAGCCGTGTTCAATTGCAAAGAACCGTCCTCATTCAACTTTAGATTCATATTGGAATAATCCTGAACACTACCGAAATATCCATTCACATGGCAAGTGCAGGCAATTCCGACTCCGCGCCGGTATCTCTGTGCTTTTTGATTGAATCGATCACATCTTTCCAGTCGTTTCTTCCAGTCAAACAGGTTTACGCCCTGCGTGACGCAGTCTATGATTTGTGCATTTCCCAGCGGGATATTCAGGCAGGTATCCATGTCGTTTGGATGCACCAAATTATCAAGCCGCAGCGTGACTCGGTCCAGCCCTCTTTGGCGTGCGATCTCGTCGATATGCGTCTCAATCGCCGCGAAGATCTGCGGTCCGCCCCACCCCCGAAAACCGCCGCCAGCCGGTGCATTGGTATAATAGCTTTGACTGTGAAAGTGTATGTTGGGGACCCGATATAGGCGAAACGCCTTCTTGCCAGCAGAAATTGGTAATATCAAGCTATTTGTCGCATACGCACCAGCTTCCGTCAACGCTTCAATATCCATTGCAATGATCTTGTTATCATCGGACACAACGGATGTCGTCGTCAGATCCATCGCCGTAGCGACCGAAGTACTCAGTATCGATTGCGGGCGGTCATATGCAAGCAGGACCCTACTTCTGGTTTTCAGTGCCAGGTAGGCAGCCAGAATTTCCAGGCAGGTTTGCTGTTTTCCGCCAAACGATCCGCCGGTCGGTGCCTTAATCACTCGGACGTCGCAATAGCGCATGTCTAGAAAACTCGCCACATTGTGGCGAATCCCAAATACCCCCTGGCATGGCGACCAAATCGTAATGCCGTTTGTATCATCATATTCTGCAAGACATACATGGTTCTCCATCGCCGCATGATGGATACGCTGTATATGGACGAACGAGCGGTAAACAGCCGCACCTGACCGGCTGATTTCATCGGAAGCACTGCCCGTATTCAATTCTGCTTTGCTTAACAAATTTCCGTTTTCATGAATCAAGGGCGCATTTTCCGCCATTGCGCTCTCGTAGTTCAAAGCAACCGGAAGCTCCTCATAGACCACACGTATGCAAGTGATGGCTTTCCGCGCAATTTCGGTGCTGGTAGCAACCACCCCGGCAACCCGGTCGCCGACAAAACGCACATGCTGATCGAACAGTCGTTCATCCGCAGGTGCGGGTTGTCCCGCACAATTCACATAGTTATTGTACGTTTTGAGCGGTGTGTTTTCATGTGTAAAAACGCCAAGCACACCTTCCATTGCTTCCGCTTCAGACGTATCGATTGAAACAATATTCGCATTCGCTTTTTCACTCGTCAACAACTTTGCGTAACATAGATGTTGCGGCTGCATGTCCCCGGTATAGGTCAGCTTTCCGCTGACCTTTTGCCAAGCATCCTGTATTGGATAACCGCCGCCGACATATTTATATTCGCTCAAAAGAACACCTCCGTTTCAACTGCGCGCGACATTAATATACACCATACTGAAATGCGGTATCAAATAAAGCATGCAGATTTTCCGGACGCGCATTATCCAGTTGAATTTTCGTATCCAAGATATATCCGCCGCCCGGCATGCAAATCTCCAGCACTTCCCGTACATTGCGTATTACCTGTTCTTTTGTGCCGTATTGCAGCAGCACGCCGTCAACTCCTCCAGCCAAGCAGGCAACACGTCCCAGTTTTTCCTTTGCCTTTTTGATATCCGTATCAATGATGTAATATATTACTTTCCCTGCGGGAACCTCCGCCAATATATCCAGCTTTTGCTCGACATTCCCCTGCGTATACACCTTTGCCACGCCCCCCATCTCGATCACCGTATCAATACAGGCTTTCAAGCCAGGCCAATAGAACTTTTCAAAAAGGCTGGTCCGCATAAATTCGTCCGTCCCGTTATGCATATAGAAATAGACGCTTCTAGTCGGGAACTTCATCATGTGTTCTTTGATTTTTCGAATCTGAATCTTTGTAGTCGCTTCGATGGCGCAAAGCATTTCGTCGGGGCATTCATACATATCCATCGTCGCGTTCATGACGCCGCGCAAGGTATCGTTGAATACGTCAAACGGAACATTGGCCACAAATTCGTTGGCTGCCGGCCAGCCGCCTTTGGCCAACATCTCCATCAGTTTTCCATTGGCTGCCACAGCGCGCATCGCTTCCTCTCCCGCTTTTTTGAGCGAATCCATTGTCTCCTGTACATCCGGTAGCGCAAACGGAAGAATCTGGTACATCGCGCCTAAATACAGTACGTTGGATAGATCCACCTTGGCCAATCCACCCAGCTTCGAAAACTGACGCGGCAAAACTTTGGTCATCATATAGCCCGTGGGGTCATTGGCATAGTCCATGTATTCGTCCTGCAACATGTATTCGCCTTCCACAACCTGAAAACCAATTTTATCTTCCTTAATATGTTTTCCGGGCCATTTTACATAGTTGCATCCCATTGCCTCTAGAAATGGACTTGGAAATATGCTCTGCAATCCCCACGCAAGATCCGGCTGATACTCCTCATGATATCGCTTCCAGGGAGCATATGCATTTGTATAGTCTTCCATCACCTTCCGAATCGTTGTTTCTTCATATAGAAAAATAGGCAGGTACTGGATCTGCGGCGCAACGACAATCCGCCCCTTTTCACGGCATGCAACTGCATTTTCAAATAATTCAATCCGCTCCCAATACGATTTCGGATACTTTGCGTTATTTTCAATCTGATGTTCCATCTTTCAAATACCTCCCGCTTTTTTTTAGTGATCTTCGGGCAATGGTTTGCCCATAGCCGCAGGTGCTCTGCCTGACCCTGATAATGCAATTACGATAATGGTAAACACATAGGGGATCATTTGCACAAACTGCGCCGGTACACCTTCACCCTGCAGCCTGATCTGCAACGCTTCTGTAAAGCCGTACAACATGCTTCCAATCACTGCACCAATGGGATGATATCGGCCTAGTGCGCACATCGCCAGCCCAACAAATCCACGACCACCCATCATGTCCCGTCCAAACATTTTCACCTGTCCCAAAGACACGGTAGCCCCCGCCAAAGCAATCAATATGCCAGAGATGATTAGGCAAACATATCGAATCCGAATGACGTTGCCACCCGTACACGCGACAGCCACCGGCAACTCCCCAGTAATTCTGATGCGAAGTCCATATGGCGTACGATATAGGAAGATCCATGCCATGATTGCAATGACCAGCAACGCTACAAACAGTAAGTTTTGCGTACCAAAAATCTGTTGCCAGACGTTCCCCGCATTGGCCGCCATCGTGGTCATAAAATTGTAGATGCCCGGAACCGATGGCGATGTGCCCTGATTGCCCCACACAGCCTGCAGCATGATTGTTGACAACCCCAACCCGAAGAAATTAAAGCCCACACCAATGATGACGTCGTTTCCCCGGTTTGAAACCGTAAAAAATGCATAGATCAAGCCGAGCAGTGCACCCGTAACCATCGCGCCACAGATGCCGATCCATACGTTTTTGGTCAAAAAAGAGATTGCCGCACCCGCCAGCGCCGCCGTCAACATGAATCCTTCCTGCCCCATGTGCAGTACGCCGGAGCGGGTTGCAAAAACGGTTCCAAGGGAAGCATAGGCAACAGAAACCGCCATGCGAAAGGTTGCTGCGATAATTCCAACGCTAAATATCGTCTTTAACAGCTCCATCATTCTAACTCCTGTTTCTTGGCTTGATTGCGCTTAAGCAACCGGCGCATCAATGCGGGCGTTGCAACAAAGATCATCAACGTTCCTTCGATAACATAGATAAAATCACTGGGAATGGACGTGGTTCTGCTTAAATAGATCGACCCACTCCGCATCGCACCAAAGACCAGTGACCCAAGTACACCGCCAAATGGCTCGCATGAACCCAGCAATGCTGCCGATAATCCGTCCCATCCATACCCGGGAGACATCCCTTGAATAAAATAATTATGCACCCCTAAAACTTGTACAGCGCCGCCAATTCCGGCAATCATTCCAGACATAATAAATGCGTACATCGCGACGCGGTTTGACTGAATTCCTTTAAATGTTGCCGCGCTCTTGTTGATACCGGTGGCACGTAGTTTAAAGCCTGCAGACGTTTTATAAAGGAACAGCCACAGGAGTATCGTAAGAACGATTGCCAGCAGGAAGCCCGTCGAAAGCTGGCTGTTTGGAACGATCTTTCCCAGCATCGCCCAGGGTTGCACCGGGCTGGTTGCGGGGGTGATGTTATCGGATGATTTAACGACAAAATTGACCATATAAATGGAGAACAGATCAACGACGTAATTCAGCATCAGCGAAATCAACATCTCATTGCTGTTTAACCACCGCTTGAGTACGGCTGGAATTGCTGCAATGAACCCACCGGCAAGCATTGCGGCAACAATTGCCGGCAACGGCCCAAGAAACGCAAATTGCGCCGGTACGAAATATCCAGCGATGGCCGCCGCCAACGCACCGCCGATTAGTTGTCCCTCCATCCCAAGATTGATCAACCCTGCCCGATATCCGATGGTGTAGGCCAAAGCTGTAAACATGACGGGTGTCATCTGTGTCATGGTCGTAACAATTTTATTCCAATCCGAAAACGCACCTTTTAGCAGCGCCGAATATGTCTCAAGCGCAGAATACCCATTCAGTTGGATGATGATGCCGCCCACGATGATCGCTGCCAGCAAGGACGCAATTGGCGAGCGCAAAAAATAGCTCCAAATTGCCATTGGCAGTTCTTTTAACTTCTGACGCGTACAGATACCGCTCACTCTTACGTTTTTCAAAGTTGTCCCCCCGTCATGTACAGTCCCAGTTTGCGCGCAGGGAAGTCGTCTGGTACGCCCGTAGCCACCATTTTCCCCTCATACAGCACGCCAATTCTGTCCGATACCGAAAGCAGTTCGTCCAAATCCGCCGTTATAAGCAGAACGCTCTTGCCTTGATTCCGCATACGGATGAGGCATTGTTGCGTGTATTCGGAAGATGCGATATCGAGTCCTCGGCTTGGATGCTCCGCAATGACGATTTCGATATCCGGTTTGGTAAATTCCCGCCCAATCACCAATTTTTGCTGATTTCCGCCGGATAGATCGCCCGCTGGTTGCATAATCGACGCTACGCGCACATCAAATCGATCGATGATCTCGCGCGCTGCTTTTTCCAAAGCTTGAGAATTGACCAAATTTCCTTTTCGAAAGGCTGGTTCATCCTGCCGCCCAAGATATACGTTCTCTTTGATCGAAAAAGATCCGATATAGCCTTGTGCATGCCGATCTTCTGCAATATGCGCAATTTTGCCGGTCCTCTTCTTCGTCGGCACACGCGTTATCTTTCTTCCATTGAGAACGATTTCGCCCTGAACTACTTTTTTTAGACCCAGAATCGATTCGACCAGCGCAGCTTGTCCGTTGCCTTCTACGCCCGCTATCCCAAATATTTCGCCCTTGTGAATTGTAAAGCTCATATCCCGAATATCTTTCTTGGTGGTTCCAGTGGTTACATTTTGAAAATCGAGTGAAACCTCATTTTGCATCAGCGTGCGTTCCGGCAGTTCGAACAGAACAGGCCGCCCGACCATGGATATGGCTAGCGACGCAGGCGTCACCTCCTGCACTGATTGTGTTTCTACCACGCACCCTCTCCGCAAAACGGTAATCGTATCACAAATTTTCATGGCCTCCCTCAGCTTATGTGTAATCAGGATAATCGCCTTTCCCTCCGCACGCAGCTGATCCATGACTTCCAACAGCTCGTCCGATTCCTGCTCCGACAGTACGGCCGTTGGTTCGTCCAGAATCAGTATGTTGCACTGCCGATATAACGCACGTACAATTTCTAATTTTTGCCGCAGCGCAACAGGCATCTGTTCGACCACCTGATGAGGATCCACTTTAAAATTGCATAATGCCGCCGCACGTTCCACGCCAGCGTATGCTTTACGCGTATCAATAAAAAAACGTGCAATTCTTGGTTCTTCACCCAGCACAACATTTTCCCATGCTCTGTAAGGATTGGCCAGCATGAAGTGTTGGTGAACCATCTGAATGCCCAGTTTCATCGCATCATTGGGGCCCCGGATATCCCGGGGCACCCCATCCACCAATATAACTCCGCTGTCGGCTCGCTGCATTCCATATAGGATATTCATAAGTGTGCTTTTTCCGGCTCCGTTTTCGCCAAGGAGCCCATGAACCTCACCATAATGCACCGCCAGATTGATCCGATCATTTGCAATATGCGAACCAAAGGTTTTCGTTATGTTTTTTAGTTCAACAGCAACCGACTTATTCTCCATGTCCAGACCTCATTTTCGTTTTTTGCAGTGTTACTTTAGTGTCGCGATAAATGCATCCAATTCTGACTGTGAGGTCGGCGGCTTGATTTTGCCGGAAATGATGTCTTCACCCGCCTGGTTCACAAGCTGCATGATTTCGTCCGGCACAACGACCTTGCTGCCGCTAAAGTCCAGATAGACGACTTTGCTTTTCAATCCATAGCGAATGTTACCGCTCTTAAGCGTGCCTTCCGTGAACTCTTTAATCGTGTTGTAAATCGTGGCATCCATATCCTCGATACGCGAGCAAATGACCGTGTCGCACTGATCATTCTGATAACCGGTTGAACCAATGCAGTATCCGCCGGTTTCTTTGGCAGCCTCATAGATGCCCAAGCCTGCTCCGCCTGCATATTGGAAGATGACGCCGCAGCCCTTTTCTGTCAGGGCAACCGCTAGTTCTTTTGCTTTTGCCGTGTCCGACCAATCGCCAATCTCCGTAGAGATCACTTCAAACTTTGGATCAATCGTTTTTCCACCAGCAGTCAAACTGAAAACCTGCTGATTGATTTCACCGCCGGCCATGCCAAGCACAACGCCCAGCTTGTTTGTTCCTTCCGGTACGCCAGGCAGTGCATTTGCTTTATATAGCGAAGCAACCAGAATGCCGATTTGGTAGGCCCCCTCTTCAACCGCCTGGTTCGAGCTGATCACGTTTGGCTTATCATACGCTGCCTGATAGATGGCAAAAGTCTGATCCGGGTATGCATCGGAAGCTTTATCGATTGCCGAGGAATTATCCATGCCGATACCAAGGATCAGGTCATACTCTCCGCTGTCTGCGATTGCAAGCATCTGCGCTTCAATCTCACTTAGAGATTTTGGTTCGTAAATCTGCAGCTCAACGCCAAAGTCTTCCACAGCGCGCTTTGCGCCTGCATAGGCCATGTCATTGTACGTCAAATCGCCAAGTCCACCGGTACCAAAGCTGATAAATACCTTAGTCTTATCCGCTACGTCCTCCGTATTGGCTGCGTCCGTTGCTGCAGTTTCCTCCGTTTTTGCATCGGGTTTGTCCTGATTTGCGGGTGTAGGCACGCATGCCACACAGAGCATCATCCCGAGGATCAGAATTGCGAATAGAATGGTTAGCCTTTTTTTGTTATACATTTTTTTTGATTTCCTCTCTCCTCATTTTGCCTTCAGGCAAATCTATTTGCGCGTTGTTTCAGCAATTCGGTTTTCTACTAATAAACGCCATATTTAAAAGCGGTATCAAACAACGCGTGTAAGTTCTCTGGCCGCGCGTTATCCAGCTGTACGGTCGTATCCAACAGGTATCCACCGCCTGGCATGCATGTATCCAATACCTCGCGCACGTCCCATACAACCTGCTTTGGTGTCCCCTGTAAAAGCAAAACACCGTCAACACCGCCTGCAATGCAGACATGACCGCCCAATTTTTGCTTTGCTTTTTTTAAGTTCGTTCCAGTAAAGTAGTAGATAGCGCTTCCCTGCGGCACGTCTCTCAAAATATCAAGCTTTTTCTCCATATTTCCTTGTGTATATATTTTTGAAACACCTCCCATCCGATTGACCGCTTGGATACAGGCTTTGAGACCCGGCCAATAAAACCGTTCAAACTGTTCCGTACTCATAAACTCGTCCATGCCGCTGTGCAGATAAAAATACACGCAACGCGTTGGGTTTTTACGCATATGCGCAAGGATCTGGCCAACCTGCAATCTTTGAGCCGCCTCAATTGCCAGCAGCAATTCATCCGGGCAATCGTACATATCCATGGATGTGTTGAGCAGCCCTCGCAGGGTATCACTGAACATATCGTAAGGTGCCTGCACAACATACTCCGAGGCTGCAGGCCATCCTTGCTGTGCCAATTCATCCATCAACAGTGTGTTTGCTTTGGTTGCGCTCACCGCAATTTGGCTGGCGGAGAATAGCGTCTCCATCGAATCCTGTACCTGTTGAGACGCAAAGTTCATAACCTCGTTCATTGAGTCCATATAAAGCAGGTTCGACAGATCGATATTGCGTAATCCGTTCAGGTTTTTATAATGACGCGGCAGAATCTTGCGCAGAATGAATCCGGTCGGATCCTCCGCAAATGGTACGTATTCCTCCTGTGACATGTACTCCGCATCAATAACCTGAAACCCCATGTTCGGATTTTCAAAATGGCGTCCAGGCCATTTCACGAAGTTGCAGCCCAATATGCTCAGAAACGACGAGGAGAAGATGCTCTGCACCCCCCACGCCAAATCAGGTTGATATTCGTGGTGATAGTTTATCCACGATTCATAAGCGTTTGTATAGTCCTCCATAACGGCTTGCACCGTTGTTTTTCCATATAGAAAAATGGGCAGGTACAGAATCTGTGGCGCGACCACAACCCTGCCTTTTTCACGACAAGCCACGGCGTCTTCAAATCGGCTCATGCGCTCCACATACGCAGGATGAAGTGTCATCGTTTGCCTCGTATTACACTCCTCCATCAGTACCAACCTTCTTTAACCGTAATTTCTTGCAATAATTCAGACAATTGAACATTTTTTATCAATCGTAGCGCGCGGCTCGATTATAAGCCTCAATTGCGTAGAAGAACGCATCAATATTCTCCCACGGCGTCGCCACCGGAACATCACAGCCGGTAGAAATCACATAGTTTTGATGCCGACAACAGACTTGCAGCAGTTGCATGGTTTCCTGATAGACCGATTCCGGCGTCCCCATCAGTAGCGTAAGCACCGGATCCAGATTGCCCATCACGATGGTATCGCTTGGAACTATTTGCAGCATTTTCTCCATATTGATTGCATTTCCAAAGTGATATGCATCCGCACCGATGCTCAAAATGGACTTGATGATCGCAATCGTACTGTTGCCGCAATTGTGATAGATGAGTAAGAACGAGCGATCCCGTACGGCTTCACAAATCTGCTTCACATAAGGCGTAGAAAACTCTTCTGCCAAAGTCAACGGTAGCAATCCCGTAAGCGGTTCGGCCATAATGATTGCGTGTGCACCAACTTGTTTAAACGCATGAATGTAATGGATCAGAAATTCCGTTGATTTTTTCATGATTGTATGGACCAGTTTAGGATTTTCATAACAATCAATCATCAATTCACTCACGCCCATCAACCTGCCCGTTAGGGAATATGGCCCAATGCAACTGGCGAAAATCCGTCTGTCCTTTATAGTAGCGGCTGCAAGTCTCGCTGCTTCAACAGCAATCTTCGTGCGTCCCTGCGCAACATCTGGAACGCTTAGTTCTTCTGCCTGCGCTTCGTTCTTAACGATATGCCGTGCTACCATTGGTACCTCTCGATCCGTAATGCGAATCGGACAACCAAACCGCTCCGCTTCCAACGACATATCCAGTGTACCCATTGCAGCCAGCGTAGGTACATGGTCGACAATCGCTTTCATTCCCTTTGCTTGCAGTTTGCTACTCATGATAAATTCTGGAATCGTAATCCCCATCAGCGTAACGCTTGGAAACGATAGCAATGGGAATGCCTGTTTCTGTGGCAAATTTACCATTTCCGACAACCATGTCTTCACATATATTCTCCCAAAGGACCTCTGCGTATCATTTTTATTTTAGTATACAGTTTTACCATAGAAATGACTGGTGTTATTTCGCCATCTGTGGTAAATTATTATTATATATTTGTCATTTACAATACTGGCGTAATATATTACCAATAATGTCCGATTTTTTATTTGTAAAAACTCTTTTTGTTATATTTTTGACCGCATAGCAGAGAGGCAGGCAATCCATGGTTCTTCATATGGATCCGGCAATCCGTTCCCCACAAACAAGCTTTGATCTCAAGTTGGCCAAGCAGTGCGCAAGTTCGTTTTACACGGCGACTGGGCTTGGTTGTACCGTAGCCGATTGCACGGGACGCGTATATTCAGAGTATGGATTTGGATGCGCATCCTGCAATATTTGCCAATTGTTGGGACGTGACTCCGATGAATGCGTAACAAGCGGCCTTTATGGAATGAAAAGCGCAATTCGTTTTGGCGGCAAATATGTATATTTTTGCCCAATCGGGCTATCGTGTTTTGTTTCTCCCATCGCCGGTGTGGATAGTTTTGATGCAAAGATCACCGTCGGTCCTTTTCTGATGGTGCATCCGGAAGATTTTATTGCTTATGAACTGCGCGTGCTGTTGCACGCAGACGATACAATGTGCAAAGCCGTGCGTGGTGCATTGTTTCAGCTTTCCTATGTGCTGACTGAAAAAGTTGAAGCACTCTCTTCGATGCTTTTTATGACCGTGAGCTTTATCAACGATGTTGCCCACACCAATAAAATGCTGGAAATTCAATATGAGGATCAACTGCAAGGTCAAATTGCGCAGCACATTCAGCGAATTAAGCAATATGACAATCGTCCGCTCTATCCGTTTGCAATTGAACGTGAGCTTTTACGCAGCATCCAATCCGCCGACAAGAGCCGTTCTCAAGAATTGCTCAATCAGCTACTCGGCCATATCTTTTTGGCTTCCGGCAGTGATTTAGATGTAATCAAATCACGCACCTATGAATTACTTGTGTTAATCTCTCGTGCGGCTATCAATGGCGGTGCGGACACGGAGCATAGTTTTTTGTTGAATCATATGTATTTGCGTGAGCTGCAATTAATCGACAACATTGATCAACTCTGTTATTGGCTGAATTCCGTCATTGAAAGCTTTATGGAAAGCACCTTCGAATTCCGCAGTTCCAAGCATCGGGACATTATTTGTAAATCATCCATATATATGCAGCAGCATTGCACCGAAAAAATCACGCTGGAAGATGTTGCTAAGCATGTGTACCTTTCACCCAATTACTTCTGCAAGGTTTTTAAAGATGAAATGGGCGAAAGTTTTAGCGTGCATCTCAACCGGTTGCGTATGGAACGCAGCAAGCTCCTTCTGGAAGACCGGTCGTTGAAGTTAACCCAGATATCCGCTTTGCTCGGGTATGATGATCAAAGCTATTTTACAAAAATATTCAAAAAATATGTTGGTGTTCCGCCAAAGGAGTACCGAAAAAAAGACGACCGTACCGAGATATAGATTTTGTTTGCTTGTAAGATTGTGATGGAGAAACGTACCGAACTGTTTTAGGTAAAATGAGGAGGATATCCTATGGATTACTTGGCCGAAATATCAATTCAATTACAAAAAGGAAACGCAAATGCCGTCATGGAGCTGGTAAAAGCCGCACTTGAAGCGAGGGTATCCGCGCAAAGAATTCTAGATGACGGCCTATCTGCTGGAATGAACATTGTCGGCGCAAAGTTTAAGGCAGACGAGGTCTTTGTTCCCGGCGTAATGTTGACTGCACGCGCAATGAACATGGGACTCTTGGTTCTCAAACCATTTCTGGTTGACGCAAATGTACAGCCGCTTGGGAAGGCTTGCATTGGAACGGTGCAGGGGGATTTGCATGATATCGGAAAAAACATGGTCAAAATCATGATGCAGGGAAAAGGCATTGAAATGATTGATCTCGGCGTTGATGTCGCGCCGGAAGCCTTCATAGAAGCAGCGATCGAACAGGACTGTTGCCTGATTTGTTGCTCCGCTCTGCTTTCCAGTACATTGGATGCTCTCAAGGATGTAATAGCAGCTGCTGACGAAGCTGGAATTCGAAAACGCAGAAAAGTCATGGTTGGAGGATTGCATGTAACATCGTTGTATGCGCAGCATATCGGTGCTGATTATTACGCATCCAACGCGGTTCTCGCAGCGGAACTCGCAAGCAGTTATTTTCGCGGAGAGTCGGAAGGCAGTCGTTCCGTTCCATAAGATTGCAAAGATTATTGGGTGCTCAACTTTTTGATTGTCTAGCAACTGTATCAAATGACTCAATCACCGTTTATTCTCCCGCATAATCGTTTTGTAAAGGCAACGCAGCAAGAAGATGCCGGAATTAAATATTATAAAACCAATGCTGCCTTACAACGTTCATAGGGCAGCATTGGTTTTAGTTTCTAATACAAAATCCGCCCTTTGCAGAGCGGACTTTTTTGGTACCCAGTAGGGGAGTCGAACCCCTGCCACCGCCGTGAGAGGGCGGCGTCCTAGGCCACTAGACGAACTGGGCAAGACAACGTCAATATGATACAGAATTTTCATTTACCTGTCAAGCATTATTATGTAGCATGTATGGAAGTAGTTGTATGAGTGAAAACACTAGAACAATTTAATGCGAAACCAATCGTCAGCAAAGATTGTCGAACCACTTACCGTGGTGTATAATTTATAATATGCATAGTTGGATTGGAGACTGCTTGTGGTTTTTTCAAGCTTGACGTTTCTATTGCTTTTTTTACCGTTTTTTTTAGCGGTCTATTTTATTATCCCAAATATGCGTGCAAAAAACATTGTTCTGCTACTTTTTTCCTTGCTGTTCTATGGTTGGGGGGAGCCGGTTTGGATTATTTGCATGCTGTTCGTGACTGCAGTCAACTACTTTGGTACGATTGCATTTGCTTCCGAGGAACGCAACGGATTCAAAAAGTTCATACTCGTGCTAACCGTTGGGCTATCTCTTGCTACGCTCGTTTGGTTTAAATATGCATCGTTCCTCGCAAATGCAATTCTGGGATTATTCGGCAAGACCATCCTCCTGCCAGGGATTGCGCTCCCCATCGGCATTTCATTTTATACGTTCCAAGCCATCACCTATAGCGTGGACGTCTACCGGGGCGTTGCTGCTCCGCAGCGCAACCCGTTGCAGTTACTGTTATATGTCAGCTGTTTCCCACAGCTCATCGCAGGGCCTATCGTGCAATACGCGGATGTGGAGATTCAGCTCGCCCACCGCACCGTCTCCATGGACGACTTCTCCTCCGGCATGCGGCGTTTTGCTGTGGGTCTCGGCAAAAAAGTGCTGCTTGCCAATCTCCTCGGCCATGCATTGAAAGGATTGCCAATGGCTTCCGGTGGCGCACCGCAATCAACCATTGGTGCATGGTACGGCATTTTGTTGTTTGCGCTGCAAATATATTTTGATTTTTCCGCCTATTCAGACATGGCCATCGGCCTTGGACGAGTCATCGGTTTTTCTTATCGGGAAAACTTTAACTTTCCATACATTGCCCGCTCCATTACAGATTTCTGGCGCAGATGGCATATTTCCATCGGCACCTTCTTTCGGGAATATGTGTATATTCCATTGGGCGGCAGCCGTAGAAGTTTTGGCCGTACGGCCATCAATCTCATGATCGTCTGGGGATTGACCGGGCTGTGGCACGGCGCCAGTTGGAATTTTCTACTATGGGGTCTCTATTACGGTATTTTGATGATTTTTGAGCGACGATTGTTCGGAAAGCAGACTGATAAGTTGCCTCGCGCCATCGGCATCGTATTGACGTCGTTGTTGGTTTTGTTTGGCTGGGTGCTGTTCTACTATACGGATCTGTCCGCCGCTTGGCATCATCTGCTCGCCATGTTTGGAAGAAACGCGCAGGGTAGCACGCTACCCTGGATCGACCCCGCAACGGTTCATGTCATCCGTCAGTACACAGTTCTGCCATTGATCGGCTGCATCCTGTGCCTGCCTCTTTCACAATGGTTGGAGCGGGCGTTTATCGGCCATTCCCGCCACCGCCAAACCGCCGTGTTGGCAAGCACCATTCTGCTCACCGCAGTCGTATTACTTTCGGTGCTGTTTTTAGTATCCGAAAGTTATAATCCGTTCATCTATTTTCGGTTTTAAGGGATGTCATAGTTAGTGACGGCAGCAAACCCCGGTAACAATTATTTAGATTTGATCCTTGGCAACGATCAAATCGGAAAGGAGCAGGCATGCGCAAAAAAGTCTCATTCGTCATTACATTGTGGTGGTTGATTGCATTGGGCGCACTCGGCGGTTGCTTGCTCATTTTCACGCCGCACGACGCGGTTGCTTCTCCAGCAGAAAACCGCATGCTGGCAGCATTTCCGTCGATCAACGGCAGCAACCTTACCGATACAAAATTTGCGGATGCATTTGAAACCTTCCTTTCTGACAAGATGTTCCTGCGCCCACAGCTTGTACATACGGGTAAGCGTCTGCTTTCCGGCTTCTCCATTTTAACGGTGGATGAGCTGCTTACGAACAACGCGGATGATTTTCTGATTGACGAAGTCCAGACCGATAGCGCTCATCCCACGCGGAATGATTACGATCCCGCAAGTATCCCCATCCCGCAGCTTGCTCCGGATTCGTCCCTGTCGATGCAACATTCCTCCTACACCGGCCAAAGCCAAGTTCATGTGTGGCTTCATCAAACCGATGGCAGCCGCACCGCGCTCTTAACCTATTCCATCGAAGATGTTCGTCACGCCGCCAGCGTTTTGACCGCCTATGCGGATGTCTTGCCCAGCGGCGGTACGCTGCATGTCATGTTGGTTCCTAAGGCGCAGACGGCTAATCAACTGATCCTGCATCCCGATACCGCAAGTAGTTGGTCCAGCGAATTGGAAGATGCTCTGCTGGCATTTGTGGATAAGCGGGTCGTCATACACTCTGCGGTGGATATACTGTTGCCGCACATTCAAAATAACGAATCCATTTATTTCCGCACCGACCATCATTGGACGCCGCTTGCGGGTTTTTATGCTGTTTCCGATCTCCTTTCCGATATGCCGATTCCTAAGGTTCCTCTAGATGCCTATTCCTTTACACCCTACGAAGGTTTCCTTGGTTCCATATACCTGCAAGAACGCAGCGATAAACTTAAGGTGCTTGCAGATACGGTGGAAGTGGTCACGTTACCCGTTCCCGCCAAACAGTATTGGATCAGTAATTTCTATCGCAAGGGAGAATATCCGGTCATTGATGATGCCGAAATCGGCTACAAAAAATATCTTTCCGGCACCCATGGCCCTTGGCGTGTGCTCGACGGTGGCTATCAAACCGGCCGCAACGCATTGGTCATCTGCGATTCGTTCGGCAATGTGGTCGCCCCTTTTCTCGCACCCTATTATGATGGCGTCTACATGGTAGATTTTCGCGACAATTATTATACACGCGCAGCAGCCGGTGGCAGCGCGGCGGACTATATCAAGCGGATGCAAATTTCTGATGTGTTTATTGTGCTGTCTGATAGCAACAGTGTTGATTCCTACTATATGAAAACCTTGCTGCCGGAGAATCTAACATGACAGAACATGCATTTATCAAGAGAACCGTTTCCGTTTCCGCCGTTGTACTTGCGCTACTTGTAGCCCTCGGGCTTCTGCTTACCGTCAATCGGGATGCATTGACGCGCATGCTGGCCCAGGGTTATCTGGCGGCCGGCCGCTAT
>JAVVXB010000005.1:0-103825 GCA_036651815.1 Clostridia bacterium
ATTCTTTTCTTTTTTTCATAAAAAAATGAAAGGAAAAACGAATACAACCTTTATTTTG
Source organism: Clostridia bacterium (assembly GCA_036651815.1). GTDB lineage: Bacteria > Bacillota > Clostridia > Christensenellales > CAG-138 > JAVVXB01. The sequence goes on from JAVVXB010000005.1 coordinate 59, forward strand.
CAAGTTTTTTAAGTGCCGCGGTCAGCAATTCTTCCACGGTATCGGGCGTTGGCACGGCAGCTACCGCTTTGCCGGCGGCAAGACCATCGTAGCCAAGGGAAACCAGCGCAGCCACCGCTTCCGCGCGTATATTCGGCGCATCGTCCGTCGCAGAAAGCATCTGCCCGCTGCCAACGCGCTCCTTGAGTTCCAGCAAAACCCGCTGTGCAGTCTTCTTCCCCATCCCCGGCACCCGAGAAAATGCAGCCGCGTTGTCGGTTACAATTGCGGTCGCCACATCGGATGCCGTCAGAATGGACAGCACCGACAGCGCAAGTTTCGGTCCCACGCGAGTGACGGACAGTAACCGTCGGAACATGTCCCGTTCCTCCGTATCGTAGAAGCCATACAGAGCCATCACGCTCTCCGATAGATGCAGGTGTGTGAAAAGCTTTGCTGGTTGGCCGGGCAGGAGTCGTTTGAGCGTCATCGCGCTGCAATTGAGTTCATACCCGATGCCAGCCGTCTCTAAAATCGCTCGGTCAAGCAGAACCTCGTCCACTGTGCCGCTGATATATGCATACAATAGGCCATACCTCCACGCTCATTATTGAATCCGATAATCCTCTGCTGCCGGGCCGATCGTGCTGCCGTGGCAAATGGCGGCCGCCAATGCGTCCGCTGCGTCATCGGGCTTGGGCAAGGTTTTGAGTGAAAGCAGCATCTTGACCATGGTCTGCACGGCCAGTTTATCGGCATGGCCGTTGCCCGTGACGGCTAGCTTAATCTGCATGGGTGTATATTCGTAAATCGGCAGCCTGGCCTGCTGTGCTACTAGAATCGCTATACCGCGCCCTGCACCGACGGAAAGCGCAGTGGTTGTGTTGCGGTAAAAGAACAGTTCTTCAAATATCGCCACATCCGGTGAAAACATCGCCATCAGCTGTTTTGTACCATCATACAGCTTTTCAAGTCTGCGCGGAAACGCTTCGTTCGGTGTCGTCTCGATCACGCCATAATCGACCGGACACAAAATATTCTTATCCGATTCAATCACGCCATAGCCAAGAATCGCATATCCTGGATCAATGCCCAATATCCGCATTGGCCGCTCCCCCACGACAAATGAAATCTTCATCCAATTCAAGTGGTGAAGCTTCTTTATAAATCGTCAATATATTCTAGCACGGATGGAAGTACCTGTAAATGAAACGGAAATGATCTCCGGGAATGTTTTAAATTGCGTTCACAAGTTGAATCAGTAAAACAGCCGGCGCTGACAGTGCAAACCACAATAACGAATACCGGGCGCAGACCTGGCCATACAGATTCAGCGGCATTCTGGAATAATCCCACACCTGCAGCCCCAGCCGCACGTTGACAATGGCCCCCGTGATAAACTCCACCGCTGTGATAATCAGCGCGCCGATGGCGCAGAACGTCAGCATGGGCAGCCCGGGAAAGCGCAAGCAGACGCCACCAAACAGCAGCAGCGACAACCCGCCGGCTAAAAACATGGATACATGTGAAAAGCCGCGCCAGAAAAATTCCAGCGCGACATATATGCCGCCGCCGATTATGAATAAAATCCAATACGTCATGCGGATATTATGTGAAAATTATGGAATAATCATGCAAGCACATGTATTGAGGACTCATTTATCTGTTCCCTTGGAAACCGTTCATGCAGCAGTAGCGTATCGATGATCGTCTGCGCAGCATAGGCGTTGATCTCGGAATTTTGTCGCTCGCGCATCGTATGTCGGGCGTGGGCGTTATTGAGTAACCGCAGTGTCTCCATTGCGGCCATCTCCGGTGTTGTGCCGGAATAGGCCAGTGCCATATCCGTAAAGAACGCCACATTTTTCGCCTCCCACCCGGGTATGGGCGTTGTAAGCACCAGCGGGATGCCATGCACCGCCGCCTCCGTGACGGACAAGCCGCCCGGCTTTGTAAGCAGCACATCGCTGGCGTCCATATAAAGGGGAATCTGATCTGTATAGCCCTGCACTAGCACGCGCCCCTCGTTACCAATTTCCGCGTGAATCCCGGCCTTTAGCTTTTCGTTGTTGCCACACATTACGCAGAGCCGCGCGTCATCCGGCAAGGTATGCAGCACTGCAGATAGCAACGCGTTGACGTTGCCAAAGCCCATGCTACCGGTCATCACCAGCACAATCGGGCAGTCCTGCGGCAGCCCCAGCGTCCTGCGAGCGCTTTTTCGGTCCACAGGACAACGAAACCGCTCGGATACCGGAATTCCTGTTGCTATGAGTTTTTCCTCCGGCACGCCACAGTCCACAAACTCCTGTGCAAGCGCCGCATGCGGAATAAAATACCCTGTCAATTCTGTTTCTCCCACAAAAGGTGTACAGGTGTAGTCCGTTTCCACGAAATAAGCAGGAAGATCCGGGGTAACGCAACGCAGCAGATAGGTCAGCGTTTCGGCAGGAAACACGTGCGTGGAAACCACCGTATCATATGCATTGTCGGCAATGTACTTGGCAAGCTTTCCGGCATGAATCGCATTGGCATAATAGCAATAGGACGGGTTCTTCGTCCGCGTCATTTGCTCAGCCACACGGTTGCCAATGGCAAACAATTGCGGCGCGTACCGCGCGCTTTGCACATGGATACCCGCCATCGTACGGGATTCCGCGCGGGAAAATAGGGATAATGCATCCACCATGCCACAGGGAATCTTCCGTTTTTCGGCTTGTTCCATCAGCGCCCGACCCGCAGAATTGTGTCCTTGGCCGTTATTGGAGGACAGAATCAGCAGCTTCATGTCGAATTTCTCCTTCCTTGTGGAACGTTTGCGCCGGTCGCCCCATACGGTGGAGCATCTTCACAAGCCGTGGACGGTTATACCGTTGAATCATAATAAACGGAAGATTGCTCAGTCCATACAATATGGTCATCAGGATGTTCCACGGCCCCTCCATGGTCAGTAGCAGCACTGGACTCACCAGTAACAGCGCCCAATGTACACATTCCGCCACACAGGTTTCCTGCACAAGCCGCTCCATGTGCGCCGCTGTACGGCCGCTGGCACGAATGCTCTTTTCTACTGTTGATTTTACAAATTTGCTCTTATCCGGCAATCGGTTTTTCCAACGTTCGATGCGCAATTTGCTGTAAAACTTCCCATCCTGCTCCCATGCGTATGGCGCATAGGGGAAGCGGGTCCAGTCGAACGCGCCGCGTGGCAACGCTTCGCCCAAAATATGGGCAAGCAGACCGATGCCACCCACCGTGAGTACACAACATCCGAACTGACCAAGAACAAACAACACGCAGACATCCCCCCATGGCTTAACTTTTTATTATTTTAGCTAGCAAATGTTAACTCAAGGTTAACCATTCTCTTCTATTCTGATTCTTTAATATGTTATACTGGAACTGCGAAAGGAGTCGACTGCATTGCCCAATATTCTGATTGTCGAGGACGACACCGCCCTCAATAAACTGATGCATACCGTACTGACGCAAAACGGTTATACGGTTCTGTCCGCCTTCAACGGACGGCAGGCGCTCACCGCCATGGATACTACCCATGTGGACTTGATTGTGTCCGATATTATGATGCCTGGCATGGATGGCTACCAACTTGTGGACTCGCTCCGGAAGGCCGGCTACACGCTCCCAATCCTGTTTGTCACGGCCAAAGGTAGTTTTGACGACAAGAGCCGTGGGTTCACCGTTGGTGTTGATGATTACATGGTCAAGCCCATCGATATTAAGGAGATGGTCTTGCGTGTCTCCGCGCTGCTGCGCCGAGCTAAGATTGCAAATGAACGCCGTCTGACCGTCGGTAGCACCGTGCTGGATGCAAACACGCTGACCGTGACCACCGATCATGAAACGCTTTGCCTTCCGCAGAAGGAATTCCAGCTACTGTTTAAGCTGCTCAGTTATCCGGGCAGAGTCTTTACACGCTTTGAAATTATGGATGAAATTTGGGGCTATGATTCCGAGAGTGATGAAAGGACCATCAATGTCCATATCAGCAAGCTCCGTAACCGTTTTGAGGACAATCCGTTTTTTTCGATAGAAACGGTACGGGGTCTTGGTTATAAGGCGGTGATTCGATGAAAAAGCATGAACAGCGTGACAATACGAACTTTAAAACCAAGTTTCCGCTGATCTTCTATCTCACGGCATTCAGCTTCGTCGTCATGGTGCTCTCCGCCATACTGCTATATGGCATCTGGTATCTTGCCGATGCTTTTCATTGGTACAACACGGCAATTATCGGCCTGCGCGTAACCATATTGGTGCTGTTTCTCTCCAGCATCCTCGTATCATCCTCCATTGTGCGCATCTATGGAAACCGTTTTCTCTTTGAGAGCATGCGCGCGCTGAGCCGCGCAAGCAAGCAAGTTGCCGCAGGTGACTTTTCTCCGCGGCTGCCCATTCCCCGTGAACGAGAACTTGGTGAGCTGACGGTGAATTTCAACAATATGGCGGAACAGTTGGGACGGCAGGAAATGCTGGCAACCGACTTTATCTCAAATGTTTCTCATGAGTTTCGCAATCCGCTCTCCGCCATCCGCGGGTACGCACAGTTGTTGGATAGCGACGCGCTCTCGTCGGAACAGCGCCACGAATTTCTTGCCGTCATTGAAGAAAAAGCATTGGGTCTCTCCACCCTCGTCACAAATATTCTAGAGCTTTCCCGTCTGGAAAACCGCGGCTTTGGTACGGATGCGGAAACCTTCTCTCTGGATGAGCAGATTCGGCAGTGCGTGTTGCTCTCCGAACAGGTTTGGAGTCGCAAAAACCTTGAAATGGACGTTTCCCTCGCTCCTGTCACCTATTGGGGCAACAAGAGTCTGCTCATGGAGGTCTGGCAAAATCTCATCGACAACGCCATCAAGTTTACGCCCTCCGGCGGCAAAATCACCATCACACTGTCGGACGCAGACTCGTTTGTAGTGGTGCGCATTGCGGATACGGGCATCGGAATGGATTCAGAAACCGCTCAACGTATATTTGACAAGTTTTATCAGGGTAGTTCCTCCCAATCCGGCGAGGGTAACGGGCTCGGTCTATCCATCGTTCAGAAAATTCTTTCGTTTTACAACGGTAACACGGAGGTTTTCAGTCAGCCGGGTCGTGGTACGAGTATGCTGGTCACGCTGCCGCGCACCGTTTGTGCGCATCAACTCCATTCCATATAATTCATGCCGGCCTATGGATTTCTGCGCATAAAAAAAGCCCGCCTGCTGCAGCATGCAGCGGATGGGTTTTCTTGTTGTTAACCGGATGATTGATTCCTTTTCCATGAGCAAATTGTCGGCACTTACCAGCGTTTGATGATCGTCAGGCAGTTCTTCCCGTCCGCATACGCATACGAAACCTCATCCATCAGCTTTTTGACCATATAGATGCCAAGTCCGCCGATCTGCCGTTTTTCCGCAGCCAACGTAATGTCAGGATCGCTTTTCTCCATCGGATTATATGCTTTGCCACAATCCGTAACTCGAATGGTAACCGCTTGCTCACACACATCGGCATCAAGCGTCACATCACCTACGCCTTCGTCATATGCGTAGTTGACAATATTGACAAATACTTCCTCTACCGCCATTGTCAGGTACGTTTCAACCGCCGCTGGGCAGTTGTGTTTCTCCAGTACCACGGCAATAAACTGCATTACCTGATCGAGCCGATCCACCTCGGCTGGCACGACAAGGCGCATGAACTGCTCCTCTCCCCGCACTTTGTGGGCATGGTCTGTTCCGGTATTACGGTTGAATGGTTAAAATTTCGCAAAAACCCGTGATGTTAAACACGTCCATAATCTCATCGCAGACATGAACGACACTCATACGCCCCTGGGTATTCATGCACTTTTGTGCACCCAGCAATACCCGCAGCCCTGCGGACGATACATAGGTCAAGTTTTTAAAATCCAACGTCAATTCAGTGATATTCGTCAGCGATTCGGCAAATGTTTTCTCGAGCTCCGGCGCCGTCATGGTATCCAGCCTTCCAGTCAATATCAGCGTAAGCTGTTGCCCCTGGCCTTGCTTCTCTATCGTCATCGTCTGTCCTCCCGCCCCAATCCTGTTTTCGGATGATACGTTTTAGTATAGCACACGCGGTTTTCCATCGCAACACGGTCTCAACGCCTATCAGGGCCTGTTTCAGACAAAGCTTGTGCACCATTGCAAGCCATTGAACCGTGTTAAATCTGACGAATTTTTTCAACCCGCAGCTTTCAGAATCACTTGCAATTGCCGCCACACATCAAAAATGCGCACAATATTTTCATAAACATGCCCTGCTGATTCCGTCTTTCAATCATCCCGTTCTTTGGATGATTGAATAGACACCACGATTTTACAAAGATTTGATGTTCTCCATATTCATTTTTGACAATTGTTGGCTATCCTAAAGCCATAAAGATAAAAAGAAAAGAGGCATACCTATGAAAAAGAAAATTGCAGGAATCATCGCGGCAACCATGGGTCTCATCGGATTATTGGGCTGCTCAACACCCAACACACCGCCTGCGAACACGGCCAAAGCGGACAGCATCGTTGTCATCTCGCGTGAGGATGGTTCCGGTACGCGCGGCGCATTCATCGAGTTGTTTGGCGTCGAAGAAAAAGATGCGGACGGCAATCAGGTCGACCATACCACCGAAGACGCCGATATCACCAACAGCACCTCCGTGATGATGCAATCCGTTGCCGGCAATCGTAACGCCATTGGCTACATCTCCTTAGGTTCGCTTAATGCCACGGTAAAAGCGGCCAGAATCGATGGCGTGGAAGCCAGCGTAGACAACATTAAGGCCGGTCTTTATCAAATTGCCCGTCCATTCAATATAGCAACAAAAGCAACCGTCTCCGATGCCACCACGGCATTCATCAGCTTTATTGTAAGTGCGCAAGGCCAGGCGGTCATCGAAACAAACGGCTACATCTCTGCCATGGAGAACATCACGCCCTTTGCCGGAAGCACGGTTTCGGGCAAGGTCGTTGTCGCCGGTAGCTCCTCCGTCACACCAGTGATGGAAAAGCTGAAGGAAGCTTATCAGCTCGTCAATCCCAATGCGGAGATCGAGATTCAGCAGAGCGACTCCTCCACGGGCATGAATATGGCCATTGACGGCAGTTGTGACATCGGCATGGCCTCAAGAGCGCTCAAGGACAGCGAGCTTGAGAAAGGCATCGCGCCCACGGTCATCGCCATGGACGGCATCGCAGTCATTGTAAACAATGCCAGCACGGTCAATGAACTCACCAGTGATCAAGTGCGCCGCATTTTCACCGGCGATATTGTGAAATGGAACGAACTTCTTGGCTGAGCAACATCCGCTACAGGGCCGGCGTTCGTCCGGCTCTTCGTCGGTTTCGGGAGGATTGGATATGAATCATTTCCGCGAAAGCGCAGCCAGAGTCATCTTCTGCATTGCTGCGTGCGGTTGCATTCTGGCAGTGGCACTCATTACAATATTTCTGTTTGCCAACGGCCTACCCGCCATCGGGAAAATCGGCATTTTTGATTTTTTGCTTGGAAAAACCTGGAAACCAGGTAACGATCTCTATGGCATCTTGCCCATGATCCTCGGCAGCATCTACGTAACCGCAGGTGCGCTGCTGCTAGGGGTTCCCGTTGGCATACTGACGGCCGTCTATCTAAGCCGTTTCGCCTCTGCACGCACCAAGTGGTTGCTGCGTCCAGCAGTGCAGCTACTGGCAGGCATCCCCTCGGTCGTCTACGGTTTTTTTGGTCTGGTGGTAATCGTGCCACTCATTAGCGGACGCGGCAGCATGTTAGCCGCATGCGTCATTTTAGGCATCATGATTCTGCCCACAGTAATTTCGGTCAGTGAAAGCGCGCTCAATGCTGCGCCGATAGGCTATTATGAAGGCGCGCTGGCGCTGGGCGTCACGCACGAACGAGCCGTGTTTTCCGTGTTGTTGCCCGCGGCCAGATCCGGTGTGATGGCAGGCGTAATCCTGGGCGTTGGCCGCGCCATCGGGGAAGCCATGGCGGTTATGATGGTTGCCGGCAATCAGGCACGCATGCCAAAGGGACTGCTCAAGGGAGTGCGTACGCTTACAACCAATATCGTTCTCGAAATGGGATATTCCGCCGACCTGCACCGGGAAGCGCTGATCGCCACTGCGGTGGTGTTATTCGTCTTCATTTTGCTCATCAACGTGCTGTTCTCGCTAGCAAAGAGGAGGAACGAGGCATGAAACAAGCCAAGATATACGCGGCTGTTCTACGCACCGCGGTACGTACAGCCGCTCTGCTGACCGCCGCCGTGCTGGTGGTGATCGTCGGATATATCCTCATTAAGGGAATCCCACAAATCACGCCCGACCTGTTCGCTTGGACCTACAGCAGTGAAAACGTATCTCTGTTGCCGGCGCTCATCAACACGATCTTGATAACGCTGCTCTCCCTCGTCATCGCAGTGCCGCTCGGCGTGTTCGCCGCCATTTATCTTGTGGAATACGCCCGGCGTGGCAACAGGCTCGTGGAGCTTGTGCGCACCACGGCGGAGACACTCTCCGGCATTCCCTCCATCGTCTACGGTCTGTTCGGTATGCTGTTTTTCGTCACCACGATGAAGCTTGGGCTGTCGTTGCTCTCTGGCGCGCTAACGTTATCAATCATGATCCTGCCGCTCATTATGCGTACCACCGAGGAAGCCCTTCTGAGCGTACCGGACGCTTTCCGCGAGGGCAGCTTTGGTCTCGGTGCCGGACGGCTGCGCACCGTTTTCCGCATTGTGTTGCCAAGCGCAATCCCCGGGATTTTAACGGGTGTGATCCTTGGCATCGGGCGCATTGTTGGCGAAACCGCTGCGCTGATCTATACGGCAGGTACAGTTGCCGAGGTACCCCGCAATATTTTCAGCTCCACCCGAACCCTTTCTGTACATCTCTACGCGCTCTCGCAGGAGGGATTGTACCTCAACCAAACCTACGCCACTGCCGTTGTGCTGCTGCTGATCATCGTTGCGATCAATGCGCTGTCGGCTTTTGTCGCAAGAAGGATTGAAAAACGGCATGAATAAATTTGATATTCAACAACTGAATCTGTATTACGGTTCCTTTCAGGCACTGAGCAACGTTTCCCTATCCCTGCCGGAGCGGGAGATTACAGCCTTTATTGGGCCAAGCGGCTGTGGCAAGAGTACGCTGCTTAAGACTCTGAACCGCATGAACGATCTTGTGGAGGGCTGCCACATCAACGGACGGGTTACGCTTGACGGTGAAGATATCTACCGCGGCATGGATGTAACACGCCTACGTAAACGCGTAGGCATGGTGTTTCAAAAGCCGAATCCATTTCCCATGAGCGTATACGACAACATCGCCTTCGGTCCGCGCACCCATGGTATCCGTAGCCGCGCAAAGCTTGACGATATCGTGGAGCAGTCGCTCACCAACGCCGCCATCTGGGAAGAGTTGAAAGACCGGCTCAAAAAGGATGCGCTGGGACTTTCCGGTGGACAACAACAGCGCTTGTGCATTGCCCGAGCGCTGGCTGTGGAACCCGAAGTACTGCTCATGGACGAACCGACCAGTGCACTCGACCCCATCTCAACGAGTAAGATTGAAGATCTTGCCGTCTCGCTCAAGGAACACTATACTATCATCATGGTGACGCACAATATGCAGCAGGCCGCTCGCATCTCCGATCAAACTGCATTTTTCCTGCTGGGCGAAGTCGTTGAATTTGGAGAGACGGAAACCATCTTTTCCGTCCCGCAGGACAAACGCACCGAGGATTATATTACAGGGAGGTTCGGCTAAAATGAGAAAGACCTTTGATGAGCAGCTAAGCCTGCTGAACAAGGAATTGCTGACCATGGGTGCGCTTATTGAGCATACCATTCAGGCCGCCAGCGAAGCGCTGGTCCATCAGGACGTTGACGCTGCCAACTGCGCCATTGCCTTCGATCGGGAGGTTGACCAAAAAGAACGCGACATCGAAACGCTCTGTCTAAAGTTGTTGTTGCAGCAGCAGCCGGTGGCGCGCGATCTTCGCCTCATCTCAGCTGCACTCAAGATGATTACTGACATGGAGCGCATTGGCGACCAGGCTGCGGATATCTCCGGTCTTGTACTGTATCTTGCCGGCAAGCCTTTCATTAAAACACTGGATCACCTTCCGCAGATGGCCGAGGCCGCCATCCGCATGGTGACCGGTAGCATCGATGCATTCGTGAAAAGAGATCTTGCCCTTGCCAAAACTGTCATCGCGATGGATGACATCATTGATGATTTGTTCGATATTGTCAAGGACGAACTGATTGCCCTCATTCGAGCCAACTCCGACAATGGCGAGCAGGCAATCGATCTGCTCATGATATCCAAGTATTTTGAGCGCATCGGCGACCACGCACAAAACATCGCCGAATGGGCAGAATATTCCATCACCGGCATTCACAAAGGAGCGGAGCTATGATTGCTTATGTCGAGGACGATCCAAATATTCGAGAGCTGGTGGTCTATACGCTGAATCAGACCGGGCTCTCCGCAGTGAGCTACGACGGTGCGCAGGCGTTCTATGCATCTCTTGCCGCAGCGCTGCCAGAGCTTGTTTTGCTCGATATTATGCTGCCCGGCGAGGACGGACTTTCCATACTGAAACATCTGCGCTCCACTCCACGCACCGCGCAGCTACCCGTGATGCTTCTTACGGCCAAGGGTGCTGAATACGACAAGGTGGCCGGCCTGGATCAAGGTGCGGACGATTACCTCGCAAAACCCTTTGGCATGGCCGAGCTAGTGGCCCGGGTTAAGGCTCTTCTCCGGCGTACCGCGCCAAAGACCGGCCCACGCATGCTCACAATCGGCACGCTTAGCATGGATCCCATCCGTCACAAAGTCTTTTCAGATGGAACTGAGCTTTTGCTCACCCGCAAGGAGTTTGCGCTACTCAACTACCTTATGGAAAATACCGGACGCACGTTTACACGTGAACAGTTATTGGAAATGGTCTGGGGCTACGATTATGAAGGCGGCACGCGCACGGTGGATGTCCATGTGCAGACGCTCCGAAGCAAGTTGGGATTAAGCGGCGCACTGGTTGAAACCGTACGCGGCATCGGCTATCGGTTTGGGAGCTGAGTATTATGAAAAAGCGGATCTTTTGGAATATTTTTCTCTCGGCGCTTACCGCCGCCCTGCTCATGGGTGCTGTGGTGATTTGGGCGCAATATCGCCTCTTTACCGACCGGATCTATGCGGAGCTGGCTTCAGAATGTACGCTGATTGAGCGAGGCATGACTGTGGCCGCGACCGAAGACGCCTATTTCAGCGGCTTCTCTGCCGATACGCGCATCACGCTTGTGGCTGCGGACGGCACGGTGTTGCAGGACACTGCCTCCGACGTCACAAATCTCGATAATCATGCCGGGCGGCCAGAAATTGCCGCAGCATTGCAAAACGGTGCTGGAAAAATCACCCGCTATTCCAGCACCCAGTTGACCACAACACTGTATTACGCAAAGCGGCTTGCCGACGGACGGGTTCTGCGCATCTCCGCCGCACAAAAAAGCGTGCTGGGCATGATCGACGCCATGTTTACGCCCATGTTGCTGATTCTTCTTGCAATCATGCTTGTCTCCGTGCCGCTTTCACGGTTGCTGGCAAGGCGCATTGTGGCCCCCATCAACGCGCTGAATCTTGATCAGCCCCTCGCCAGCACCGCATATGATGAACTTGCGCCACTGCTGACCCGCATGGAACACCAAAGGCGTAAAATTGAGGACCAGTTGATTGATCTAACCGATCGGCAGCGGGAATTCACCGCTGTTTCGGAGCATATGCGGGAAGGATTGCTGCTGTTGGACGGTGATTGCAACATCCTCACCATCAACCACAGCGCTGCGGAAATATTCGGCACATCGCCACGTGCAGTCGGCGGCAGCTACATCCTATCGTTGAACCGCAGCACAGCGCTTCAAAGCGCACTGGATTCCGCCAAAGCCAACGGCACCGGTGAAGGATTGCTGCAGCAAAACGGACGCTGCTATCAGTTGCTAACAAACGCTGTCTACAACGCAAGAGCACTGGCCGGCATGGTGCTGCTGATTTTGGACGTGACTGAGAAAGAAAATGCGGAGCGCAGCCGGCGTGAATTCTCCGCCAATGTATCCCATGAGCTAAAAACGCCGCTGACCTCCATCGTAGGCTATTCCGAAATCATGAAGGACACCGTGGCAAAGCCCGAGGACACCCCCCGCTTCGCCGCAAAAATCTACGATGAGGCTCTCCGGCTCATTGCGCTGATTGATGATATCATCCGTCTTTCACAGTTGGACGAGCAACGCTCGCTGCCCCAAAAAGAGTCTGTGGATCTGTTGCAAATCTGTCAAACTGTCTGTACGCGCTTTGCAGCGTCAGCAGAAAAGGCGGGTGTCGTCCTGGCCCTGTCTGGATCATCCGCCACAATGCAGGGGATTCCAAAGGTGCTGGATGAGATGGTACACAATCTTGTAGACAACGCAATCAAATATAATCACGTAGGCGGACGGGTAACCATCGATATTGTATGCGAAGATGGACGCAAAAAGCTGACGGTGCGGGACACCGGCACCGGCATTGCGCCCGAACATCAAGTGCATGTGTTTGAAAGGTTCTATCGGGTGGATAAGAGCCACTCCAAGGAAACCGGCGGCACCGGTCTTGGTTTATCCATCGTCAAGCACGCAGCGGAGGCGCATGGCGCAACCCTGTTCCTGAGCAGCCTGCCCGGCCGCGGCACTGCCATCACAGTCTCGTTTCCCGGCTAAACAGTCAACTTTCTCCCCCTGCTCCTGTAGCTGCAAAAGCGCCCGTTCGGATGCCGGATGAAATTGTCCCCCCCTTCCCGTCCCGGTCACCAATGCCTTGCTGCGGATCAGCGCCAGCAGCAGGGCCGCATCCGGCCCCTGCTCAATGGCTGCGCGATATTCCTCCACGCCCGGATACGTCCGGTTTGGCTCAATCAGATCCGCAAGGTAGACGAGTTTGTCCAGCAACGTCATGTCACGATCCCCAGTCGAATGTAGTCGGATAGCACGTAGCACGTGTTGATCCGTCACACCATACTGTGTGAGTGCAATCACAGCCCCCGCAAACGCATGCCACACGGGCACAATTTCCGTATCATCCCCGCTGAGGACAGAGAGCGTCACCGGATCGAGACACTTGGCGCAGTCATGCAGCAGCGCAGCAATCTGCGCCTTTTCTGCCGGAGCATGCCAACGGTACGCAAGCATCGCCGCAGCTTGCACAACCCCCATGGTATGAATGTACCGTTTGTTATACAGTGCTTTTTTTAATATCTGCTGCATCCTGCGGATGGTGGATGAGAAATATACGCCGGATTCATAGCAATACCGCTCCACCTCCGGCGGAACCAGATTGAAGATGGGCAAGCCAGCCTCAAGCCGATCTCGTATCTCCGTGGACGAGAGCTTTTGCACCTGAGATGGAAGAAATAACACCTCGGCGCCAAATTCGTTTTGCAGATGCGCTGCGGCAGCTGCGTCGGTTTCCTCTTGCCCCAGTCGGGGTATGCAGGCAATTTTCGCCAGTTGCATCACCACGTCCGGCCGATACCAGTTCGGCAAATCCAGTAGCATATCACTACCCAGGATCAAATATAACGTGCAATCGTCAGCCATATTCCGGAGCGTAACGAGGGTATCGGCCATATAGCTCTTGCCATCGCGCATGAGTTCGAGATCACAGGCAATTATACCGTCCAAATTCTCCACCGCAAGCCGCACCATCTGCAATCGATCCGCCGCGCTTACACCGTGATCCACCGTCTTATGCGGAGGATCGGCCGCAACCATCAGCAACACACCGTCCAACGCAAGCTTATCCCGCGCAAGCACCGCCATTTCGATGTGCGCACAGTGGATTGGATTGAATGTACCGCCAAGCACGCCCAATTTCATAAAAATATCCTCCTATGGCCATTATAATATGAAATGCTGAAAAAACCAAAAAATATTACGTCCTGTGCGGCTCTTTGCGTTTTCCCGAATACTTCCATGACCGAAATCGACCGGATTGGAGACACTATCCCCATACCAAAAATGCGATTTGCTGCATAGGATGGTAGGAAGAAGAATGGGAGACGCACACAATGCTCACTTATGCGATCGGAACCAACCAATATGATATTGACCTGGGCGGCCTGCTGTCGCGCCGGCTGTCTCAGTGCGGGTGTGTGTGTGGGCTTGCCAGCACAGACGGAAGCGTAACCGTAACCGTGCAGGACGGCGAATCGGTCAAGCTTCTGGCCGATGCACTTACCATGTTGCTTTGCCGCGATTTGCAGTATTTTGAATTGACACATTATGTGGATGCACTGCCGCTGAGTCTCTCCGAAAAGCAGGCGGTTTTGACCAGTACGCTGGATATGGCGCGTTCGCTGGAACAACCGGCACGTATACGGGATGGGCTTGTCCGCTACCTTGGCGAGGAGCATCGGCTGAATTTAGAAGGCTACATGCGCTTTCGTATGCGAGATCAAGTTGAACGCTGGCGCGAAAGCATCGATCATGCCGCCGCTGAGCAAATTCTTCGGCGGGAATACACCGAGCTGCTCGGCGTATTAAGTTCCTTTGTGCAGACCGAGGAGCCACAGGCGGGTGAACTGTCCATCTGTATCCATCCGGATGGTAGCTGCACGCTCACCGACGATATGAACGCACATATTGAATATGTGGATTGCTCCGAGGATGGCATCATGAGTCTGCTGGTTGGCATGGCACCAACCCAGCTCACGGTCTACGACCTCTCCGGCGGCGCTGGACAGCGGCTGACAGATGCCATCCGGCGCGTGTTTGCGGGACGCGTCAAAATCTATCGCTGATTGATTTGGCACCGCCCATACCGATGCTCCGCGCATGATTCCTTCACGTTTAGTGGGAATCATGTCCGCGCCAACTGGCCACCCGCACCGATGCTCCGCGCATGATTTCATTCTCCCTGCCCTCCATTCAAAATTCTTGCAACTTTTTACAGGTTTGTGTAGTGTTAGGTATAGAATCGAAAAAGGAGAATGAATTTCTATGATAAAACGAATGACGATTTGGCTGACTATCGGCGTCCTGCTGCTGTGCGGCTGTGCCCCCCAGACCATTGCAAAAGAGGAGACCATGAGCGAGGAGGTCAATCTAACCGAACCACTGGCGACGGATAATAGCGCCACAGCGGCCCCGACGGACGAAATCGTGCAGTCAGCCGCGCCGGACGCATTGGCGCAATTTGCTTGCGCACTGCTGGGTCAGGCGCTTGAAACAAGCGGAAATAACCCTGTCGTCTCTCCGCTTTCCGCCTATCTGGCGCTATCCATGGCTGCAAGCGGTGCGGACGGCATCACCAAGAACGAATTCTCCACGTTGCTGCACGGAGATCCCGAAACGTTGAATGACGTCTGCGGTGCGTTGCTTGCGTCGCTGCAAAAAACAAATGGTAGCACGAAGCTGACCATCGCTAATTCCGTTTGGTCAGATGAAAGCGCCAATATTCAAAAGTCCTATCTCACGCTGCTCAAAGATGTCTATGCTGCAGACGCGTTCTCCGCGCAATTGAACAGTGACAAAACGCGTAATGCAATCAATGCCTGGGTCAAGGAAAAAACCAACGGCCTAATCCCCACCTTGCGAAAAGACAACTATGCGGATGATACGATGTTGGTGCTACTCAATACCCTCTATCTGAACGCCAAATGGGACAATCCTTTTTGGGGTCAAATGACAGAGGATCATGACTTTATAAAAGCGGACGGCACGAAGGTTTCCAGTCCCTTTATGAACGATCGCGAATGCCATCGTGATTATCTCTCGATCGATGGTGCAGAGGGCATTCTGCTACCCTATGACGACGGCAAGACGGCCTTTGTCGCATTGATGCCAACCGATACAAGGACTGCGCGGGAATTGGCCACCGCGCTGACTGCAGAGACGCTCGCAGCAGCAATCGCCTCCCGTGCCGAAGCATTTATGAATCTGTCTCTGCCAAAGTTTGCGGTGGATTTCACCCTCGATATGAATGATCCACTGAAAAAGCTGGGACTTACCTCCGCTTTTAATCCCAACAGTGCAGACTTTTCTAAGATGGGTTCGTCTGCCCAAGGCAATCTGTTTCTTTCCAGCGTGCAGCAGATTGTGAAGATTATTGTGGATGAAAAAGGTACAGAAGCTGCGGCTGTCACCGAAATTGCCGCTGCGGGCATGGCACTCAACCCCGAGCAGCCCAGAGAACTGATGTTCGACCATCCCTTTGTATACGCGGTGGTTGATCTCGACAGCGGCGCACCACTGTTCATCGGCGTACTGGACGAACCCCAAGCATAACCCAGCCTTTATGCGGACAATCAACAGAGCGCGGCCGAAGAATCGGCCGCGCTCTGCTTTAATTATAGAAAAGCAAGTCTTTCGATGGAATAACTGTGTTTGGACTGTGCTGGTCTTTTCACGGACGTCAAAAAATACAGGTAACCGGCACGTATGGGTTCCGATGCACACCCTTGAAAAAAACAGAATGCTCTTTTCAGCCATCTCAGTGGAGTAACATCCTTGACACCGCCCCTCAAAAAACAGCCTATTGGCGGATAGCGTTCGTATCCATCTGCCGCAGCGATCTGCGAAACTGGATAAAGAACATGCAGGCGGTGGTAATCACTGCAAGAATATCCGCAATGGGTTCTGCCGTAAATACAGCGGTCGTTTTGTCCGCCATAAAAAACGGCATGATGTAAATGAGCGGAATGAGCAGGAAAATCTTACGCAACAGTGCAAGAAACAGCGAGCTTTTTGCGTTCCCCAACGCAATAAACGTTTGTTGGCAAGCAATCTGTACACCAAAGATGCAGGAAACCGCCATATAGATGCGCAGCGCCCGCGCTGTAAAGGCTAATAGTTCGGGATCGTTGTTGAACACCAGCACAAAGGTTTCCGGCGTAAGTTGGATTGCCGCCCAGAGCAACACCGAAAACGACACACACACCGTCAGCAGCAGCAAAAATGCTTTCTTAACGCGCTTGGTGTTGTTTGCACCGTAGTTGTAGCTGATGATTGGCTGCGCGCCCTGCGTCAGACCCATCAGCGGCAGCAGCGAAAACTGATTCACGCTGGTCAGGATGGTCATTGCCCCAACCGCAATATCCCCGCCATACCGCAGCAGTGAGGAATTGAAACACATGGCAATCAGGCTCTCCGTGGACTGCATGATAAACGGAGACAACCCCAACGCAAGGCAGGGCAGCACGATTTTTGCGTCCAACCGCAGGTCTGCACTCCGCAGCCTAAGCCCGGTCTTTTTGCCGGTCAAGAACCGGATGACCCACACTGCGGAAATCGCCTGCGACAAAATGGTCGCCAATGCCGCGCCGGCCACGCCCATATTAAATCCGAAAATCAAGATCGGGTCTAGAATAATATTGCAAATCGCACCGATGAGTACCGTCAGCATGCTTGTTTTGGCAAAGCCCTGCGCCGTGATAAACGCGTTTAACCCGAGTGTAACTTGCACAAAGATGGTGCCGAGACTGTAAATTTTCATGTAGGACACTGCGTATTGGATCGTATTTTCGCTTGCGCCGAACGCCATCAGCAGATCCTCCGCAAAGAAAAAGAAGACTGCCGTGAGTATCACCGAAATCAGAATCAGCATCATGGCGCAGTTGCCCATAGTTTTCTGTGCTTTGTCCGGCTCACCTTTGCCGAGGTGAATGGAGGCCCGAGGCGCACCGCCCATGCTGACCAATGCGGCGAACGCCGAAATGATCATAATCAGCGGCAAGCACACACCAACCCCAGTCAGTGCCAATTTTCCGATGCCGGGGATATGACCGATATACATGCGATCGACCATATTATATAGCAGGTTGATTACCTGTGCCGCAACCGCTGGCAGCGCCATCTGAAACAACAGTTTCCCAATACGGCCAGTGCCCAATGCTTCCGTTTTATTTTCTTGTTCCATAAAAAACTCTTTTCTTTACAGTATGCCCAGATGACCGAGCAAAATTTTAACACCCATGAGAATGAGCACAATCCCGCCAATGCGCTCCGCCGTGGCTTGATATTTGATTCCGAATACGTTGCCAATCTTGATGCCAGCACCTGATAGTACGAACGTTATCAACCCGATGAACAGCACCGCCGGCAAAATTCGAACCTGCAAAAACGCAAAGGTCACGCCCACGGCCAGCGCATCGATACTGGTGGCAAGTGCAAGCGGTAGCATCACCTTGCACGCAAAGGAATCGTTACATGCGCCAGCGTCCTTTTGATAGGATTCCCGTATCATGTTGACGCCAATGACCGACAGTAACGCAAACACAATCCAATGATCGATATTGGTGATCAGCGCTTGAAACTGCGTGCCCAGTAGATAGCCAATCAACGGCATCAGCGCCTGAAACCCGCCGAAATATGCGCCCGCAATCAGCATGTGCTTCACCGTTACCTTTGGAACCGAGAGGCCCTTGCAAATAGACACGGCAACCGCATCCATGGAAACCCCAGCTGCGATGAGAAACAACTCCCAAAGGCTCATATGATCGCTCCTTATGAATCTTGAGTTTCCCGTGTGCCCATTGCGGAAGGCTCTGTCATTGATATGGAAAACGAGACCCATCTGTTGCGTGCGCAGATAAGTCCCGTCATTTGAAACAAAACCGGTAACCGCGCAAGCGTCTTGGCTTCCCGTATGTCGGCTTTATCACGCGCTTGCGCATGTTGCTCCCATATGCTGGAAAATGGTATAGCAGTTTGCCCCATTTGTCAAGAAAAATGCGCCGGAAACGTCCGCCCCTTGACCATGACCCACAAGTCCCGAACGAAATTGTTATCCGCCCACGCTCTTATGATCATCCGTCCAGATTCTCTCCGCTGTACACGCCCAGCATTTCGCGGCCTGCGCGCACTTGTTCGTTAGTTCGCGCACGTCCTCCGGGTTCTGCATATCGGTGCTCTTTGCGCCGGATGCTTCAACCATATCCGTCAGCCTGCCGGGATTGTCCAGCAGTGGGCAGGGGCGCAACATATTCGTATTGAACGGTTGATTGCGATGATACTGCATAAACAGCGGTGAGCGATACGCCTCCAGCAACGTCTTGGTTCGAATATTGGCATCTGAATAGTGGATGAATGCGCATGGCTCAATATCCCCATTGGCATTGATGTGGAGGTACGATCTGCCGCCGGCAATGCAGCCGCCGACAAACTCCCCGTCGTTCCAAAAATCCATGGTGAAGATCGGCTTGGTGTTGCGAAATTCTCGAATTTGATGATACATGAATGCCCGCTGTTCCGCGTTGACCATCAGCTCAGGCACAGCATCCACGCCCACGGGCATGTAGGTGAAGAACCACGCGAATTTTGCGCCCAAATCAATCATGGAATCAAAGTATTGTTCGCTGCCGATGACTTCGGTATTCTTGCTTGTATAGCAGCAGGAGATACCAAAGAGCAGTTTCTTCTCCTTCAGTATTTTCATGGCTTTGACAACCTTGTCGTAGGTACCGGCGCCGCGCCGGAAGTCCGTTGCATCCGCAAAACCTTCCACGCTAATGGCCGGCACAAAGTTCTGTACGCGCAGCATCTCCTCCGCAAACGCCTCGTCGATGAGCGTACCGTTCGTAAACGACAGAAACGCGCAGTCCTGATGTGCCCTGCAAAGCTTAAGAATATCATGCTTGCGCACAAGCGGTTCACCGCCGGAGAAAATATAAAAATACGTACCCAGTTCCTTGCCCTGACGAACGATATCATCCAGTTCTTCATAGCTCATGTTCAGCTTGTTGCCGTAATCCGCCGCCCAGCAGCCCGTGCAGTGTAAATTACAGGCGGACGTAGGATCCAGCAAAATCGCCCACGGAATATTGCAGTCATACTTCTCACGGTTCTTCTGTTGCTTGGGTGCGCCGATCATGCTGCCGTTGACCACAAGCGTCTCAAACAGTCTGCGACGCTGACCATCGTCAATGTCCGTCCACAGGCTCTTGACCAGCTTGTACCAATTGCTGTTCTGATCTGCCATTGCCCGCTGAATGTTCCTCACCGGCCCTTTGCCTTCATCATTTTTATCATACTTCAAAAGCCAGTCGATGATCTTCGGAATATTGCGTTCCGGATCTTTGTCCAAGTAGTTCAGTGCCTGCTTAACGCCTAAAATTTTTATGCTATCCATAATGCCGATGTCCATGTTCTTCCACCTCCTAATTGATTCGGGCATGTTTTATAACGAAGAATTTGCGGTTTCGCGTTAATTCTCTGTCGGTCTAAGCGAGAATTTGTAGACTTATTGGCGTTAAATCCGCAATTATAATCGCATAAAAGGCAAGACAACTGTCGAAAACGCTTTTCTGGGAAGTTATTGATCCACACCCTAGGCTGTAGCATAGGTCGGCAAGGTTAACCCAACATTAATTCATTTTTGCATTTTCTGCGCTTCGGCATGACTTGTGCTTTCTTATGCCAAATGCGGCACAAAATGGTTCCAAATCGGCAAAACGCCACAATTTGTTTGCAGGATTACCAATTGCACAGACTGGCTATATGGCTTATAATGCAAAGACATGGGGCAAAAATGGCCATGCTAATAACAAAGGAGAAAATCGATTAACATGAAAAACCAACTTACCAAACTGCTCGCGCTGGCGCTTGCCACTGGCATGCTGCTGTCGATGGCAGCCTGTAAACTCAAAGAGGATACGGCAGCCCCCGATGCTTCCGGCGAAGCGATTGCTGTAAAAATTGGCGATCAATATTCTATCACCAAGGCGGAAATCGCGGAAACCTATGACGCCATGCTTCAGCAGTACAGTGCCTACGGCATGCCCGCACCGACTGCGGCAGCAGATATCGAATCCATGCAGGATTCCGTCGTTGATATGCTGGTTACCAAAAAGCTCAACGCATATCAGGCGGAGCTGATGGGCATCAAGTTGGATGAGGAAGTCAAAAATGGCGTGGATGCGGACGTGGAAGACGAGATGGCCTATTATATGGACATGTTCCGTTCCCAGGCCGAAACCGAAGGCGCAGCGGATGTCGCTGCCCGCACCGAAGAAATCTTTAAGGAACAGCTGGCTTCAGCGGGTCTTGATATGGACATGAGCGGATATCGGGAATACATCCGTGAAGAGCTGACCAAGGAAGCACTTTCGAAAGCGCTTGAAACTAAGGTGAAAGCCGACGTTTCCGTCACGGATGAAGAGGTGCAAACCTATTTTGACGATCTCCTTGCCACCCAAAAGGAAACCTATGCAAAAACACCTGCCAACTATCTGGATGACGAAGAAGGCTACGAAAAATATGGCGGCGATCCCGTTCTGACCACGCCGGAAGGATTTGTCCGCGTTAAAACCATCACCGTCTCCCCGGCCGAGGAACTCAGCGCGGATCACGCAACACTGATGACCGCAATTGAAAAGCTGGAAGCCGAATACGGCAAACTGTCCCTTGACAATGTCTCAGCCAACGCCGCGCGCATCAAAGAAATTGTCACGGAATACAAGGCGAAGAAGGCGGAAGCCGATGCGCTCTTCGAAACCTATATTTCTGCTGCCCGCGCAAAGGCAGAAAAAGCCGCTGCCGCGCTGAAGGAAGGCAAACCCTTTGACGAAGTACTGAAGGAATATGGTGAGGACGATCTATACACCACCTACCCTATCTTTGCAACGGAAGGCATTCTCATGCAAAAGGGTGCAGAATCTGAAGCCTGGGATCCGAAACTGGTGGAAGCTGTCGGCAAGCTCAAAGTCGGCGAGTATACGGACCTGATCAACCTGGATGATATGTTCTATATCTGCCAGTTGGTTGGCGATGAGCCGACCGGCGAGAAGTCGTTTAACGATGTCAAGGAAGACATCAAGGTTCAGGCGCTCGAACAGAAGGCAGAAGCCTATTGGGGCGAGCAGCAAGAATCTTGGCTAAACGATCCCAAGCTGGTCACCTATTTTGAAGATGTGTATCGCTCCATTGGGAAATGACCTGACCACCGCGCTCTGCAACAGATGAAATAATCGTTGAAAAATTGTGCTGAAATCAAAAGAACTGTAATTCAAAGGGACCGCCTTTATGATTTTGGGTAATCATGAGGGCGGCCTCTTTCTATACCCCTTAGCCTCAAAAAAAAATGGCAACTACCGCTGCCATTTTTCTTGTTTGCCTATCAGAAGGAATATGGAACCACACTTTTCTGGATAAACACATATCTGATGCTCTTGCAGTTGGTGAATCTAACCGTTGTTGGTCAATATGAACGCGATTATGCCAATAGCCCGACTTTATCAAGTTGTTTGCGATGGCGCATTCTCCATAAGTAGGCTGCAATATACAAACGATTCATCATCTTCTCCATCTCCTTCGCGCTCTCAATTTCTATGGTTTCATCTTAACGCAAGGATATGAACAGGTCCTTATCAAATTATGAAATATCTGTTATTTAGTCGAAAATAAACTATGTACAGTAATTGACCCCAACATATAGTATTCCTCGGAATGCGTACACCATCTCGGAAAAAATATCCATGACCGGTATTGGGTCCTGGCTGCATATACTAACGTCAAAAGCAGAAGGGAACACGCGGTACAAAAGTATACCGCGGCTGTACAAGCCATGAAACCACAACCATCAGCGATGCAGAAAGCAATTTTAAACACGTTGCATGATATTCCGGAAGCAAAGCCAGGTGCAAGACGGATATCGATCTTAGTCAAAGCCCGCGGCCGAATTGTTGGTTATCAGTTATCGGACGGATCAGTCGTTTCGAAGCAAGAAGGCGTTCGCTTGGCCAAGGAAGGTGAAATTGCCGGTGTCGGCGTTGGCATCCGCCACGGCACCGAATATCTCAAGTCCATGCCAGATGCGCACGAGGGCAACAATTTGACCAGTTTGCCATCCATGCCCGTGCCTCGCGGTTAGCCCGACAAACGAATATCCCCACGGAGCTGCGGTTTTCAATCTGTCCGTTGTGCCTCTTCTAGAGAATCAGCAGGGTACATTGAGCCGCATCTCCGCTTTTTGACCATTTTAAAGATCATTCCTGCGTGCAGACATTCCTATATCCCAAGTCAATCTCCGAATGCAAGGTACTTGCGTCCCTTTTCGTTGTTCATCATGGTCCGATTCTCCTTTTCACAAACGAAACTCTATCGTTTCTCCTATTCCGGGACAACTTCCACTTGCAACTTGCAGAGTGGTAGTTATTTGGGGAATCCATCAATATATGCGATTTTTCAGGCGCAACTAAAGAAAATCTTGTGTAGAAAACAGATTTGTTGTATAATGACATGCTTTTGATATAAGAAAGAGGTAGAGGAAAAGGTATGGATATTCGGAATGTCGCCATCATCGCGCATGTCGATCACGGCAAGACCACATTGGTTGACCAGCTGTTGCGTGACTCAGGCGTATTGAAAAGAAACGAACAGGGTGTCGAACGCGTCATGGACTCCAATGATTTGGAACGTGAGCGCGGTATCACCATTCTGTCGAAGAACACCGCCGTCATTTACGGTGATACACGCATCAATATTGTAGATACGCCAGGCCATGCAGACTTTGGCGGTGAAGTGGAACGTATCCTCCAGATGGTTGATGGCGTTCTGTTATTGGTGGACGCGTTTGAAGGTTGCATGCCCCAGACCAGATTTGTGCTGCGAAAAGCGCTGGAGTTGAAAAAAATACCGATTGTCGTCGTCAACAAGGTCGATCGTGTAGGCTGTCGGCCAACCGAGGTTGTGGACGAAACGCTGGAACTATTTATGGAGCTGGGCGCCACTGCGGATCAGTTGGATTTCCCGGTTATTTATGCCAGCGCACGGGAAGGAAAGTCCGGAATGTCCCCCGATCATCTGCAAAATGGCATGCATCCTCTATTTGACGCAATCATCAAGACCATCCCCGCGCCAGATGCAACGCCGAATGAACCGCTGCAAATTTTGTTTTCCACCATCGATTACGACGACTACGTAGGCCGTATCGGCATCGGTCGGGTTGAGCGCGGCACAGCCAAGCGCGGAATGCCTATTGTGCTGTGCGGCGGCGAGAGCCAACGTAACCTGCCCACCAAGATCACCCGGCTCTATCGATTTGAGGGTCTCTCCCGCGTAGAGGTTGAAGAGGCGCCCTGCGGAGATATTGTCTGCGTGGCGGGCGTGGAAGGTCTCCAGGTCGGTGAAACCGCCTGTGATCCATCCCGCATCGAGCCTATGCCCTTCGTCCATATTGACGAACCAACGGTCGCCATGCTGTTTATGCTCAACGACAGTCCCTTTGCAGGCCGTGAAGGCAAATATGTCACTGGCCGCAATCTGCGCGACCGTCTATTTAACGAAGTCAAAACGAACGTTTCCATGCGTGTTGAGGAAACCAGTAGCACCGATTCTTTCCGCGTCTCCGGTCGCGGAGAACTGCATCTTTCCATTCTTATCGAGCAGATGCGTCGGCAGGGATACGAATTTGCAGTGTCACGCCCCCGCGTAATCATGCACCGAAATGAAGCGGGAGAGCTGATGGAACCAATTGAAGATCTAACCATTGATGTCCCGCAGGAATACGTCGGTGCAGTCATGGAAAAGCTGGGTCGACGCAAAGCAGAGCTGGCGGACATGAGTAATCTCGGTGACAATAGCATGCGACTCAGATTTCTCATTCCCGCCCGTGGTCTCATGGGCTACCGCAGTGAATTGTTGACCGATACGCGCGGCAACGGCGTCATGAACCATGTGTTCTGTCAATATGAACCTTATAAAGGACCGATTGAGGAACGTAAAACGGGTTCTCTAGTTGTCCACGAAACAGGCGAAACCACCAGTTACGGTCTGTTTAACACGCAGGATCGCGGTCGGCTTTTTGTCGGTTCCGGTGTGCCGGTGTATGAAGGACAGGTTGTTGGCGAATGCGCCCGTGCAGAGGATATCGTGGTCAATGTCTGCAAAAAAAAGCACGTCACCAATGTACGCGCTGCCGGCAATGATGAAGCGCTGCGTCTGACTCCGCCGATTCTACTGTCTCTGGAGCAATGTCTGGAGTTTATTGCCGACGACGAGCTTGTGGAAGTCACGCCGCTGAACATTCGTATGCGTAAAAAGATTTTGACGAAAGATGGACGCACCAAGCAACTGAATAAATCGCATACGGAGGAATAAGGTATGCTGCGGCTTGTGGATGTTGATCGTTACAATTTTAGCTCTCTGATTGATTTATCCGTGGGGAAGGAGCAGGATACGTTCATCGCAAGCAATGCCTATTCCCTTGCGCAGGCAAAGGTGCAGCCAGAATGTGTACCCTTCGGCATCTATGAGGGCAATGTTCCGATTGGATTTTGCATGTACTGTCTGGACCTGGACGATCACGAATACTGGATTTATCGGCTCATGATTGACAAGCGTCACCAGGGCAAGGGCTGTGGGCGGGAAGCGCTATGGCTGCTCATCAAGTTGCTGCAGGCAGATAGCGAGCATCACGTCATCTTTCTAAGTGTGGAACCAAACAACAAGTGGGCAATACAGCTCTATGAAAGCATGGGATTTGTCCCGGATGGCCGCATGATGTATGGAGAAATCGTCTATAAGCTGAAATACTAAGCCACTGGATTCTTGTTGACGGTTTTGGGTTACAAGTCGTTATTTCGCTCGTTCATAGCAAAAGGAACTGTCCATTTTGAAATGACCCCCATTTGTTATTCCGTATCGTATACAGGATGGCAAATGGAGGTCATTCACTCTTTATCGGATCGTTTTTTACTTGCTTTCTGTTGCTTATTCCTCCAGTTCCATGCCCTCTCGTTCTTCCTCGGGGACAAAGAGATTATGGATGCAATGCATCGGGCAGCCCTGTACGCAGGCGCCGCAGCGGGTACATTTACCATCGTCAATCTCGGCCACACCATCCACCACATGAATGGCATCCGACGGACACTGCTTTTCGCAGCGATGACAGCCGACGCAGGCGGTTTTGCACTGAAGGCGGGCGATCTTGCCGGTGGCCTTGTTGCGGCAGAGCACCACAACGGTCTTATCACGGGGCAACAGATTGATAATCCCACGCGGGCAAATGTTCATGCATACGCCACACCCCGTACATTTGCTCTCATCGATGTGAGCAATTCCATCCGCCAAAGTAATCGCACTGAAGGGACAGCGGCTCACGCAATCGCCAAGTCCAAGGCATCCGAATTCGCACTGGGTGGGTCCCCCGGAGATCGCGGAAGCAGCGCGGCAGGACGGAAGACCGTTGTATTCATAGCGCTGGCTGACATTTTCGCAGGTGCCGTTGCAACGAACGCGGGCCACCATGGGCTCAATTTCCTCCGCGGTGGTTCCCATGATTTGAGCGATGGCTTTCGCCGCTTTTGCTCCGCCGGGAGTACAGCCATTGAGCTTGGTCTCCCCCTTCACGACGGCTTCTGCAAATGCATCGCACCCAGCGTAGCCGCACGCGCCGCAGTTAGCGCCGCCCAGCTGTTCGCGTACTTGAACAACACGTTCATCCACTTTGACGGCAAATTTCTTGCCAACTACCGCCAACACCGCACCAAAGAGCAGCCCCAGTCCGCCAAGCACGCCAACGGCATAAAGAATCGGTAAAATGTTCATTGCAAATTCCTCACTTGACCATGCCCGAGAAGCCTAAAAAGGCAATGCTCATGAGTCCCGCCGTGATCAAGCTAATCGGGAATCCTTTAAGCACCTTCGGAATATGCGCTGACTCCAGCCGCTCCCGTACGCCCGCCATCAGCACGATAGCCAACAAAAAGCCCAATGCGCCGAACACGCCGTTGAGTACAGAATAGAGCATGTTGAGCTGATCGCTGACGTTCAGCAGCGTGACGCCCAGCACCGCGCAGTTGGTGGTAATCAACGGCAGATAGATGCCCAGCGCACCATAGAGGCTCGGAGAAGATTTTTTGAGGAACATCTCCACAACCTGCACGAGACTCGCAATCACCAGAATAAACGTGATGGTATCCAGATAGGTCAGTTTCAACGGGACCAGTATCCAGTGGTGTGCCATATAGGTAAACAAGGACGCCAGAGCCATGACGAACGTAACCGCCAGCCCCATCCCCATCGCCGTCTCCACTTTGTTCGATACGCCGAGGAACGGGCAGCAGCCGAGGAATCTGGAAAAAATAAAGTTATTGGTCAGTATGCAGCTGACCATAAACAGTAAGATTTTAGCAATCTCGTTCATTCAGCCTTGACCTCCTTCCGCTTTGTAATCTTCTGTGAAATAAAATTGAACAATCCCAATAGCAACCCAAAGACAATAAATCCGCCGGTCGGCAGGATGATTAGCAACATCGGCTGATACGCCGCGCCAAAAACCTGTGCGCCAAAGACGGTGCCGTTGCCAATCAGCTCGCGGATTGCGCCAATGAACGTGATGGCCAGTGTGAAGCCCAGTCCCATGCCGATGCCGTCCATGGCGGACGCCCCGACGGAGTGCTTGCTGGCAAATGCCTCTGCGCGGGCAAGAATGATGCAGTTGACAACAATCAGCGGAATAAAGATCCCCAGCGATGCATAAAGCGAGGGCAAAAACGCCTGCATAAGCATCTGCACCATGGTTACAAACGTACAAACAACCACAATAAATGCCGGAATGCGGATTTTATCTGGAATAAAATTGCGCAGCAGCGAGATTACCACGTTAGAACCGATCAGCACAAACGTTGCCGCAGCACCCATGCCGATGCCATTGATGGCGCTCGTGGTAATTGCCATCGTCGGACAAGTACCAAGCACAAGGCGGAATGTCGGGTTCTCAGTTAATACGCCGTTTAGAAAAACCGATTTCATGGAAAGCTTATGTTCCATTGTCAGCCTACCTCCTTTTCAGGTGCTTTCAGAGAAGTCAGCACGCCAACAACATGGTTAACGGCTTGAGTTACCGCATTGGAGCTAATGGTAGCGGAGGTGATGGCATCGATTGCACCGCCATCCTTCTTGAGCGCGATGGGGGCGATCTTTCCGGTAAATTGTCCAGTAAACGCCACATCCTTTGCCTTTGCGCCAAGGCCTGCCGTCTCCTTAAAGTTCACACCGCCGACGGTCACGCCTGTAATGACGTTATCCATGTTCATACCCACCGTCACTTCAATCTCTCCACCAAATCCCTGCGTTAGGATCGTGCCGGTCTTGCCAGCGAGCGTTCCGTCCGCCGCACGACCTATGTAAGCCTCTGTCAGCCCATCCGTAGCAGTCAATGCATCAAAGGTTGTTGCTTCCGGTAGCACCGTTTGGCGCGCAGTTGCGGCGTTTTGTAGTTCCTGTGCCTTGATGGGAGCGGCGGTAATGGCGTTTGTCGCGCCGAGCGCCAATCCCGCAAATGCCGCAAGAGCCAGCAGACGGATACTAAGCTTGCCAATATCAGACATTGCCCTTCACCTCCCCATACATTTTGTGCTTCATCACTCGATCAAGCAGCGGAGTGACCACGTTCATTAAGAGAATCGCATAGGTCGTACCCTCCGGATAACTGCCAAAGGATCGAATCAGCGCAATAATTAGCCCCGTACCCGCTGCATAGATAAATTTCCCACCAAGGGTCATGGGACTTGTTACATAGTCAGTTGCCATGAATACCGCACCAAACAGAATACTGCCGGAAAACAACTCCGTAGGTACCGCAGCAATGTTCCCTTTGAAAATCCAACTGAACACGGCAAAAGAAACAATCATCGTTACCGGAATATGCCAGGTGATGGTCTTTCGGATGAGCAAATAGACCAGTCCCAGAAGAATGGCAATCTTACATACCTCGCCAATGCTACCCGGAACACGGCCAACCAGCAAGTCCAGCGTAGAGAAGGTGCCTTCGCTTGCCACCAACGGCGTCGCGCCCGAAACCCCATCAAAAAGCGACACAAAGGCTGCGCCAGACATGAGTGCCGGCCAGGATGCCAGTAGCACCGCGCGCGCAGCAAGCGCCGGGTTCACGAAGTTATCACCAATACCACCAAACAATTGCTTGACCAGCACGATGGCTACGAGCGATCCCACAACAATCATCCACCAAGGCGCGGTCGACGGCAAATTAAGTCCAAGGATCAACCCAGTCACAACTGCCGACAGATCGTTGATCCGAACCGGCTTTTTTGCAAGCAACTGATAGAGCAGCTCAAACAATACGCAGGAAATGATGCTGATGAGTAGCACCCGTGCCGCAGCCCAGCCAAACAGCCAGATCCCGGCAATTGCGCAGGGCATGAGCGCTGTAACCACATCCAGCATCAACACCGCAGTGTTGGCTTTGGCATGAATGTGCGGCGCAGAAGAAACGGAATACTGCATAAAACTTATTTCCTCCCTCTAGCGGCAAGTTCCTCACGCGCCGCTTTAAAAGATGCGGTTAAATAGCGACGTGCCGGGCAAATGTAGGAGCAAGCGCCGCAAAGTACACAGTCCGACAGGCCATTTTCCTTGGCTTTATCGAGATTATGCATGTCACAGATATTGCGCAGTTCGTAAGGATACAGCCCGATAGGGCAGGTCTCCACGCAGCGGCCGCAACGAATGCAGGATGTTTCTTCATAGTCCCTGGCCTGCGTTGCCGAAAAAACAATGATCCCGTTTGTGGCCTTGGTCATGGAGACGGTATCGTCCGGTGCGCAGAGTCCGCACATAGGACCACCCGCAAAAATCTCATGCGCATCCGCCTTCAAGCCGCCGCAGGCTGCGAATATCTGATCGTAAGTAGTCCCAACGCGCAGCAACAGATTCGCCGGCTGATTGACACAGCCAGTAACTGTGGTAATGCGCTGAATCAGTGGCTTTCCTTCCGTTACCGCATCAAAAACCGCGGCTGCTGTACCGACGTTAAACACCAACGTGTGCGCGTCCACAGGCAGCTTTCCCCGCGGCACCTGTCGACCGGTCACGGTATGAATCAACTGCTTTTCACTACCCTGCGGATACTTCGTTTTGAGCATGAGTATCTCCACGCCGGGCACGCCCGCAATGGCTTTAGTCATGCTATCAATGGCGTCCGGCTTGTTGCTCTCGATGGCAATCACGCCCCGGCTCACGCCAGTAGCGCGCAGGATCAGCCGCAGGCCGCCCACGATACGTTCCGGCGTTTCCAACATCAAGCGATGGTCTGCGGTCAGATACGGCTCACATTCCGCACCATTTAAAATCACGGTATCGGCTGTTTTCCCTTCGGGAATGGACATCTTAATGTGGGTCGGGAACGATGCACCACCCAGTCCGCAGATGCCGGCATTTTTTACACACGCAATGATCTTGTCCGCAGGCGCATTTTCAACGTCACCAAGCGGCATAAGCGGTGCCCAATCATCCAGCTTGTCGTTGCGGATGCCGATGCACATCTGCGGCGTTGCCGACAGTTGCTGTCGTTCGTCCACAAACAGCACCTCGCCCGATACGCTCGCGTGCACCGGCAATCCCAGCCCACCCACAGACATGGCAATCACCTGGCCAAGCTGAACATGCTGACCTGGCTCCACGCACGGCGCACTGGGCGCACCAAGATGCATGCTCACAGGAATAATCACCTGTTCCGGGATGAGCGGTGTAACGGCGCTTGCGCGCGTGAACATTTTTCCTTCTCCGGTGCTGTGAAGGGGATGAACCCCCCCATGAAATGTTTTTTTCAAATGCCTGCCTCCTGCTTAATGAATTGTCTAATTGCTCATAAAAAAGAAAGAGCATATGACTTTATGCTCTTATTTATCATCTTAAATACGATACCATTATTTAATTGGTTTGTACAGATTACAACTGCAAATTTCTGAAAAGCAATCTGCGCACTATCTTTATTGAATACCTAGATAATCCAGAATTCCTTTTACAATCCCATCGGCCATTTTCTTTTGGAATTCCGCATCATTGAGCAATTTGTCCTCGGCAGGACTGCTGATATATCCCATCAACAGGGTGCATACCGGTGCCTCTGTCTTGTTGAAGAACGTTTCATCCCCTTTATGGCGAATCGATTCTCCGTTGTATTTTGCAATGGAGAAGTCTGTGGCGGCAATGTATGCCTTCAGCACGGCAGCGGCAAGATTGTCGCAGTCGTTCTGCAGGGCGTGAGCGCTGGGCGCCCAGACAATGGCACCGCGCGAATCCGCAGTCTTGACGGAGTTGCATTCGAGGCGAAGCGCAAGCTCTGCCATGCCGGTGTTCATCGTGGTTGCACGGGCAACGGCATCCTGATCGTCCTTAACATCGTTGAGCCCCATCACAACCGTTGCGCCAAGTGCTTCCAACCGCTGCTTTACAAGCTCCGCAATGGAAAAGTTCAAACGGTTTGCATAAATCTTTGTGGAAACGCCCTGCACCTTGCTTGAATAGCCACGAGCAGGATCGATGCCAATGACGTGTCCGGTAAGTTTGCCATCCGGTGCGGGCGTGGGTGACGGCGTTGTACCGGGTTCCAGTGTCGGGGTCGGCGTAATCGCCTGCGAATCTGCTGTGGACGATGGCAAGGGCGTAGCCGTCACCGGTGCAACGGTCGGCGTCGGGGTCGGCGTAGCGTTTGCAAGTTGATAATTTCTGACAGCAGGGGCAACCACACCAGCGGCAAGTGCATAGATAACACCCCCGGTAAAAATCAAAATCATTGCACAAAGAATCCCGAATGCCAATGGGTTGTTTATGCG
Source organism: Clostridia bacterium (assembly GCA_036651815.1). Lineage (GTDB taxonomy): Bacteria > Bacillota > Clostridia > Christensenellales > CAG-138 > JAVVXB01. The sequence continues at coordinate 31,664 of JAVVXB010000005.1, forward strand.
AAAATTTTTCCGTCGTTTAACAATTTTTTTCATCGTGCATTTACCCCTCGCGCGTGCTGTCGGTACTATTGTAACACGCCGAAAAACCAAAGTGTATAGCTTAATATAAGATTTACAATTTTTCTATGCTTTTGTTGGAAAATAATTGTGTCCGGTCATGTATAATAGAATCATGCCGTATAACTATGCACATGCGCTGGTGGGGATATGCAGCGTGAATAGATGTAGTATTAATGTTGCAGGGTTGATAGATCGCTGCTCTGACGCATTTTTTATCGGTACCATGGGGCCAGACCCATACTTTGGGGATGCGTTACCACGGTCGCTTGCCCATCCCTGCCAGTCTCACCTTTCGAATTTGCTTCACAGCCTTGACGGACGAATTTTGTTCTCCGCCTTGTTGGATCTTGCAAAAGAGAGCGAAATCTACTCCGCTTATGCATTGGGTTTTGTCTGTCACTTTGTTTTAGACAATCACACGCATCCTTATATAGAAGCGTATTTTCCCGGTCGGAAACATACCCCTGCCGAAATTGCCATGGATCTGTATCTCGTCGATCGGGCAAACGAGCCGCGACTTTACGTGCCACCGAACGTATTCTATGAAACGGCTTCCCTCCGGCAATTAGACGCGCTGCATGCGGCGTTGTTTGAACGTTTGTTTTTGCTTGATACCCGAGGCGCGTTTGCCCGCGCTTTCCGAAAATGGATTCGCATCAACGCGCTCACATTTGACCCGAGCGGAAGTAAGCAAAAGCTGCTCCGCTTCTTCCCCGCAGCTGCCCGCTATCTGGTCGGCCGACACGAAGATGCAGCGGATGCGCTCAATCTGGAGCATGCCCCCTGGGCAGCTCCATGGGCGCCGGATGAGATACGCACCGAATCGTTCCTGGATTTGTTTGACGAAGCCTGCGCAGCGTCGTCTTTACTCGTTAATCTTGCCGCAACCGCCATGGAAAGCGGAGATTTTTCGGCCGTTCTTTCGGCCATTGGAAGGAGAAGTGCTGATGCTGCCCCCATTATTTGAAGGAAAAACCGCTTGCTGCTTCACCGGTCATCGTCCCCGTGGGTTACCTAAGCACGGGAACGAATGCAGCAGCAGTATGATTTTGCTCAAGCATACGCTCCTTCAAGCGGTGGAGGAAGCCGTCAACTATGGAATTACGACCTTTCTCACCGGCGGGGCAGAGGGATTCGATACGCTTGCGGCGGAAGCCGTGTTGGCGTTGCGTGGTGATTATCCCGCACTTCATCTTGTTTTGTCATTACCCAGCAAGGTGCAGTCCGAAGCATATTCGCCAAGCATGCAGGCACGGTATGCACGTATCCTCTCCGCCGCAGACAGCGTTTTTTATGCCTCCGATATCGACAACGGTCCCCACGCCATGCGCTGCCGGAACCGATATCTTGTGGATCATGCCGAATGCTGCATCGCCTATTTGGCAAGAGCCGTTGGCGGCACGTTCTATACCGTCAACTATGCCTACGATCGTAACGTACCCGTATTCAACCTTTACGAATTCGTCAAAAGCTGATAGAATCTTTCCTTATGAAAGAATTTCAAACAAATATTTCGGCACCTATGCAGCCGAACAAAATGGGTGTGCTGTCGGAAGGCAAGCTGCTTATATCCATGGGAATACCGCTGAGCCTGTCAATGCTGATTCAGGCATTATATAACATTGTTGACAGTATCTTTGTCTCGTATCTGGGTGAAAACGCCTTGACGGCGGTTTCCTTGGCATACCCGATGTACATGCTGATGATCTCCGTCGCGGTAGGCACGGGCGTAGGCATGAATTCCCTGATTTCCCGTCGCCTTGGCGCAAGGCGATATGAAGATGCCAACAAAGCTGCAGCCAATGGGCTGATGCTGATGGCGTGTTCGGCGTTGGCTTTCGTGCTGTTCGGCATCTTCGGTGTTCGGCCTTTTATGGAAGCGTATACCAAAATTCCGGAAATTTGTGAAATGGGTATCACGTACCTATCCATCTGCTGCATCTGCTGCATCGGTTTGTTTTTGCAAATTTTCTGCGAACGCATCATGCAATCCCAGGGAATGAACCTCTATGCGATGCTTATGCAGCTTGTTGGTGCTGTTCTCAACATCATTTTTGATCCGATTCTGATCTTCGGCCTGTTTGGATTTCCCAAGATGGGCATTGCAGGCGCAGCGTTTGCCACCGTAGGTGGCCAGATCATTGGCATGCTGTTCTCGTTCCTTCTGGTGCTTGGCAAGCACAGTCAAGTTCGTATTTCACTCAGAGGTTTTCGTCCAAGTGGTCATGTCATCAAAAAAATCTATCAGGTCGGACTTCCATCCATCGTAATGCAGGCCATCGGCACATTTATGAATCTCCTCATGAACGGCATTTTAATCGTGTTTACAGAGACGGCGGTTGCTGTGTTCGGTGTATATTTCAAAGTGCAGTCCTTCGCCATCATGCCGGTGCTTGGCTTATCCAATGCATCCATGAGCATTATGGCTTATAATTATGGTGCGCGGAACAACGCGCGGCTCATGCGTACCTGGCGGTTGACACTGACCACTGGCATCATCATTATGCTTTTGTTTACCACCGTATTTATGCTGCTTCCAAATCAGATATTGAGTCTGTTCAATGCCTCGCCGGATATGCTCCGCATCGGTCACGCTGCGCTCACCATCATGCCGCTCTGTCTGCCCTTTGCCGCAGCCAGTATCAGCATGTCCATGCTGTTTCAAGCCGTTGGCAGCGGGTTCTACAGCATGATGCTCTCTCTTGCCCGTCAGCTAATCGTTCTCGTTCCCGTGGCGTGGTTGCTGGCAATTATCACCAACGACGTGACCATCGTCTGGTGTGCCATCCCCATTGCTGAGGTTGTTTCGTTGCTGATTTGTATCTTATTCATGGTGAAGACGTATCGCGATAAAATTGTGCCGCTGAAATGCTCGGTTTAACGAGAGAATGCTTCTAAAAAATACTGTCCCAGCGGAATGCTTCCATATTATTCAGGTGCGTAATGGCAGCGTTAACCGCGTTGAGCGCGCTCAGCAGCGCCGCTATCTCCGTATTGGGAACGCAGACCCCAATGGCAGCACCCGTCTCATCCACCGCTACGTGATCAAGAAACAGTCGCATTATTGGGGCTGTTTTTTCGTAAATGTGTTCAAGCTCCCGCAGATACGGCGTATGATCGCCGCCCGTACGGATCGCGGCGGACGCCAGTTGCGCCTGCTCGGTCATATCCGCGCATATCCGCGTCAGCCATAGCCGGGGAACGGTCATGGTAAACAGTAAAAATGCCGCTAGGCAGAGATTGATGATGCGCTTTCCATAACGTTTCATGCATGACCCTCCCGCACGCAGCACGTCCCGCCCGCGCTGAGCTTCTTTTGCAGATGTAGCGTCCCATCCGCAGACTGGTGCAGAAAGAACACATCCCGAACTTTGCAGCCAGCCATGTCACGGGCCAGAGCCTCAACCTCTGCTTCGTTTAATGCCAAGCGCTTGATGGCATCATGACAAAGCTCGCCGTCGAGAATCAACATCCAGCAGAGTCCGTCCCGCACTGCGGGTAGTTTGAAATCGGCTCGAGTCGGCTGCGCATATGCGTCCTTTGTCAGTACACTCATACTTCCGTTTGTTTCCAATACGGCAAACGCCACCATTGATAGATCAAATATGTTTTTGCTGCGTAACTGGTCAAGCAGATCAATCAGCGTATAATTGTTCTGACGCATAGCCTGCTCCTGCACAACACCATCGTATATCAACAGCATGGGACTTCCGCAAACAACACGCCGCGCCCTGGCGTTCTTTAAGCAGATATGCGTCACCAACTGCTGCACAAAATACATGCCAAGCACCGGAACAACGCTATACAGCAGCGGTATGCCGGTGTCCGCAATACAGGAGCCTGCAAGATCCGCAATGAGTAATGTAATCAATAGATCAAAGGGCTGCAAATCCGCCACCTGCCGCTTGCCTGTCAACCGCAGTACAAAGAACACGAACAGATACATGAAGATTGCACGCAAAAACAATACCAACATAGGTTTAGATTGCCAATTTTCACGCCTCACCATACGCGTTCGCAATAGGCATCTACAATCAAATCGCCTTGACGAGAGATTGATACTTGTGTTTAAATATACTAAGCAGAAAAGAGGGCGCATTTCTCATGGAACGTATTTCAAAACGCGATTATTATCTCTCCATCGCCGCCGAGGTGGCAAAGCGTAGCACCTGTCTGCGCCGTCAATATGGTGCGGTCATCGTCAAAAACGATGAAATTGTTGCAACTGGCTATAACGGCGCACCTCGGGGTGATGAAAACTGCTGCGACGTTGGCGAATGCTGGCGTGAGCGCAACAACATTCCACACGGCGAACAGTATGAAAAGTGCGTTGCCGTCCATGCGGAGTGCAACGCCATCATCAGCGCAAGCCGCTATGAAATGCTTGGCGCAACATTATATCTTGCCGGATTTGAAGGATTGGACAGCCCCATCGCAAATCCTGTCCCTTGTCTCATCTGTACACGGCTGATTAAAAATGCCGGCATTGAACAGGTAATTAATCATCAAGGAGTTGTAAACATATGAATGTTACAAAGGTTGGAGACGGCAAAGTCGTCCTAATTGCTGGCGGCGGCAAGGTTTATACCGATATTGCCGCACGATTCACGCGCACCGAAAAAGGACTGGAGGAAATTCTTGCCTCGCCCTATAATGCGGAACTTGTACGCAGCATTGTGGACAAGGGACATCTGGCCGCCACAGAATTTGACTACTTTCTCTTTGGCGTAGAAGGATATTCCCGCGTAACCGAGGTGCAGTTGGTTCGCAAACGGCTGGCCAACTATCTCATTAAAAGCGGACGCGTGGATAAACACGGCAAACGTTCCTTTGATGTCGTTCTACCAAAATCGATTCTTGCTCACTCGTCGGAATGCACCCTACCGGACGGCCGGAAGATTCAACTTTCCGCATCGGATTTGCTGCAACTTACGGAGCAATGGTACAATGCAGGTGTAGATGCCGGATACAAGGAAGAGGAGCTTCGCTACCTCAAGCCACAGGCAACAGAATTCAAAGCGCTCATCGGTATGAACGCCCATGCACTGCTGGATTGGTTCAAAATCCGCTGCTGCATGAACGCGCAGGAGGAGATCCGCGATCTGGCCTGCAAAATGCTGCGGCTATGCAAGGAAGCCGCGCCGGCATTGTTTCAGGATGCTGGCCCCAACTGCGTGCAACTGGGCTACTGCCCAGAGAACGACTTCCAAAACGCCAATTGTAAAGTCATCACCAAGGACAAGGCATTGGAAATTTTAAAAACCGCCAGCCGCTAAGCATCCCAGTGGAGCATAAAAAAAAGAGCCGCCGATTGTTTCAGCGGTTCTTTTTTATCGTAGCTTCATGCAGAACACTCTGCGCAAATTCACAGAACAATTGGCTACATTCTACCATAGATCCGGCACATCTGCGCGATTCTAGCGGCAAGCGCATCGTTTAATTGTCCCGGTTGCAGCCGCCAGCGCCAATTGTTACCGCCCAAGGTACCAGGCGTATTCATACGTGCTGTAGCATCAAGTCCCAAATAGTCCTGCAACTGCGCAATAAACAAATCCGCCACCGAACCCATGCCGCCGCGGATGAGCCCCCAGTGATATCCTTCCTCCGCATTGAGGCCCAGATAGCGTACCGCCACCGCAATATCCTCCTCTGCCGCCTCCGAAAACCAACCGACCGCAGTGGTGTTGTCGTGCGTCCCGGTATAGCAGACACAGTGACGCGGATAAGTATGGGGCAGGTAGTTGCTAGGTTCGCGGGCATCAAAGGCAAACTGCAGCACCTTCATGCCGGGATACCCGCTGGCATCCACCAGCGCGCGGACATCATCGGTTAAAAAGCCCAGATCTTCAGCAATAATCTGAAGATGTCGGAACTGCTGCTTGAGCACGTCTATCAAGTGCAGCCCAGGCCCCGTAATCCACTCACCGTTGCGTGCAGTGATTTCATCCACCGGTACGCGCCAGAAGCTGGATAATCCACGAAAATGATCGATCCGAATGACATCAAATAATTCCGACGCAGCCTGCATGCGGCGCCTCCACCAAGCATATCCCGTGTCACGCATGTGCCCCCAGTCATAGAGCGGATTGCCCCAGAGCTGTCCATCCGCCGAGAAATAGTCCGGTGGTACGCCAGCAACCGCCAGAGGTCTGCGCGACTCGTCCAGCTGGAACTCCTCCGGCGCGGCCCATACATCCGCAGAATCCAACGGAACATAGATAGGTAGATCCCCGATGATCTGTACGCCTTGTTCGTTTGCATATGTCTTGAGTGCCAAAAATTGCATACTAAATGTATACTGAATAAACCGGTAGAACGACATGCGTTGCGCATATTTCATCCGGCAACGATCCACTGCATCAGGCTTACGCAGACGGATATCCTCCGGCCACTCCGTCCATGGACGGCCGCCATTTGCATCCTTGAGTGCCATAAACAGTGCGTAATCCTCGAGCCAATCCCCGTTTTGACGTACATAGCCCGTAAGCGCGTCCATGCGCACATCGTTCTGCCGAAAAGCATCAAAGGCATGTTCCAACACCGCAAAGCGGCTTTGAAAGATTTTCCCATAGTTGACACAACCCGGTTCATTGCCCCAGTCCCTGTCGGCAACATCTTCCGATTTCAGTAGCCCTTGCTCAATCAGTTGATCCAAATCCACAAAATACGGATTGCCTGCAACCGCAGAGAAGGACTGGTATGGAGAATCGCCAAAGCTGGTCGGTCCAAGTGGCAACACCTGCCAATAGCGCTGCTTTGCTCGCTTTAAAAAGTCCACAAATTCATAGGCAGCCCTACCGAATGTGCCAATGCCATACGGGGAGGGCAGCGATGAAATGTGCATGAGTATCCCGCTGGATCGTTGCATACTTGCTATATCCCAATCTGTTTTGATTTTATTTTCACAGCGCCGTACACGCCATTGCCTTGTTACATAATCTGCGGCAAGAGGTGCCTGGACAGGGTCCGGACATCTTGCCGCAGGAGAATCCCCCACTGGTTTAAACGCCGATGAACTGTTGATGCATTCGATCAGCCCTTCACCGCACCATCGACAACACCCTTGATGATGTATTTCTGTGCCGCCAAATAAAACAGAATAATTGGGATGATGGCAAGCACAAGGCACGCCATGATCGCGCCCATATCCACGCGCCCGTATCCACCGCGCAGATATTGAATGACAATCGGTATCGTCTTATACCGTTTGAGATCCAGCACAAGATACGGCAGCAGATAATCGTTCCAAATCCACATCGTCTCGAGAATTCCAACGGAGATATAGGTAGGCTTCAAAATCGGCAGCACCACGCGGAAGAAGGTTTGCAGCGGGTTACATCCGTCTATCATGGCTGCTTCTTCGATTTCCACCGGAATGCTCTTGACAAACCCGCTGAACATGAACACCGCCAGACCCGCGCCAAACCCCAGATAGACCACGATAATCCCCCAGGGCGTTCCAAGTCCCAGCATATTGGCCGTTTTGCTCAGGGTGAACATAACCATTTGGAACGGCACGACCATGGAAAAAATGCAGAGATAATAGATCATCTTCGTCCACTTTGTCTTGACCCGATTGATAAACCACGCACACATGGACGTACAGAGCAAAATTGCAATAACCGAGCCAACAGTGATGATAACCGAATAACCGAAGTATTTGAAGAATTCAATCTTCTGTACCCCGGAAACATAGTTTTCCAGTCCCACAAAGCTCTCCGCATTGGGCAAGGCGAACGGACTGAGATTAATAAAGGTCTTTTCTTTGAAAGAATTGGTGAGTATCAGCACGATCGGCAACACATAGACCACCGCCAATATTGCAAAGAACACCGTCAGCGCCATATTGGCACGCTTATCACGCTTGAGCATTAGGACTGCACCTCCTTGCGTCGGGTCAGCTGCAATTGTGCCACTGCAATGACCACAACCAGCAGAAAGAACACAACCGCCTTGGCTTGGCCAACTCCCTGCCAGCCCGTGCGGCCATAGAACGTATCATAAATATTCAAGGCCAGCATCTGGCTCATCTTGGCCGGTTCACCGCCGGTCAGCGACAGGTTTTGGTCAAAGAGTTTGAACGAATTTGTGAGCGTTAGAAACGTGCAGATGGTGATGGACGGCATCAGCATGGGGAGGGTAACCCGAAAGAACGTCTGCGACTTGTTGGCACCGTCAATCTTGGCCGCCTCCATCACGTCCCCGGGAATCGACTGTAGACCAGCAATATAGATAATCATCATATAACCGATCTGCTGCCAGCACATAAGGATGACCAATCCCCAGAAACCGTAGTTTTCCGAATAGGTCAGCGTACGGCCGAAATTCATCAAAATGCCATTAAAAATCAACTGCCAAATATAGCCAAGCACGATTCCGCCAATCAGGTTCGGCATGAAAAACACCGTGCGGAACGTATTGGTGCCGCGGATGCTGCGGGTGAGTGCCATAGCGATAAGCAATGCACAAACGTTGATGACAACCAGTGACACAATGGCAAACAGTGCCGTGAACCAAAACGCATGTATAAACGTTGCATCGCCCCAGAGCTTTAGATAGTTGTCAACCCCAACCCATCTAGCATCAGTAACGGTGGTAAACTTGCAAAAGGAAAGATAGATGCCCTCTAAAAAAGGCACCAGAAATCCAATGGTAAACGCCAATAGCGTTGGTAGAGCAAAGATGGGAAAATATTTTTTTATGGCGCGTTCCATAAGTCAGCCCCCTTTATACGGAACAGTTGATGCCGGCAGCACGGCCGACGCAGTAACAGCCCGCACCTCGATAGATTAGGTGGTATTCCTAGAAGCAAAATTTGCGGTTTCGAATGGATTTTTTATCAATCCAAGCGGAGAATTCGCGATTTTACTGAAAATAAATCTAGAATTCAGAGCGCCAATCTGGTAGAAAAAGAACCTGAAAACGCTTTTCACGGAATTTAGAAATACATTTTAGTATAACCAACTTTCGCTTGAAAAGAAAGGGTGAACTGTGTAGTTCACCCTTTCCGTGGTTCTAACGGTTATTCTGCATGAGCAGCCGCATATTCGGTTGCCCAGCCATCCACAAACGCGGTTACGACGCCCGCCCATTCGCCGGTACCGGCAGCATAGGCAGTCAGTGCGGAACCAAGACCGTTCTTCCATTCTTCGGAAGGCATTGTGGTGAAGCACCACTTGACGGAGGTCTTGCCCGTGGCAATGTAATCGTTGGCAGCGCGGATCAGCGCGTTGTCCGGCAGATACTCCGTGCCAAAGGATTTGAACGGCGTCACAAAGCCCATGTCGTTGGCCATGCAGGTACGGCCTTCGTCAGAGGTAATCACCCAGTTCAGAAAATCCAAGGTGGCTTTCTGGTCTGCTTCGCTGGCCTTGTTATTGACGCACCAGTAGTTCTCGGAACCAGTGCAAAGCCCCTGATTCTCCTCACCATCTACACCAATGTAGATGGGCAGCATGCCCAGGTTCTCGTCACCAAGATCCTTAATGTCGTTGTAAGCCCAAGTGCCGTTCTGATAGAACGCAGCTTTTCCGGTCTTGAATTCTGCAACCGCATCGTCGCCAGTCTTGCTGGAAAGCAACGCTGCATCGGTCGTGGAATCGGTGATATACAGATCCCAGATGGCCTTATAGTTGTCGAGGAACGTGCCCTTGATGGCAGCTGTTTCGCCGATGCCATCCGCCGCATATTCATAGTAAACGGGTAGGTTGGCAAGATGGGTCTTGAATCTCCAGTCGGAGGAACCATCCATGCCCGCGGAGGTGAAGGCACCTTCGATGCCAAGGTCGGCCTTCTTGGCCTGCATGTCGTCTGCGACGGCCTTGAGGGTTGCGAAGTTATTGATCTCGGAAACGTCTTTGATCAGTGCACCGGTCATCGCGGCATACTTGTCGATGATGGCCTTGTTGTAGATGATGCCATAAGTCTCGATAACATACGCAATCCCGTAGACCGCGTCGCCCTCTTTTAAGGCAAAGTCATCGCTCGTCAGCTGTTTGTAAACTTCACTGGCGGACAGATCCGCGCAATAGCCCTTCCAGTTGTTGAGGCCGACAGGTCCGTTCACCTGGAACAGCGTGGGCGCTTCGGTCTTGGCAATTTCGCTTGTCAGCGTGCTTTCATAGGTGCCGGAAGCTGCGGTAACCACGGTGACCGGGATCTTGGTCTGCTCCGTATAGGTCTTGGCAAGCTGCTGCCACTGTGCATCTTGCTCCGGTTTAAAGTTGAGATAATAGACGGACGCGGTGTCTGCTTTTTTGCAGCCGGCAAACATGCCAACTGCCATGACAAGCACCAAAATCAGGGCGATTGTTTTTTTCATAATTGATCCTTCCTATTCTTTGATTTGTATTTTCCAGCACACGTTGCGCATGCTAAGAAACCATAATAATGTGATTGTACATCCCTTTATCAAGCCTGGTAGGTAAGCACCGATCCCCCCGGCCGCAGCGTGGTCTTGAACGTAACGTTGCGGTGCTGCCCGTGCCCCTCAATCAGATCGATCAGCGTTCTGGCGCAAGCAAGCCCCATCTCCTCTGCCGGCTGCACAAGGGTGGTGAGCGTTGGCAACATATAAGCGGAAAGCTCCAAGCCATCGATGGCTACAACGGAGCAATCGTCCGGCACGCGCCGTCCCCGGTCACTGAGTGCCTTGATAGCCGCAATGGCCATTAGGTCAGCAATGGCGAAGATGGCCGTGAACGCCGCACCGCGGTCGATCATATCGGTCACCGACCGGTAAATAGCGCCCATATCCGAAAAGCTTTTGGAGCAAGCAACCAAATTTCGGTCAAAGGCGATGCCACGTTCCGCCAGCGCGGACCGATATCCTTCTGTGCGCAGTTCGCTGATGGAGGTATCATGCTCATCGTTGCAAAGGATGGCGATCTTTCGATGACCCAGTTCATAAAGTGTATGGACAGCAAGCCGCGCAGCCTGCTTATCATCAATCGCAACCGAGGAATAGGTATCCAGCGCGAGGCTACCAAAGGAATTTGTATAGGTACACATGACAAATGGAACCGTGATGCAAGCAATATCCTCGGGCACATAGTTGAATCGCCCGCCAAGAAACAGGATGCCCCGTAACTTACGTTCCGTCACCAGCAACGCGGCCGCATGCAGTTCATCCTCGGACGTGTCTATCTGGTGCAATTCCAACGTGAAACCCCGCTCAGTCACCTCACGTTCAATGGCTTTAATCAGTTTTGCAAAAAACGGATTGTTCACACCCTTGACCAGCAATGCGATTGCATCGGACGTCGTTCTTACCAAATTTCTTGCACTGTTGTTGGGAATATAGTGAAACCGTTCCACGGCTTCCATCACTTTTATACGCGTCTGTTCGCTCACATCCGGATGATCGTTGAGTACGCGCGAGACGGTGCTGACAGCAACGTCGCAATACTGCGCAATATCCTTGATATTCGTCATGGTGATGCTCTCCGAAACTCTATGGACAATTAGTAGGAAACGTTCCCGGTAACGATACTGGTAACGTTTCCGGTTCTTCGAGATCATTCTATCACCGCCATTTCCCATTGTCAACTCGTTTTGGCCAAAATCAGGAATATATTTCCTTCTTCTTGCACTTGTTTCTAAAGAAGACATCGCTGATCCGCGTGTTTTTTTGTCGGTTTAAACAGAAGTTTTACGCAACGACGGGGCATATCCAGAATTATAGGTGCAGGAATAACAAAATTAGATTCTGATAATGTGCTTCGAAAATCGAAAAATACAGCTTAATATAATCATCTCGATTATGCAGGATTGTACCCCCACAATTTTTTTAATAATTATATAAACAAGATTCGTTACACTCGCTGGATTCTGGTATACTAAGTAAGAATCATATATATAAGGGAGGGTGCATCTGTGGAAAAACGCATGGTCAAGTGCCTGGTATGCGGCGCAGTTTTTGAAGAAGGTATCGAGGTGTGTCCCGTCTGCGGTGTTGGGCCGGAAAATTTTGTGCCCGTGGAATCGGATCACGGGATTCAGTTTTCGCTGGATACGGACGAAAAGGTTGTCATTCTGGGAACGGGCATCGCTGCGCTATCTGCCGCAACCGCTCTGCGTGAGCGCAATGCGGACTGCGATATTCTGATGCTTTCCAACGAACGCGCCCTTCCTTATAATCGTCCGATGCTCACCAAAAACATGTTGCAAAAAAATGGCCGGGATGCTTTTGCCGTCCATGGCGCATCCTGGTATGCCGAACGCAATATTCGGCTGATTACTGATGAAATTGTCTCCTCGCTGGATACAGAGCGCAAGCTGATTGGACTATCCGACGATACGACCATTTCCTATGATAAGTGCATCTATGCGCTTGGCGCCCGGAGTTTTGTCCCGCCGCTGACGGGTACACATCTGCCGGAAGCGGTCACCATCCGCTCGCTGGATGATATCGAGCGAATCGCAAAGCTGATTACCGGCATTGAGAGTGCCGTGGTGATTGGCGGCGGCGTGCTGGGACTAGAAGCCGCATGGGAACTTAAAAAAGCCGGGTTAGCCGTAACCGTACTGGAAGCGTCCGAACGCCTGCTTAAACGTCAGTTGGACTTGCCGGCCTCCGAGCTGTTGCAATCCATCGCGGTAAAAAACGACATCCAAGTACGCACCGATGCCATCACCGAATGCATTGAAGGTGATGAGCATGTCTCCGGCGTACGCCTTAAGGATGGTGTGCTGCTGCCAGCGCAGTTGGTCATCGTTTCCACAGGAGTACGCGCCAATACAAAAATTGCCGAAGATGCTGGTTTGACCGTCAAACGTGCGGTGGTGGTCAATCAATACATGGAAACCAGTGCAAAGAACGTCTGGGCCTGCGGCGACTGCGCGGAATTTGACGGCGTAAACTATTCCATCTGGCCGGAAGCAACCCAAATGGGCGAAACCGCTGGCGCAAACGCAGCTGGCGAACACATGGCTTACAGCAATCCTCTGCCGGGGCTGACGCTGAACACCATGCACACGTCCCTGTTTGCCATTGGCGATGTGGGCGTAGACCCCCATCAGGTCTACGAGGTCACGCGTACCTGCGATGAAAACGCAAAAACTATGCATACCGAATACCACGTGAATGGCAAGCTGGTAGGCGGTATTCTCATCGGCGATCCTTCCTCCATGGAAGCGCTCCTATCAGCGATGCCTGCACGCGGCTGATTGCCCATTGTTTGTGGTCTTTATCGCGTAAAATCGCCCAGTCAGCGGTGCCAGCGTGCGGCTGAACCGATACGTTTTCCACTCGTTTCTCTGGGTTTCTACCCAATATATGCCTGGCTTTTGACCTTTGCGATTGAGAGCCAGGCATCTTTTATTGATGCCCCGGAGAATTTGTCTCATCTCAGCTACGCCAACCGTCTCATCTTCATTCATGCGGCGCAAACATTGAAGAGGCGGGCGCCACGCCTAGATTGATTCTGTCTGGATGCGCAAGAAAATAGCATTTGTGCCGCCGTCAGTGGCACATCCTGGACTTTCTCTCGTTTCAGCCGGATGAATATCCCCCCGTCTTTCCGTAGTAAACCCGGCCTTACACAAATCGATGGGCGATCTGCAGCAGCTTGTTTTCGCCTTTGTTCCATTTTTTTACTGTAAACCTAACCCATTCTCTTTTGTATGGACACAATTCGGGGATTGCCGATGCTTGTTGTTTTATGTTACAGTTTTCAAGGGTAAGCAATCGCTGCTTTCGATCAACCGGAAAATATCGAAAGTCCGTCAGATGTGAAGCACCGCCATGGGAAGGAGCCTTATGCGCTTATTGATTATCGAGGACGACACTGCTTTATGCAGCGCACTATCCCTGCATCTATCGAACGGCGGTTATGACGTGGACGTGTGCAACAGTGGCACAGACGCAGCGTATTACCTGCGTGACAGCGCCTACAGTGCGATCATTCTCGACCGCATGCTGCCCGGTATGGACGGGTTGACGCTGCTTAAGCGCTTACGGGAAACGGGTGACGTAACCCCCGTGCTAATGCTGACAGCAATGGATGCCATTTGTGATCGTACGGCTGGGCTGGATGCCGGCGCGGACGATTACCTTGTCAAGCCCTTTGCCATGCCAGAGTTGCTTTCGCGGGTACGCGCACTAATGCGGCGACCGGCAGGATTGGGTGAGATGGGCAGACTGACATTCCTCGATTTGACGCTGGATGCGCGAAAATGTCTATTGCGCCGCGGAAGTGCTGAATTGACGCTCTCCAGAAAAGAAGCGGCGGTTCTGGAGCTGTTGTTCGAACATTCTGAAATGGTATTATCCCGCGCACAGATCCTATCCCGCGTTTGGGGCGGAGATGAACCGGTGGAGGAAGGAAACGTGGACAACTACATCTACTTTGTACGAAAGCGGCTAAAGACACTGGGCACATCCGCCGCCATCAAGAGTATCCACGGCGTGGGCTACACGCTCGTGAATGGTTTGTGATATGGAAGAGCAAAAACTGCGCGCCCGCCTAATTCGGCTCTATGTGCTAACGGTGGCGCTGGTATTGGCGGCGCTGTTGGCCGTAATACTGTTGCTGTCGTCCCGCGAGGTGGAGCAAAAAAACAAGGAAAGTTTTGCTACGCTGCTGACCTCCGTGACCGAGCGGCTGCAAACGGAGTCCATCGTCCAGCACAGCTGGCTCAAACGAATGGAAACGGAAAACAGTTTATTCATCCACATTGAAGATAACGGGACGCAATTGCTGTACAATAGCATCGATGGCGCGGATCGGATGCTGTTGTTTGATACCGTCTGTCGTCTATCCCGGCAAGCAGGTATTGACGTTGCCGCCGTGCCGTTGTATGCAGATCGGCAAACGAGTGACCCGCTCCGTTTTACGCTGAACCATGCGGCCTACTTTGGTGCCGTCAGCCTGATCCCAGCAGGAAACGGATACCGTTCGCTCATCATGGCGCAGCAGATTATTACGGGCAATCAGTCATGGCGGTTCGGTCTGTTTGCAATCTGTTATTTACTTGCCGTGCTGCTACTCTCGCTTACGGGTGTTCGCCTGATTGACCGCGCACTGCAACCGGCTGTTGAAAGCCGAATACGGCAGACGGCGTTTATTGCCGCGGCCTCGCATGAACTACGTTCGCCGCTCGCAGTCATTCAGGCCAATGCCGCAACGCTAACAGCCGCACCAGCGCAGATCCCCGCCGCCGCCGCCACCATCGCAAACGAATGCGCCCGTATGTCACGGTTGATTGGCGATCTGTTGCTGTTGGCTTCGACAGATGCGAAGAGTTGGCCGGTCACCCTGACCATGCTGGATATGGACACCGTGCTGCTCAACGTTTATGAAATGTACCGCTCCGTGTGCGCAAAGCAGGGACTAGACTTGCATCTGCATCTGCCCGATCATCCTTTGCCCCCGGCCAAGGGTGATGCGCAGCGCCTTGCTCAGGTACTAGGCATTCTGCTTGAAAACGCCATTGCCTATGGCACCAGTCCACAGTGCAGTTCCATCGAGCTTTCTGCCTATCCGCACCGGCAGCAAGTGATCATCGAAGTGATTGACCATGGACCGGGCGTTGCCGATGCACAGAAAGCATATGTTTTCGACCGCTTCTTCCGCGGCGACCGTTCCCGCAAGGACAAGCAACACTTTGGTTTGGGACTCTCCATTGCTTATGAGTTGATTGCGTTGCACAAGGGAACGATTACACTCAGCGACACCTTAGGCGGTGGATGTACGTTTCGTATCTGCCTATAATTCAATCGATAGGTGCCTTTCCCCCGATTCGCTGCTCCCGCACGCAGAGTGCGCTTTCATCCGTCAAAAAGACCCCTCGCATTGTGACGGACCTCCGTCCATCACACATTCAATCCATTTTTGATGAATTCTTCGGCAGGGCGGATTACCCGGTCTAAGCGTCCCCTGTGCATTTTGCCGACCGCGCCAATTTTCGGCGTAGGCATAAAGCATGTATCCCCTCCCCCGAAAACGATGGCTTTTCAGTGTTGAAAGACGCATGACGCGTCTTTTTTTTACTGTCTGCACGCTAGGATATGTTTCTGAAAAAGAGTCCTATCTGGTGTCATGTGTATTTTCTGCCCATTCAAGCATTAAATTGACAAATTTATTGAAGTAAAAATCGGGAAATTGAAACCCAGAAGTGGCAACCGAATATCGCGAAAACGCTTTTGGAAAATTAAAAATTGTACGCTAGAGGAATTTTAGAGAATTGACTGCTATCATGAAATTTGTAAATTAATAGAAACGAGGTTCTTCTATGAAAACACAAAAAATAATCGCACTGCTATGCGCGTCTCTGCTGTTGCTTTTCTGCCTGTCCGGCTGCAGACGTGCGCCGCAAGCAGACAACGGTGCCATACCCGGTGCGTTGGGCCGCTATATGGAGGAGCCGGTTACTCTGCCACTGCCCGAGGGTGCAACGGAACAATCTCTGATTGGCATGTGCGCAGCCGCTGATGGCATGGTTTATTTTACCTGCGTATATCATGGGCAGGATGATGCATTCTATGTCGATTATTTTCGTCATACGGTGAAAATCGAAGGCAGCGTCACAACACAGAAAGAACAATGGCTCTCCGATTCCGCACCGAAGGGTGGCAATGAACTCAGTCTCATCCGTTCCGATAACGGAACGCTGTATTTCAGCTATAACGATTATGATGCGGATGGCAACACCGTCCCTCACATCCTTGTGAGCCATGACGACGGTAAGACATCGGAGACGCTTACGGGCACAGGTGTCACGGGCCATGATTTTATCCTCAAATTAGGCGTGTCTACAGATGGCCGCATCGTGGTGGCCAATATGGGTGCGGACAATCTCGTCGTACTGGATGCGCAGGGTAATGTCCAGGATGAACTGGCCATCGACCGCGATCACGCGTCTCATTTCTCTGTGTCGGGGGACAAAGTCATCTGCGTTGCCCCATCGGGAGATGCCGTGCGCGTATATAATCTTTCCGATAATTCTAGTGTGGATTTTCCGTTTGCGATTAGTCAAGGCACGGTCGCCTTTGCCGTCGCCAACGATGGCGCTGTATATCTGGCCAACGCCACCGGCTTGTTTCGGCATACAGCAGACGGCACACTTTGGGAACAGCTTGTAGAGGGCGGCGTAACCAGCATCGGCATGCCAAGCTATTATATTTGTCAGTTATCCGTGCAGAGCGGTGAACAGAATTCTCTCTATGTCAGTGGATATGCCGATGGTAGCGGCATGCAGGTCTATCGTTATTTCTTTGATTCCGAGGCCGCGCAGACCGCTGACATTGAGCTGAATGTGTTTTCGCTACACGCCAGCGAACCTGTGCAGCAAGCAGTGGTCGCGTTCAATCGTGCACACAGCGAGATTCGGATAAACTATACCGTTGCCATGGAACAGGGCGGCGCGGGTACGGAACAGGACTATGCCAAGGCGCTGAATACAGAATTGCTTGCGGGAACCGGACCGGACGTTTTGATTCTCGATGGCTTGCCGATCGATTCCTATACGGAAAAGGATGTCCTTCTGGATCTCTCCACCATCGTGGACGGTGCGGAACCGGTACTTCCCCAGATTCGGAGGGCTTATGAGCAGGACGGTCACCTGTATACCATGCCGCTTGGTTTTGGCATGCTTATGGCGCTTGCCAAGGACGGCGCAGAAACCGCATTCACCTCGCTGGAGACGCTCGCATCCTACCAGAGCAGCTCTGGTTTGCCGATTTTGAGCAATACAGCCTTTTCCTATGAGACGCTCGCCAACATGCTGCTAACCTACTATGGAAAAGACCTGCTTGCCGGGCAAGCAGAGGCCGTACGAAGCTTTCTGGAGAATGCCGCCCTGCTGAAAACAAATATACGCGCGACCGACAAACTGGGCGCGGGCTGGGATATCTTTTCTGATATGCCGGGGGAAGAACTTCAACAGATGCTGCAGTCAAATTCTAATCCGCCGCAGCTCTTTGCCTTTATGACAGAACGTGTATGCGCCGCGCTTCTCTCCATCGACTCGCCGTCATCTGAGAACTTCATGATGGCCGCGGCGGCCGCGGCACAAACCAATGCAGCGCTGTCCTCCGTCAACGGTCAATTTTTCCCCGTTGGTTTAGCGGGGATCAACCGTGCCAGCAAACAGCCGGAAGCCGCAGCATTGTTTTTGAACACACTGTTGAGTAAGCAAGTCCAGAACGCCAGTAACAATACCGCGTCCTTCCCCGTCAATCTCGCTGCGCTGGACGCCGTACTGAACTATGAAAATCCGAATATAAGTTGCGGCTTACTTCTAACGGCCACGGATTCACTCAATGCCAGCTGGCCCGTTCCGGAGCAGAGGGAACGGCTGCGCACCGAAATTGACCATCTTAAAACGCCGTTGTCCATGGATATTGCCCTGCAGCAGATGCTGTTACCGGAGGTCACCGCCTATCTCGACGAGAGTGTACCGCTCGATGCGGCAGTGGGCAAGATTGTCAATCTGCTGTCAACGTATCTGGCCGAATAACCCATGAAAGCACAAATGCACCCCCAATCCCCGCAGCATCGACTCTGTCGGGCAGGACATCATTCTGCCCGGCAGAATGCCAAAGCAATAACAGCGCTCTGCTTCCTTGCCCCTAGCTTGATCGGAATCACAGCCATGTTTCTACTCCCCACCCTTGACGTGGTACGCAGATCTTTTTTCTCTGCGATGGGTAATTCATTTGTAGGACTGGCAAACTATCAAACCGTACTGCTAAACGCATCCTTTCGGTTGGCCGTTTCGAATACGGGACGATTTCTGCTTGTGTGCATTCCCCTGCTGCTGCTGCTTTCGTTGTTTACCGCGCTGTTGCTCATCCGGCAGAAATGGTGTCAGCAGCTGTTTCGGACAACATACCTATTGCCACTTGCCATTCCGGTAACAAGCGTGGTTCTTATCATCCAAACGGTATTCGCAAAAAACGGACTACTGTCCGCGTTGTGTGCTTTCTTTGGAAAAACGCCTGTGGACTGGCTCAACAGTCCCTATGCGTTCTATGTCCTCGTGGCGTGCTATCTATGGAAAAATCTCGGTTACAACGTAATCCTGTGGTTGGCTGGGCTTTCTGCCATCCCACAGTCGTACTACGAGGCAGCGTGGGTGGATGGTGCAAACGAGGCGCAGTGTTTTCGAAAAATTACGCTCCCACTGCTGACACCCACGCTGTTTATGACCACAGTGCTGGCGTTGATCAACTCCTTTAAGGTGTTTCGAGAGGCATATTTGGTGGCAGGGCAATATCCACATATCAGCATCTATATGCTGCAGCACGTGTTATCCAATTGGTTCGCCAACCTTGACATGCAGAAAATCAGTGCAGCGGCAACGCTGCTGATGGCGGTCATCTTCCTCATCCTGTTCTTGTTACAACGTATTACGCGGAAAATGGAGGACCCCCAATGATAAAACGCATCCTAGCGTTTTCGCTTCTTTTTTTTCTTGCATTGTTCATCTGGTACCCGTTGTGCATGCTGTTTTCCGGTGCGCTGACGCCGACATCAGAGATGAACGAACGCCTCTGCGGTGTGCTTGGAACCGCCGATACGCTGGCATCATGGCCGATTATACCGAGTAGGCTGACATTCAAGCATGTGGTGGAGCTACTGCTCGATACGCCTGAATTCTTTGTGGTGTTCTGGAACTCCTGTATTCAGGTGTTTCCGGCGGTGATTGGCCAGGTGCTGGTGGGCGCCCCCGCGGCATGGGCACTCGCAAGGTTTCATTTTCGCGGTCGCAATGCGCTCAACTGGCTGTATATCGTACTGATGATTCTTCCGTTTCAGGTAACGATGGCATCGAGTTATATCGTACTTAGTAAGCTTTCGCTCGTAGATACCCACCTTGCCGTCATTCTGCCCGCGCTGTTTTCGGCGTTTCCCGTATTCATCATGAGCAAATTCTTCGGAAAGATCCCGCAGGAAATGTTGGAAGCCGCTCGAATCGATGGCGCCAGCGAACTGCAATTATTCATGCGTATCGGCGTCCCGATGGGCGCGCCGGGCATCCTGTCGGCAGCGCTGTTGGGCTTTATGGAATGCTGGAACGCAGTCGAGCAGCCCATTACGTTTCTCAAAACACCGTCGCTATTTCCACTGTCGATCTTTCTGCCCAAAACAACTATCGAGCAAGCGGGCGTTTCATTCGTGGTGGCGATCATCACCCTGCTGCCCGCGCTGCTATTGTTTCTATATGGGCAGCAGAATCTCGAGCAGGGCATCCTCGCATCCGGCATCAAGGAGTAATTTAGAATGAAACAGACAAGCAATCAATCCCCCACCGAGCAGCCAGCGCAGCCTCATAGTGTGGCAAAGCGCGCCCTTTCGACGTTCATTTGGTTTTTTATCATCATGCTGATGCTGACGTTTCTTTCCCGTTCCGCAAGCCGCGCGCTCATGGCTAAGGTGACCATCAAGTATCCGGGTTCCGGCGTGATTGATCTGAGCATCCGTGGCACGGGCAAATGGGTGCCGGGGGAAACGAAGACACTGCGGCTGAAATATCCACGTCGCATCAATCACGTTTTTTTTACCGTCGGCCAATGGATCGAAATTGGTGATTCCCTGTTTTCTTACGATGTGACAACCACCGCCGGCGGGCACAAGGTTTCCTCAACCAAGATCGACAGCGCGAAGAAAAAGCTGAGAACTGCACAATCCGCGTTGGACGAGGCCGTGAGCGGACTACCAGAGGGAAGCCATACGGATTCCGCAGCCGTGCAGTCCCTGCGCGATTGGTTAACAACCGCCGAACGGGCAGTGCAGTACGAAACCTTTGCCTATGAACAGAACTATGCCATCCAGATGCGAGAGGGACTCGTGCAGTCAACCATTGGCGGCCTCATCGTCAAACATGATCTCGTTGAGGGCAAGACCGTGACTCCGAACACGGAAAGCATACAGATTTCGCCGGAGGGTTCACGGCTGGAACTCTCTGTTTCTGCCGAAACCGCAAAGGCATTATCGTTCGGCGATGTCGTAACACTCACGGAAAACGGCAAGGAATTATCTGACACCGCAAAGATCATAAAGCTTGGTCTGCCCGATGCCGATGGGAACATAGCCGTGCAGTGCAGCGTCCAAAGCTGTGATCTCACGCCCATCCTAGGCAATCCGCAGGACTTGATCATCAAGAAGCAGTCCATTCGATACGATCTCATCGTCCCCATTGAGGCGCTCCGTCAGAGCGGCGCAGATCAGTTGTTTGTACTGGTATTGGACGAAAAGAAAACGGTCATGGGCACGCAGTTAACGGTACGGAGCGTAAACGTAGAGCTGCTCTGCCGGGATACCAACCGCGCGGCGGTTACTGGCGCCCTTTCGCAGCAGGACCGGTTGATTGCAACCAGTTCCAAACAGCTCACTGCGGGCGACTTTGTGGTGATCCAAGATGAGCGCTAAACGTATTCCTTTTTTATGCCTACTCCTATCGTTCCAATTTTTTCTGCTTTGGGGACTGGCATTGCATGCGGGGCAATGGATGCAGGCAAACTATGAGGGTGTGAGCGTACGCGTTACAGGCACACCGCTGCCGCAATCCCAACTGACGGATGCGTGGGCACGTCAGAACGAATCTGAATTGACGAGCATGACTGCATGGAGTCGCAGTGATGCCGTCACCGTTAAAAACAGCGGTCTGCAAACCGTCGCCACAGCAAGGGTTATTACCGTACTTGGCGATATGCGGCGCGTTTGCCCCGCAACGCTGGTGGATGGAAGCTATCCATACCCGAATGACACAGGCTACTGTGTCATCGATTTAGCCACAGCAAATATGCTCTTTCACTCGGCGGATGTGGTGGGTGCGCGGCTAAGCGTGGATCAGGTAGAATACACGGTTGTGGGCGTAGTGGATGCCTATGAGCGTATGCTCATGCTTCGCTCCTCCAGCGCTGCCGCGACCTATGCCAATCTTGAATTCACCTGCGCCGATGCTGAGCAAGCGCATTCGCTGGTGGAATCGTTTCTCTATCGCTACAAGCTCACGAATGAATATGTCCTCGTGGAAAGCGGCGTTTACATGCACATTCTATCCAGCCTACTTGGCATGCCTGGCTGGATCTTCGGCTTTGCCACGGTCGGAGCGCTGCTTCATGAGGCACACCGCAGACGTGCCAAGCCACTGTCTTGTGGGGTGCTGTTGCTCACAGCAGCAGGGAGCGCTGGAATGCTTATTTGGTTACTAGCCATTTATCCTGACTTTCCGCAGATGTATCTACCTACAAAATGGTCGGACTTTTCGTTTTGGGGTAAGCAGTTTGATCAATGGCGCCAAGCATGGCAAGAAATATCCTTGCTCACCCCCATGCCAAAGGAGGTACAGTTTTTTTCCGCGCTGCGTCAATGTCTTATGTTACTGGCAGCTGCAACCGCAACAGGCCTCCTGCTGATGGGTCAGTTGCAGTTGCGTCTGCAAAATGACTGGGAATGGCTCGGCGTTCTGCTCATGCTGCTCATCACGACCATTTCCATAGCATTGCTACGGTTGCATGGCATAGACTTTGTTTGGACGCGCGGATATCTGTGCGCATTGCCGCTGTGGCGAACTGCGAAATTGATTCTGTGCTCACTGTCGCCCATCCCTCGCTCGAACGAATATGGAAGTGCATCATGCTCAACCAAATCCTAAGCTATATCCTTTTAGGATTCCTTTTATTGGCTGCTGTAATGGCGCTGTATTTGCCATTTTATTTCATTTTCCGAAAACGAATCCCGTTTATCCGCCAGATTTGCGTCGTGCTGCTGATTGGGAGCGTATTGGTTGTCCTTTGCGCCACGCTGCTGCTCTCAATTTTTGCAATTGTCGATATGGGTTATCCGCTCTTTCAGCGGGTTCACCTTATCAACTGGATACCCCTCAGCTGGCTGGTCAAGCCCTGGACGATGGGCCGTGAAAAAATGCTTGCGCAGATCGTCGCAAACATATTGATGCTGGTTCCGCTTGGCTTTCTGCTGCCAATTGTTTTTGCTCAATTGCGTAGATTTTGGAAAACTGTTCTGTGCGTTTTCTTACTGATGCTCACCATTGAGTTTTTTCAGTATTGGATCGGCTCATCCGCAGACATTGACGACCTCATTCAAAACACGCTAGGGGCAATGATCGGATATGGACTATTCGCACTGTTCTCGCAGCAGCTGGGATGTAAAGCATGGTGGCATAAGGCGCTCAATCATCCGTGTTCGCACCGATGTTCGGCACAAATAAATGCAGTTAGATCATGTTTAAAAAAAGAAAAATTAACGGTTATGCATGGATATTTTTGTCAGTTCAAGCAGCGCATTCGCCGGTTTGCTGGAAGTAACGCTATCAACTCGGAACGTAGAGCCGGCAAAAACCTATTGGGAATGCTTTTGATGAATTTAAAACATGCCTCCATCTATTGAGCCTATTTAGCGATGGATCAAGAACCGTCATGATCTGTGTAGATTTGCTCTGTCAGTCAAAAAAGTCTCCGGAATTGTTCTGGGGTGTGTCTCTTGCCCCACATGTTACGGCCGCGGTAGCATGCGCCCGAGAATAGACATCCAATTGAGGCGCTTTCCTTATATGTTTTGATGGCCGTGCAGTTTCTTGCTCCGTCAAAACATGGTGATCTCCGTTGAAATTAAATTTGTCAAAGGTTCAAGAAAGTCAGCATCTCTGCTGACTTTCTTGTCTCCGGCCAATGATTACGCTGGCTGTATTCATCAATTTCCCCAAGAAACGGGGACTGCTTTTACAGGGTTTAGTCGACCAGGTCATCCAGGTTCAGATGGAAATTCTGAACGATATCCCACATGCGGATGTTCTTTTCCGGTCCCATGGGAGAATAGATAAACAGAAACACAAATTCTCCCTCCCCGGTATTAAAAAGCCGGTGCGGCTCATTTTTCGGAACAAACGTGATGTCTCCTTTTTTCAAAGGAACTTCTGTGTTGTCCTCCATCCGCATAATGCCCTCACCTTTGAGATAGATCATCACTTCTTCTTCGTGAACATGCGTATGAAATTCGGAGGCTTGTCCCTTATTATATACGCCGATGCCTACCGATACTTGCTCCGCGCCATCCTGTCCATCCACAAGAATTAGATTGTCTCTCACATTCGGAGCTGCTGCCCGATATACGGGCAGTTCGCCAATTGATAATTTCTTCATTTTATATTCCTTCCGGGCTATGCCCATTTGATATCATCACATCGGCATCCGGTGCGTACTGCCGATATCAATCCAATATATCCGTGATCGTCGGGATCGCAATCAGTTTCAGGGCTGTCTGAAAGCCCGATATGTCCCGAGCGTAAACTCGAAACCCGATCCCTTCTCATTTTCGTTTAGCGATAGTCCTCTACGCCCCGGTTGCTCACACGTGCAAGAATGAGTTTTTCGGGCGCAGGTTTTTCCGTGCCATAATGATATGCGGTTTTCATCAGCAAGGCACCTTCATCAAGCTTCTTTTCATCGGAAGCAAACACGGTTGCCACCTTATCGCCTTTGTGAACATAGTCGCCACGCTTCTTCTCCAGAATGATGCCCGCCGAATAATCGACTTCGCTATCCTTGGTTTCGCGGCCCGCTCCTAACACAACCGACGAAATACCGCATTGTTCCGTATTCATGCGCGTAATATATCCCGTTTCCGTGGCAAAAACATCCTTGCTGTAGGGCGCGGCCGCAAATAATGACGTATCGCGGATGAAGGCAACATCCCCCTCTTGGCATTCAATCATATCGATAAACTTCTGGAATGCGGAACCATCCTCAATGACCTGCTTTGCCATGTGCGTACATTCCTCGATACTGCCTTTTTTCGCAAGGTGCAGCATGTTTGCCGCAAGCGCCAGGCATACCTCCGTCAAGTCCTGCGGCCCGTTGCCTTTGAGTGTTTCGATGCACTCTTTGACTTCCAGAATCGTACCAATTCCGTGGCCAAGCGGCGTATCCATGTTCGTAATCAAAGCAACCACGTTACGCCCGACATGATCGCCAATGGCAATCATCTTCTCGGCAATCAAGACTGCATCGTCGAATTTCTTCATGAAAGCACCATCGCCTGTTGTCACATCCAGCACGATGTTCTCGCTGCCGCCAGCAATTTTCTTGCTCATAATGGAGGCAGCAATCAATGGAGGACTGTCCACCGTTCCGGTGACATCCCGCAACGCATAGATTTTCTTATCTGCTTTTGCAATTGTGCCCGACTGGTTGATGACGCTCAACCCAACACGGTTTACGTTGGCGCAAAACTCTTCTTTTGTATAATCGGTTCTTACGCCCGGGATGGCCTCCAGCTTATCGCCGGTCCCCATGGTGAATCCAAGGCCGCGCCCAGTCATCTTCGCAACCTTTACCCCGCATGCAGCGACAATCGGCGCAAGAATGAGTGTGGTCTTGTCCCCAACGCCACCGGTGCTGTGCTTATCCACCCGTACGCCGTCGATTGCGGACAGATCCACCATATCGCCGGAATGCGCCATTACATTCGTCAGATCCGATAGCTCACGGTCGTTCATTCCTTGAAAATAGATCGCCATAAGCATCGCCGACATTTGGTAATCCGGGGTTTTTCCCGCAACGTATTCATCGATCATGTAGGTGATCTCTTCAATATTTAATTCATTGCCATTCCGTTTTTTGATGATCAAATCGCACATTCTCATTTTCGCAATCCTCCTGTTTACTTTGCTTTCCAAATTAAAGGAAATATCTCCGCCAAGGTATATGAGAACAGGTTATCGGGACGGTTCCCCAAAATAATGCGGAACGTATCCTTGTCACAGAATTCTGCCATGACCTGCCGACATACACCGCAGGGCGGGCACTGCTCCTGCCATTCTTCCCATCCGCCAACAATCGCGATTTTTTCAAAATCACGAACGCCTTCGCTAATTGCTTTGAAAAAAGCCGTGCGTTCTGCACAGACGGTTGGCGTATGCGCAGGGTTTTCGATGTTACAGCCGCAGAATACCTGTCCGTTTTTTGCCAGCAGCGCAGCGCCGACATGATAGTTTGAATAAGGCGCATAGGCATATGCCGCGCTGTCAATCGCCATCAAAAGGAGTTCGCCGTCCGTCATATTGATTCCCTCGCGTTCACTTATGCGTTCTCGCTCTTTTGGATCTTCACCAGTCTGCTGGTGCCTAAGCGCGATGCACCTAGTGAAAGATACGTCTCGGCGTCCGCAAAGGATTGAATTCCGCCAGATGCTTTGATTTTCGTCGGCGCCTTTATCGTTTGTCCCATAATGCCAACCACATGAGGATTTGCGCCACCGGTGGAGCAGCCGGTCGAGGTTTTGATATAATCTGCATGCGCACGCATCACCACTTGGCACATTTCAACGATTTCCTCGTCTGTCAAAAGGCATGTTTCGATGATTACCTTCAGTATTTTTTGACCGCAAGCTTCTTTTAACAAGCAGATTTCCTGCTCGATCTTATCGTATTCACCTGCTTTTAGATCACCCAAATTGATGACCATATCGATTTCATCCGCGCCATTTTGCAAGGCATCCTTGGTTTCAAACAGTTTCGTAGCGGTGGTCGCATAGCCTTGTGGAAATCCGATGACTGTGCAAATCTTCATCTTGTTTCCTGCAAATTCCTTTGCACGTTTCACAAAAGAGGGTGGAATGCAGATGGATGCCGTCTTATACTGAATCGCTTCCTCGCAAAGCTGTTGGATCTCTTTCCATACTGCGGTTTGCGAAAGCAACGTATGGTCAACATGTTCTAAAATTTTGTTCTTTTCCATGGTTTCCTCCAAATTAATCATTGATAATCTGCTTTAAAAAAGCAGTTCCATCCAATCTATCCTGAATCCCAAAGTAGGATAAAACGGTTGCGCCTAAGTCTGCAAAGGTCTGCCTTGTCCCAAGGTTGATATTGGAACGGGCATGCTTTCCGTATACGATAACAGGCACGTATTCTCTGCAATGATCAGAGCCTGGCATCTTCGGATCGCAGCCATGATCCGCCGTCAAAATTAACAGGTCATCGTCCTGCAATCCCGCAAGCAGTTGTGGAAGCTTCGTGTCAAAATACGAGAGCGCCTCAGCGAATCCATCCACATTTCTGCGATGCCCATAATTCATATCGAAATCCACGAGGTTTGTGAAGCATAGACCGTGAAACGATTCCTTGCTCAGTTCAATGGTTTTCTCAATTCCGTCCGCATTGTTGCATGTTGGTATGGATCTATGCAACCCGCGGCCCGAAAAAATATCATGGATTTTCCCAACGCCAATGGTCTCGATCCCATGCTGCATCAAACAATCCAGCATGGTATCCTTGGGCGCTGGAATGGTAAAATCATGCCGGTTTGACGTTCGTACATAGTTCGGCCATTCCCCTAAAAACGGACGCGCGATCACCCGCCCCACCAGGTATTCACCAACGCACAATGCACGGGCAATGCGACAACTCGCATACAGTTCTTCCAATGGAACGATTTCCTCGTGTGCAGCAATCTGAAATACGCTATCAGCAGCGGTGTATACAATCAGCTTTCCTGATTGTTGATGCTCCCGCCCGTATTTTTGAATCACTTCCGTACCGGATATGTGTTCGTTGGACAGGATTCCGCGTCCGGTCTGTCTCTTAAATTCCGAGAGCAACGCATCCGGGAACCCTGGCTCAAAGGTCGGAAATGGCTTTGTTGTAATGTGTCCCGCCAATTCCCAGTGTCCGACCGTAGAATCCTTGCCGCATGACATTTCCGCCATGCGGCACACCACGCCACGGTAGGAATCCGTCGTATTCAACCAGGTGTTTTTTGAGCAAGCCTCTGAGCCATCGATGTGAAATAATCCGAGTTTGGCCAAATTGGGCGTATAAAACTTGCTGCTGGATGAAACGGAACGTAACGTATTACTACCGACGTCGGAATATTTGCTTGCATCTGGCAAAGCGCCAATCCCGCATCCGTCGAGGACGATGAGAAATATTCTGCTCATTGTATTGAAACCGCCTCTTGTTTGATCTCTCAGCTTTTTCGATAATCGAAATATTTTCCTTCCGCACGCGGCGCTCGAGAGGATTTTGAGAACAGCACCAGCGTAATCAACGTGACCACATATGGAAACAGCTTCAGCGTTAGCGGCGGCATCATTGCCAGCGAAGGAATCAGCTGTGACACCTGCGCCAAAGTAAGCGCGAAGCCAAAGAAAAGCGTGGAAAGCAATATGCCTCCGGTTCTCCATTGACCAAAAATCAGCGCGGCTATCGCCAGAAATCCAAGTCCCGCAACAGAGCCGTTGCACTGTCCGGCAACAGTGAGCGTATAGACACCGCCGCCCATTCCGGCGCAAATCCCGGAGAGCAATACGCCCGTGTACCGCATCTTTGCCACGTTCACGCCACCAGCCTCCGCTGCTTCCGGGTACTCGCCGCAAGCGCGCAGACGCAACCCGAACGGTGTCTTGGCAATCACATAGGCGCTGATCCCCAACACCGCAATAATCAGCCAGGTGGTGGGATAGGTATCCCGGAAAAACAGCTCGCCAATGAATGGAATATCCTCCAGTAGGGGAATGTCCACACGCGTCATGCTGTTGATGACCAGATTGCTCGTACCGATGAATTTTCGGGAGGTATAAACAACGAGCGCAGTAGCCAACAAGTTGATTGCAATTCCGCTAATGGTCTGATCCGCATTCAGCGTGATGCTTGCAAACGCATGCAGCAGCGAAAAAATCGCCCCGGCACCCATTGCCAGTAAAACGCCAAGCCATGCAGCGGGTATATAGCCGATACTCGGCGCCAAAAAGCGCACGGTTAAGCAAGCAAGATACGAACCAATCACCATAAGGCCTTCAAGACCAATATTGATGATTCCGCTTCTTTCGGAATAGAGTCCCCCCAGCGCGGTAATAAGCAGTGGCATGGCGTAACCCACGGCGTAGGGAGCGATCTGTACAATAGACTGCCACATCGATTACTTTCCCACCTTTCTTGTTCTCCTGCGCTGCCACCATTTCCGGATCCGTTCAAAGTTGGTCTGGATCAATTTGCTGGTTGCAGAGAAATAGATAATAATTGCAATGATCGCATCCGCAATCTCTGGTGGAATGCCAGCCATCGAATTCATAAACCCTTTCCCCGTATGCAAAACGCTTAAAAACAGCGCGGCAAATATGGTACCGATCGGCGAATTCCCCGCCAAGATGGCAACCGCAATTCCATCAAACCCTTGGCTGGGCAATACGCCAATCTGCATGTTTGTGTTATAACCAGCATAGCATGCA
Source organism: Clostridia bacterium (assembly GCA_036651815.1). GTDB lineage: Bacteria > Bacillota > Clostridia > Christensenellales > CAG-138 > JAVVXB01. The sequence goes on from JAVVXB010000005.1 coordinate 60,919, forward strand.
GCACCGGCAAGACCGGCCAGTAGCCCTGAAATCGTCATTGATTTGATGACATTGCCTTCCACGTTGATTCCGTTGCACTCCGCAGCATATTTATTGAATCCAACTGCCTTCATTTCGTATCCAAGTATGGTTTTTTCTAAAATGAAAAGTATCGCTACCGCTGCAAGTATCGCAATCAGTATGCCAAGGTTCAGTTGTGAACCACCGGTTGCTTTTGTCAGTGCTTCAACCTTTAGGTTTGCTGCAGCCGGAAATGACACTGACTGGGAATCGATGGTCGCGGATTTAAAATGATCGAAAACGGTGTTGTAGACAATCCAGTATGCACACCAGTTGAGCATGATACAGGATACCACTTCGTTGACATTGAACTTCGCCTTCAAAATACCCGAAATAAAACCCCATGTTGCGCCACCGAGCATGGACGACATCAATACAATAGGAAGAAGGATCGCTTTGGACATACCGGTAGGTGCCAGCCAGTTGCCCACCGCAAGAGCCGCCAACCCGCCCATCAGCATTTGTCCAGACGCGCCAATGTTGAAAAGGCCGGTTCGGAACGAAAGTACCAACGACAGCCCTGTTAGGATCAGCGGTGCAGAATAGGCGATGGTATTGGCAATGCGGGAAACGCTCATCAGTCCGCCCTTGAACAGGAATCCATAGCCTTTGATCGGATCCATGCCACTCACCAGCATCAATATGCTGCCGGCAATCAATCCCATCAGGATCGCAACGAGGGAAGCAATCAGCGCACCATTTGAACCGCTGCGATTGCTACGTTTAGTTTCCATTGGGATCACCCCCCTTTCTGATACCCGCCATCAGCAAGCCTACTTCGTTTTCATCCGTCTTTTTCGCTTCCAATTCGCCCATGCTTTCGCCGGAATATAAAACGATAATCCGATCCGACAGCTGTAATACTTCATCCAGTTCCAAGGAAACCAGCAGCACCGCCTTGTTGTTGTCGCGTAGCGCAACGATCCGCTTATGAACGTATTCAATCGAGCCTACGTCCAAGCCGCGCGTCGGCTGTACCGCAATGATCAAATCCGAACCCTTCTCAATTTCTCTGCCAATGATCACCTTCTGCTGATTGCCACCGGAAAGGCTCTGCGCCGTCGACTGCTCGCCATTGCTTGTGCGCACATCGTAATGAGCGATGATTTCCTGTGCATGTGCCGTAATCGCGTTTTTATCCAGCAGTCCCCGCTTAGAAAACGGTCGCTTTCTCTGTACGCCCAAAATCGCGTTGTCATGGATCGGAAACTCCAACACCAGCCCACGCTTTTGGCGATCCTCCGGAATATGTGACAAGCCTTTATCAATTCTTTCTGAAATCCGCATATTCAGAACCGATGTCCCGTTGAGCATAATCTCGCCGCCCTCGACCTTTGTCAACCCCGTGATGGCGTCAACCAATTCTGCCTGCCCGTTTCCGTCCACACCTGCAATTCCAACGATTTCGCCCCTGTGAACCGTCACGGAAAAGTTCTTAAGTCCCATATGCCCACGCGCATTTTTCACATTGAGCGCCTTCACGGACAGCACCGGCTCGCCCGGTTCTTTTTCTGCTTTGCTTACCACCAAGGAAACATCGTGGCCAACCATCATCTTGGCCATTTCTTCCTCGGTTGTATCCTGCACATCGACGGTTCCAATGACTTTCCCCAATCGAATTATTGTGCAAACATCCGCGATCTGCTTAATTTCTTTCAGTTTATGCGTGATCAGAAAGATAGACTTTCCCTCCGCAATCAGACTGCGCATGATCTTTATCAACTCTTGGATCTCCATTGGTGTCAGCACCGAGGTTGGTTCATCAAAGATCAATATTTCAGCGTTACGATATAACATCTTGATGATCTCTACCCTCTGTTGCATACCAACAGAAATGTTCTCGATCTTTGCATTTGGATCGACATCCAATCCATACTTTTCAGAAAGCTGCCGGATTTTTTCAGTCGCCTTTTTGATATCAAGGGAAATGCCCCGTGTCGGTTCAAGTCCAAGTATGATGTTTTCGGTAACGGTAAACGTTGGTACCAGTTTAAAGTGCTGATGCACCATGCCAATTCCAAGCTCTGTTGCAACATTTGGGTTCGTGATCTCGACTTGCTTGCCGCGCACAATGATTCTGCCTGAGTCAGCGCGATAAATGCCAAATAACACGCTCATCAATGTGGATTTCCCTGCTCCGTTTTCACCGAGTAGTGCATGGATTTCACCATGCCTTAACCCTATGGAAATCTCGTCGTTCGCCCTCTTGTCGGAAAACGTCTTGACAATGTCATGCATCTCAACGACATATTCTTTCGTATTTTCCTGCCTCATCCGTCTAATCCTTTCGCTCACTCCCTGCTTAAAAAGCGCTGCCGGTATCTCTTGCGCGTCGTACCCTTTTCGATACCGGCAGCCTCCGCCTCAAGCAATTTCCAGAGGAATTCAGTCTACCGATTAGCCCTCGTAGGCCCACTTGGTGTCAACGACGATCTCGCCGCTCTTGATCTTCTCCAATGCATCTTGGGCTGCTTTTTGTGCTTCCTCACCCAGATTCGGGTTCTTTTCAGGAATGCCTACGCCGCCGTTGTTGACATCGTAGTACACCAGTTGTCCGCCCGGGAATTTATCCTCGAAGCAGGCAACGATCATATCGTAGGTGGAAACGGAGAGGTTCTTCATCGTAGAAGTCAAAACGGCTGAAGAACCATCCGACAGCAGCCCATCTGCATACTGGTCCATATCGCAGCCGGCAGCCCAAACGTCCTCGCCCTTTTCTCTACGGGCGACCGCCTCATTGAATCCGCCCAACGTGGTGATTCCGCAAGCACAGTATACAAAGTTGCAACCCTTTTCGTACAACGCCGCCGCAACCTGCTGGCCAAGCGCTGCATCGTTGAAAGAACCGGACCAAATAACGTTGTCATAATTTGCATTGATCTTGGTTCCGTAAGTCTTGTTGGCATATTCTGCACCTTGGTACAAGCCCGTCAGGAAAAGACGCGACGGAACAATATCCAGTCCGAATAATGCGCCCCACTCACCTTCCTTGAGCTGCACGGCAACCGCAACGCCCGCAATAAAGCCGGACTGCTGTGCTGCAAAATCAATTGCCGCAGTGTTGTCGGCAATCAAGGTTTCACTGGTTTCCGCAGAAGATGGCTGGCTGTCCAGAATCACGAAGTTGCAGTCCGGATACTTGGTCTGCGCCTCAAAGATAGCGTTGGCAAACGTATAGCCTGGTGTGATGATCAGCCGATAACCGGAATCGTAGAGATTGTCAATTTCCGCAATGAAGTCCGCCGTTGTGGGGCTGTTGGCAATCATGTAAGTGTGTTCAAGCTTGTATTCTTCGCAAGCCTTTTTGACGCCTTCCCAAGTGGCCTGGTTGAACGACTTATCGTCCACGGTGGTCGCGTTGCTGATCATGCCAACCTTAAGTGTTGACTTGCCTTCGGTTTTGACGGGTTCTGTCGATGCTTTGCATCCAGCAAACGCACTTACCGCCAGTACGATTACCACAATGAGTGTCATCCATTTTTTCGCCAATTTCATGAGAGTTCCTCCTTATTAATTATGCAAAATACCATTAAGGTAGCCTTGCCTTGGTGATTGTCCTTATTCGGACAACAATTGGAACAAGTATCTCTTATATGCCGCGGCATCGACAGACGAACAAATCGTTGCGTTGCTGGGCTGATGCAGTTGTCCCTGTTTATCAATCGAAAAATGTCCGTATGTCAATTCTCCACGCAATTCGATGGTGCAATATGCAGCATACACATTCTGCATAATTTCCGGATGGAGCAGCGCTATCATGATGACGCTGTCGATTACGCCGTAGAACGTATTGTTGTATTTTTTGTATTCATATGCTCTGAGACTGGCGGTGCAGCGCACACAGAAGTCGGCAATGCTGCTGCCCATGCCGGTTAGAACCGCAAGATCCTCGCGTGTGATGGAGGTCTCTCCCCGGCAGGTATCCCACGTGACCCACAGCATCTCCATACCGGACTTTAAAACAATGTCTGCAGCCTCTGCGTCAACATAGACATTGAACTCCGCGGCTGGCGTTGCATTCCCCTGATCCGCGCCTGCGCCACCCATGATAAATACTTTTTTAATATTCTCCGCAATTTTAGGTTCTTTTAGATATGCCATCGCCAAATTAGTAAGTGGCCCAAGCGTGACAATTTCGATTTGTCCGGGATTTTCCATTACGAGCGCGATGATTGCATCCATCGCATGTTCCTTGCGTGCCTGAATTTCCGGTGGAGGCAAATTCATCTCACTTAATCCATCACTACCATGAACAAATTCACTGGTGAACAGCTTTTCCTTCAGCAGCGGGCGTGCCATACCACGATAAACCGGCGGCGCATAGGTCCCCGCAACTTCTACAGCAATCAATGCGTTCTCAACACATCGATCCAAAGCAACATTTCCGCATACCACGGTGATTGCCTCCACGTGGATGTCCGCCACCGCACGCAACGCTGCAATAATCGCCCATACATCGTCCGATCCGGTGTCTGTATCAATCAATAATCGTCTCATATAGCCGCTCCTTTGAAAAAAAGTATAAAAAAAGAACCAACTTGCAACTAATAAATTAAGCCGCTAGTTGGTTACTCAAAATCTCTGAACCACGTCTTTACCGTACTATTGTAAGCATACGCAAAAGAGATTGTCAAGCATTATTTATCGTAAAACAGTCTCCTGGCGTGTTCCAATATATTCCAGCGTTCGAGTCATCATGCCGCGGCAGAACGCAAATCCGCCCTGTTTTAGGCATGAACCGGCATCAACCACGCCTTAAAAATGGTTTTTGATGAAAGTTGAGTCACCCTAAGCGGTGACTGCGCAGCACCGATCCCGAACAACATCTTCTGTTACACGTCTCAATCGGTTGCATCTATTTATATGAACCATAACTCCGCGTTGGATGTCGTTATTCCCATTGCGCCCGCGCGAAGAAGCTCGACAATATCTTCTTTGTCGGATATCAGCCCACCTACAATCACCGGCTTTTCACTGATGGCAACTATTTTTCTCACGATCTTTGGCATAAGCCCCGGGATGATCTCAATCATATCCGTAAACTGGTTGGTCAATTGGCGTTCAATGTTCTCCAGAGCCCGTGAATCCAGCAAAAAGAACCGCTGAACAGTCAACAATCCCTGCGCCTTTGCATATCGCAGTAAGCTGGCTTTCGTGGATATTACGCCGTCTGCACGCGTGTTTTTTATGATATAATCGATTGCTGCATCATGTGAACTTAACCCGTCCACCAGATCCACCGGCACCATGGCCAACTTTCCGACTTCCTTTATCTTTTCGATTGTCGATACGATTTCGATCAGATTTCCATATAGAATAAAAACAAATTCCACATTGCTCTGCAAGCATTTTTGAAGATCCTCTTCACACTTGACCGAAGCAATCACAGGATTGTTCAAAAACAGTTCTTCCAGTGTAGGTTTATCCATCTGGATAGTCCTTTCTTATTATTTATTTGTTCAATTATACTAATTTTTGATATGCCTTGTCAAACCATCCACTTATGCTGGTTGAAACCAGGTTTAGCCCTTGCATTCCGCTATCTTGGATGCAACATCCCTTGCTTCAGTTTTACACAATTGCGCAAAACTGATCCATCTGCCCATCCTGCAATCGATCCGTGTCCTTTTCAGTTTACACGTGGCTGCCCATTTTAGGGGTTTGCAAAGGACACCCCTCTTCTATTCTTTTTTTTACGAAAGAACCATACCTTGGGATTGCAAATCAAACAATAGAATACGAGGTTCTTTCCTGATAGCCATTTGCACGTTTTCGATGCGTAGCGGCCATTGTGCAAAATTCTGAAGCATATGGGTTGAGGAAATCATCAAAATTAAAACGTGTCCAATCGTTTACAATGGCACACAAGCTTTTTTAAGAACATGATCTGTTTTTGTATTTCAAAAGTTAATCGTTTAGATCGGTCTTTATGCAGATAGAGCCCGTATATTATGCACGATCCATATGCGTTATAAATAAAATATACACTTTCTTCATTGCTGGATTTTTGCACATTTTATCTCCTTCGTCAACAAGAACGTCTTTGCCTAAGTCGCGCATATTGTTGATGAATCAGGAGTATGCGCAATCGAGCAATCCAGCGAGAATGACTGAATGTACATAAGTATAGCGGTTCGACGATTTTGCTTTCGAGCCCTTTCGCACAACTTATTTCGCGCCATACACAGCATGACCTGTAAGAAAATTCGATTATAGTCGGAACCATCGGACAGATATGATATAATATTTAACCAATGGAAAATGTTCATGCAAAGAACCGAGGGAACAATATGCAAAACAAATGGATCGCCGCAGTGCTATGTATTGGTTTGCTGCTATACGGAGGGTGTCCGGCGCTTGCCGCTGCCGGTGCGGGACAATCGGAAATTGAAATCTATGACCGCGCCGGTCTAGCAGCCATGGCGGCAAACCCCGAAGGATCGTATCGTTTGATGGCCGATATCGACCTGCAGGACATACCATGGGAACCGATGAATTTTCATGGTACGTTTGAAGGCGGCGGCCATACCCTCTATAATCTGGTCATTGAGCGGCCCAATGCCACGCCTGACAAAACCTTCGATGGCAATCATAAAGGGTATTCAACCTATTTTGCAGGTCTGTTTGCCAATGCAAAAAACGCCATCATCCGCAACCTCAACTTGCTGAATGTGGATATTCATATTACAACCGATCAAAATTGCTTTGCAGCCGGTATTGCGGGGTATACGGCCAATACTGAAATATCAGGATGCAGCGTCGTCGGGCGCATCTATCTGGCCATGACCAATCGGATGTGCGGCATTGCCGGCATTGCGGGGTATGGACATGGCACGATTTTTGATTCTAGCGTGGATGTAACGCTGACGCTCGTGGATGGCAACGAGGCAATCAAGTGCGAAGAATTCTTAGGCGGCGTGCTGGCGTGCGGATATACGGACATCGATCATTGCACCGTGCTGCTCAACGGATATGCCTCCGTGCATGGCTATGTGCATAATGGTGGTCTTGTGGGCATGGATCATATTCATCCGAAAGATCTCAATCACAGGGGCTATGTGAAAAACTGCTCGGTCGATGCGACCATATCTTTTTTTGAACACAGTGACGATCGGCGCGCCTACTGCCGTCCCTACATTGGGGAGCGACTGAATAAGATGGCCGTGTTGTCAAAAAACACAACCATCCATTTTATCAGCAACGAATCTACGATATACGATCGTCCACTGCTTCCGGAAACTTGCAGCAATCCGCAGTACGATGAAGTCGTGACGCAACCGACCTGCACCGCCTTCGGTTATACCACCTATACCTGCCAAACCTGCGGCTACGCCTATCTGGACAAATATACCGCTCCGGCGCATCTTGCCGGGGATTGGGAGATCGTCCAGCAAGCGACCTATCGCGTAGATGGATACAGGCACCGCACCTGCCAGTTCTGCGGAGAATTGCTGGAGGATGAAACGCTGCCCACGCTCATTCCGGTTGCATCCTGTACGCTTGATCCTGCCAGATTGCAACTTGAAAACAAAGCAACTGTGCAACTTCATTCTACGGTGCTGCCCGCAGATGCAGCTGATAGCAGCGTGGTATGGTCGTCTTCCAACGAACAGGTGGTCACCATCGATGCGGATGGTACCGTACGAGCGGTTGGCCCGGGTACCGCCGTAATCACCTGTGCTTCGAGGGACGGTTTTGCCGCCGCTGAATGCAGTGTTACGGTGATGGATTCCTTCTGGCAAAAGTTTCTCCGAATGTTACGCCTTGCTTAGCGGTAGCGAATCGACATCCCTTACCATGAATTCGCGCTTGTAGCGCTCAATCCTTGGTTCAAGCCTTGGATGCTTGACAGTGTGAATCCGCTTTCACAGCAATCTCCTGCAATTTAATTACTTTTTGATAGGGTGCGATCATGCCCTCGTTCATACGGTTGCCCATTTTTGCCTTAAGTTTTCGGTTCGTGGCCAGCCAACCGACCAATTTCATCTTGAGGATCGTACCGATCTTCTTTTGTGGAAAGTCATAGATGCCATGTTCCTGATAAAACTGATGATCCGCCTTCATGAGTCCCCGCATGACATAGATGAGATCGCGAAAAATTTTCATGCCGCCAACGCCGAGAAAGTTCTGCGGCAAAAGCAGCTTATTGGTTAACGCATAGTCCAACGTATGAGAGAGCTTCCGAATCTCATCCGCGCTGGTTGCCACGCCTGCAAGGAACTGATGTCCGACCTCGCTGCGGCCTTCCAGAATCATTTGCAGATTGAACTCCGCCGCATAGTCCCCGTTGACCAGATAACCAACGGGTTTCCCCATGGTTACGGTTCGGTGTCCATTGCAGAACTGCCGATCGTCATATTGTTTGAACGATGCACCCATGGAATGATCCTTGATGGAAAACGCATAAATCATTGCGTCTGCCGTTTGGATCTGCTCACGCAAAAAGAGGTCAAAGCCGTCCTTGTAAACGCATTTTCCGTCAGCGGCGCAATTGAAGCAACCCAGACACCCACCGGAAAACGGATAGTCTGCAATATTGATCACACGCGTTGCATAGGGAAAGACCGCTTTGAAATCCATGATCATCTGTTGCAGGCTCTCATCATCCGGTTGGCAGTTGGTCACGATCACAGGATCGAAGCCCATTCGTTTTTCCACGGGGCTAAGGCACGCGCGGTAGGCAACGACAGGCTTTGTCACGCATCCCGGTGCGGTCTTATACAGGTCGTAATCCATGCACGTAAGCATGAATTTCCAGAAGGAAACCGCATCTTCTCTGCCCTGCTCAGTCAACAGGTCATCCATATCGGCAGACAGACCGCCAAGATACTTGAGCCCCAGGTCATAACAGTTCTGTTCGATGTATTTATGCGCGGTCACATCATAAAAATGTTTGGAGGTGGTCAGCTGCACGGCATAATGGTCGGTCAGCCTTACACTCTGTTCTTTGAGTCGTTCGATAAATCGATGCAGTTGATAGGGCGCAACAAAGGTATACACCGGATAGGCAAACAGCAGCACGTCAGCGGCAAGGATTGCGGCTACTGCGCCATCCATGTTCTTTTCATATGCTTTTATGCGTTGTCCGACATTTAAAATAGTAAAATCACACGAGGGAAATGTCTTCTGCAAGTACAGCACTGTTTGAATCGTGATGCTATAATCGCCCTTGGGCGATCCATTGATCACGCAAATCGTTCTGGGTTTTTCGGTATCACACTTGTTTATCATCTATATTTTCCAAACCGCCGTTATCGATAACGTGCGTACTGATCAGTCCTTCATTCGTTCGTGCATCCCGAATTAAAAGCGAAACAAACCAATCCAATATGGTTCTATGTAAACGCTCAACCCGAAACAAAATTATTCGCCTAAAAATGTCCTGACGATTTCCTTTGCCGTGTTCTTGTCGGTTACAAGTCCGCCAAGCGCCAGTACGTTTGCATTGCACGTTTCTCTTGCGGCCTTTGCCATGAACGCATTGGTACACAAAGCGCAGCCAATGCCCTCCACCTTATTAGCAGAGATGCTGATCCCGATCCCGGTAGAGCAAATGGCAATGCCCCGTTCGCAACCACCGTCGCGCACAGCTTCACCTACTGCAAATCCATAGTCCGGATAATCGCAGGAAGTTTTTTCGTAGCAACCCAAATCTTTAATTTCGTATCCCAGTTCCATAATATAGGGAATCAGCGTTTCCTTTAATTCAAATCCGCCGTGGTCGCTGCCAATCGCAATTTTCATTCTTCTCGCCCTTTAATTTTTTTTTAGTATAGCATTTCATGGCGCGAATAGCAACTCAGATCCCCCAAAAAAGCCATGCGCACAGCGTCAAATGATTCTGTGCGCACAGCTAAATAAAAATGCAGGTTCGTTTATTCCGGTACGATTTCACCATGAAAAATAACCTTCTGTACATGGATCATATCGTCAATAATCACGAGATTGGCCAGTTTGCCCTTCTCGATACTGCCCACCTTATCGTCTATGCCCAGCATGCGCGCGGGATTCAGACTCGCGAACTTCACCACATGGCAGAGCCCGTAACCGGTATGCAACATCATGTTCCTGCAGGCTACATCCATGGTCATGCGGCTGCCACAAACCCAGCCCTGCTCATCGTACCCCAGATCCGGAGCCTTGGTACCGCCCATAATTTCGCCCTTTGGATTGGCACAATCAGAAGGAAAATGGTCGGTAATCAAAATTACGCGATCCAATCCTTTTACCTTTACCACCAGACGCAGCATATGTGGCTTGACATGAATTCCTCTGGAATCCGCAATCAGTTCCGCATACATGTCGTCATCATAAAGACAGGCTTCGTCCGGCCCAACATCCCGAATCCCCGTGTTGCTAGGAATGATTGGATTGATGACTGCGGTTGCATTGCAGTGGTGTGTGTGATTCCGTAATCCGTATTTCTTCAGCCGATAGGCCATATAAGGCTTGCACTCAGTGTGCCCCATCGAAAATACCACTTGGGGATTAACCTGCTTGGCATATTGGCAGAACATCTCAATGTCATCCCGCTCCGGCGCGACACACCAGACGCGAGCATCCCCGGCGGCATAATCCACAAGCTCACGCATCACCTTTTCGTCAATTGACCCATGCCACTTGACATTGTTTGCGTCGGAGCCATACTTTGGATTCATGAATGGGCCTTCCATATAAAACCCGTCGATGATCCGCCCGGCACCTTGGGTCATGACTGCGCGTATCCGATCAATGGCCATCAGATATTGTTCAAATGTCATGGACTGATACAGCGCCGGAAGCAATGTGGTCGTACCGTGTGGCAAAAACATCTCTGCTGCTTTCAACGGATCCTCATAGAAAAATACGTCATTCCCGCCGTGACAATGCACATCGATAAAGCCAGGAGCCGTATAGTTCCCATGGGCATCGATGATAGCAGCATCCGCAGGGATATTAACCTTGCTGGCAGGACCGAAGCACAAAATCCGATCTTCGTCCATCAGCAAAACGCCATCTGGAAGAATACTGTCCTCTAAAATCAGCTTTGTATTTGTGATTGCGAGCATTTATTTTCCTCCGGCCTTCTTGGCATACCACGTGCAATTGCCCGCGCAGGTGCCGTCCGGAAGATACTCAGGCGTAAAGAGCAGCTCTACGCCATATTTTGCGCAGACCGGCCCATACAGCGCTTGGCAATGATCGCAATAGGTTAGCTTGCCTACATGCGGCTCCTGTCCGCGGCTACGCACATCACCAACCGAAGTGCAATTGCGAATTTGCCCATGGAAGACACCGTCTTCCATATAGGTTCGAAAATCGATCTTCTCACGGGACAACGTTCCGCTGTCGCCACCCCAATAGCGCTGGCATCCTTCCACGCCGGATTCACGCACATACTCTTCCAGATGGGTGCAGTACTCCTTTGAAATGGTAGAAAACAGATTTCCTAACATATCGACGCCATATTTCTCTTCCACATAGCCAAATGTTTTGTTGTAAGCCGCAATATAATCACGTATGGTCATCTCTTATGCCCTCCGCTTTGTAAACTGAAACTTCAGCTTGCCGTCTTTATCGTACCGCAGCATCTCAAAGCCCATGCCGGCCATGGCGGCAACATCGCCATAGATGGTCTCATAGGATTTATAATAATGATCTCTAGGCATGCTATATCCCTGATCATAATGCATCTGCCAGATATAATCGGGAGATTCTAAGATATCAACGGCTAATGCGCCCTCCGTCTGTTCAAATTGTACGCGTCCTTCATCTGCCTCGATGATCTCCTGAAAATAATTGCGTATATAGGGAAGGCCGCCACGCCTGAATTCTTCGGCTAATTCTGAATAAACTTCCTTAGCGATATAATGCCAGTAATCAACCAACCCCTCGTAACCAAAGTTGTCTTCAAACCATCTGTAAATGATGGAATAACCACCATACCATTCTCTAATTGCTGCCATTTTTCATTTCCTCCGTTATCTATACTGTCGGTCAGAATCGATATTGATAGGCGCAGCAAACAATTGAGAGATATATACCTCAGCATTGCAAAGCTGAATCACGGAATCGGGAACAAGCGGTGTAACCGGTCCAAAGCAGACCAGGCGGGACATCATCTTTTCCCAACTAATATCCGTGTTGCCAATTAAAAAATTATGAAATTCGAATACATGCTTGGCCTTTACAAAGTCACGCGGCCCGATCGTGGCGGCTTTGGGCGGCACAACCCCAATATCGCCGCTCATGCCAAAGCTGGCATGCAACGAGTTCTGGGCCAGGGTGAGCAGATGCAGGCTACTGATGCGCGCACCCATCTTTACCCATTCTTCAACGGGGATCACGTCATCGCCATTGACGCCAAATTCTGGCACGGCATCGATAAATGCCGCGTGTCCGGACCAACCGCATGCGGAATACATAATGTCGGCTTCCCCTTCGTCCTCAATCATCTTAGAGTAATGATCGATATTCTGGTTGGTCGGAAAATGAATGTTTTCCATTTTTGGACGCAGCTCGGGATTCAACTCGTTATAGAAAAAGCGAAAGAACGCATTGGTGAAACCAGCCGAATAGCTCTGCGGCGCAATATTTCCGTCTTGATCCGCCCATTCATCCATTGTAAATATGATAAGGTTGCGACAACTGATGTTCATCTGGTTGCATTGGTAGGCAACCCGTTTATAGATACCTGCCGGATTGGGCAAAATCATCACACACTTTTCATTCTTTTCGTCGCTGTCCTTGATTCTCTTGACCATGTCCGTCAGCCATGCATACCAGATAAAATCGTCATCAACAATTGAAAGCTTCCAATTTGGTCGCGTCAGATTCAAAGCCAGGTAGTCTTCCTCCTTCTTCAGCCGGCATCGGTCAAGCACAGAAACATCCCGGAATGGAAGATCCTTATGGGGTTGAAACTTAAAATCACGGAACAGATTACTCATTGCTATTTCCTCCTAATCATTTGCTTTCTTTGATAATGTAGTTGTTACAGCGTCCAACACAGCGGCCATCGGGATGATAGAAGGTTTCGATGGTCATTTTCAGCCCATATTTGGCAAGAATGGGCGGATATAACGCTGCACAGTGATCGCAATAGGTCAGCTTGCCAACATGTGGCTCCTGCCCTCTGCTACGCACCTCATCCACGGAAGGACACCGCTCCATGATGATGGAGAACACGCCGTCCTTCATGGCAATTTTGCAGCCCGCCTGCTCTCGTTCTAATGTGCCTGCGTCGCCGCCCCAGTATTCCACGCAACCGTCAAGTCCGTCCCTGCGAATGCAATCCTCGAAGTGAACACACCAGTGGTCAGAGATTTTCTTCCATAACTTCTGCAGCATCTCCGTGCCATATCGATCTTCAATGTAATCGAAGGTTTTATTATAGGAAGCAATAAAATCCTGCGTCGTCATATCGCCGTCCTCCCCTCTGGCTTTCGAAATTCAAATTTTAGCTTGCCTGTTTCGTCATATCGGAGCATTGAAAAATCAAGCCCAGCCTTTTCTGCCACCATTGCATAAATCACTTCATACACTCGGAAATAATGTGGTCTTGGCAGCGTGAAGCCATTTACATCAAAGTACTTTTGCCAGATATAATCCGGGCACTTCTGAATATCCACGACAACATGATGCTCATCCACATCAAATGTGGCAATGCCATCATCCACTTCGATCCTGCTTTTAAAATAGTCCCGTATATAAGGCATCCCCCCGGTGCGAAACCGGTCTGCCTCATCCGAATAGACCTTTTCCCCGATATACCTCCAGTAATCAACGAGTGCCTCATAGCCAAACTCGTCCTCCATAAAATTGTAGATCAGGCTATAGAGCCCATACCACTCCCGTATTGCAGACATATCACGCCTCCCCTATCGATATTGGCGATCGCTGTCGAATACGATTGGCATCGCAATCTGCCTTGTAATGTACACATCCGCATTGCAACGCTGCACCACTGAATCCGGAACCAGCGGCGTTACCTCCCCAAAGCATACCAAGCGGGACATGAACCGTTGCCAGGAAATATCCGTGTTGCCAACCGTAAAGAAGTGTATCTCCATAATCTTTTTGCAGTGTAAAATATCGCGCGGTCCGATGGTTGCCGCTTTTGGCGGCACAAATGCAATATCTCCGCTCATACCAAAGCTTGCATGGAGGGAGTTTTGCGCCAGCGTTAACAAATGTAAATCCGATACGCGCGCACCAAGCTTGCCCCATTCCGCCGTTGAAAGAACCATACCGCCGTCAACACCGAACTGGGATACCGCGTCAATAAACGCGGAGTGGCCGCTCCAGCCACACCCCGAATACATGATATCGGCTTCCCCTTCGTCCTCGATCATTCGCGAATATGCCCCGATATTGGCATTGGTTGGATAATGGATGTTTTCCATTTTTGGCCGAAGTTCCGGTAAGATTTCCTGATAAAAAAACCGAAAAAATGCATTTGTAAAACCAGCCGGATAATTCAGCGGAGCAATACGGCCGGTCTCATCCGCCCATTCATCCATCGTAAAAATGATGAGATTGCGGCAACTGACATGAAACTGATTGATCAGGTAAGCAACGTTTTTATAAATTGCGGCGGGATTTGGCAGAAGCATTACGCATTTTTCATTCCGCTCATCGCTTTGCTGAATCCGTTTAAACATGTCGGTAGCCCAGATCCACCAAAGAAAATCGTCTTCTACGATTTGCAGATGCCAGTTAGGTCTTGTTTTGTTCAGTGCCAGATAGTCTTCTTCACCCATCGCTCTGCATTTGTGCATGATCTCTGCATCCCGAAATGGCAGAGACTGATGTGGCGCAAACTGAAAAACATCATTGCCCATAGGATGATCCGTTCCTTCCCTGCTGCTTACAGCGCATTTACCTTTCGATAATTTGCAAAGCTTGCCGCACCAATTATGGCAACGGTCATGAATCCTTGTACCACCTGTTGGTAATACCCCGAAATGCCCACCAGATCCAGCCCGTTGGATACAATACCCATAATCAACAGCCCGACAAAGCTCTTTTGAATGCTACCGATGCCACCGGCTGGACTCGTTCCGCCAATGATAATGCTGGAAACAACGACCAGGTTCAATTCATCGCCCGCGATGGGTGTTGCCGATTGCAGCCGCGCCGTGAGCAAAATGCCAGCAAACGCAGCAGACACGCAAACGATGACAAACGACATGATCTTATAGAAGGTTGTATTGATGCCAGAATTTTTTGCAGCTTCCATGTTGCCGCCTGTTGCGTATATATTCCGGCCAAAACGTGTACGCATGAGTATATATCCGCAGATTAGACCAACCAAGATGAATATAAAGGGAAATACCGTAAACCCAGCAATCTTGAACTGGCTTAGCGCAATCACCGCGGGATCGGAAACCCTAGTCGGCTCACCGTTGCTCATCATCAGCGCGATGCCCTTGAATGTATACATGGTACCGAGGGTACCGATGAATGAGCTCAATCCCAAGGATGCGATCAAAGTCCCATTAATCAGGCCGGCCAGCGCGCCCAGTGCTAACGCCAGAATGGCCGCCGGGAAAACGCCAATGCTGGGAATCAGCTTTGCAAACGCAATACCGGCAAGCGTTAATACGGATCCAACAGACATATCGAACTCACCGGCAATGAGACAAAACGTCATGCCAAATCCCACGATTCCCTGAATGGCAACCTGTAAAAACAAATTTTGAATGTTCGGAACCGTCAGAAATCGCGGAGATGATACGGCAGCAATCGTCACAATCGCAAATAAAATGAGCAGCGATTTTCGATTTTTGAAAAAAGAGACCACTTTGTTGCTTTCCATTTTTATTTTCCTCCCGAACGCTTTACCCTGAGGTAGACATCCATCCAAACAGCAAGAATCAGGATAACGCCCTGTGCAAGTTTTTGCTCAAAGGCACCAGCGCCCACCAGGTTCAGAATATTACTGATGATTGAATACACGTAAACACCGACTACTACGCGCCACACGCTGCCAAACCCGCCAAACACCGCAAATCCGCCAATGACCAGCGCACTCATGGCCTGCATTTCATAGTCGTCGCCCGAAAGTGCCTTGATGGCCATGGTTCTGGACGCAAGGAGTATGCCGGCAATTGCTGCGCAGGCGCCACAGATCAAAAATGCCTGAAAGCGGGTTTTGGTGACGCTTGTGCCGGAAAGGCGCGTTGCTTCCGGATTGACGCCAACACTGACGACCTGACGACCAAACTTCGTTTTTGCAAGAACAATTCCCAGCACAATGCAAACGCCCGCCATGACAATCACAATATTGGGGACGGTTCCGAAGGTCATCCCTTTGCCCAGCGAACGAAAGAAGTCTGATGTTTCCTCGCGAAACGCTGCGTTTCCGGTGACGGCCTGTGCAAGGCCGCGATAGGCCATTTTTAAGCCGAAAGTTATCATCATAATCTCTATAGCGCGAGCCTTTGTGATATAGATAATGAACATATTGATGCTACTGATGGACATCCCGACAAGAATGGCAGCGAGGATGGACAGCGCCGTTCCAACATATTTTTGCAATACGACGGATACCAACGCACAGATTGCCATATTGATGCCGACCGAAAGATCGATGCAGCCGGAGATGAGTACAAACCCCATGCCCGTTGCCAACACGGCCAAGACGGCGCCTTGCTTTAACACATTCTGTAGATTCGTCCCGCTGAAGAAAGCCGGTGACAGAATGCTTGCGACGATTAGAACCAGTGCCAGCACCGCGATGCATGCATATTCCGGCAATATGTCCGTAATTTTTCCAAAGGCACTGTTTTTATGGTTGACTTTTGAATGACTCATTTTGCACCTCTATTTCCGCAGAATGGTCTGCATGACATTTTCCGCACTAATCTCGTCCCCGGTTAGCTCGCCTCTCACCCGTCCTTCGTAGATGACCAGTACGCGATCGCTCATAGCAAGCAGCTCAGGAAGTTCGGAAGAAATGATTATAATCGATTTTCCTTCCGCAATAAGGCTATTAATCAGATTATAAATCTCCATTTTGGCTCCTACGTCGATACCTCTGGTAGGTTCATCCAAAATGATAATGTCACAGTTTGCATATAGCCACTTCGCAAGAACAACCTTCTGCTGATTGCCGCCCGAAAGATGGATGGCCCTCTGTTCCGAGGAAGGCGTCTTGATGGAAAGCACGTCGATATAGTTTTTGCAAACGCGTTTTTCTTCTTTTCTGTTGAGAAATCCAAATTTTGTGAGTACCCCCAGATTTGCTGCAGATGTGTTTTTAGAGAGCGCCATTTGCAAGAGCAGCCCCTGCTGCTTTCGATCCTCGGTCAGCAGTGCAAGTCCGTTTTTAATACTGTCTCTTGGGCTAGTCACCTTCACCTTCTTCCCCTTGATAAAAAGTGCACCGCTTTCCAATTTATCAGCGCCAAATATTGCACGGACGATCTCAGTCCTGCCGGAGCCAACTAGCCCAGCAAGTCCCAATACCTCGCCTTTTTTGAGCTGAAAGCTGATATCATGAAATGCGTTACGGCGATTTAGGTTTTTAGCTTCCAAAACCACTTCGACATTATCGATTGCCAATGCTTGGCGGCGGGGATATTCCTGGTCAACCGTTCTGCCGACCATATCCTCAATGATGAGCTTCTGCGTAACATCCGCCACATTTCGAGTGCTGATTAGATGGCCGTCGCGCATGACCGATACTCGGTCACTTATGCGCAGCACTTCTTCCAGCTTATGGGAAATATAGAGGACGGTGACATGTTCCTTTCGAAGATCGTCGATGATTTTAAAGAGATTCTCTGCCTCCGTTGAGGTCAGGGTTGCAGAAGGTTCATCCATAATAATGATCTTTGAGTGGTAGGACAACGCCTTTGCAATTTCCACCATCTGCTTTTGCGCAACGGAAAGATCCTTAATGAGCATTGTTGGGTCTACGTCATATCCGACCTGCTTCATCAATTCGGCAGCCTTCCGATTTGCTGTTTTCCAGTCGATCCAGAGGCCGTTGTCATTTGACAGCCGCCCGAGAAAAATATTTTCCGTGATGGAAAGTGCGTTGATTAAATTGAATTCCTGAAAAATAATGCTCTGTCCCTTGTTCAACGCGTCTAATGGGCTCTTTATTTTTTCCTGAGCGCCGTTAATAAAAATTTTCCCTTCATCCAGGGAATAAACGCCGCTTAGTATTTTCATAAGCGTAGATTTTCCTGCACCGTTTTCACCGACGATTGAATGGACTTCTCCTTCATAAAAATCGACGGATACGCCATCTAAGGCTCGAACGCCTGGAAATGATTTTCCGATTCCCTGCAGGGACAATACAACATTTTTATCCATAATACTCCATCCCAATCCTGTGAAATATTTATGTTAAGCCGAAAGTGACTTGGTTTCTAAATCAGATTCTTACGGATTGTGGGAGCGGGGCAACCACGCCCCACTCCGCAATGCCATGTTGCTGTGTCAGGTTATAATCTGTATTGATGTTTCACCAGTATGTCCGATAAATCGTTACTTCGCAGGAAGGAAATCAAAAGATACCGTCTTTGCTTCGGCAGCATTCTCAGCTGTGACGACCACGGGGACTGCATAGTATTTTCTAGCCAGTTCGGTACCGTTTGTCCAGTAGTCCGCCAGCGTTTCAATCGCAAAACCGCCGCATTCGTAAAGCAGTGCATAGCTGAAGCAATTGACCGTTCCGTCTTCAACATACTTTAAATAATCCGTGATGCCGCATGCGCCCACAACTGCAACCTGATCACCCTTGCCGCCATCCTGAATGGCCGATGCAACGCCCAATGCCATTACATGGTCCTGGCAATAGATCGCGTCCAGATCAGGATATTTCACCATCAAATCCTCAGCGATGGCCATAGCCTTTGCACTGTCCCATTCACCATCAAAGGAACCGACATATTCGATGTCCGTGCCTGCTGCGCAGTCTTCCATGGCTTTCACAGTCTTGTTGGTGGGGTCTGTGCCTGCAGGTCCGGTGACCAATGCAACCTTTGCCTTCTGACCATTGAACTTGTCGGCAATCCACTTACATCCGCTATAAGCAAAGCTGTAGTCGTCAACACCGGCAAAAAACAGAATTTTGTCCATTGCTTCCTGATCCATTTCCATGCCGCCCGCAACAACGGGAATTTCTGCGTCAATCGCCGCCTGGATAGAAGGAATTAGCGAGGTGGTGTCCGTTGGATTGAGGAAGATCGCATCTACGCCCTGAGATACCAGAGTTGCCATCTGGTCAGCCTGTGTAGCAGGATCACCGTTGGCATCCATCAGTACAATTTCCCAGCCCAACTTTTCGGCAGCAGCCTTCGCGTCGGCCACCAGCGCAACGCAGGAGTCCGCACCCATGGAATAGATAGCAATGCCAATGACCTTCTTATCACCTGCGGGAACCGTTTCTTCCGCAACGGGTGCAGTCGATTCCTCAGTCGTTGGTGCAACTGCCTGAGTTTCTGCCGCAGGGGCTGCGCAACCGGTCAATGCAAAGGCCGCGACGAGTGCCACTGCAAAGATAAGCGCCAATAGTTTTGTGCTTTTCATTTCTCTATTTCCTCCTTTTATTCATTCGACATGATTGCCGAAAAGATAAAGCTTAATTTGAATCGTCCTATTGCTTTGCAAAATATGATACTTTCGTTTTGTTACTATATTATTATTTTAATGTTTCTTTTAATGTTGTAATTATAGTATGTTGAATATGCCTTGTCAATAGCTTTTTTTGAACTATAGCCGTATCATGAATACATTTTGGTGTCACGAATACAAAAGCAAGCTTTCTAATGTAATTATATTTCTCTATTAACGCTTGAATACGATAGTTATCGTAATCAGATGCATGTAACGAACTTATTTCGTAATGTTTAGAGATCGTTGTCTCACGTTAGCAAAGAAACCGGCGTTTGCCCTGCATCATTCCTTTATGGCTGATTTCCGTATTAACTGGTAACCAAGCATTGTTTTCCTCTTTCCGTTTTTATGAAACGAAAACGCTTATTGACTTTTCCAAGCGCATGCGGCTAATATATATAAATAAGCTACTATTATTTCGTATGAATGAACATCAGATGCTTATTAGGAGGAGTTGGCTTTGCAACTACCAATAACTGGGGATAAAAATCAAGCCGTGCGGCGTGCGGCGATTTTGGAATATCTCGAAAGTGACGGCGCCATTAAAGTAACGGATCTTGGGGATGCATTGAAAACGTCCCTGGTTACCATCCGTAAGGATTTAGACGAATTAGAGCGTGAAGGATTGCTCCGCCGTGTGCACGGAGGCGCAATTAAAAACTATACGTCCCAGTACAATGCCAGCTTTGCGGATCGCAGAAATTTGAAAAAGCCCGAAAAGAAGCGCATTGCGGCTGCCACGGCAGATCTGGTATCAGAGGGAGATTCCGTCATTATCAGTGCTGGTTCCACTTGTTCCTATGTCTGTGAAGCTTTAAAAACGAAGGAGAACCTCATCGTCATTACCAACTCCCTCTCGCATTTTAACGATCTTGCTTTCTGCCACAACATCACTACTTTTTTTCTGGGAGGACGTTTTGACAGCGATATGCAGATAACGGTTGGCGACGATGTGAACGATCAATTGACCAAATACACGGCTGATAAGTTGATTATGGGCATCGATGGGATCGACATACACGGTGGCGCAACCTCTTATAACCACGTGGAGGACTTTATCATGCGGCAAATGATTCTTCAGGCAAAGCGACGTATCTTGATTGCGGACGATTCGAAAATTGGAAAAGTAACCTTCGCGCATATCGCTGACATCACTGCGTTTGATACGATTGTAACCAACTGCACAAAAGAAAACGAAAAGGTACTGCGCGAAATTGAGCGACTTGGCATCCGCGTAATTACGGTCTGACGGCTATTTCATTGCCTGCAACCACCGCTCGTTAATGGGCGGTTTTTTGTTGCCTTTATCCGTACTTCTCCACATCTTCTATTTCTATATTTATTATTTCAATGCTTAAACAATAGTCTATACGTTTATATACGTAATTAAATATTTACGTTTTGCATAATCCTGCATTGACAATTATAGATGTGATTGGTATACTTGCAGCGATGTATTTGATACATATGATGGAGGGCAATATGGTTAGGCAATTGCAAATCAAATCACCGTTTTTTGAAATTGGACCAAAGAATTATTTATATGGCGACCAAATACTTGATTTGGCGCGGATTGCCGATGAGGCTGCCGTTAAATATGGCGTTACCGTTATCTTCACGACACCCTATGTTCAAATATCTCAAGTTGCGAATACAACAAAAAACCTCTTGGTTTTTGCGCCGCATATGGACGATATCGAAGTCGGCCGAGGTCTTGCTTCCGTTTTAGCGGAGTCTGTGAAATCTGCAGGTGCAGCAGGCGTAATGTTAAACCACGTGGAGAAGCCGCTTCCCGTTTCCGTATTATGCAATACGATCCGCCGCGCTCGGTCTCTGGATCTGTTGACCATCGCTTGTGCCGATTCCATTGTGGAAACGAAGGCAGTTGCGCAGATGTTTCCGGATTTAATGATAACAGAGCCTGCTGAGCTAATCGGAACCGGCGTTGCATGTAATACCTCCTATGTGCAAACTTCCATGAAAACAGTTTTATCCGTGCAGCCTAACATAGGCGTACTGGTTGGTGGCGGCGTTTATAGTGGAGACGACGTCTATCGCATTATCTACGCCGGGGCAGATGCGACAGGATCTTCCAGCGGCATTGCGAAAGCAAAAGATCCGGAATCCATGGTGCGGGAAATGCTTTCCGCCGTGCGAGATGCCTGGGACGCGCGTCCGCAGCCGGTGTATTCATTTTGCTAGAGCGTGTTTCAATAGGAGAATTTTGCGCCTCAATTGGATTTTTTGATTCATTTAAGTTGGGAATTTTCAGATGTACTGGCTGCGAATCTGGAATTGACAGCACAAAAATAGCAAAGCAATATGCCGCAAACGCTTCTTTTGTAAAATTCGAAAACACCCTTAAGTAACGCCCGGTAATCTTTAGCAAAAAGGAGCTTATGGTATGACTAAATATGACGTATCTATCGACCGAATCCTTCAGATTGAATGGATGGGTATTAAAAACCTGATGCAATTGTTGGATCGAAGTGTGGCGGCACAAGTGATTGATTTGCTGCTAACGGTCAAACCGCAGGGGCATAAGGTTATTACCGCAGGCTGCGGAACATCGGGCACAGTTGCCCGCCGTGTTGCGCATACGCTATCGGTTGTGGAAGTTCCCGCTTTTTATTGCTCGCCTGCCAATTCGATTCACGGCGGAATGGGCGCTATTCAGCGCGATGACGTGGTCGTCCTCTTTTCAAAAGGCGGCACAACACCTGAAATCTTGAATTATATTCCAGTATGCCAGGCAAAAGGTGCAAAGATCATTGGCGTGACTCAGAACGACGCATCGATACTGGCAAAAAATTCGGACATCTATTTCAAAATGCAGGTGGAACACGAAGCCGACCGATGGGATATGTGTGCCTCGGCGAGCTGCACGGCGATCATTGCCGTTTGGGACGCAATTGCCTTCACCATTATGGATCATAACGGGTATACGAAAGAAGATCTGCTGTTGACACATTCCGGCGGTAAGGTCGGAGAAATGCTTCGCGCGCAGCACGATGTCAATCATTCATAATTAATGTTGCAAAGGGGAAAGTATGATCATTTATCATGAAAAATTCGAGGTTCAATCCGACAGACGTCCCACATTTGACGATGTGACGAAAATCGTACGCGAAATTTTGACGCGCTCCAACGTGAAAAACGGTACCGTTCTGGTTTACACCGGCCATACGACCTGCAGCCTTCAGATTCAGGAATTTTCCGATGGAAAAACCTATTGGGGCACAGAGTTAATCATGCAAGATCTGGTTGATGTTTTGAGCAAAATCGTTCCTACCTGCACCCATGAGGGCATGTACATGCATCCTTGTGCAAAGCACATCGAGTTGGCTGCAAAGGACCGCGATGAATTGGCTGCCTGGAGCCTGAATACGGATGCGCATTTACGTTCGGTAATTATGGGGCGTTCCATTACGATTCCGGTTATCGACAGCCAATTGCAGCTCGGTGAATTTGGGTGCATCTATTTTGGCGACTGGGACCAGATCCGTGCTCGAAAGCGTACGGTCATCGTTCAGGTCATGGGAGAATAAATCTAAATGAATCTTGTTCTGAGCATTGATCTGGGTACAAGTGGCTGCCGGAGCGCTGTGTTTGACGACACACTGAATATGCTGTGCATTGCAACCGCAGAATACCCCCTGATTATACAATCGGATACGGAAATTGAGCAGGACGCAAACCTTTGGTACGCGTCCGTAGTCGATACGATCAAGCGCGCGCTTACCGCCTGCCCCGCTTGTATCCAAGAAATCCGCGCCATCAGTGTCAGTTCTCAAGGAATCGCCGTCGTTCCGGTGGACCATGCCGGCAATCCGCTTTGTCATGCAATCAGCTGGCTTGACGCCCGCGCCGCTGCGGAAACCGCATCTTTGCTGAATAAGCAGTCCCTATCAGCCTATTACCATATAACCGGGAAGCGTCTTTCCTCCACCTATACCTTGCCGAAAGTTTTATGGTTGCAGGCACACCGCCCACAGTGGATGGAGAAAACTTGGAAGCTTATGCTTCCGATGGATTATATCAACTTTCGTCTCAGCGGGCGCTGTGTAACCGACCACACGATGGCCGCCGGTACGATGCTCTACGAAATCGGCAGGCAGGATTGGTCTTTGGAAATTTTATCGCAAAACCATATCGCCGCCGATCTCCTGCCAATGCTCCAATGGGCCGGCACCCCCATCGGTACAATTTCTCCACGCGTTGCGGAGGAATTGGGGTTATCCAAAAATGTTGTAATTGTGAACGGGGCGCAGGATCAAAAATGCGCTGCCTATGGCGCAGGTATATATGGCGACGCCGCAACGGTTTCCCTTGGCACGGGCTGCTGCATAACAAAACGCATTGACATGCCGGTTGCTGATGATTCCATGCGCATCCCCTGCTTTTCCTTTTTACTTCCAAATTCTTGGGTACTCGAGGGTGTCATCGGCACCGCCGGATCGGCGTACAATTGGTTTCACGATCAGTTTGCACCGAACACAACGTTTCGCACGTTGGATACGTTGGCCATGCAGGCACCGGTTGCGACAAAAGAAATTTTTTATCCGTTTTTAGCCGGCGCTTCTTCCCCAAACTGGGACTTATCAAACGCAGGTTTTTTGAATTTATCTTTTCACAGTGGACTTGGGGAAATGGCTCGCGCTGTTCTCGAAGGCATCGCCTACTGCATTCGATCCAATCTGGATGTGATGGACGCGTTGTGTTCGTACACAAAGGCGCTGCTGCTCTTTGGTGGTGGATCCAAGAGCGATCTTTGGTGTCAAATCATTGCGGATGTAACCAACCGCTCCGTCACCCGATTTACCTCCACCGAAACTGCGTTGGCAGGAGCCGCCAAGCTCGCATTTCAAGGGATCGGTCAAAAGGCCGCCGTCTCACTGCCAAAGGCGGAAGTATTTTACCCGGATGAGAAATGCGTTAGCATTTATCGCGTCGGCTATGAATCATACGAAACAACCCGCAAACGGTGCGCAACTAGAATTAATTAATTGGAGGAGAGCATTATGTCTTTTTTGTTTCAGGAAAAGACCTGGCCAGAGCTGAAGGAATATGTCGATAAAAATGCGCTGATTATTCTTCCGGTCGGTGAAGTAGAAGAACACTCGCTTTATCTGCCCGTCGATTGTGACGCGCGAATTGCCGAACATTTGTGTGCTGAAATCGCTGATGAAATTCAGGACGAAATTCCCGTGTTAGTCATGCCCGCCGTATGGTCCGGCTACACACCAAAATCCGTTGGAAAATGGCCTGGTGCCATGCGTTTGCGCCCCCAGGTGTTTGCCGATATGATTCATGATATATGCGCGTCCCTTGCCGACATGGGATTCTCTAAACTGTTGATGTTGGATTGTCATGGACAGCATGGTCCTATGCTGAATATGGTTACCAAGCTAATTGCGGATGAGTATGCATTTTATTATACGGTTGCATCGCCTGTTCCGTTTTCCGCCAAGGAATTCAATGCCATACGAAAATCTCCACACGGCGGGTGCAGCCATTCCGGAGAATGGGAAACCTCGCTTATCATGCTGTTCAGCCCTGAGCTGGTGCATCCTGAAAAGTTCTATCGTGAAGACCGGCTGCAGCATCACTCGGACTTTATTGCCGGAGACGCATGCTATGGCGGTCAAAAGGTTGTGTGGTCAACCTTTGGCATTCAGGAGCCAAAATTTGGCGCGTGCGGCGATCCCACCGATTCCTCCGCCGAAACAGGTCAAGTAATCGTGGATGCGGTTCGTAAAAACTTTAAGAAATTTTTAAAGGAATACTATTTTCACGTAAAAATCATGCCACAGTAAGCGCAGACCCTTTCTAGCGCCTATCCCCGATCAACATCTTTAAATTGCTGAAAGTACCGGCAAGCTTCAAAGGATCGTCCAGAAATGAACGACCCTTTTTTATAGCAATCCGGCGATGTCAATTTCTACCCTTGGAATCAGGTTGCTAGAATATGAGACCGTCATCCTGTGGTAAGATGGCTGCTTCTCACAATAAGCCGGAATTTATTGGCACAATTCATAACGTGATCCCCCCCCCAAAGCAGTAGGCCGCCGATACAAGCAAGCAGCTTGATCGGCGGTCTAAGGTGATAGCGGGGTTCTTTCGCAAATTTTTAATATTGAATGCCGGCTCGTTTTACAATGGCTTGGGCACGCCGTTCGCCTTCCCGAATAATCCAGTTTTCATCGATGGTGGTCAACTTGCCATGATCCAGCAGCAGCTTTCCGCGCGCCATCACCGTATCCACCACCGCGCTGGTCGCCTGATAGACGATCGTCGAAGCCAGATCATGTGTGGGCGTAGCACATAGCTGATTCATATTCATGATGGTAAGATCCGCAAGCTTCCCGGCTTCAATCGTACCAGTCTGTTTTTCACGCTTGAGGGCCGTCGCCCCATTGATGGTCGCCATCCGCAGAATCGCCTTGGCGGGGACCGCCGCCGGATCGTCATGGATGGCCTTGTGCATCAGTCCTGCAAGCCACATTTCATCCATGATGCTCATACGGTTGTTGCACGGAGGGCTATTGATACCCAATGACACGGGAATCCCCATTTCCAATTCCTTCGCGATGGGCGCAAAGCCAGCAATCCGCAGTTCGGCGGCCGGCAAATGCATAATCTTCACCTGATGAGAACGCAGCATTTCCAATTCTGCATCGTCAACATGCACCACATGCGCTGCCAGCAAGTTCGGCGTAAGGACATCCAGGCTGTTTAAATACCGAACCGAAGTCATGCCGGTGGTTTCTTTCATATACGCCACTTCGCTTTTGGATTCAGCCACATGGGCTTGGAGCAGGATGTTCTTATCTAAAGAGAGCCGAGTAAGCTCTTTCCAAAGCGCAGGGCTGGAGAGAAATAGGTTCAGAATATTAAAGCACGCATCCACCCGTGGCCCCTTTCCATGCCAACGATCTACCAAATCCAGATTGCGGGAGATGGCTTCCTCTGTGGTCATGCGCAGACTTTCGGGAATCTCCCCCGGCAAATCCATGGTTGAAAGGCATACCACGCCGCTCAATCCGCTGTCCAGCACCGCTTGCGCAATGGCGTCCGGATGTTCGCCACTGGCCTCGCAAAACAAGGTCGTGCCGCTTTTTATCATTTCCGCCATGCTAAGCATCGCGCTGATGTAAGCATCGTCCGAAGTAAGCGCTGCCTCGTAAGGCCAAATCCGCTTACGTGTCCAGGTAATCAGATCCACATCATCGGCTAGGCCTCTTGCCAGGGCTTGCGTCGTATGCACATGGGTCTGAATAAAGCCGGGCAACACCACATAAGGCTTTTCGTAGGCTGCTGCGACAATTTCACGGTATCCCTCAAATTTACTTCGGTCTAAGGTATCCATTGACCCAATTGCTTCTATATATTCGCCCTGAACGGCCACATATCCGTCAGGCAAAATATCACCGGTTTCATTCATCGTGACAACCTGTGCGTTTGTTATCAGATAGTTTCCCATTTTCATTGTCCTTTCATTGTTTTCTACCGGGCGTCCCGGACATATGGTTTGCCTAGATGCTCGGGATCGCGCTGTTTACCGATAGATCCCAGCAGCGCAAGCACCGTTACTAAATAAGGTAGCATGTTCATAAACTGAGCTGGTAAAGCAATGCCCATGGCCTGCATACGAAACTGCAGTGCTTCGGCGGCGCCAAAAAGAACAGCGGCCAGCGTGGTCTTGATCGGGTCTCTGCGGCCGAAAATCACGACAGCCAGGGCAATGTAGCCTCGCCCTGCCGTCAGGTTTTCCGTAAAGATTCCCAGTTGGGCAAGGGTCATGTAAGCGCCGCTCATCCCGCAAAGAATGCCATTGATCGCTGCGGCTGTATACTGTAGTCGGTACACGTTGATCCCCACGGTGTCGGCAGCTCTTGGATGCTCACCGACTGCGGTTAAAGCAGCGCCCCACTGTGTTTTGTACAGCAGAACCCAGCTCAACGCGATCAATGCATAGAGAATATAGACCATGGCATCCTGATTAAAAAGCGCGTTGCCCAGCAGTGGAATTCGGCTAAGCAGCGGAATGGCCATCTTTGGGAACGTTGCTACCTGTGGATAAGCCACGTTGCCCGTCAACAGCACCTTGAGAAAATAGCTGGTGAGTCCAAGCAGAAACATGTTGAGGGCAATGCCGCAAATGGTTTGGTTTTGACCCAACCGAATGCAAATGAAAGCGTGCAGCAGACATACCAGCATACCACCAAGCATGCCGCCCAGCAGACCGATCCAGAGGTTCCCGGAAGCGTAGGCCAGCGCAAAGCCGCAAAATGCGCCGGCAAGCATATTGGCCTCCAGCCCGATGTTTAGAATGCCAGCTTTTTCTGAATAGATTTCACCCAGCGCAGCAAAGGCAAAGGGTATGGCCGTACTGACGGCAGCGCTGAGGAAAGTAGTCAGAAACGCCAAATCAAGAAATTGTTCCATACTTAATGCGTCGCCTCCTTCTTTCTTTGCAGCCATTCGTTAAGCAGGCTGTCGCAAAGCAGCAACAGTACAATGAAACCCGTCAGGATCGAAACGATGGAAGCAGGTATCCCCATTTGCCGCTGCATGGTATTGGCACCCACTTGAAGCGCTGCAAAACCGATGGCGGACGCGCATACGCCCCACGGCTTGTTCCTTCCCAGCAGCGCCACCAAAATGGCGGTATAGCCATTGCTGCCTACCAGCCCCTCCAGGAGTCTGTGCTGAATGCCAAGCAGTTCGCTTGCACCCGCAAGCCCGGCAAGACCGCCGCCCAAAAAGGAGGCAAGCACGATGCCGCGCATCACATTGACACCTAGGCATTGTGCCGCGCGCTTATTGCTGCCAACGATCTGCATCTCGTAACCCGCTGGCGTACGCTCCATAATCCACCAAACCACCAACGTCATTGCCAACGCCAGTAGAAACCCCGTATGTAGCCGCGTAGGCTCCAATACACAGGATAAAGAGGGCGCCAGCACAGGAGATTGGGGCAGATAATCGGTTTTATCCTGCAAGCCGCCCCGGACAAGAATCCCTGCAATATCAAAAGCGATGTAATTGAACATCAGTGTATTGATGATCTCTGATATACCAAAGCGCGCCTTCAAAATGCCCGGGATAAATGCCCATAGGCCAGCCGCTAAAAATGCCGCCAGCATGCAGAGCAACACATGGATTCCGTTCGGCACATTGATGGGTAGTAAAGCGACCGCCGTGGCAGCGATAGCGCCCATGTACATTTGCCCTTCCGCACCAATATTGAAAAAACCGCTGCGGAAGCCAATGGCAATTCCTAGGCCCGCCAACATCAGCGGCGTAGCTTTCACAAAGACTTCCGTAAATCCATTTAGACTGCCAAATATTCCTCTAAAAAAAACTTTGTAGCATTCAATCGGGTTCTTATCCGCACCCAGAATTAAAAGTGTCGCTACCAGAATGGTGAGAACCACAAATATGAGTCCCCGCAGAAACCTGATTTTCCCCTTATGCATGGGCTTCCTCGCTTTCCGCAGTCTCTTGACCGCCCATCATGCTGCCCAGCCTTTGTACGGTAAGTGCCGCATCGTTCGGCAAAACGCCCATGATACGCCCCCGAAAAAGCACAGCAATACGATCTGAAAGCTCCAATATTTCATCCAAATCTGCTGAAATCAAAAGTACGCTTTTCCCCGCGTTGCGTTGTTCCATCAGAATGGAACGTACCTGAGCTGTTGCACCCACATCCAGCCCTCTGGTGGGCTGGCAGGCGACAATCAGCTTTGCGTCCGCCCCCAGTTCACGCGCCAAAATGGCCTTTTGCTGATTTCCACCCGAAAGAAGCCTTACCTGTGTTTGCAGCGAAGGTGTCTTGATCTGATATTTCTCCACGCAGCGTCGGCCCCAGTCGGCAATTGTTTTCCGTTGCAGTGTCCCGCGGCGGGTAAACGGCGGCTTAGCGTAACAGCGCAGGATGAGATTTCGGCTCACGTCCATGTCCATCACGAGTCCGTCATGTTGACGATCATCCGAAATATAGGCGATGCCCGCCTCAAAACGCTTGCGGACATTTTTCCTGCTGATTTCGCGCCCCTCTAAATATAACTCGCCACGACTCATTCCGCAGACGCCGCAGATTGCTTCGGCCAATTCCTTCTGTCCGTTGCCGTCTACGCCGGCGATACCAAGTATTTCACCGGGGTATACCGCAAGGGAAACGTTCAACCGAGGTATCTGATTGTGCTGCACCACAGCCTCCCGCAACTCCAGCAGGGGCGTATCGATTTCTTTTCTTTGGGAGCGGAGCGATCGTGGCGGCATTTCCCTGCCGATCATCAGTTCGGAGAGAGATTTTGTATCCGTATCTGCCGTAAGCAGCGTCTCGACGTTTTTTCCATTTCGTAAAATGGTCACTCGATCGCTGATTTCCATGATTTCGGACATGCGGTGCGTTATCAGAATTACGGCATGTCCTTCTGCCCGCAGCCTTCTCAACACGTGAAAGAAGTCTTCGGTCTCTTTGGGTGTGAGTACGGCGGTTGGCTCATCCAAAATCAAAAGCTTCGTCTTCCGGTAAAGCGCTTTTAAGATCTCCACACGCTGTTGTTCACCCACCGACAACGCAGAAATCTTCTTTTGCGGATCGGCCACCAAACCATAGCGCTCCGCGAGGGCGCTGATCTGTTCCGCAATTTTGGCGGTATCAACAAAGGGATATCCCTCCGCCCGCAGTCCAAGAATCATGTTTTGCAATACCGTCATCGTTGGAACCAACGCAAAATGCTGATGCACCATCCCGATGCCGGTGCACAGGGCATCCATAGGGGAAACAAACTCCACCCGCTTTCCTTCCCAGAATATATCGCCGCTGTCTGCCCGATATAGCCCATATAGAATATTCATCAGGGTGGTTTTCCCTGCGCCGTTTTCACCCAGCAACGCATGAATTTCTCCTGTGCGCACTGCAAGGTTTACGTCGTCGTTGGCGATCACACCCGGAAAAGCTTTGGTAATATGCTTCATTTCCAGAAGTTCCATGGCTTGGTACTTCCTTTCCAAATAACAGCATACGGCTCCGCCAGATGCGAAACCGTATGCATGAATCTAGTTTAGTCCGTCAACTGCGAAACGGAGGCAACTTCTAGTGTTCCATCCTTAATGGACGTCACCAGCTTTGCAATATTATCCTGCACGTCCTTCGGAATTTTTTCTGCAAATTCATGAAAAGGTGCAATATCGATCATGCCAGCACTCATGCCCAGCTCGTAAAGTCCGCCCTTGAATTTTCCGTCCACCACATCCTGCACAGCTGCCTTAATCAGTTTCGGGGTTGACCAAATATCGCTGCAAAGAATGGTATTGGGTGCGAGTTCCCACTGATCGTCGGTGTTGCCGGTGGCAAAGATTCCGGCTTCTTCGGCTGCTTTGATGGCTCCATTGCCTGCCTGATTGGCGCAATGGGAGATAACATCCGCACCATTATCGATCATGGCCTGAGCGGCCTGCTTGCCCTTGGCTACATCGGTGAATGAACCTGTAAAGGTATAAAATACCAGAATTTTCGGATTAACGCTTATGGCGCCCTGTTTATACCCTTCAATGATTTTAATCTGAGAAGGTCCTTCCATGCCCGCGATCATGCCGATTTTGTTGGTTTTGCTCATGGAGGCCGCTAAGGCGCCCATCACATAGCTGCCATCCTTGCCGCCTAATTCATAAGAAGCTACATTGTCGGACTGTGCGCTGGCGTTTGTGCATACAAATTTCACATTCGGAAATTTTGCGCCAACCGCAAGAGCCGGATCACCAAATTGAAAGCCATGACCGATGATCAGGTCATATCCCTGAGAAGCATAGTCCGTAAAAACCGCTTCGATATCTGTCGTTTCAACGTTTTCAGTATAGGAAACCTTGACACCCAGATCCTTCTCTGCCAGCAGCAGGCCTTCATATGCGCCTGCACAGAATCCGCCATCGTTTACCGGGCCGGATACACACAGCGCCACCTTCAAGGGGGCATCCGCCTTCTCTTCTTGGGGCGTCGCAACGCAGCCCATCGCCAGTACCATCAGCGCCACCAATGTAATAATCAATCCCTTTTTCATTTTCTTCCTCCTAAACCTTTGTTCTAATAAGCTTATAATGCAACAGATTGCGACAACAAAACGGTTATAACCCAGCCTCATCTCCTTCTTGCGTGATCATTGCACGGTATTATTCATAAGAAGTTTGGTTCTAATTCAGTTAATGCTGTAAATTATATCGCATTTTGTTCTCTATTGGAATACTATTTGCAATTGTTTCTTTTTTACAGAATTTATTGTATGGTATAATCAAATAGCGTCTACATAGATAAATCGGATAGGATGGGTTGTACAAATCATGGATATCAGCTATAGAAACACAAAGCGCATTCGCAAAGGCAAAAAACTGAGTCTGCGAGACCTATCAGAAAAAAGTGGTCTTTCCATTTCCTTTTTAAGCAATTACGAAAATGGAAAAGTCAACATTACCATCGCCTCCCTGCATCAAATAGCAGAGGCTTTAGACGTCCCCATCAAACTGCTACTGGCCACCGAGGAGGATAACACCATTCTGGTGGTTCCAAAAGACAGCCGCTATGCGGTTATCCAGCATGCTTCCCCAACCAGACCTGCCATACAGGAATTTTTGACCCGCGGTGCCACCTTCGATATGCAGGTAACCGTCGTACACCTGCCGCCCCACATGGACTCTGGTAAGCCGGTTTATCACCAGAGTGAAGAATTTATATTTGTTTTAAAAGGCAATGTTACGTTGCTGTTCAGCGATCATGAAGATCTGGTATTAAAAGAAGGCGATATGGCTTATTATGATGCCCATTATCGTCACTGTTGGCGCAACGATACCAGCCAAGAAGCTGAGTTTTTAGCTGTCGCCAGTCAACGTGGCTTTTGATGCTCAGTATCTAGGCATTCGCATTTTCATCAAACTCGCAATGCTTTTTTAATTTTCATCGCAACAAGAAATGATGCGCAAAATTTTGTATGACCCTTCAAAAAACCCGCATCGGCAATGCCATAGCGGGCCTTAATATCCATAAAAACTTGTGTGTCGTCTGCTTGATTCATCGCGGTTAACCAAAACATCGAGCAGTTTTAGGCCGGATGTATTGCTGTTTCCTTACAATTCAAGCATTGCATTCATTGTTTTGCATCAGCTGTTGCAGGGTTTGGTAGAGTAGCGTCGGTTCCAAGGGCTTGGCAAGATGCACATTCATGCCCGCATTTTTGGATTTAATGACATCACCGTCAAAAGCGTTGGCCGACATTGCAATGATGGGCACAACTTCTGCCCATGCGCTGCCCAGTTTCCGGATGCACTCAGCGGCCTGCAAACCATCCATTACCGGCATTCTGATATCCATCAAGACTGCGTCATATGGATGATCCAAGGCGGCGGCAAACATCGCAAGACCTATTTTTCCGTTTTCTGCCACATCAACCACAGCGTTTTTAAATTCCAACAGTTTTTTGGCAATCATAATATTGAGTGCATGGTCCTCCACCAGCAGAAATCTCTTTCCGGTGAAATCATATTCCATATGTTTTTCGAATACGTTATCCGATGTTGGAATCTCTGCGGAATCCTGCGGAATCCCAAGCGGAATATAAACGGTGAAGATTGTGCCAACGCCTCTCGTGCTTTTTACAAAAATGTCTCCACCCATAAGTCGCGCCAGGTTTTTCGAGATGGCCAGTCCCAAGCCAGTGCCGCCATAGCTGGAAATCGAGCTGTTATGTTCCTGTGAAAACGGCTTAAAAATATTCGGTAAAAACGCTTCGCTGATTCCTACGCCTGTATCGCTGATTTTAAAGCATAGATTCGCCTTCATCCCATCGGTGTCAATTTGAGAAATATCCAGACGTACGGTTCCCCCCTGCGGTGTGAACTTCACAGCGTTGGAAAGAATATTGATTAAAATCTGCTGAAGTCGGATCCCGTCGCCGATGTACCGGTCCTTGCAACCAGAAAATTCTGTCATTACATACGTCACGCCTTTTTCTGCTGCCTGTACGCCAATGATCGTATCAATGGCATACAGCACATGATGGCATAGTATCAGTTCGTTTTTCAGCATCACTTTCCCACTTTCAATTTTCGACATATCCAAAATATCATTGAGTAGCGATAATAAATACCTGGAAGAATACTGTGATTTTTCAATGCAGTCCAGCACAAATGCTTTATCATCCAAGTTTTGTGCTGCAATCTGTGCCATACCCATGATCGCATTCATCGGAGTTCTGATTTCATGGCTGATGCGGGACAAAAACTCCGATTTTGCGGCGTTGGCGTGCTCCGCCATTTTCACGGTCTCAACAAGCTCTTGGTTCTTTTTCTCCTGCTCCATGACAGCCGCCGTAATATCCGTCCTTGTCATAAGAAACGTTTTTAATTTGCGATCAATATAACTAAAGCGCAACTGTTTTTTATTCATCTTTCCACTTTGATCCAGCACCCCATAAAAACTGCTATAGGTGCCATGGGCGTTCAATTGCGCAAGGATATTTTTAACCGTGATTTCCTTCACAACACGGGGAATGTCCTCTTCACAGATAAACCGCCGCACATATTCCTGCGTGTCCTCTTCAAAATGTTCACTCTCATGTGCATAGGTATTGCACAAATTGTTTTCGCTGTATCGAACCGCAGAATTTCGTTCTGCATCTACCACAACCAAAAAGTCATAATCGGTTTTTACGATCGCATTCATGACATCCTGCATGGTTCTTTCATTTGTGATATCGATGGAATACAAAAATGCGACAATATCGTGATCCTCCGCCCTTCTCATCATATGGACCGTCGCAACCGTCCAATATCTGCGTCCATCAATGATTCTGGTAAGCTCCAGCGACAACGTTGTTTCTCCGTTTATAAAATGTCGAATCAGCGCATCCCGATTAAAAACCGCCTTGCACTGTTTTTGCAGCTCTTTCGTAGTCAGTTCGGTATACACTTGGTCAAAATAATCTTGCGCCGTTTTTGCGTGACTCATATGTGCCGAAATTTCTAAAAAATTACTTCTGTAATCCAAAATCGTATTTTTCGTCAGGTTTACGTTGATCGATGCCATTGTCACTTTTTGCATTGCTTCCCGATAGGACAGTTCGTCACGATAACGTTTTTCCGCTTCTTTTTCTTTTGTTACATCCTGCCCAACGCAGTATGCTCTGACAGGATTTCCGTTATCATCAAAAATATTGGTATAAACTGCCCGCTCACACCAAAACTCAGCATCGCTTTTCTCTCGAATCCAGAGATCGGCAGTCACCTCCGCCTCACCATTTTTTAATCTTTGGATCATATCGAAAAGTAGAAGAGCACTGTCCTCTCTTATATGTTTAAGTGCAATAACTGAGCTGAGAAAATTTGGAATAATGGTATCTTGGAGGGTTATCCTTAGCGATTTAGAAAAAATATACATCGTGTCCCTATGATAATCATATTCCCAAATATTGATGCTAGAGACTTTTATTGCAGCAGCATAGCGGACTTCGCTTTCGCGAAGCGCTTGCTCAGCCTTGAACTGTTCATGTACATCGGTAAATACGGTATACAAAATGAGCGAACCGTCCTGCGCCGCCATCAATTGTCCCGTTACGCGCATCCAGTGATAGCCGCCGTCTTTTTGCAGGACACGATGGGTGTAATCAAATTTTCGCTTTTCCGCATAAGCCGCTTTGACAGCGTCGATCAATCCCTGCCGATCATCCGGATGAAAAACATCGAGGGTGGAATTGCGGGTTGCCTCGCAGTATTCTGCCTTGGTCATGCCGCAGAGTTCGTATACGCGGTCGCTAATAAAAATTGGCGTGATTTTCTCATCCCAAATATACATGCCTACACCGCCGGGAATGGAATTGATTAAGGTTTCATATTTTCGCGCACCTGCGAGAATGGTCTCTTCCATTTGCTTTTGTTTCGTAATATCGGTGTAATAGGCGCAAATAATCTCCTCGCCGTTTTCAGTAAGCGCGTGCCGTGAATTCTGGCAAATCCAAATGCAACTGCCGTCTTTTTTTACAGCACGATAGGATATCTCATAAGACTCAAATTTTCCATTCCGCTTGCCTGATTCCTTTTTCAGGCGGCTCTTATCCTCGGCATGCACGAAGTTCCAAGCAGATTCCTGACAGGACTGATTGAATGCATCCGTGTCGTCAAACCCAAGCATCTGGGCAAATCGTTCATTTACAAAAAGAATTTCCAAGTTCGCCGAAGCCTTCACTATCATCATTCCGATCGGAAGTGCAAACGACAGTAGGTCCACAGGGATTTGCGTAACCTTCTTCATGCTTTACTCCTCCTTCTCCAGAAAGTGTTGTATCGTTTGATATAAAAGCAATGGCTCAATCGGTTTTGCTAAATGCGCATTCATACCGGCAGCCTTTGTTTTTTCAATATCCTCCTCAAAAGCGTTGGCTGTCATCGCGATAATCGGGATCGTTTTTGCATCATTTTTTCGCATATGGCGAATTGCTTTTGCGGTAATCAGTCCGTCCATAATTGGCATCTGGATATCCATTAAAATTGCATCGTAATAGCCGTCCGCTTTTTGCGCATAAGTTTCAATTGCCTGAAGACCGTTTTCGGCGGTTTCCACCGCTAGATTTTTTGCGTTTAATAGCTTTTTTGCGACCTCGATATTAAGGGCGTGATCTTCCACAAGCAGCACCCTTTTCCCCAAAAAATCATATTGTTTCATCACAGTCTGGTTGGGCTTATGCTCTCTCTCATTGTAAATTTTTTCAAACGCAGAATGCAGGGAAGATCGGAACAAAGGCTTTGTAATGAGCATATTGACACCGGCCTGTTTTGCCTCCACTTCAATGGCTGCCCAGTCATAGGCTGTCATAATGATAATTGTAACTTCCGGCCCGACAATTTTTCGAATTTCGCGGGTGGTTTCAATGCCATCCATATCCGGCATCTTCCAATCAACCAAAACCACATCGTAAAACTCTTTCTTTCCCAACTTATTACGGATGGTATCCACCGCCATTGCGCCAGAGATCACATATTCCGCCTGTATATTCATATCCGAAAGCACCTGCATGGTATGCTGGCAGATCATCATATCATCATCCACAATCAATGTTTTCAGTCTTTCAAAAGGAACGTTCGATTTTGATTGCGTGATTTGTTTACTATCCTTAGGGATGCCCAGCTTTACTTCAACAATAAATTCGCTTCCAACGTCCTTGATGCTATTGACGCTGATTTTACCATCCATGAGATCCAGTAAATTCTTACAAATGGCTAGCCCCAATCCCGTTCCACCATATGTGGAGATTGCGCCTGTACGAGCCTGCTCAAACGGTTCAAAAAGATGAGGCATAAATTCTTCGCTGATACCCATCCCCGTATCGTTTATTGCAAATCTCACCACCGCTTCATCCTGTCTGACTTTTTCCTGATGGATCATCAATTGTACCCTCCCGCCATGGGGCGTAAATTTAATGGCATTTGAAATTATATTGATAAGAATCTGCTGCAGCTTCATTGCATCACCGACATAATAATCCTCAAGGAAGCTGGTCAGGATCACGTCATATTCCACCCCTTTTTGTTCCGCTTGTACGTGGCATATGCTATTAATTCCATTTAAAAATTCTTCAAATGGAATGTTTTCATGACGAATTAATACTTTCCCGCTCTCAATTCTGGACATATCCAGAATGTCGTTGATGAGGGTCAGCAAAAAGCGGGCGGATATTCCAACCTTGGACAGATATTCCGCCACCTGTTCCGGATCGTTCACGCAGCCCGCAGCCAGGGTTGACATTCCAATAATGGTGTTCATGGGCGTTCTGATCTCGTGGCTCATACGAGACAAAAATTCTGACTTTGCTCGGTTGGCTTGCTGAGCAGCTAGCAGAGCATTCTTGAGTGCCTCGTTTTTCTGCTGTTGTTCATAATAGATCGCAGTAATATCGGTTCTGGTTACAATAATCTTTTTGCGAGGCTTATCAAGATAGGAAAACTGAAGTTTCTTCCGGCTGATGCTGCCATCCAGTTCCTTAACTCGGCAATAAGAGGTGAAGATATCTTGCTTTTCCAGTTGTTTAAATAGATTATCATAGGACATATCATGGATGTTCTGTTCGATATCCTCTTCCACCAAAAACTCGTGCGCATACTGCTCGATTTCTGTTTTATAACCACTGGTATAAAAAGGTGGAATTGGGGTCTTCCCATCTGTTTTTGCATAAACGGTATAGTTGTCGGTAATTGCATCCAACAGTGCCAGATAGTCATAGTCCATGTTCACCACGGTTTCGACAATCGCTTGTTCCATCTTTCTCCAATGAATATCGCTTGCATAGATGTATGCCTCGATATCATGTGTTTTCGGATTTTGGATCATATTAATCTCTACTTTGATCCAAATGATGTTGTTCCCGCCAAAGCTTACATACGCTTCCTTCGCAGCGCTTGTTTTCCCTTCCTGAAAGCTCTTGAGCAGGCTCTCTCTGTTAAAAATCTTCTTGTATTTTTCCAGGTCGTCCGCATCCAAATGGGTCGCATATTCACGCTCAAAAAAGCCGTCAACGGTTCCGTTGCCTTGAAAACTCTGAATGACCGGATTATTGCTTTGCCCATCCTCGCAGGTATTTTGCGATAAATTCATCTTGAAAGATCCGATGACGTCCTGATTATGTACTTTCCGCCATGTGATTTCTTCGTTATAACGTTCCTCCATCTTCACACGTTCCGTAATGTCTATCGCTGCCCCGACCGCCTTAATCGGTTTCGCGTTATCATCAAAAATATTGATATACGTAATCTCGTTCCACCACCAAATGTTGGGGTCTTCATTTCGCCAACGTCCTACGCTTTTGGCAGTTTTCTCACCAGCAAAGATTTTATCAAACATTTCTAAAAGAGCCGGCACATCGTCAGGATGCAATGGGCTATCACTTGCGGCAAACACTTCCGGAACGTTATGAATGACGCTGATATTGTTGAATGCCTTGATACGGGAAGCGTTATTGAGATTGTAAATCGTTCTGCTTTGAATATCAAAAATCCAATAAGTCAGGCCGGTCAGCTTGATCACTTGGATGTAGCTGTCTTCAAGCCGTGCTTGAAGATCCTTCGTTTCTGGGTTGCTACTTTTTGTTTCCTCATGCGCCGCGTTATTTTTCTCCACGACCAGCTGCCTCCCCTAAATACAGATTCATATTTTCGATTTTTGTTACGTCAATCGCAACTTCTAAGTGTATCATTGATCCCTTCCAATTGATGATTTTTCCGCGCATTAAAAATATCATCGGTATATTCGGCATTTGAAACAGTCTGGTATACACCTTGTCTTCTGACATTTTTGATAAGGAGCAGAACTCGCAAGGCATAGTTTTATGCATCAATACCTCATAACATGTTTTTCCCTTACATTCCTCGCGGGTAATGCCAGCAAACCGGCAAACGTTCTCATTTGCATAGATCAACTCATAGGTGTCCTTATCACAGACGTAGATGCTGTCGTTAATTGCATCGAGGACACCCTCCGCGTCATTGATCCATTTTGTCATAGTGGTGGCCATTGATTCCTTTCCATAGACTGAAACCATGTTCCTGCCGCCGCATTTTGCACGATATAAGGCTTTGTCCGCATTTTTATACAACTCTTTAAATGTCTGTTTTCGATCGGATGTAGCAGCAATCCCAATTGAGCAGGTAATCCCGGCATTTTTTCCATCAATCATAATACTGCGCATGCTCTTGCAAAGCTCTTGCGCTTTCAGTTCGCAGAGCGCAAGGTCATTCATATTCCGGATCAATACGGCAAACTCATCTCCGCCCATGCGCGCAATGATGTCGTCCTGCCTAAATGCCGGCCTAATCTTTTCGGCAACCGAAACAATGACCTTGTCCCCGTAAGCATGCCCGCTAGAATCATTTATTTTTTTAAAGTTGTCGATATCAATCATCAGCATGACGCAACTGCCCACAGCAGTATTTAATCGCTGATTAATCATCGTTTCGGCATTTACTCGGTTGAGCAATCCCGTCATCTGATCCGTTTTTACCTGCTCCGACATGTTGTTGTACTCTTTCACCATTTCTTTAAAACGGCGGTTACATTCCAATACGTTTTTGATACGGCGAATGACCACTTCTGGAATAAACGGCTTGACAATGAAATCGTTTGCACCCAAAGACAGGGTGCTGATCTGTTGGGCAGGACTGTCGTCAGCAGTAATCATAATGACCGAAATCCCATCCAGTTCCGGCAAGCTTTTTTTGTATTGCAGAAATTCTTTTCCGCCCATCTTAGGCATCGTAATATCCAATAGAATCAGATCAATTTGATTTTGGTTTTCTCGCAAAATTTGGATTGCTTCCTCTCCATTTTCCGCCTCCAAAATTCGGAACTGTCCCTGCAATATTTTTTTCAAAGCAACACGATTAACCGCAGCGTCATCGACAATGAGAACGGTGTGTATATCATGATTGTTGGCAAGTAACGATATCCTGTATTTTTCCAATTCAGCGTCTATCTCTTTTCGTATGGTGATATCCGTCAATTCGCCAATGATGATATGCTTATTGCCAACCGTAGAAACATAGCTAAGTTTCGTACGAATCCATATCGGTGTGCCGCTTGTGCGGTTACGCATATAGTCACACTCAGACGGCTCTTGCGTTTTGACGCAAATGCGAAATGCATTGAGCAGGGACTCGCGATGCTTTTCATTAATCAAACTGATAAGATCGGGTGCCTTTACCAACATATCGTCATGTCCGATCCAAGCATAATAAGCTTCGTTAACTCTGATTGTCTCAATATGATCCGCAACAAATTCATATATCGCAGCCGCTTGTAAAGTGTTTCCAAACAGAAGTTTCATTTTTTGATTGGAAGAAAACAAATCGTCGTAATGGAAGTATTCTCTCTTTTTATCAGTGATCCTTTGTGCATCAAATGATTGATTTCTGCACAACTGTTCGTACTCAAGGACGGGCATTGGGCGAGCGAAATAATAGCCTTGCACATAATCACAGCCCACGCTTCTTAAAAAATCAACCTGTTCACTGGTTTCGGCGCCCTCAGCAATCACAGGAATATTCAACCATTTGGCCATTCGGATCACGGAAGCGATGATATTCTCACCCCGGCCAGGAATTTCCGTCTTTGCTAAAAAACGCATGTCAATTTTTAAAATATCAATCGCAATATCCTTCAAAATTCCAAGGGAAGAATATCCGCTTCCAAAATCATCCATCATGATTGTAAATCCGTAGCTTTGCAGTTTTGCCATGGTTTTGCTCATTGCAATCGGATTATCGGTATATGCGCTTTCTGTCAGCTCCAAATTTAATAATGCTGGTTCAATCTGGTATTGATTCACCAGTTCAAGCAGCGTTTCTGCTAATTTCGGATTGTATAGATTCACACGGGAAACATTCACCGAAAGTGGATATGGCTTTATTCCTTGCTCCGTCCAGGTGCAAAGGCACTTACAAGCTTGCTCCCATACACAATAATCCAGCTTTGTAATAAAGCCATTGCGTTCAAATATCGGGATGAAAATATCCGGGTCAAGTCGCCCTTTTTCAGGGTGTATCCACCTTACAAGGGCTTCTGCCCCACATGGTAAGTTGGTGTGAATATTGTATTGCGGTTGCAGATATATTTGAAACTGACCGTTTCCCAGCGCAAAGTTCATGTCGTTTGTGATTTCCTGCTCCGTGGTCAGTGCTGCACTCATCTGGTCATTATAGTATGCATAATAATCCACATAATTGCCCTTGCAATTTTTCGCGGCGAGGGTGGCTCTATTATACATTTCTTCGATGGCAATCGTATCATCATCAATGACATAGACCCCAACCGACGGCACAATATCATAGTTTGAATTGTACTTTTCAAGCATCTTTTTGGAGCGCTCAATCATGTGTTTTATTGCACTTTGGTCATAGGCCATACAAAATCCGAATACATCCGATTCGATTCTTCCAAATGTCGCTTTTTCAAATGCCTTAGCATCACTCTTTAGATGCTTGGCAATGTAGATCAGCAGCTTATCCCCCTCCGCAGCACCAAAAAACGAATTGATGAGCTGGAACCGATCTACATCGAAGCGAAGAAAGACAAAACGCTCATCTGGATTCGAGTTGATCATTTCACGAGTTGCGGCAAAAAATTTTGTTTTGTTGTAAATTTCTGTTAAGACATCGTATTCCGCTAAATATTTCAACTGTTTCAACGCAGAAAGTTGACTTCTTTCAATTGCGTTTTTCAATCGAAAATGAATGATTTCAGGTTTGTAAGGTTTGGTTACGAAGTCCCATGCCCCCAGTGCCAGCACTTTAATTTCATTGCCGGTATCGTTATTTTCCGTCACCACAATCACCGGCAGATTTTTATAGCGCACATCATTATCAATCGTTTCCAAAACAGCATAGCCGTCCATGATCGGCATGATCAGGTCGAGTATCATGACAGCAATTTCATCGTGATGCTCTCCTAGTATTTTCAGCGCAGCTTGTCCATTTTCAGCCTGAAGAACCCTGTATTCTTTCGCAATTAGTTTTGTAAGTATGGTTCGGTTAATAACATTATCGTCGACCACTAAAACAGTTTTTAAAGAAGGCATATTCACATCCCCCGTAATTTCTGTGCATAATCCCACAGGTTTCCGAGGAATGTTGCAACTGCTTTCCCGTTTCTATCGATCATCTTATATTCTCCTTACCAACTGACATTCTTCAATTCACCTAACTGACGTCTCAATTTATCAACATCTGCCCTTGCCGGCATCCATTGTATCCATTTGCATATCGTCTGCTGACGTTGCAACCTTACAGTCCTCATATCATCCCGAAATCCTGGTTTTGGAGTCATCGTTTTCACATATATCTTTTATTCTTTTCCAAGCAAAAAAGCGAACAGCTAAACGAATCATAGCAAACGGAACAATATCCAAAAGCGAAGCCTTTAATATGATTTTTTAGAAATATGGCTTCCTGTATCAGTTGGTTCGACACAGACGCATGCCAACGCATTCAGCATACGTCCCTATTGGTTGTTTACATAAAGGCATTTGTTTCTTATCATTTGTCATTGTAAATTATTTACTTCGTTCACCACATAACCAATTATAGGTAATTCAGCTTTTGTTGTCTATAGCGACATCTTACCACGAATTTGCACATTTTTTTATGAATGATCAAGTCAACGTGCGCCACTTCGTGTAGACGTATCTGAATGGGATTG
>JAVVXB010000006.1:0-64618 GCA_036651815.1 Clostridia bacterium
ACCCTGGACACCCTGATTAAGAGTCAGGTGCTCTAGCCAACTGAGCTAAGGAGGCGCATGCGGGTAAACTGCAACGATATCTGCACACCACACTTGGTGCATACAGCATCATTTTTTAACTTCCATTTCCAAACCCTGTAAAACCAATTGTCATCTGACCCTGTACCAGAGTTTTGGATTTCTCTGAACGGTATTGTCCATTGCACAAACGGCGTCATGCACCGGCTGTGCAATGGAGCGGGAGACGGGGCTCGAACCCGCCACCTCAGCCTTGGCAAGGCTGCGCTCTACCAAATGAGCTACTCCCGCAGGGGATGTTTGGCATCCGCCAAACAGTGAGAAACTGTAACTGGTGCGGGCAAAGAGACTTGAACTCATACGCCTTGCGGCACCAGAACCTAAATCTGGCGCGTCTGCCAATTCCGCCATGCCCGCACACGTCGCTTGGAAACGCACTTGGTGACCCGTCGGAGATTTGAACTCCGGACACCCTGATTAAAAGTCAGGTGCTCTACCAACTGAGCTAACGGGTCAAGTTTTTGGCTGGGGTGGCAGGGATCGAACCTACGAATGTCAGAGTCAAAGTCTGATGCCTTACCGCTTGGCTACACCCCACCGCATTCGCTATAAAAAAAACTGGGGTGGGTAGTGGGTCTCGAACCCACGACCTCCAGAGCCACAATCTGGCATTCTAGCCGACTGAACTATA
The DNA here is from genome assembly GCA_036651815.1 of Clostridia bacterium. Taxonomy (GTDB): domain Bacteria; phylum Bacillota; class Clostridia; order Christensenellales; family CAG-138; genus JAVVXB01. The sequence goes on from JAVVXB010000006.1 coordinate 710, forward strand.
CCCACCACATTTTGAGAAGTCGGCCCGTCGGCATCCTCTCGAGAAAACTTGCCTGTTTCTCAGGCTAACCTGCGTCCAGGATGGAGCCAAAAATGGCGCGCCTGCAGGGATTCGAACCCGGGGCCTACGGCTTAGAAGGCCGTTGCTCTATCCTGCTGAGCTACAGGCGCAGGTATACGAGTTCCGAGGTATTATTATAAGTGCGGAACCCGTTTATGTCAATGCTAAATACCAAAATTCTTGTCGCTACTTATTTGTCCCACAACATTTCTTGTATTTCTTACCGCTTCCACAAGGGCAGGGGTCATTACGGCCGATGGTTTCCGTGCGAACAAAAATGTGATCCGTTTTAAACTTCTTTGTGATCTCGTGGCGCTTCTCTTCGCTCAACACGCCGTCCCATTCCTCAAGGCCATAAAGCCAAGGAGCTTTTGCATTGAGCATATTATAATACAATTTTTCAAAATCAATGGTCAGATCCAGCGTGGAATCCGCAGTAAGCTGATCGAGATCGACCTCTATTGCCAGGCTTGTATTGATACCATCCAAAAAGCCCGCCATTTCAACGGTCTCCATCTTGAATTTTCCCGCGAATTCAGTGGGTGTTCCGGTCAGCCTACCCGATTTATCGGTCAGTATCTGTCTGTATGCTTCCGTCTCTTTTTCAAAGTAGTCGGACCAAAATTTTTCTTGTGCCTCCGCAGTGCGCTCCTGTTGCGCCAGATCCTGCCATTCTTTGTTCAGTGCCATGTGTTCATTTCCTCCCATTGTTTTCGAGTGTTTTTATAATATCCATGTTCCACAGTAGCAGTGCGCCCTCGTCCGTATCGCTGTAATAGCGGGGCCGGTAACCGTTCTGTGAAAAATCCAGTTTTTGATACAGATGCTGCGCATGGATGTTGTTTTCTCTCACTTCCAGCGTCATCATGGTTGCGCCAAGCAGCTTTGCGCTCTGCATCATGGATAGCATGAGGAGCGTCGCGTATTTCTGCCGCCGGTATTCCGGCAGCACAGCAACATTTGTCATATGTGCCTCTTCAAACAGCACCCACATACCCGCATATCCGACAATTTTTCCATCTTCCGTCAGCACTTGGTAGTGCGCCGCATCGTTGCGAAGCTCTCCAAGCAGCGCCATCTTCGACCATGGTGAATTGAAACAGACGCACTCCACGTTATGTACGCCGGACACATCTCTGCGTGTCATCGGCCGTATTTCATAGGCCAAGCTTTCCCGCCTCCTGTCTTTGCTTCCACATACGCTCAGCCTGAGATGGTCGTAGGTACACCGGTACGACCGCATCCACTGCGGTGCTTTGCAGTGCATAAGCCGCTTCCCCAACCCACTTGGCCGTTGGATACCGCCTGTCCTCATCGCACGCGCAAACATCGCCTATGATCTCGATACCATGCGGCTGCGCGGCTAGAACATCGGAAATGACGACTGCCTCCGGTGGAACGGTCGTCCGACCATTCTCATACTGTGCAGCATAAGCATTGCCGTTGCCAGCGTCAACCATTGCGAGTATCCGCTTGCCTTGCGTATTCAAGCTCTGTTGTGCCAGTACACGGAGCGAATCCACCGGCACAATGCGTTTGCCCAGTGCCGCCGCCATAGCGTTGACGGCCGAAACGCCGATGCGCACACCGGTGAATGAACCAGGCCCCACATTCACGGCAAATAGATCAATCTCCGCAAGCGTCACGCCATATGCCGCCAATACTTCCTCCATAAGCGGCAGGATCGTCTCAACGTGCCGGCGTCGCGTATCCGCAAATCGTTCTTCTTGACACACGCCATCCCGAAAAAGCGCAGTTGAAGCTGTACCGCAGGACGTGTCCAGTGATAGAATCGTCACAGCATCTTCACCGTCCTCTCGTAGCGTGTCCCGATGGGTGTGAGCAGGATTTCCCTCGGTTCCTCTCCGCTCCCCGTCAGACGTACGTTAAGGCGCTCGTGCGGCAGCGCGTTCTCTACCAGCTCAGCCCATTCCAGTACGAGAATAGCAGCGGCTCGATTACGATAATCATCAAAACCGATGTCATACAGCGCGTCAGCGTCGTTCAACCGATAGGCATCAAAATGGCATAACTGAGGGGTGGTGTCATACTCATGCACAATGGTAAAAGTGGGGCTCGTAATTGTCTCCAATCCCAGCGCACGACCCATGCCGCGTACCAGTGCAGTCTTCCCCGCGCCGAGATCGCCGTACAGCGCAACCACCGCCGGAACCGGTAGCTCTCGAAGCAGCCGCTCCCCAAGCAGCATAGTATCCTCTTCCGTTTTGCAGAAAAACCGTTTCACTCGTATATCCCCCGCGCAATTTGCTCACGCGCAAAATCACCGTAACGATCCTCCCGAATGGCTTTCCGCACATCCTCCATCAATTTGAGACTAAAGCGCAGATTATGGATGGTAATCAGCTGTGCAGCTAGAATTTCCTTTTCTTTGATCAGATGGCGAATGTATGCACGTGTAAATCCATTCGTGCAGGCATAACAGTCGCATCCTTCCTCAATCGGCGTAAAGTCACGCTCGTAAGCAGCGTTTCTTAACATACGCTTGCCATCCCTCGTTAGAGCAAGCCCATTTCTTGCTATGCGGGTCTGAAGTACGCAATCAAACATATCCACTCCGCGCAGCACGCCTTCCAGTAGGCAGTCAGGGCTGCCTACGCCCATGAGATAACGCGGTTTATTGTCGGGCAGATAGGGCATCAGCTCCTCTAGCATCTCGTACATAACAGGCTTGGGTTCGCCAACGGAAAGACCGCCGATACCATACCCCGGAAAATCCATGGCCGCAAGCTTCTTTGCACTCTCGATGCGCAAATCGCGGTAGATCACACCCTGCACAATTCCAAACAGTGCCTGATCCTCTTTGGTATGTGCAATTTGGCAACGCTCCGCCCAACGGTGCGTACGTTCCATGGCATCATTGGCGTAGGCATGATCGCTGGTTGCCGGGGCACATTCATCAAAACACATGGCAATATCGGCACCAAGGGACTGCTCGATCTCCATAACCAGCTCGGGCGTAAAAAAGTGCTTGCTGCCGTCAATATGAGAACGAAAAAAAACGCCATTCTCTTGGATGTCATTGATCTTAGCTAAACTAAACACCTGAAAACCACCGCTATCAGTGAGGATCGGACGATCCCAATGCATAAACGCATGCAGCCCGCCTGCCTCCTCAACAAGCTTATGTCCGGGTCTCAGATACAGGTGATACGTATTGGACAGGATGATATTGGCGTTGACATCCAAAAGATCCCGGGGAGTCATCGCCTTGACGGTCGCCTGTGTACCCACCGGCATATAGCACGGCGTTTCTATATCACCATGCGGGGTATGCAGAATGCCTAGCCTCGCACCCGACTGGCGGCAGGTCTTAATTAATTCAAATTCAAACATTTTCTTTCCTCATATCCGCCAACCTAGCTTGTGTGCAAACCACTTGTTTTGCATATTGCCATTGCTTGTCGACGACCATCCGTCTCAACTTTGGTGACCTCGCTATTTTTTATCTTGCGTTATAGAATCAGCATCGCATCTCCAAACGAAAAAAATCGATATCGCTGCTCAATTGCATGTTGGTATGCCATCAGTGCTTCCTCACGCCCCATCAAAGCAGAAACCAGCATCAGTAGCGTGGATTCCGGCAAATGAAAATTTGTAATCAACGCGTCTACCGCCCGGAAACGATAGCCTGGCGTAATGTAGATCCCCGTCCAACCGCTTTTTGCCCGCACAACTCCGTCTATGTCCGTCACGCTTTCCAGCGTCCGGCAGGAGGTCGTGCCAACGGCAACGATGCGTCCGCCCTTTGCGCGCGCTGCATTGATCCGTGCCGCCGCATCCTCGGATACCTCATAGTATTCCTCATGCATCACATGATCTTCAATGTTCGTTTCCGCCACAGGCCGAAACGTTCCCAACCCCACATGCAGCAGTACATCCACGATATCCGTTCCCTGGTCACGGATCTTTGAAAGCAGTGCATCGGTAAAATGTAAGCCAGCGGTTGGAGCGGCAGCCGAACCGCGTTCGCGGGCGTAAACGGTTTGATACCGCTCTCCATCGCTGAGCTGCTCTGTAATATACGGTGGCAACGGCATCTGGCCGGCTCGGTCCAATACCTCTTCAAAAACGCCCTGATAGCGGAGTTCTACGATGCGTCCGCCCTCAGCCTGCGTTTCCCCAACGACCATGGCGCTCAATTCTTCGTTGATCGTATAGACATGCCCCGTCTTTGCGCGTTTTGCCGGACGTGTCAGACATTCCCAATGGGTATCGTCCAACCGTTTGAGCAGCAAGATTTCCATGGTGCCACCAGTGTCCACGCGTTTCCCAAATAAACGTGCAGGAATCACACGTGTTGTGTTCCGCACAAGTACATCGTTCGGGTGCAGATAATCGCAGATATCCGCAAAAATGCGGTCGCATAACGAACCGTCCGCACGGTTGTAAACGAGCAAACGTGAAGACGCGCGCTCGGCAATCGGCGTCTGCGCAATCAGTTCATGCGGCAGTTGATAATAAAAATCACTTGTTTGCAAGTTTCTCTCTGTCCATTCTATGAATTCGAAGATATTATAACGGAATACCGTGATTCTTGCAACCTTTGCACGTTTCACCAGAATCTGTTTAAGCCTGAATCGCATGCATCTACCTTTTGAATCAATAGCAGGCTGAAAAAATAATTGTTCCTAAATTAAGAGGAACCGGACATGTTAGCCCGATTCCTCAACTTCGATCCTTTATATCAAACTGATCATACTGACGTTCAGAGTGCATGTGCTTCTCTTTCTCCACAAATCACATCCATTCCGCACACCACGCATGTATTCATCGGTAACTCTTTTGGCTGAGTCGCCAGCAGATACTGCTGCATCTGTTCATAGTCTGCAAGCATGGCAATGAATTCCCTTGTATACGGTTTCTCCTTCAGTTCCCGTCCAGCTATGTCGTTAAGCAGTCGACGATTCCCTCTTTCCCAGCAGTTATTGATGGCGTACCGTATCGCCCGTTCCACAGAGGCTGGCGTTACGTTGTAGTGATTCGCAATCACTGGATAGATGCGCGTTGTCACATGGCTTGCGACATTGCGGTCGTTTAATACCAATGAAACCGCAAATTCGATGTACATGAACCCAAACACCGATGAATTGATCCCCAGTCGATTCAAAACTCTGCGCATAAATGGTTTTTCTCCCCCCGTATTTCGTTTTGTTGATTGTAAAAGAAATGCCCCCTTGGTAAACAACGCTTACCAAGAAAATTATACATGTTATTCATACGATTCGTCAATCAGTCTCGACAAAGATCGACACATATTTACATATTTATATTGGGAAATTCATGTTCTATCAATTTGCGAATGTGTTGTCTCGAAGCGGTATTATCCGGAAAATCTCCACAGCGTAGCATCATCGCTGTTCCCGTTACAATTGAGCGCACCGCAAAGCGTATTCTCCGAACTTCATCGTCCTGTTCAATCCCCGCAATACGGAAATACTCCTCCAATTTTTCACATGCCATCGCTGATAATTCCGGTACTTTACAATAATTTTGACGCCCCGCACTTTCATATCGGAAAAGTTTGAGATCAAGCAAATAGGGGTACTTAATAAACATATCACAGTGTGCAATACAGATTTCAATGATCTGCGCACGCGGGTTGTTGGGAAACCGTTCGATAATCTGATCCTGTTTTTCGAACCACAATTTTCTCAAATAATCGACAATCGCCAATATAAACGCATCCTTATCCACAAAGTGCTTGTAGGGCGCTCCACTGGAAAGGCTACAAGCAGAAGCGACACGACGCAAGGAAAGATTTTGTACACCAACCATTTCGAGTTCTTGAATACCCGCGATGATCAGCCGTTCACGAATATCAACTGAGGAATCATGCTCCATAGTCACTCCACACCTGTTTTGTCTATGTAGAATATATTATCATGATCTTCACTGCTTTGTCAAAATAAGAAGTTATTCGAATCGTGTGAACTTGTGCTAGATCATACATCAAGCAAGCCTAAGCTTTTTATTATAACCAATTTGACTTCTTACACAACCGCCGTTATACTAAATCCATTCTTGCAGTACGGAGGAAACTCAATGGCAGCGCCCAAAAACAGCAATGTAAAGGATGAAATTTTGACCGCCGCCATCGATCTGCTCAAGCAACAGATGGATATCTCTCTTGCGGACATTGCGAAAGCTGCTGGGATTAGCAAAGGCACCCTATTCTATCACTACAAAAGTAAGGCGGACATCTATCTGGCAATTGGAGATCGCTATTGGTCGCGCCTCAGCGATGAATTGCTCCGCTGGGTTGATAATAAGGAAAAAATTACAACGCCGCCCCGGCTGGTACGCTATACCATGCAGCGCGGCGTATTTGATGAGAGCGGACCGTTGCGTCTGCACCTATTTGTGGACGCCGTTTCCCATGGCGAGGACGGCACAGAAGTGCGGGAAGCGCTCATTCATCAATATGTGCATTTTCAGGAGATTTTAAAAAGTCGTATTCAGGAGCGCATGCCCGATAGCGATGGCGAAAACCTGGCTTGGATGCTATTGGCGCTAGTTGACGGCCTCATGGTACAAAATACACTGCATAACCACGAGATTGATATTGATGGTTTCATCGAGTGGATGGCTGCGCACTTTGTGCATAATTAAATCCCTTTTTACATAACAACCATAAACTGCTTTGCACCGAACTTGAAACATTCAATCTAATCTATTGAATTTTTATACCATCCATTGTTTTTGCTTAAAGCATCCTTCTTGACTTTACGGAATAAAATGGATATGATCTATATGTTGTCGGTCAGTCGACTGACTGACTTGCTGACTATTGTATATCTGCTGTTGAGAGAGGAAGAATGATTCGTGCATGCATGCTGCAAGCGGCTGAAAAAACGTCTTTCCACACTTTATGGAAATCAAATATCCGTTGCTGAACGCGATGGTTGTATTCTGCTGACCGGTTCGTTGGATCATTGGGAAGATATTGTTCAAGCCGGACGCATGGCGGTCAACAAGCGCCGTTATCAGGGTGTCATCAACGATATCTGCCTGCGTGGCCAGGAACGTCCGCCAATGCGCATTCCGCCGTTCACCGACAATACCTTGGAAGGTAGCCACCCCGATGTCATGATCATCGGAGCCGGCGTGATTGGCTGTGCCGTTGCGCGGGAATTGATGCGGTGGAAGTTGCATGTGCTGCTGTGTGATAAAGAACATGACGTAGCGCTGCACGCCTCCTCTCGCAACGACGGCATGATTCATCCCGGCATTGATCTGCTGCCCGGTCAGGTTAAGCGCCGTTACAATATGCGCGGAAACCGCATGTACGACCGTATTTCCAGCGAACTGGATGTTCCGTTTCACCGTTTGGGACAGTATCTTTGTTTTCAAAAGCGATGTCAATTGTTTGCCGCTTTCGTTTCCGTCCCATATTTTTGTATGGCGGGATTAAAAGCGTCATTCGTGACCCGGCGGACACTCAAGCAACGTGAGCCGGAGTTGAGCGGCAACATTCTTGGCGCGCTGCATTTTCCATCGGCTGGCATCGTCAGTCCCTATCATTTGACCATCGCCTATGCGGAAAATGCTGTGGACAACGGCGCTATATTATCCTTAGATACGGCAGTGCTGAACATGTGCGTTCAAAATGGTCAGATCCGATCCGTGTTGACCAACCGAGGTATCGTGTATCCGAAGATTGTGATTAATGCAGCCGGCGTATTCAGTGATGATCTTGCAAAAATGGCACAGGATCGCACGTTTTCCATCCATCCGCGTCGTGGAACCAATGCCATTCTAGACCACAAAGCCACCCATCAGCTCCTAACCATTGCATCCTCCTACCCTGCTACATCTCAACACAAACAACATACCAAGGGCGGAGGGCTTGTTCGCACAGTGGACGAAAATATATTGGTTGGGCCTGATGCATTTGAAACCTATGAGAAGGAAGACTTTTCCACCACCGCGCAGAGTATCCAACAATCCTTTGAAAAGCAGCAGCGAACCAGTCCTCAGCTTTCTCAGCGGGACGTCATCACCTATTTCACTGGAGTACGCGCGGCGACCTACGAGGAGGATTTCGTAATTCGCAAAGGACTGCTGACCAAAAATATTGTTGAAGCCGCCGGCATACAATCCCCAGGCCTCACAGCTGCACCAGCAATTGCGGAGGACGTTGCCAAGATGGCAATCGAACTACTTGCACAACAACACCCCGTATCCGTCAATCCATCGTTTAATCCAATTCGCAAAGGAATCGTTTCCGCTGCCACGCTGAGTGATTCCGATCGCACCGCGTTGATTGCACGTGATCCAGACTATGGTGAAATCATCTGTCGATGTGAAGAGATCAGCAAGGGCGAAATCCTCGCTGCGCTGCGCAGAAATGTCCCGTGCGATAGCATCGATGGCGTAAAACGGCGCGTTCGACCCGGTATGGGGCGTTGCCAGGGTGGCTTCTGTGGTCCGTTGGTTGCTGAAATCATCGCAAATGAAAAAGGCATTCCTCTGGAATCGGTCAAGAAAAGTGGTTATGGTAGCGAGGTGCTTTGCGGAGATACCAAGGAGGAATGGTAATGGATTGTTTTCAGGTCGCCGTCATCGGCGGCGGACCGGCAGGGCTTTCCGCTGCACTTGCCGCCGCAAAAGAAGGTGTCAGCGTTTTGCTCATCGAACGAGAAGAACGCTTAGGCGGGATTTTGAAGCAGTGTATTCATGATGGATTCGGTCTGGTACATTTTGGCGAAAAATTAACCGGTCCGGAATATGCCGCACGATTCATCAGCGCCTTGCAAGACAGCGGTATCTCTGTGACCACACTGACGTTTGTTTCCCGCATGCAACGGACGGAAGCAGGCTTTCTGCTCACCCTCGTCAGCCGGAATGGCATCCGCACTGTGCGAGCAAAGAGCATTGTGCTTGCCACTGGTTGCCGAGAACGCACCTCCCGACAGATCGGCATCCACGGGCGTCATTGCGCAGGTGTGTTGACTGCGGGCAGCGCACAGCACTATACCAATCTTTTGGGAAAATTGCCCACGAAGCGTTGCGTCATCCTTGGTTCAGGTGACATCGGGCTGATCATGGCACGACGGCTAACCCTAGAAGGCGCAACGGTTTGCGGCGTATACGAAGCAAAGTCCACGCCCGGTGGACTAATGCGCAATCTTGAACAATGTCTTAACGATTTTGGAATTCCACTCTATACTGGCAAAACCGTGACGCGCGTGCTGGGCGAAAGCCGCATGACAGGCGTGGAAATCTGCAATGTTGATGCACATATGCAACCCATTTCCGGCACAGAGCAACTCGTCCCCTGCGACGCGCTCATTCTATCTGTCGGATTGATTCCGGAAAACGAGTTGGCCGAGACGCTTTATGTGCCGCTTGACGGCAGAACCAAGGGTCCGATTGTCGATCAAAACGGGCAAACAATGATAAACGGTGTTTACTCCTGCGGTAACGCGCTGCATGTCAACGATCTTGTGGACTATGTGTCAGAAAGCGGAGAAACCGCCGGTGCTGCGGCCGCAAGGCGAGCATTATCGATTAGCAGTCAGCAGCGCACTCTTGCCGTGGTGACGGCTGATTCTACGCTGCTCTATGTCGTGCCGCAACGTCTCGAGCTTCAAAACATCAGCACGCCTACCGTATTCTTCTTTCGGGCTGTCCATGATCGTGAAGCGTCTCAACTCACAATCACGCTCAATGATCAAGTTATATTCGCAAAACGTTATTCGTCTCTACGGCCGCCCGAGATGGAACGTTTGGCGCTTGATGTTTCCCGAATTCCAATCACAATCGGAAGCAAGCTGATATTTTCTTTGTCGGAGGTGGTATGATGAAATTTATCACTTGCATCAACTGTCCAAACAGTTGCCAAATCCAGTGTGCCCAGCATCCGGATGGAAGCTGGACGTTTGCCGGGCATCGTTGTAACCGCGGCGTTGCATATGCTGAGGCCGAATTGACACATCCCGTTCGTTCCCTCACCAGTACCGTAAGAACCGGGTTCCCGGGTGTACCGGTCATCCCGGTTCGCACGCGCGGCGAAGTCCCGAAGGAGCTGTTGTTTGAAGTCATGCGAGTTTTACGCAGCATAACGGTGAAAACCCGCATCGGCATAGGCGATATCGTACTGCCGAATGTCCTTGGCACTGGCTGTGATGTCATCTGCACATCCGACTGCCTTATGGCATGTTGCTAAAAAAGAAATTTGCGTTTTTGAGTGTATTGTGGTCGGTTTAAGCGAAGAACTCGCAAAGTTGCTGGCGGTAAATCTTGGCTTTTTGATTCAGTAATTGCAAAATCAATACTGAAAGTGCTTATGTTTTTTCGAAATGCATACCGGCAGCGATATGACACAAACGAAGAAAAATGTTTGACGAATGTAAAAGGAGGATTCTCTTATGTCACATCCATATCGGAGTTTTGAGCCAAATTGGGTGCGCGGCAAAATTCCAGCGGATTCCTACCGCTCCATCTTTAAATGGGGCGACCCGCTGGTCATCAAACCACCGCGGGAATCGCTCTATCGCATGGTCAAAGAAAAATTTCATTTGGATGATGCATTCTTTTCCGATTACCGGGAGAATACCGGCTTTGATCAGGTTGCTTTTAATCAACCTATCCGCTTGACGGAAGCGCAGATCAACTCCTTTCGTGATATTGTGGGCGGCGAGTTTGTGCGCACAGATGACTATGCACGTCTATCCGTCGCCTATGGTAAGACAATGTATGACCTGATGCGGCTACGCAACAAAATCATTGAAAATGTACCGGACGCAGTGCTTTATCCAGATACCAAGGAACAGATCGAACAAATTGTGGCGTATTGCCAGCAGCAAAAGATCCCCGTATATGTTTACGGCGGCGGTTCGTCGGTTACCAGAGGCGTGGAGTGTATCAAAGGCGGCATCTCCCTCGATATGCGTCTGCGTTTTAACAAGGTGATTTGTTTGAATGAAATCGATCAAACCATCACGGTTGAAGCAGGCATGAGCGGCCCGAAACTCGAAGAGACGCTCAACCATGCTGTTAAGCTCTTTGGTGCAAAGCGCGCCTATACCTGCGGTCATTTTCCGCAGAGCTTTGAATACTCAAGCGTCGGGGGCTGGGTTGTCACCCGTGGCGCGGGGCAGAATTCTACCTATTATGGCTGCATCAGCGACATTGTTCTGGCACAAGAATATGCCACGCCCATCGGTGTCATCAAAACCGACACCTATCCGCGCAAGTCAACCGGCCCTGATCTCAATCAAATTATGATGGGTTCTGAAGGTGCTTTCGGAATTCTCACACACGTCACGCTCCGGATATTTCGGCATATGCCAGAGACCATCCATCGCTTCTCGTTTATGTTTCGGGACTGGGAAACGGCTCAGGCCGCCGCGCGGGAAATGATGCAAAGCGAGTCGGGTTTCCCATCTGTTTTTCGCTTATCAGACCCTGAAGAAACGAGCATTATGCTGCATATGTACGGCGTGATGGATACCCCGCTTAAACATCTATTCAAAATGCATGGATTCAAGGAAAATGAGATGTGCCTCTTTTTGAGCTTTACAAATGGAGAAAAGACCTTTTCTGCGAACTGTGCGCGGCACGCAAAGAAAATTGCTCGGCAATTCGGCGGCATGAGTCTCACGGGTCTTGTGACCAAGGGTTGGGAAAAAGGTCGATTCAATGACCCGTATCTGCGGGACACCATGCAGGATTTCGGCATTGTAACCGACACGATGGAATGCACCGTCAACTGGAGCAACATGAGCCAGGTGCATCGTGAGGTGCGCGCCTACTGTAAGTCTCGCCCAAACGCCATTTGCATGACGCATATGTCGCACGTCTATCCTCAAGGCGCGAACCTGTACTTTATCTTTCTTATTCAGGAGAGTAGCCCAGAAGCATTCAAAGCGTATCACGCCGGAATCTTGGACGCCATACAGAAATCAGGCGCGTCCATGAGTCATCACCACGGCATCGGCAAGATGTTCGGCCCTTGGCTGGAAGGTTCCATCGGTCGCAATGAATACGACGTAATTCGTACGCTTAAAAAGCACTTTGATCCCGATCAAATTATGAATCCAGGCGGTACGCTGGGGCTTGATCTGTTGGATAACGAAAAACGATTTTTGAAAAGCTCCCCCAATATCGGTCTTTAGCCTTACCCTTTCCCTTCGAGCATGAAATGGTATGGTGAAGCTACGAATGTACGGCCGTTGTAAAATAAGCACCTTACCTGCAGTTGACTCGATGCCGTATATGCAAAAATCAAATCAGTCCTGCTTTGAAATTTGAATAAACATGATTTTCTGTGATGGTTAATTGCATCGAAACATCATGAATTTCGTGTTCCACTGTATCAACCCGCTGCGCTTCATACGCAATCATAATTTTATGTGCATGCATGCATCTTGGCAAAAAGCGGTCATAGTATCCGCCGCCCATGCCAATGCGGTTTCCTTCAGCATCAAAAGCCGTGCAGGGCACCAGCACCAAATCAATCCGCTCCGGTGTAATCACGGCAGCACGCGCTGGATTCGGAGTTCGAATCCCATATTTCCCGGTTATCCATGCGCCCTCATCCTCCGGCAGCAACGCCAGCATCTCCCCCGCGCCCAAGCAATATGGGTACAATACGGTCTTTCCTAAGCCGCGCGCCGCAGCATCGCATGCAGAAAGAGATACCTCGCCACGGAAATCCTGATAGGATAAAATAATATTGGCATCTCGAAAAAACGGCGTTCCAACCACCACAGTGCAGATCGCCGCATCCATCTCAGCACGCTGCTGTGCATCAATCGCCATTCTACCGGCAATTCCGTTTTCCCGTTGCAGTTTTTTTTTGTTTATCATATTCTTTCAACGTCTTCCTAGCGGCAAGCATCGGCACGTGACTGTATCTCTTCTTTTTGTGCTGAGCCTGTCCCAAGCTACATCTGTATAAAACGGTGCACGATCTCTTGCCGCCAGCAGCAACCGCATTTAAACTTTCAAAATCATACGCGCATCAGCAACCATCGCTCCTTTTTCATAAGCAAACACGGGGTTTAAATCCACCTCGGAAATCTCCTCATGCAGAAACATCAGCTCCGATAGTTTAACAAGCATCTCCGCCAACGCATCGATATCGCAGGGGGGTGTTCCCCGCGCACCTTTGAGCAGCTTGACGGATTTTACCGCGTTGATCATCGCATGTGCTTCTGCCAAGCACAACGGCGCAACCATCATGGAAACATCCTGGAGCGTCTCCGTAAAGATTCCACCAAGACCAAATACGCTCACCGGCCCGAAAGTTGCATCACGCACCAACCCGAGGATGACCTCCACGCCGGGCTTAAGCATCGGATACAGAATGACTCCGGAAAAATCCAATCCGTCGCAAATGCGACGCAATGCAGCAAACGAACTGCGCACGGTTTCATCGTCCCTGATATGCAGCTTTACGCCACCCACGTCTGATTTGTGCAGAATGTCCCGGCTCACAATTTTCATGCAAACGGGATACCCAAGGGTATGCGCAAACGCAACGGCTTCCTCAGCATTTTTAGCAACAAAGTGTTTTGGAACAGTAATCCCCATTTCATCCATAATTAACATCGCTTCCGACTCTAGCAGCGCCATATTCCCCGTCGTTTTTGGTGTTCTATTACAAATGTCATCCATTTTCGAAGGTAAGTATCCGTGTTCACCCGTGTACCGCAATACCCCGTTCAGCCCCACGGCAGCACGCTCACCGGAATCGTAGCAGGCAATGTGTGCTTCCGAAAGGGCTCGGTCGGCCTCCTCCATATCCGTTCCAACCGCAAAATAAGCGGATACGGGCTTGCCATGCTTTTTACGTACCTCCGCAATTGCCCGGGCAATCGGCGCAGCCAGCAGATACGGGGTACCCACATAAATCACAATGGCAGCATCGTAAACCGAAAGCATCGCATCAAGTGCCGCGGCATATTGCGCTGCATTTCCCTCCACCGTCACATCGATGGGATTGGAAAGCCCGGCAAATGCAGGTAATGCGCCGCTTAACCTGGCTTTTAGCGATTCATCCGGTGCGCAGACCGGCAATCCAAGCATCTCACAACGATCTGCGGTCAACACACCCGGGCCGCCGCTGTTGGTCAGAATACCGATGCGTCTAGCGCCGCACTTCATCCCTACGTTCGCCGCAAATGCCTTTGCCAGATCAATCATCTCGTCCACGGAAGTAGCGCGAATCGCTCCGCATTTTTGAAAAGCGGCTTCATATACCGTATCGGAGCCTGCCATGGCACCCGTATGTGACTGTGCCGCGCGTTGACCGCCCAACGTTCTGCCGGATTTTATGATGATTACCGGTTTCTTCTCCGTTGCATAGGCTAGTGTTTCCATGAATGCACGTCCTTCACGTACATTCTCCAGGTACAGGCAGATGACATCCGTATCCGAATCCTCTGCCAAATAACGCAACAACAAGGTGGCATTCAGATCGCTGCCATTGCCAAAGCTTAAAAATTTTGCCATGCCAAGGTTCGCACGGTCTGCGGCATCCATAAATGCGCCGCCGATGGCCCCGCTCTGTGACAGTAATGAAACACGCCCTGGTTTCGGTACGGTTTCAAGCGTCGCAACCAAGCCGTTTTCCAAGTTGACAATGCCAGCGCAGTTTGGTCCCACGTAGCGAACGCCAGCCTGTCTGGCCGCAGCAACGACTTGTTCTTCTAGCTCATGTTCGCCAGCCTCCGAAAAGCCGGATGAAATGATGACCGCAGCAGCGACACCCGCACGCCCTGCGTCCAGAAGCATCTGTGGCACAGTAGCCGCCGGACATGCAAGAACCGCCAAATCCACAGCTTCTGGAATCGTCGAAATGCTCGCATACCCCACCTTACCATCCACAGCCTGTGCCTTCGGATTGACGTTGTAAACCGGTTGAAACCCTCCGCCAAGTATCCGATGTGTCAGCACCTCGCCAAGCTTGCCAGAGGACACAGAGCCAACCACCGCCACTCCGCGTGGATAGAGCATCTTTTGAATTTCAGAAACCATATGGCCATTCTCCTTCTAAAATTTCTCTTGATGTTTTCATTATAAACGTCCAGTATCCCGCTGGCAACAGGATCGTTGAAGGGCAGAATTTCCGACAAAATGCGTCTGTACAAAATGATCTGTTGATTCATCCGCTTGCCAAGGATTTGAGTAACTAGGTTCGTTCAGCGCTGTTTTCTGATACAGGGCAAGAAATATAGTATTACGGTTCAGACAACCTTGTTTTCTGATTTTGCGATTTCAGAAAAGGATCCGCTTATCCATCAAAAACGCTCTGTTTTCCTTTTTTTGCGCACTCAATACCGTTGAGTCTCCGTGAATAGATCGCCCGTTCTTTCTTTAGCCCATACATCAGTTTTATCATAAACTATGATTTCATGTAAATCATTTTAGATTAAAGAATTTAGAACAATACAGCACCCTGCACCGGCGATAAACCGGTGCAGGGTGCTGTTGAGTTGGGGGAGCACGATGATTGGGAAAAATCCTGTGATATTGTCAGATCAAGCGCCAAAGACGGGATGCATGTTCGCGACACTTGGCAAATACTTCATCCTTATCAATGGTTGTCAACTGGCGATTCTTCAAAATTAGGTTTCCATTGATCACAACCGTATCCACATTCCCTGAAAAACCGCTTGTAAGATGCGAATATAGATTGCCGCTGTTTAACTGGGTAGGTTCGCGATAATCGACCGCAATAAAGTCCGCAGCATTACCCGTGATCAATGCGCCAACATGCTCAAAAAAAGTGTCCACAACCTTGAAATTATTTTTGTACAGCAGTCGGTCAATCTCATCACGCCCCATGATGCGTGGATCCCGATAAAATGCCCGTTGAGCCACTAGAGCAATGGAAAGTTCCTTAAATGAATCATATACAAATCCGTCTCCACCGAGTGCTACGCACACACCATTCTTAAGCATCTCCCATACCGGAGCAATCCCCACGGCATTATTCATGTTTGATTGGATATTGTGTGCCACCATAGTACCGTTTTCACGAAAGATTTCCCACTGTTCTGGGCCAATGTTTACACAGTGTGCAGCGATTGTTTTGTTTCCCAAAATGCCAAAATCGTTCAAACGATTAACCACATGTTTTCCACAGCGACGATAACTATCATGCACATCGGCCATATCTTCCGCAACATGAATATGGAAGCCAACGTCCAAAGCGGATGCTTCCGCAGCACAGCATTCCAATGTATCATCCTCGAGAGTATAGGAAGCATGAAGACCAAAACTGCCCTGAATCATACCATCCCGTTGATTCCGGTGCGCTTTGATGAACTGTACATTTTCTTTGATGCCGTTTTTACAGCGCTCCGTTCCGTCGCGATCAGTCACCTCATAGGCCAACACTGCGCGAGCGCCAACGGTATTGACTGCCTTCTCGATCAGTTCAAGCGAACCGATACTGTGATTTGGGCTTGCCTGATGGTCGATGTAAGTAGTGGTGCCTGCCTCAACACCCTCGATCAGTCCCATCATAGCGCTGTAATAATTCATGTCATCATCCAGCAGCTTGTCAACCTTCCACCACATATTGCTCAAAATCTGCTGCCAATTGCACATGGGCGCCGACAGCGGAATACCACGCACAAATTGGCCGTAGAAGTGGCTATGACTATGAATGTTACCCGGCAGAACGACCATGCCATGCAGATCCATCTCCAATGCATGCTCCGGTTTCTGATAATCCTTCATCTCACCGATGGAAATAATTTTACCATCGTTTACGGTTATGTATCCAGAAGCATGATAGGTAGATTCATCATTCATTGTGAAAATTTTTGCGTTTTTATATACGGTGGTACTCATGTTTTCCCTCACTTAATTCTTGCCGGACAGATAGTTTTCAATTGCCGCAGCCGACGCCTTCCCCTCGGCAACCGCGCGGACAACCGTCTCGCCACCGTTAGCAGCATCGCCGCCGATGAAGAGCTTACACTGAGCTTCCGATGTCTTAAAGATAGCGGGTGTCAACGCGTTGACATCCTTTCCTGTGGCGGTAATCAGCAACGAAGCCTCCATGATGCGCTGTCGCTCGTTCTGAACAATGGGTTTGCGTCTTCCATCTGTATCCGGCGCACCGAGGGCTACCGGGGCAAGCGTCACACCGTTGAGAATTCCATCCGCTTCAGTAATGCCCGTAATCTGGGTTTGAAAGAGAAATTCCACGCCGGCTTCAATGGCCAATAATCGTTCATCCTTCCAAGCGGGCATCTCCTTCTGGCTACGTCGGTAGCACAGCAATACGCGTTCCGCGCCAAGGTGCTTTGCCGTCATCGCCGCGTCAATTGCAGTATTTCCGCCACCCTGAATATAGGTGGTTCCATGCAAACTAGCCTGATCGAATGTGTCGCTGTTCGCTTTCTGCAGGAATCGTTCAGCAGTGTAAATATTTCTAACGTCAGACTGAATGCTCTGACGAGGATTGCCAAGTCCACAGGCAAGATAGACTGCATCGTATTCCTTTGTGATGACAGCGGCTAAAGTCTCGTCCACCACCGTATTCAGCTTCAACACCACGCCATCCGCTAAAAGTTGCTCCAACTCCCGCATGTATACCTGCTTGTCCAGCCGATTATTGGGAATCTCTTCCATCGGAACGCCACCAAGACGGTCGCTCTTTTCAAACAAGGTCACTTGATAGCCACTCTTGCGGAGCAATGCCGCAGCTGTCACGCCACTTGGACCACCGCCAATAATTGCCACACGCGCGGCCTTCTCCTCCATCTGCTCCGGCTGCCAGCTTGCATCGTTTTCTACAGCTTTCATCATTGTATACGCCTGTAAAGCAGAAATGGGGATCACATTTCCGATTTTCCCGCAATTGCAGTTTTCCTGGCATAACGTTGCCGATGGACACACCTGCCCACAGACGAACCCGAGCGGATTGCCCTCTTTAATCGTCTGTGCAGCGCCGATCCAATCGCCGGTAGCAATTCGGTGCACAAAGCGCGGTACGTCTATGCCGGCCGGGCAGGCTTTGCTGCAAGGTGCATCATAGCACTTGAGACAGCGGTTAGCCTCAGCAATTGCCTGAGCCTCATTCATCGTGGGCATGCTTATTTGTTTCATTCCGTTGTCTCCTTTCTATTTCCGTTTGAGAACCATGCATCCACCAACCGGGCAAACCGACTGACATACGCCGCAACCGCGGCACTTGGTCTCGTCAATCACCGGACCATTTTCCGTCAATGAAATGGCATTATATCCGCCATCTCGGCATGCAATATAACAAGCATTGTCACGGATACAAGTCGAAGAATTGATGGATGAAACAACCTTCACCTCCCGGTCAAGATTCTCATGTTCTGCAAAGGTGTTCAGAGACTGTCCAACCATATTTTGAAGCGATTTAAAGTCCTTCTCTTCCATATAGTTAGATAATCCAGCCTGTAAATCTTCCACCATCTCATATCCATAGCGTATGATAGCCGTGCAAACCTGCAGGTTGCTGGCACCTAATAGCAGGAATTCCGCTGCATCCTGCCAAGTACTTAAACCCCCAACACCTGCAACAGGAAGCCCTACATTTTGGGCAATTTCCGCAATGCATGCCATAGCGATTGGTTTAATTGCCGGTCCCGACATGCCGCAAAAAGTTGATTTTCCACGTACGCTAAGCCGTGGTTCTAACGTATCCAGGTTGATGCCTGAAAATCCGCGCACGGTATCGATGGCACACAGCGCATCTGCTCCACCCTCCTTGGCCGCGTGGCCAATTGCGGATAAATCAGTGACAATGGGTGCCAACTTCACAATAATTGGCGTATCCTTGGTCAATGCAGACTTAATCCATCCAGTTACTTCACGAGTAAGGGTCGGATCGTTAACCGGAATAGTGCCGTCCCCCTCGCCTTGTGGGCAGGACATGCTGCATTCAATCATATCTACGCCAGCCTTCTCCAGTTTGGAAACCAGTTCTTCCCACTGGGCGCGCGTGCTGGCCATGATACTGCCGATGACCCTATGCTCAGGAAACTTTGCTTTCAAATACCGAATATCCGTGCAGATTTCATCGATATGCCGTTCGGAGATCAAATCAATGTTATAAAAAGCCGCATGGCGCTTATCTTTATAGGAAAGTCCGCCCATCATGGGATAGACCAAGTCAACAATCTCCGACTCCACGGACGTAGTTTTAAACACTGCTCCGCCCCAGCCTGCCTCAAAGGCCCGCTCCACACGCGCACGCGTATCAGAGGGTGGAGAAGCCGCCACGGTGAACGGGTTAACAAAATGTTTTCCGCAAAAATCAATGGATAAATCCTGTCTGGTTCTCAACTTGTTATCCTCCTAGTTATCTTTGTACGCGTCCAGAACCGTCGCCGCCTGCCAGCTTTTCAACCTCAGAAACGGTTGCAATATTATAGTCGCCTTCGATAGTCTGCTTGAGGCAACTTGCCGCCACAGCAAATTCCAAAGCGTCCGCATCGGATTTATTTCCCAGCAGTGAATAGATGAGCCCTGCGCCGAAGCTATCGCCGCCGCCCACACGATCCACGATATGTACGGCATAAATCTTGCTAAAGTGTGCTACTCCATCCGCATAGATCATGGCTGACCAATCATTGTCATTGGCAGATTTGGAGGAACGCAGGGTGATTGCTACCTTTTGAAAACCAAATCGCTCTGTCAACTGCTTTGCAACGCTCACGTAACCATCATGATTCAGTTTGCCAGAGGAGATATCACTGTTTTCAGCATGGATATTAAATACATCCGCCGCATCCTCCTCATTAGCAATGCAGATATCCACGTACTGCATCAGCTCCGCCATCACCATGCCCGCCTTTTCATGGCTCCAAAGATTCTTCCGGTAATTCAGGTCGCAACTGACCGTCAGCCCGTGACGTTTTGCTGCAATCAGCGCATCCTTGCAAAGGGCAGCCGCCTTGTCGGAAATAGCGGGCGTAATTCCAGTAAAATGAAACCACGCAGCATCATTAAAAACTACATCCCAATCGAAATCAGTTGGTTCCGCCTCAGCGATTGCTGATCCAGCGCGGTCATAGATCACCTTGGAGGCTCGCTGGGAAGCACCTTTTTCCAGATAATAGATTCCCAATCGATTGCCGCTACGGGTAATCATGGAAGTATCCACGCCATAGCGTCGAAGAGTATTGACTGCAGCCTGTCCGATTTCATTTTTGGGAACCTTGGTCACAAAAGCTACATTTGCACCAAAATTTGCCAGTGAAATGGCTACGTTCGCTTCGCCGCCTCCATAGACAGCGGTGAAAGTTTCCGCCTGCAAAAAACGTTCATATCCCGGCGGGGCAAGACGCAGCATGATTTCGCCAAATGTTACGATTCGTTTCATGATTGTTACCTCCCTAGTTATTCACGAGATGAACAGCAAAGCCGCCCATTTCACCTTCCAGATAAACGACCTTATACCTGCCGGCATCATCATATTTGGCAGTTGTCATGTCCGGCCGAATGCCCCGCTCGCCAAGATAGTTCAACGCTCGGGTAATGTTGTTGACCCCAATAGCGATGTGACCATTTTGACCAAGGAATGGGCGCTTCATCACCTCTACGATCCCGCCAGCAAAAACCGAACTATTCCCTTCTTTCACTGGAAGCGACAGCAATGCAGCGAAAGTAGATGCTATTTGTAGAGCGCTGTCGTCATCCGGCTGATTGATGCCGATGTGCTTCAGCGTCACGCCCATCACTAGCGAAACCGCCTCGCGGACGATGGCGGTGATGCCGCAAAAATCGTCTTTTGCCAGCAGATCAGCAGGCGCAAGCCAGCTACCGCCGCAAGCTAAAATTTTATCATAAGCCAAATACTCATTGAGATTCTTTATGTTGATACCGCCCGTCGGTATATATTTGATCTGCGAATAGGGTGCTGCAATCGCCTTGATATACTTTAGGCCACCAGTCTGCTCAGCCGGAAAAAATTTCACTACATCCAGACCACAATCAATAGCGCATTCAATATCCGATGGATTAGAGCAGCCCGGTGTAATTGGTATCCCCAATTCAATGCAGTGATGCACAACCTTTTCATTTAGTCCAGGACTGACGATAAATTTTGCGCCCGCTGAAACAGCTCGATCCACCTGTTCACAATTGATGACCGTTCCGGCGCCAACAAGCATCTCCGGAACCTCCGAATTCATGCGACGGATCGCCTCCTCCGCGCAGGCCGTACGAAAGGTAATCTCAGCAAGGGGAAGTCCGCCAGCGCACATAGCCCTTGCAAGCGGCACCGCTTTAAGCGGGTCTTCAATTTTAATTACGGGTACAATACCATATGCACCAATTTGTTCCAGAATTTTGTTCATTGTCTATTCCTCCATCAGCAGCGCTTCCATGATACACGTATATCCCTTGAACGAGCTTTTCAGCTGATCAATTTCGATATACTCATCCACAGTATGCGCAAGATTTTCCATAGAAGGACCAAATCCAATGGTCCGAATACCTGCTTCTCCAGCATAGTGGCTTCCATTTGTGCAGAAATTGTACTGGGTGATGGCCGGATTGATTCCAGCCGCATCCATACGTGCCTTCACCTTTTGAATATAATCCGCTTCCGAATCCTCCAGCCAAGCTGGAAAGAATCGTTCACCATGAATCGTCTCGCCTGTATAGCACGGTTCATCTCCAACCGTGTAGAAAGCATGCGCACGAATCGATGGATCCTCCTGATGAAGTTCTTCGATGCACTGCAGAATCGGCATCAGCACGGTTTGGGTGGTCTCGCCAGTCAGGAGTCTGCGATCATAGGTCGCCACGCAATCATCCGGCACCACCGATGCGCCCGGATATGGCAAGGATTTGATATCTGTCAATTCCAGAATACCTTTCCCAAGACGCGGGCACACAGGCGGCTGAATCGTCCGAATCTTTTCGATCAGTCGGCACATGGCATATACTGCGTTGATACCCTTCTCTGGATTCGCAGAATGAGCATTTTTTCCAAACGTCTCCACCTTGATCTCTGCGCGTCCTCTCTGCCCAATCTTCAAATTCAGTTCAGAAGCCTCGCCAATGATAACGATATCTGGTTGGATCAGTTCGCGTACCAAGCGGCAAGCCACACCCTCGAAACACTCCTCATGAACGACACCCGCCACATGAATGCTGCCAGCGAACGAACGATCGGTATCCTTTGCAAACGAAGCAGCGGCACATGCCATGGCTGCAACCGCTCCCTTCATATCCGAAGCACCCCGACCATAAATTCGATCATTTTCAATTTCAGCGGCAAAGGGTGGATGCGTCCAAACGGAGGGATCCGTTACAGGCACGGTATCAATATGTCCGTCAAAAAGCAATGCAGGCCCCGGCTTTTTGCCAAAGATGCTCCCGATGATGTTGCCATATGCATCCACTTGAATTTTATCAAAGTGATTTTGGGTAAAGAATTCGGATAATGTGTCTGCTACTCGATTCTCCTGCCCCGAATAGCTTTTCGCCTGAATCAGCGACTGAGTCAGCGCAACCAGTATTTCGTTTCGATCCATCGCTTGTTCCCTCCTGTATTGGAAATGTCAATTTTTTTTACAGCATGTCTAGATCAGCCGGCAAACGGCGTTTAAGGAATCTTCCTAAGCCGCGCATTCCTTGAAACATACCGTTTTTCGCCAGCACACGGCCGCAAGAAATCGTCATGAAAATTCGCTGATCGAGCTGCATCCCTTCAAAAGGCGTATAATCGCTCTGTTCATGTAACGTGGCAACCGTCAAAGGATAAGGGTTACAGGACTCAATCAATACAATATCCGCGTCACTTCCCAGTGCAATGGTTCCTTTCTGCGGATAGATTCCATATAACTTGGCGACATCCGTGGAAAGCAGGTGAACCAGTCGTTCCATGGAAAGTCTTCCCGAGGAAACACCGGCTGTTAGCATCACTGGAACCCTCGTTTCTATGCCCGGTAACCCGCCTGGAATTTCATAGAACTTATCAGAAACATGCTTTTGCGACAAATAAAAACTACAGTCATCTGTCCCAATCGTAAACTTAACCCCGTCCTCCAGCGCTTTCCACAGCCGTTCTTGGTCCGCCCGACCACGGATGGGTGGATTGACAATGTATCTCGCACCGTCCTCCCCCCCATAGACTTCCTGCGTTAACATCAAGTAGTGGGGACAAGTCTCGCCAATAACCATCTGCCCACTCGCCTGCGCAGAAGTAATCTCTTCCACTCCAAATGCTGAGGTAACGTGACGAATGAGCAGCTTTGCGCCAGTCTTTTTTGCCAAGGAAATCACCCCGGCAATGGCGCTTTTCTCGCTGGAATCCGGCCTGCTTTGAGGAAAAAATGCGACACCCGTCTTTCCGCCGGCAATCAACCGGTCGGTCTGCGCAAGAATCTCCTCCTCCGCTTCTGCATGGACGGTTGCAAGCGCGCCGTTTTCGGCAATAACCATGAACGCCTTCTCCATATCATTTGGAGCAACATATAGTCCACCTGCTTTATAAGCGGTGTAAAACTTGAAGGACGTCACCCCCCGCTCCATCAGACGCGGAATATCTTTCAGCGTTGCATCATTGATATCTGTCAGGGTGCAGTGCAGCGAATAGTCCACAACGGATGTCTTTGCCAGCTGTAAACGTGCTTCAAAAGCCTCCATAGCCGACCCGCCACGCACTTGATCCGCAAAATCGATTAGTGTGGTAACCCCACCGATAGCCCCAGCGACGGTGCCATCATAAAAATCGTTCATAGTCCGCGTGCCACCGAAGGACAGTAGCATATGCGCATGGGTCTCGATTGCACCAGGTATCGCAATCTTACCGCTGCAATCAATGGTACGGTTTGCCTTGTCTGTGAGATGGCCCAGACAAACGATCATTCCGCCAGAAATACCAATGTCCAGACGGCCCAGATCCTCCGGTGCAAAAACATGTGCATTTCTTAACAATAGATCAAGCATTCTGTTCCTCCCGTTGCAAACTTCAGTCCCCTTTTCCTTCGCATCATCCAGCAAATTCCACTAACTTACTCTTTTGTATCCGCTCGGATTTCCCATCCGGCGCGTTCAATGGCGTTGATAATGGGTATATATCCGGTACAACGGCAAAGATTGCCAGAGATGGCCGTGCGTATCTCCTCCCGGGTAGGATTGTCATTGTGCATCAGCAGCGCATAGGCGCTCATCAGCATGCCCGGTGTACAAAACCCGCACTGAATGGCATCGCCTTCCACAAAACACTTTTGTAAGATACTGCCGATGATCGTTTCAGACAATCCTTCCACGGTGCGTACTTCTTTATTTTCCAGTTGGAACGCAGCCAACATGCAGGAGTTCACCGCCTCACCATTGAGAACAATTGTACAGCAGCCACATTCCCCAACACCGCATCCTTCCTTGGTACCGGTCATCCCCAGCACGTTTCTCAGCACATCCAATGCACGCATCTCTGGAGATGCCTGCACAATCACCATCTTCTCATTGAGTACAAAGTGTAAATTCTGCACTGTTTCATCAGGTATTGCTGCAAAGTAATTATTCATCGTTTTCGCCCAAAATCATTTTTTTTAAAATTCGCACGGCCAGTTTTTCTGCAACCGGCTGCTTATACTGGGTCGAATGACGAATGCCGGCAATTTCCGGAATCTTATTGGAAATTGCCTTCGCCACAGCAGCAATATCCATCTCATCATTTTTCTTTCCTATCAACATAGCAGAAATATCATCAAATCGCAAAGGCTGTGGGAAGGTCGCGCCAAGCGTCATATCAAAGTACATAACCTTTCCATCTTTGTTCATTTGTAAAACAGTGGACACCGTCATACGGGAGATCGCCAGCGCACGTCTTCTACCCAGTTTGTAAAAATTAGACTGGCATCCTTCCGGTAGCTTCCGAATAATCACCGCCGTGATCAGATCACCATTCTGTAAGCTCGTTTTATAGGGACCAAGTACCACGTCACACAACGATAGCGTCATAGTCTCACCCGTACGTCGCACTTCCACCAACGCGTGCAGCACCGCAAGTGCAGAAAAAGTATCCGCAGCGGGAGAGGCATTGGCAATGTTGCCACCGATGGTGGCATGGTTGCGAATCTGCGGGGAACCCACCGTTGCCGAAGCCAGCGACAGTATCGTGGCATACCGCTGAATCAACGAAGATTCCGCAATCTCTGCATGTGTAGTCAATGCGCCAATACGCAGGGTATCGCCGCAATCGGTCACGCCCTTGAGCGCTTTAACTTCGTAGATATCAATCACGCTACGGTCGTAATAGCATTCTTTCTCTCTTGCCTTGACAAGGATATCCGTTCCGCCGGCAAAGTACAGCACTGGGCCTTTTGCCAATTTTACAGCATTTAGTGCTTCTTCCACAGTTGATGCCCGAACATATTCCAACATATGCATACTTTATCTACCTTCCTCTTTTTCCGATGCACGTACAGCGGCAAACACGCTGTCAAGGTCTGCTGGGAGCTTTTTAATGGTGCCGGCCTTACCAAGTGCATGATTGAGCGCACATATGACCGCTGCTGCACCCGGTTCCGTTGCAGGTTCACCAAGCGAACGGCCTCCAAAGGGTGCACGTGGATCCGGATGCTCATCCAATAACGACACGTTCTCCCCAATGTCCAGCGCGGTCGGTATCAAATACTCTTCAAAGTTTAGATGTTTGATCTCAGTTGTCTTGGGATTTACCGCCAGATCCTCCATCAGCGCCATACCCATACCCATAACCATACCGCCATAGATTTGTCCTTTCGCCATGGATGGATTGATGGCACGACCCATATCATGGCATCCGACCATACGAATCACCTGTACTTCACCCGTATCCATATCCACCTCAACCTCTGCACCATGGCTAGAATAGGTATAACTGCGGAATGCCTCACCAAAGCCATTTTTTTCATCCCAGGCAATCTTCGGCATAACAAAGGTCCCTACAGCAGCCGGTGTCAAACCACAGTTATATGCAGCAACCACCGCATCCGCAAAGGAGATGGTCTGGTCGGAAAATGTAACTTTTTCGTTTTCAAAAACGATATTCTCCACCGATTTTCCATAGATCCGCCCAACACCCTCCGCTAAAATAGAGTGGATTGTTTTTGCCGCATCCAAAATAGCGCTGCCGCCTATAAAGGTGCCGCGTGAAGCAATGGCCGCGCCGGTTAGCGGTGATTTCCCGGTGTCAGTTTCACTCATCGTAATGCGCTCAAAAGCAGTTCCCACAGCTTCCGCAGCAATCTGTGCAAGGCAGGTTCTCAACCCTTGACCCTGTTCTGTCAGGCCACAGTTAACATGTACGCTGGCATCGGCTTCCACTTCGATATAGACCCGTCCTACATCCAGCGCCTCCGCTCCAATGCTGACCCCGCGAAGGCTACAGGCGATGCCTACGCCACGGCGTTTGCTGCCATGCTTTTTGTTCTCCACATTGTAGCGGGCAAATTTATCATCAAACTCCAGCTCTTTTGCCACTTTCTCCATGACAGAAGCGATGCTGACCGTGTGAAAATTCATCACCTGTCCGGTGATACTCGTATCCCCGGTTTTTAAAAAGTTTTTGCGTCGCAGTTCCATAGGCGATATCCGGAGCTTTTCTGCTAGTTCGTCCATCGCATTCTCCATAGCAAAGATTGCCTGCGGCGTGCCAAAGCCACGCATGGAACCTGTATGTACATTGTTGGTCAAAACAGCCTTGGATTCATAATCTACATGATCAATGTGATAGGGTCCGGCGCCAAGGGTGATGGTTTTCCACATTACGCCCTGCGACATATTAACATAGGCACCACCATCACCAACAGCTCGTCCTTGTACCGCTTGAATTTTTCCATCCTTTGCGGCGCCGATCTTGATTTTAAAAGAAATCGGATGGCGTTTATAAGATTCACGGATCGATTCTTCCCGCGTCAATACATAACGTGCTGGCCGGCCGAGACGCAACGCTATTAAACCTGCGCGTACTGCAAGTGGCTCAACGGACTCAAGCTTGCCACCAAAAGTACCGCCGATAACACTTGGTTGAATAAGGACACGTGCCAACGGCAGATTTAACGTTCTGCTGACTGAAAGGCGTACCATATAAGGATTTTGGATGGAACCAAGAATCGTCAGTTCCGGGCGCATCCGGCTGGGTATAGCAACAATGGCCTCAGGCTCGATATACGCATGCTCTACAAACTGGGTATCATAGCTGGTTTGTACAATCACATCCGAATTTCGAAACCCTTCCTCAACATCTCCTTTATGTGTATAGCAATTGCAACAGACATTATCCGGATAATCCGCATTCAGGCAATAATCGGCTCCCTCTGCCAAAGCAGGGCTTGATAAAACAGGTAGTTCCTCATAATCGGCATAGACATACTTTGCAGCTTCGGCTGCCTGCTGCGGAGACTCTGCGGCAACGACAGCAATTACATCCCCTAAATATCTGGTTTTATCCTCAGCAAGCACATATTGATCCACAACAATTTCACCAATTTTCTTTGCCCCGGGGATGTCCTTGGCCGTAATAATCGTGCAAACGCCGGGCATCCGTTCCGCTTTTTTTGTGTGAATTTTCAGAATGCGCGCATGCGGATATGCCGCATAAACGCCCTTGCAATAAACCATGCCAGGCAAAAAAATATCAGCACCATATACGGCGCGTCCGGTTGCCTTTGCCATGGAATCTATGCGCGGTAGCTCCTGCCCAACGGTATGCATCTCCACAAAACTACCTCCTTTTGTTAGTTCTATTGATTTTTTTACAATCACTTTTTTGTTTGATTCATGCGCACACAACAAACAATCCTGTACGCATGAATCATAAAATTATCAAGAGATCTTCAAATTGCGCCAACCTTCCGGTAGACTTCCTCCAGCGAAACACCCTTGCACAAACTTGCCCGCACCGTGTTTTCCTTTTCTATCGTCACTACCGATCGAGTTATCACTTCGTCGGCGATATCCTTTGGAATGATGCAAACACCGTCAATATCACCAAAGATATAATCACCCGGATGAATCATAACTCCGTCTATTGTCACAGGGATGCCGCACTCATTGATTTCGCAACGGCCTTTGGAGGTCGTTGGAAGAGCGCCACGGTAGAACAGTGGAAACTTCATTGTCTTCAATGCGCGAAGATCTCGTGCCTTTGCATCGATCAGAACACCAACGCCCTTACGTTGCAGCACCGCTGTTGCAAACAATTCACCAAATACAGCACAGTTCATCTCGCCGCGAAGTGCAAGTACATACACTTCTCCCGGCTTAAGTTGATCAACTACCTTACACTGCGCTGTCAGCGGATCATCCGGCATGGTGTAAACCTGCGTGCCAATGCTGGTAAAGGCGGGACCATACAGCACGGTGTCATCCTCCAGCGGAAAAATACCGCTTTGCAGGGACTGGTTACGATAACCCATTTCGTCCAAGACGTCACAGATTACGCCACTATACAGCGACTTCCTAATAAATTCATCATCATACTGTTTCATTTTGTTCACCTCATACAATTCTATGGTCGCGCGGTGTCTCGGAATCATCCGTTACGCTTCTTCAATGGCTTTATAGACGCCAATATTTTCCAATACCATTGGAAGGCCCGCTGCAGAATACACAATGCGCATGGCCTCAATGGCTTGTTCTTTTGTTGCGCCGGCATCAATGGCCTCCTTTGCGCAAGCAGCGGCTCCGCTAGGATGGTTACAGATGGCATCCGCTACCATAGAGATCAGATGCTTATATTTGGGTTCCAATGCACCTTCACAATGCACGAGGTCAAGGGTTTCGTCCACCAAGGCATAAAGCTTAGCATCCGCATTTGCGATGGATCTTAAGAAAAAGGGTACCTCTTTGTTCGCCATCATTTAATTCTCCTTTATGCGTAATAATTCAGCGGCTTGCATCACCGCGTCAATAATTTTGATATAGCCTGTACACCGGCAAATATTTCCAGACAGAGCCTTGGCTGCTTCCTCTCGCGTTGGATTTGGATTTTTATCCAGCAATGCCTTCGTCGTCATAACCATTCCCGG
Source organism: Clostridia bacterium (assembly GCA_036651815.1). Lineage (GTDB taxonomy): Bacteria > Bacillota > Clostridia > Christensenellales > CAG-138 > JAVVXB01. The sequence goes on from JAVVXB010000006.1 coordinate 29,758, forward strand.
CGTACAGAATCCACATTGCACAGCACCCGCATCGAGAAAAGCCTGTTGCACAGGATCCAACGTTCCATCCTGTGCTGCCAGCCCTTCAATGGTCAGTATACTGTGGCCAGCTACCTGCGACGAAAGAACCATGCAGGAATTGACCGGCGCTCCATCCAGCAGCACTGTACACGCGCCGCATTCGCCCTCTCTGCACGCGGCTTTGGTTCCCGTCAGCGCAAAGCGTTCACGCAGCATGTCCACTAACAATTCGCCAGGTTTTTCTTCAATTGTAACGGCATTGCCGTTTAGCATAAATTTCATCCAGCTCATTGAAACGCCTCTGCAATTTCTTCAACCGTTTTCCCCTGCTCCAACATTTTTTCAATGTATTTTTGTTGGACAATTGTTAACGGCTTCGTTCTTCCCATGTTGATGCGATAGAAAACAGCCTCCGGTGCCATAAGCAGGCGAACCTGCAGATCCTTGAGCTGAACTTTTTGAATCAGCTTTTCCAACGCATTGTTGAATTCTTCCTCTGTCGGTTCGCGCCCATAATAGTGCTGATAGGTATCCATAATAAATGTCTTGCGCAGTGCATTTTTTGTTTGTTGCAAAAAAGGGTCATAAGTGTGATAAACCTTATCCGTAAATATTTGTGTCATCACGCCATCTCCAATGCGATAGTCCACCAGCTCGTTCTGCGTGAATACTATAGGCGTGAGCGCGTCCTTTTCATATACCACTACCTGGTACGGCGCATCATGAACAATGTATGTCTTTACTTCAACGACATTTTCGATCGTCATAGGAATCATCACATTCTGATTCTGATACCGCACAACGGCTGTATTCGGCAAAGGCTGTGCTTTGCATGCTGCTAAGCAGCAAAGCACAAGCCAACAAGCTAAGATGCCTATGGCAGCAATTCCAAGAGAAGTCCTTCCGTTTTCTTCACAGCAATCCTTTGAGAAAATCATAGGCATTCTGAATCCCCTCTTCGTTTACATACTCAAGCAAAATGGGGCCGTCATATCTGATTTCTTTCAGTTGTTTAACAAGATAGATATAATCGAGTACGCCCTTACCCGCTCCGACGAAGACTGACTTACAGTTGATAATCTTTGTGTCTTTTGCATGTACCATTGAAAGATCATTGCCACAGAGTGTGAAGAACTCATTGATTAGCGCGCAGGTATCGCCAGAATTCTGCTCGATTACCATGTTGGCCATATCCAACGCGATTTTTAAATTCGGTGTCTGAACGTCGTCCAACATGCGGCGGAGTGTACGAGGGGATTTGGTCAGCTGGCCAAAGTGCGGCTCAAGTGCAAATGTCACGCCTTCTTCCTTTGCACGTGCGCAGATTTCCTTCATGGTACCTACCACGGCATCCCAAACCTCAGGCAGATAATTATTCGGATGATCCACCCAGGCATTGTCCGGATTTGCGCTCCCGGTTTCAGAAACAATTGTCGTGCAGCCAAACCTCTGGGGCAAAACCAGCTTCCTCAGAAACTGATTCTTTGCCGCCTGACGGGCATCCGTCTCTGGAAACGCAATCTTCTGATGTCCGCTGATAGCAACAATTTCGATTCCCTCATCTGCAAATGCGTTTCGTACATCACTGCAGAATTCCGGTGTGAGTTCGTCAATGCTGTAGGCCTTTCCATTGAACGCCAAATCTAACTGAACTTTCTTAATGCCATAAGCCGCGATACGCTTTGCGTTCTCCTGCGGTGTATAGGCCTTGAACATTGAATTGATAATACCAACTTCCATATTTTTGTCTCCTTTTTCTGCAATTGATCGGATTATCGAGCGGTATAGCCGCCATCAACGAGAAGATTCTGTCCGATGACATAATCGGATGCTGCGGACGCCAGGAAGATTGCCGGGCCCACCATATCAATGGGCTGCGCAATACGCCCTAATGGAATCAAAGCGTTCATTTCTGTCACCGCCTGAGGATTGTTATCAAACATGCCGGCTGTCAGCGCCGTACGCACCATACCTGGGCTAATGCCATTGACATACACGCCATAGGGAATCCACTCGGTGGCCAGGGCCTTCGTCAGTTGAATCAGGCCTGCTTTGGCCGCTGCATAACTGCTGCCTGAATCGCCGGTGACAACCACGCCGCTCATGGAACACAGATTCACAATCTTGCCGTGTCTTTGCGGAATCATGATCTTCCCAGCTTCGCGGCAGCACCAAAACACACTGCTGAGAAAATGATTGATCACGCTGTTCCAAATTTCTTCCGTCATATCCACCGCAGAGGAAAAGGCACCGATGCCAGCAGAATTAACCAGAATATCAAGGGTGTCGAATTCCGTCTTTACCTTGGCAAACAGCGTCTCAACTGCGGCCTTTGAGTTGATATCGGCCACGAGATAGCTGGCTGTCCCACCAATGACTTTGATCGCCTCCACAACGGCTTTTGCATTTTTTTCGGACACATCCGAAACCAGAACCCGTGCCCCTTGCTCTGCTAGCCCTTTGGCAATCGCACTACCAATGCCACCCGCGCCAATGACAAACGCATTTTTACCCGTCAAATCAAACATGTTCATAAAGCACACCTCTATTCAAATAATTTCTGTAGAATTAACTGAGTTCTTTACTTTCCCTAATATAGGGAACGCCTATCACAGAGGGATTAACGTATCTGGACTTTGCCGCAATGACCAACGCTAAAATGGTCAATATGTATGGGAGCATAACCAAAAATTGATAGGGAATATCAAAGCTGAGTGCTTGCAGACGCAGCTGTATGGCATCCGCAAATCCAAAGATGAATGACCCAAGCAATGCATTGGATGGTTTCCAGCGGGCAAACACAACCAGCGCAATGGCAATATAGCCACGGTTGCTGCTCATGCCATCAGAGAACATGCCGATGCTCAGTGTTAGATAAGCCCCTGCGAGGAAGGCCAGCACTGCGCCAACGATCCACATCCAATACCGGATCTTGTTGACATCAATCCCCATGGTGTCCGCAGCTTGTGCATTGCCACCAACCGCACGAATCTTGAGTCCAATATTGGTTCGAAACAGGATGAAAGAAGTGATCGGTACTAGCAAAATAGCGGTATAAGCCAAGATATTCTGATTAAACAGAAATCCGATGATCGGAATGTCCGCCAGAAACGGAATGCGCAGACTCTGCAGCATCACTGCCTTCGTCGGGATTAATGATACACCAATGATATAGCGGTTAAAGAAACCCGTTGCGCCAATTGCAAAAAAGTTGAATACAACGCCCGCGATAGACTGATTGGTATTCATTTTTAATGTCAACATGCCCATAAATAAACCGATGAGAACACCAACGGCAACAGACAACAAGATACCGATTGCCGCACTGGCGCTGAAAAGCGCTCCGATGAAGGACACAAAACATCCCAACAGAATCATTCCTTCAATCCCCATATTAAGCATGCCTGAACGTTCCACGAATATCTCACCCAACGTTGCAAGCAATAACGGAATCGCCATGGAAAAGCTACCGGACAGAATGCCTGTGACAAATTGTGATGTAAAAACAGAATCCATTGTGACATTCCTCCTTCCTTATGCGGTTGCCTGAATGGCATTTTTTTTGAGATAGCTTTGACGACGGATACCCTTTCGAACTCTTTTTACCGCATATTCGCTCATAATCCAGAAGAACACCGTTACGCCCTGAATCAGCGAAGACAGCATGCTCGGCGTACCGACTGCACGCTGCATGGCATCGGCACCTGCCGTAAGACTTGCAAATATAAACGCTGCTACCGCTATATAGAATGGATTGCGTTTGCCAAGATGTGCCACAACAATAGCCGTATAGCCATAGTTGCCAGTAACGCTTTCAATCAGCCGGTGATGCAGACCTGTTGCTTCAAATGCGCCGGCAAGGCCACCAAAGCCGCCGGAGATCATCATGGATACAATCATAATGCTAGCAACCGGCATCCCCGCATAACTGGCCGCTTTGCTGGAAAGACCAACTGCCTTGAGGCAATAACCAGAAGTGGTTTTGTTAATGAAAAACCAGACAACAAACACACATAAAATTGCAACTAGAATGCCAAGATGCAGTTTTGTGCTTTTTATAAGAATTGGCATCTGAAAATTTTCTTCAAACATTGGGGTATGATGCATCGGCGTTTGTGGATCTTTCATCGGTACGCTGACCAAATAGGAGACAATGCCAGCGGCCACCTCGTTGAGCATAACAGTCATTACGATCTCGCTGATGCCAAACTTGGTCTTAAAATAAGCAACTGGTAGCGCCCACAGCATTCCAAAGAGCATACCAACCACCATAATTAGTATAATTGCAACCACGCGCGGCGTTTCAGCAGGCATATTGAGCGCAACCAATGAAGCGCCTAATGCACCGGCATACATCTGACCTTCGCCACCAATATTAAACATGCCACTCTGTGCAGCAATGGCAAAACCCAATGCCACGAGTAACAACGGAGCCGCTTTCGAAAGCGTTTCAGCAAGATTATACTTTGTACCCCATGCGCCACGGAGCATTGCAGCATACGCTGTTCCTAAATCTGCTTTATACATCAAGAGTAACAAGCTACAGACAGCAAAGGAGAGCAGCAAGGTGAGCAATACCACGAAAATTCCATCCGTGGATCTGCGGTAATCAGCTTTTTTCATATTTGTCATTCTCATTCCCTCCAAATGGGTTGGAGCCCGCCATCATCATGCCAAGATGATCCATATTCAAAGATTCATCATTCTTCAAAATTCCCATGATTCTGCCTTCAAACATAACGGCGATCCGATCACTCAGTGAAAGGATCTCTTCTAGCTCCGTGGAGATCAGCAGCACGCCCGTCCCATATTTTCGTGTTTCCAAAATGCTTCTATGAATGTTTTCCGTTGCGCCCACATCCAAGCCACGGGTCGGCTGCACACAAACAATCGCCTTTGGATTTCGATTGAGCTCTCTTGCGAGAATGACCTTTTGCAAATTACCACCGGAAAGCAATCCGCCTGGCATATCTATGCTAGCTAGTTTTATGTTGAACTTTTTATGCAACTCCTCGGTGAGTTCTCTGGCCACCACGTTATTCAGTAAAATGCCTTTGCAAAACGGTTTTTGGTTATAATCACGCAGAATCACATTATCCACAATTGATAATTCCCCGATGGCACCAACGCCGTTTCGCTCCGCTGGAACAAAACTCAGTCCTCCACGAATGCGACTGGCAACTGAAGTTTTCGTAATGTTCTTGCCACAGAGTTCAACCGTTCCGCTCGTAGTCTTCTCCATGCCGCAAATCAATTCTGAAAGCTCCGTCTGCCCATTGCCATCTACCCCAGCAATACCGACTACTTCGCCAGCACGTATTTCAAGACTCACATCGTTGACAACTTGTCTACCATATTTATTTTTAAATGTAACATTATGTACGCATAAAGCGGGTTTCCCCAGAACAACATCATCCTTTTGTACGCGAAATACTACATCGCGGCCGACCATCATACGCGAAAGAGAAACCTTATCCACCTCGCTAGTCAGCACTGTTTTAATCAGGTTACCCGCGCGGAAAATCGTACACACATCCGCAAACTCAAGTACTTCCTCCAACTTATGTGTAATAAAGATAACGGTTTTCCCATTATCCACAAGCATCCGCAGCACGCGCAATAGTTCGTAAGTTTCCTGTTTTGTTAAAACCGAGGTAGGTTCATCCAAAATCATGATTTCAGCACCACGATACAGGGCTTTAATGATCTCAACCCGTTGCTGTTCGCCGACAGATAGTTGATAAATATACTTTTCCGGCTCGATTTTCAAACCGTACATATCGGATATTTCCAGAATCTTCGCAGTCAATTCTTTCCTATTTATAATGATTTTATTTCGCAAATCGCCGCTAATGATATTTTCAAGTACCGTCATTTGCGGAACTAGCATAAAATGCTGATGAATCATGCAAATGCCATTTGCTATTGCTTGCTTTGACGATGTAAAAAGAATCTTTTTCCCATGTACATAAATATTGCCCTCAGTCGGCTGATACAGGCCATATAAAATTTTCATCAATGTACTTTTGCCCGAACCATTTTCGCCGAGAATCGCATGGATTTGTCCCTTGTAAATATCAAGGGTAATCTGATTATTGGCAATATTATCGCCAAAGCGTTTTGTGAGGTTTTCGAATCTTATGATGCATTCATTGTTCATATGATGTCTACCGCCTAACCCATTTTGCAGTGGCTGGTTGTCTGCGCCACGCCGAAGGCGCGGCACAGACAACCATTTCTTTTACTCGCCGATTTCGGTCTTAGCTTCAATAACCAGATCACCGCTGGCAATTTGATCGCGGACTGCCAATACTTCCTTTGCGATATCATCCGGCACTAATCCATGGAAATCTGTGATATTGGTAACCCCATTTGCAAGGCCAAGACTGTAAGCCTTTCCCTCAAAAGTACCTGCGCGCACATCTTTAATCACGTATTCCAAGTTTTTACCAACATCCCAGCTCGTGCTGGTGAGTATCAGTTGCGGTGCCAGAGAATTTTGATCATCAACATCGCCGAAGCAATAGATCCCCTTCTCAATGCAAGCCTGCATGCAGCCAAGTGCGATGCCATCGCCGCGGCCCATCAGCACATCTACGCCTTGCTCAAATTGCGCCAGTGCTGTCTGTTTGCCCAATTCCACATCCGACCAAGTTCCGGCAAACGAATGAATCACTTTGATATCCGGATTGACAAAACGTGCGCCAGCCTTGTAACCCTCCAACGCAGCAATCATCGGCATGGTATCCACGCCCCCAATGTATCCAATCACGCCTGACTTTGACATCTTCGCGGCGATTACCCCGCAAAGATAAGCGGTTTCCTGTAGCGGTGCGGCAACCGTGCAAACGTTATCCGTTGTCATATAGCCCTGTGACCAAACAAAAGCGATCTCCGGATAATCAGGCGCAACCTTCATTAAATAATCGCCGAAATCAAAGCTCCAACCAACCACCATGTTGTATCCCTGTTCGCAGTAGTCACGAATAGCCGCTTCGGCATTTGTTACGCTGATATTCTCAATATAAGTTGCTTCGACATTCTCGACATTCTCGTTCAGATATTTGGCTCCATAGTACCCGCTTGCATTCCAGCCGGCATCGCTGATCATACCAGCCAGCAATATTGCCACACGATAGGGTTTTTGAGCTGCATCTGTCTGCGCTGTTGGAACAGTTTCCGCTGTTTTTGTTGCATCAGTTTCCGTGGGCATTGCAACCTTTGTTTTCGTTTCCATAGCAGGTGCTGCGCATGCCATAGACAGTACCAGCATCAGCACCAGAGCAACAACAAGAATCCGCTTATTCATTTTTTTCTTTCCTTTCGCATTTTAAGTTTTCTTTATGGTCATCCGAAAAGTTCATGCTACCTAGGAAACGTAATCATTAGATTTCAAAATCCGGACGGGAATCTCCAACAATTTCTCGACCAGCTTTCAGAATCTTCGCCACTTCTGCAACGCGGCGGCCAACGCCCTTAACTTTTTCAACACCAAGATCATCCTGAAAATCCTTAGGCAGCTTGTCCGAAGACCATACGCAGGCACCGCAGTAATTGCCGGCAGGACCGCCGGTTGGCAAGATTTCATTGACAAGGAAAAAGTTGTTAATCATGGCAACCGTGGTTTCCTGACCGCCATGACGTGTGCCACCGATGGCGATGGAACCGCCGACCTTATTCTGATGAATTCCACGATAGACCCGCCAAAGTGGGCGAAAACGATTGAAGAAGGTATTTAGCATCGGTGTAACGTTCATGTCGTACACTGGAGAGGCAACAATGTAACCATCGGCAGAAAGCCAAATCTTCATCAATTCATCCATATCATCATGGAATGGTTTGCAGTAATGGTCATACTTTTGACCTGGATTAAGTTTCAGACAAGCTTCACATTGAATGCAGTGTTTAATGTCCTTTGTATGCAGCGGTAGAAATTCGGTGGTAACGCCAGGCACTTTCGCCGCTTCTTCCAGCGCAATCTGGGTGAGATAATCCGTCACGCCTTTGCGTGGGCTACCGGAAACACCAAGAATCTTTACCTTTACGTCATTCGGTTTATACATGTTCGTTTCTCCTTTTATAGTGTTAGTCGCTATTCATGCGTGCAATAAAACTTTCTTTGTCCATTGCACCCATCGTTTCCTTAGAGGGAAACCATTGTTTATCCATGCTGTCACAGCTCAACATCAAGCCGGCCTTCAAAATTTTGGCTGTTTCCACGACCCGTCTTCCAACGGAAGCTGCGGAATGCAGAAAGGACTTGTCATTCTCCAGCGCTTCACGGCTGGGGGAATGACCGGCCGCACCGAGATAGCACTCCGGCATATCACCGGAGACGGGAAAGCAATCCAACAGCACTGCATGGTTGATGAAATACTGAATGGTAATCTCCTGGCCACCATAACGGGTTGCCCCATGTATGATTGCTCCAACAGCCTTGGAAAACTTTGGATAGATATACCCGCAATTTTCCGTCAAGCTGCGTCTATGTACCGTATGAAACTCCACTTCGCTGAGACGATCCAGTACGGCGCGCACCTTAGCTGGCGGACCCATATGGTACACCGGACTGACCCACACGATACCATCCGCCCAGAGCCATTTGGTCTTGAATTCATTAAAATCGTCCTTATGAATACATTCAAGATGTTCATTGCAATAGTTCAGGCAATGGCGACAGAACTCCAGTTTTTTGCCTGCGAAATAGAAAGTGTCCAAATTGACGCCAGGAATCTTCTGAATCGCTTCAATCGCGGCATCCATGGGAATCTGTGAATTGCTGTTCTTCTTGGGACTGCCATTGAGAACCAAAATGTTAACCTTTACATCCTCAGTATTGAGAACGTTGACCATATCTTTATTTGTCAGCGCCATGTTATTCCACCTCCGGTCTTGCTGCTTTAGCAAAGCTGTCAGGCGAGCAGAAATAATCATCACTCAAAGAATCTGCGATTGCCAACTTGCCAAGCTTTAGAATTTTACCAACCTCAGCAACGCGGCGACCAAGTTGTTTGCTTTGTGTCAGCAGACCTTCATTATCCGTAGGCTCCGTTTTGTCTGGAATATGGCCGGCTACGCCTGTGTGTGAATGCGGCATATCTGCGCAAACAGGAATGCAATCCATCAAAACGAAATGATCAACCATGCCTTCAATGACAATTTCCTGATTTCCAAACCGGCTACTGCCCTGTACAATCACCCCGCAAGCCTTCATAAAATGCGGCAATGTGCCGCCAGCCTGAAGTTGCTCGATACGGTTGCCAAGAAGTACTTCGCCAAGACGATCCATCACTGCGCGTACCAATGCTGGGCCGGACATTGTGTAAACCGGCATGGACCAAATAATCGCATCTGCACGAAGCCATTTTTCAGCAAACTCCACAAAGCCGTCCTTGTGAACACATTCCTTGTTTTTGATGCAATACGCATTGCATGCCGTGCAGGCATCAATCTGTTTTTTATTAAACAGGTAGGTCTCCAACTCGATATTTCCGGTTTCATTCGCGCCTTCGATTGCAAGATCCATGAGAATCTTGGAATTGCTCTTGGCACGCGGACTACCGCAAATGGCGAGCACACGCAATGGTACATCCCGAATCTGGATCTTCGGAACCTGATTGCTCAAATCAATCTCCTCCATTCGTAAACGTTACTTCTGATGCTCTATCGACGGAGCTTCCCCGTTCTATCAAAGACATGAGTGTCTCTGGAGATACGGGCAGTTCCGCAATATTTTGATTGAGTGCATGATTGATGGCATCCACAACTGCTGGAGCCGTCGGTACAGTGGCATTTTCACCGATTCCCTTTGCGCCCTTCGGACCAGTAGGTTCGGCAAACTCCATAATTCGCGTTTCGATCGTTTCGGGAATATCCAGTGTAGTTGGTATAACATAAGAAGAAAATGAGGTGTTTAATGGTTTTCCATTCCGCCGTTCGATCTTTTCAAGCAGTGCGTAGGAGAGGCCCATTACAACGCCGCCCTCGCTCTGTCCTTCTACCGCCGTACGATTGATGCAATGCCCCGTGTCCACCACGACATGCACTTCATCCACATGCGTCATGCCGGTTGCTAGATCAACAGAAACCCGTGCAATCTGCACATTTGAACTATACAGTACATGGGGATGTCCAAGCCCGCCTTCAGATGGTTGCTCAGAATAGGCCGTGCGCACACGTGCGCGGCAGACGATATCCTTTTCCTGTCTTTTCGCCAGCGTTTTGAACGAAACAATTTGATTTTTGACGATGAATCCATGATCAATCTGTCGAATCTCCTCTGGATTTGCATCGGTCATCTCTGCGGCTACCATTCGCAACGCACCCAGCAGCTCTTCTCCAGCCGCAATTACCGCGCGTCCCACTGCATAAGTCACACGCGAAGAAGCCGTTGCGCCGGTTTCTTCATTTTCGCCGGAATTAGACAAGCCCATAAATCCAATCTCTTCTACCGTGACACCTAAAGTATCTGCCAGCAGTGCGGCCATTGCCGTAAAAGATCCCTGCCCCATTTCAATACAGCCGACGGTCAGCTTAAACTGTCCATCCCGAGTGAATGCCACTTGTGCAAAGCCATAGTCGGGTGCGCCGTTAATCCCGATCCCATACCCTTTCATACCGCAAGCAATACCGATGCCACTGGCAATATTACCGTGCATTGTCGTCAATTCTTTACGCCGTCTCCAAAGCAAATCCTCGTGGGCGGCTTCCAATGTCTGCCGCATGCAGGGATCAGCCAGCAATACGTGGCCAATGCCAGAGCGTTCATGCTGATTCAAGCAGTTTTTCAGTCTGAACTCAATGGCGTCCATCCCCATTGCCCTTGCCAATGCGTTTATCTGTCCTTCCAGCGCAAAGCATCCCTGCGCCGCGCCAAAGCCGCGAAACGCGCCATTGGAACCATTGTTGGTGTAAACGTTGTATGCGTTCAGCCGAACATTTTCCATTCGGTAAGGTCCCACGCAGCATTCACAGGCAATCTCCAACACCACGTTTCCAAATACCGTATAGGCACCTGTGTCCAGCAACACATCCACCACATGGGCGAGAATATGTCCCTCTGCATCCGTCCCCGTCTTCATATGAATCTTGCCTGGATGGCGCTTTACACCATTGATAAACCGCTGCTCTCGCGTAAAATGCATCTTGCAGGGACGACCGGTATCCATGGTCACAAGACCAATCAGGCATTGAACGCTGATGTCGCCCTTGCCGCCAAATGCACCGCCGGTATAGGGCGCAATCACTACGACCTGTTCTTCATCAAGGCCTAGCCCCTCGGCAATCTGTGAGCGATCATAAAACACATTTTGACTGCCGGATCGAATGACCAGCTTGCCATTTTCCCATGCCGAAATACCACATTCCGTTTCCAAGAAGCAGTGGTCTACCGCAGGAAACGTATAATCATTTTCAGTTATACAGGTGCATTTTGAGAAAGCTGCTTCTGCATCACCACAGGAGTAATGAATCTGATGGCAAATATTATTCTCCATCTGATCATGTACCTTGCCGCATTCCATAGTAAGCGCCTTCTCTGGCGTATCGATCACCGGTAGCGGATCATAGGCTAGATGAATCAACCGTCCTGCCTGTTCCGCAGCATCCAATGATTCAGCGGCTACAACGGCAACAATGTCGCCGTAGAAACGCACTTTATCATCGCAGATAACAGGATGATCATGGTAGAAACCAATGCGGTTATTGGGCACATCCTTACCCTGATATGTTTTAACATAGCCGGGGATCAACTCGGCATCATGCGTATCTATAGAAACGATTTTGGCATGAACACGATCAGAAAGGATCGGCACGGCATACAACATGTTTGGAACGCACATATCAGAAGCGAACTTAAGTCCGCCGGTAACCTTGCCTATTCCATCCATCCGGTTCAATGAACTACTCATTTTCGTGCCGTCCCTTTCATAATCGTAATCTGACGAGGAACCATTCTGCTCTTACAAGTGAAGAGTTCGAATTACTTCACAGGCAAAAGATTTTATGAGAGCACTTATTTTTCTTCAACGAATAATTTGTAGGCAATCTGAGCTACAACCTTGCCCATTGCAGTGTATGCCTTGATTCCGGCTTCCGCCGTTGCAAGACGCGGATCGCCAGTCTGCCCCGGATCCCCGGATGCGCGGTCATAACCGCGGCCTTCCATAGCGGGATTGTATACGCCGCCACCAAGAAGCGGTGGCTCTCCGCCAAGGATCGGTTCACCCTTAGGCACCGGTTTGAGAATATCTTCTTTCGCAGCATCCAGATTTACTAAATTGGGATATAGGCAGAGTGCGCGGGAGGTTTCCCCGGCGCCTGCATGTCCATCTGGACGGGTGCTTTTGTTTAAATTCAGGCTGGCGCGTTCACTAGCTTTCAGAGCAGGCATGGGGTTAAGCACCACAACCTTAGAATCGCTGTGTCGATTCGTTACGTTTTGCGCCGCAACCATCATAGAACCATAGTTTTCGTCATGACCCAAGAATAGAATAATGTTTTTAAATCCATGATGATACAGCCCCTCACAGATATCCTCCAGTAGAGCAATCAGCGTTGACGGTTGGAGCGTAATGGAACCTGGATAGCACATAGCGCCAGGGCAAATTCCCCAAGGCACAGTCGGCGCAATCAAACTCTCAACACCATAGTCAGCTAAAAGAATATCATGCGCATAACGCAGCGTTTCCGTGCTCTGTATCGTATCCGTACCCAGCGGCAGATGTGCCCCATGCTGCTCACAAGCACCCGTAGAAACAAAAGCAATATTGGTTTTTTTCAGTAGCTCTTCTACTTCGACCCAATTCATTTCCATCAAGGTCTTGGGAGAACGTACTTCGTACAATAATTCGCTCATAGCTCAATCTCCTTTGTTGACCGTTTGTTTCAAGTAAGTTACGCCCATTTGGGCTCGTTCCAGAGCGTCAATTCGGTGCCAATGCCCTTTTCGCGCGCAACTTGATAGATCTTGTTTGTGACGATCAAGTCGGTGATGCCCATGCCAATGGAGCTGAATAAGCAAATTTGCTTGTCGTTTTCACGGCCGGGAACTTCGCCATTGATAACCTGGCCGATCTTGCAGGTGTCTTCCTTCTTCAGCATGCCGTTCTGGATCATGGTGCCCATAGTCACCGGAATACCAAATTGCTTCTCACTATCGATGCAGATCTTATCCATCTTCTTGACCGCATCAAAGGTGTAATCATTATCCGAAATATTGCTACAATAAGCACCTGGCTTAATCCATTCGGCCTTGATATACGCATTCGCGACAGAAACCAATGTAGTGGGCGCTATCACATCCGCATCCTTCAGAGACTTCTCCGCACTATCTACAACCGTGATCTTTTTGCCAATAATGGGTTCCATCTCAGCTACAAATGCTTCGGATTTGGCCTGATTAATATCAAAGAGACGGATTTCCTTGATATTCTTGAGTATGTGACAAATGGCCATGATCTGCGGACGACCCATGACACTGGCACCAATGAGACCTACGACCTCGGAATCCTTACGTGCAAAGTACTTTGCTCCGACGGCGGTGGTAGCGCCAGTACGATAGGCAGTCATCAACGTACCATCGGCAATAACGAACGGATGGCCAGTATCCGGATCAATCACTTCGACCAATGAAGTGATTGATGGTACGCCATAATCACGATTTTTAGGAGCACGAGCGCCCAGTTTCATGCCGGCAATATTGATATCACCACCAATGAATGCAGGATGAATGGCGAAAATGTTTCCATGCTGTTCACCATGGAAATGAATCTGCGGAGCAACAGGATCCTGTGCCAGACCCTTGTCATACATTGAGTAGGCGACGATCTCTGCATCAATGATCGCACCAATATCCTCCAACACGCCGGTTGCTGCAACATCTTCCTGACTGAGGAACAAGAATTTTACGGATTTGTCCATGATTGTATACCCTTCTTTCTCTTCGGATTTCTCTGCAACGGGCTTTTTTCTTTACCCGCGGTGCATTTTGGATAATAAAAAAAGACCTTTCCACGGATAGGCTTTCACAGATATGTACCATTCGGCACGGTACCTGTGGAAAGTCGTATCAGTACAGATAGATCTTCTTTCCAGGATCATACAGCTTCGTTGCTATATTCCCGAGTTTCAATTGACAAAAGAATACTAAATAGACACGATATCTAATGACGCTTATAAATCAACCATATTCTTTTGTGCTACTAACTATGGAATATGCGTGAATCGAGGCCCGCATTCCAACAGTAATGTTGGTGGGTTCGTAACTACTAATCACAGATCCGTTGCTAAGTCTTTCAATGCGCCTCGAGTATAGCATATCCAAAAATCACTTGTCAACCCCCTCTTTCTCAAAAACAATTCCCCCATTTTTAATCACCAAACGTGGTACAGCACCTTCTATAATCGCCTGTTTTAGGCACGACTTGTTCAAAAGCACCAGGTTTGCGAACCCTCCTGGCGTAACAGAATCACTGAAATTATTTGAATTCCTATTTTTATTTTTTCCTGATGCGCATGCCGCACTATCCGTGACCATATGCAAAACCTGCCGCATCCCAGTATCCGAGCCATCAGATAGTACCTGGCAGGTAAACAGAGCTTCTTCCAGCATATCCGCGTTGCCAAAGGGACGAAATGGATCGCGGATATTATCGGACGCAATGGCGACATTAACCCCCGCATCAAGCAAATCCCTGATCCGCGTGATTCCGCGACGCACTAACCCTCTATCCTCCCTGCCCATTAAAAACATATTGCATGACGGAAGCGAAATAATCGATACATCGGCACATCGGCAAAGCGAAATAGCTGCATCCGCTTTTTTTTGTGTTACCGCCGCAAGGGCTGTAACATGAGAACAATTCACCTTTCCCTGCATACCGGATTCTATTGTTTTTTTCAGGACATATTCAAAGCAATCAATATTCGGCGCATCGGATTCATCTACATGCAGATCCAGCGGCAGACCAAATTGTTCCGCAAGCGCAAATAGCTGATCCACACTCGCCCGTGGATTGCGTGAAATAGTCGGATACCCTGCAATATAATCGATTTCTCCTGCTCTAGCTGCCTCTGCCCATGCCCCTGCATACGCCTCCATGTATGGTACGGAAAGCTGTAATTCCAATTTATCCGCATAGAGACTGCGCAATTCGCAACTTGCGTAAAACGCCTCCATACCCCAGATATCGTCCACGCTCACATGGCTTCGTACAATGCCAGAACCATGCTGAATTTCCAGGTCCAGCATTTTTCGGCCACGCCGCTGTACGTCTGCGCGAATCTGTACGTTTGGAATGCTTTTTTGGTAGTCCATCGTCAACATGACAGCATCCATCAAGCATGTCGCGCTCCGAGGCGTCTCCATAAATGCTTTATCCAGATGAGTATGGCAGTCAACGAATGAACCCAGCAGAAGGTTTCCGTTGCAGTCGACCAGTTCTGCATCTTCTGCGGAAATACCAGCACCAACACAACCAATTGTTTTTCCATCAATCAATACATCTACAGGTTCTAATGCATCTAACAGTCTGACATTTTTTAAAAGAATATATTTTGCTGACATCCTCATGCTCCTACTCTCTAAGTACTCTTATGCTTTATAGATTGGGTGATCGTAAGGTTATGGGTTCAATATTGACTTGTAAATTCCATCGTGTCAATAAACTTATGAATTGCCCCGTAAAATATTCTGATATTTCTTGTATTATAATATGCTATTCTTATTCATTTCGTACGCCAACTTATTTTGCTCTATATGCATATTTATTCGTTGCAGCATGTTCTTCTCGTGATATTCCTATGTCGGTTCTATCTATGTATTCAGTGTTATATTTTCTGAGTACGACACCGTTTCACATGCGCTATAATTACGTCGCATGCATAATTGTATACGCATATTCCCTTATTTTCATTTGTCTATTCTGCATATCAATTCATTTTATATATCGCAAAATATAGTTGAACTGCCCGAACAGTCAAATGTTTATACGTCCGTATTTTTTATGCAAGCGCAACATTAATTCGTGTGTGAGCGTCATTGTCTATATGGTTCAGTATGGTAATCGCGGCCATTGGCTTATGTCACTTTGGCGTTCAGGCGATAACGGTAGGGTTGCACCTTACACCAAAAAACCTCATCCGGGCGAAAGCCCGAACGAGGTTTCTGTTAAATGGTATACAAAAGAAAGTTGTATGAAAAAACGCCTTGAGGACTGTATTCAGTCAGAGTGTCGATTTCTTAAAGACTAATTTACAAGCTCGCCTTCTCACGTTGATCACAAATCGTACGTCACATCACGCTAAGGTCGCCGCTATCAATCCTTTATTATCAAGCTTTGATAGTTCTTTTACGCGATTCAAATCAAGTTTCATGGCCGCAGTGATTCGCTCGCCGTATGTGATATCCGCAAGATAGCAATGAACCGCATGACGATACTTCACATTATCGGTCACCGGAGCAATGTTGCGCGCGGTGTTCTCGATCAGCAACTGCTTTTTATCCTCTGTCATCACACGCCACAAATCGCCGCCTGCGCGGAAGCAATCGTCTGTTGGATCATCCTTTGGATCGTAGTGATACATTGCACCGTCCAGATCCAACGGCGGCTCCATCACTTCCGGCTGTGCCGCCCATACGCCATAGCTATTCGGTGAATATGCGGGCGCACCACCGTAATTTCCGTCAGTCCGCATTGCACCGTCACGATGATATTCGTTGACCTCACATTTCGCACGGTTCACCGGAATCTGATTGTGGTTTACGCCCAAGCGATACCGTTGCGCATCACCATAAGCAAACAGTCTGCCCTGCAAAAACCGGTCGGGAGAGAAGCCAATGCCCGGTACGACATGCGCCGGTGTAAACGCAGATTGCTCAACCTCCGCAAAATAGTTTTCAGGATTGCGGTTGAGTTCCAATACGCCGACTTCAATGAGCGGAAATTCCTTGTGTCGCCAAATCTTGGTAATGTCAAATGGATTCTCATAGTGCTTCTTTGCCTGCTCCTCCGTCATAATCTGCACATACATCGTCCATTTGGGGAAGTCTCCGCATTCAATGGCCTTGTACAGATCGGTTCCGTGGCTCTCCCGGTCCATTCCGCAGAGTTTTTCCGCTTCTTCATCGGTCAAGTTCTTAATCCCTTGCTGCGTGCGCAGATGGAACTTACACCATACACGTTCATTCTTTGCATTATAGAAGCTGAATGTGTGTTCTCCAAATACATGCATATTGCGGAAAGATGCCGGGATTCCTCTGTCGGACATAACAATTGTCGTCTGATGAAAGGTTTCCGGAAGCAATGTCCAGAAATCCCAGTTGTTTTGTGCTGACCGTCTGCCCGTGCGCGGATCACGTTTCACTGCGCGGTTCAGATCGGAAAAATTATGCACATCACGGATAAAGAAAGTTGGCGTATTATTTCCGACAAGATCCCAATTGCCTTCCTCCGTGTAAAACTTGCAAGCAAAACCACGAATGTCACGTTCCGCATCCGCCGCTCCGCGTTCGCCGGCAACGGTTGAAAATCGCACAAATACCTCAGTATCCTTATGTGGCTGCAAAACCTTTGCTCTAGTAAATTTTGAAATATCACCTGTCACCGTGAAATGTCCATAAGCACCCCATCCCTTAGCGTGCATGCGACGTTCCGGAATAACTTCACGGTTAAAATGCGCCATTTTTTCTAGTAACCATACATCCTGCATAACGACAGGGCCTCTTGGTCCTGCGGTGATTGCATTTTCATTGTCGGCAACTGGTGCGCCGACCTCATTGGTCAGTTTCTTATAATCGTTCATAGATTGACCTCCTTGTAGATATTTGGTATTACCTGTTAATAATTGTAGCAGAACCGATGAAAATAGTAAATAGTATTTGTACTTGTTACTAATTATTTCGATATGTTTTATTAAGATAAGCGTCCGCATTCGCATCGCTTCTCACTTGTGTGCGGCAGCAGCGTCACTATAGATGAAAAAAAGCGGGGACAGATGACCATTCATCCATGCCCGCTCCATCAGTGGTAGGTTGTCAAATAAGTGTGTTTTGACGTTCTAGCAGCTTTTCAATCATTTCATTGGCAGCTTCGAGCTTGCGCTTTTCCTCATCAATCACGGCCTGCGGTGCCTTTGCAACAAAGCCGGCGTTATTGAGTTTTCCTTGCGCACGAGCAATATCCCCCGAGAGGCGTTCGATTTCCTTTGCAATGCGTGCCTTTTCCTTTTCGGTGTCGATCATCGAAGCCAACGGAATCACCGCGCCAATGCCTTCACATACGATGTGGAGATCGCTCTTTGGAATGTCCCCCGCCTGGGTACTCACGCTGACCTGCGCTGCGCCAGCAAGTCGAATCAGATAGGCAGACATGCTGGAAAATACATCCTTTGTTGCCTCTGTCACAATCAACCGGACATCAATTTTCTGGGCAGGCGGCACTTTCATTTCCGCACGCAGATTCCGAATGGAACGAATCAACTCCATCAAGGTTTCCATATGTGCAGTCTCGTTCGGATAAGAAAACGTTCCATTTATCGTCGGCCAAGCGGAACGCATAATCGTTTCTTCATCCGAAAGCTGCGTATAAATTTCTTCCGTAATAAAAGGCATGAATGGATGCAGAAGCTTCATGCTGCTCCCCAACACATATGTAAGCACAGATGAAACAAGCGATTTGGCAGCGGCATCCTCACCATATAGACGCGGTTTTGCAATTTCAATATACCAATCGCAGAATTCCGTCCAAATAAAATCATACACCTTCTGCGCTGCAAGGCCAAGCTCAAACGCATCCAAATTGGCCGTCACTTCACCAATGACCATGTTGAGCCGATTCAAAATCCATTTGTCCGCAATCTCCAAATTGGCCGTCACAGGCACGGTCGGAGCATTTTCAACGGCGCTCATCAGCACAAAACGTGCGGCGTTGTAAATCTTATTACAAAAATTTCTGGCCGCCTCTACCTTTTCCCAATAGAAACGCATATCGGTGCCTGCGGAGTTGCCGGTCAGCAACGAAAAACGCAGCGAATCCGCGCCATACTTATCAATAATTTCCAGTGGATCAATGCCGTTTCCCAACGATTTACTCATCTTGCGCCCCTGCGCATCGCGCACAATGCCATGAACAAAGACGGTGTCAAAGGGGCGTTCATGCATGACCTCCAAGCCAAATACAATCATGCGGGCAACCCAGAAAAAGATGATATCATAGCCCGTAACCAATGTGCTTGTCGGATAAAAGTACTTCAGCTCCTCCGTCTCTTTCGGATATCCTAATGTGGAAAATGGCCACATGCCGGAGGAAAACCAAGTGTCAAGTACGTCCTCATCCTGACGAAGAGGGCAACCGCACTTGGGACATTTTTCGGGTGTCGTCGCTGAGACCACCGTCTCGCCGCAGGAATCGCAATAGTAAGCGGGAATTCGATGGCCCCACCAAAGCTGACGGGATATGCACCAATCTCGAATATGCTCCATCCAGTTAAAATAGGTCTTATCAAAGCGTTCCGGTACAAACTTAATGTCCCCGTTTCTCACCGCTTCAATTGCTGGCTTTGCCAGCGGCTTCATATCCACAAACCATTGCTTGCTCACGATTGGCTCGATGGTGGTATGGCAGCGGTAACAGGTGCCGACATTGTGTGCATAAGGCTCGATTTTCAGCAATGCTCCACATGCTTCAAGATCCGCAACGATCGCTTTCCGGCACGCAAACCGATCCATACCGACATATTTTCCACCCAGTTCGTTGATGTGTCCATCGTCCGTAAACACGCGCATTACGGGCAAATTTGTTCGCTGCGCCACCTCGAAGTCGTTGGGATCATGACCTGGTGTAATCTTCACTGCACCCGTACCAAATTCCATCTCACAGTACGCATCCGCAACGATGGGGATTGCTCTCCCCACTGCGGGGATAACCACCATTTTCCCGATGATATCCTGATAGCGCGGATCTTCCGGATGAACGGCGATGCCGGTATCGCCCAACATGGTTTCCGGACGCGTAGTTGCCACCGTGATGCTATAGCTTTTGTCTGGAGCATCATAGCGCACATGCCAAAGGTTGCTGCTCTGTTCTTCATACTCGACTTCCGCATCGGAGAGCGCTGTTTTGCAGGCGGGACACCAGTTGATAATCCGGTCGCCGCGGTAAATCAAGCCCTTGTTGTACAGTTCCACAAATACTTTGGTAACGGCTTGATTGCAACCTTCATCCATCGTAAACCGTTCCCGTTCCCAATCGCAGGAGGAGCCAAGGTATCGCAGTTGCTTGACAATTGTCTTGCCATATTCGTTTCTCCAGTCCCACGCACGTTTTAAGAATGCCTCGCGGCCAATCTCTTTTTTGGTCAGGCCTTCCTTCGCCATCTGTTCAACAATTTTGACTTCCGTTGCGATGGAAGCATGATCTGTGCCGGGCAGCCAGAGTGCTTCGTACCCGCACATGCGTTTGTAACGGATGAGGACATCCTGCAATGAATTGTCCAACGCATGCCCCATATGCAGCTTTCCGGTGATGTTAGGTGGCGGAATCACGATGGTATAAGGCGGTTTGCCCGAATTGGGTTGCGCGTGAAAATAGCCGTTGCGTTCCCATTTTTCGTACAAACGCGATTCCACCCGCGCATGATCGTATGTTTTTTCCATTTCCTTAGCCATCTTTTAAAAGCCTCCTGCAAAATAATCAGCGTCCGCATCGTCAAAGGACGAAACGGACGCTCGCGGTACCACCTTTGTTGAACGACACAATCCTGCCGCTCCACTCAATCTCCTTAACGCGGAAAACGTGGGGCGCTATGCGATGATTCACGCCTCAGGCTCAAATGCGACCTTCCGGATTCTCCGTGAACGGTTCTCACAGCCATTGGAAACCGTCTCTCTGCCACGGAAGAACTGCCGTACTCCTCATCTTCAAAGCCATTATCAAATTGATGTCAGTCTAGCGCAAAAGCGCTCCGCTTGTCAAGTGCTGCACGTGATTATGCCTCTTCCATCATCTGCTGATCCACCCAGATGTCCATACGTTCCTTAACCAAGTTAAAATAGCATGGACCAAAGTCCAGATACGTCTTTAGAAAATTCTTTTGATCGAAGCTGTCACCCAAATCCGTCTGTGCATCACGCAGCAGGCTCATCAGCTGGCTATAGCCGATGGCATAGCTGAACGTATAATACGGCTGATTAACCGCAAGATTGAAATATGAATCAGTATAGGCTTCGTCTGTCAACCCCAGCCCCGACAAAAATGTTTTTACGCTTTCCTTGCTATAGGAATAACAATTCACAAGGATGCTGACAACCGCAGGAATAATTGCGCTGGAAAGCATGTTGTTGTAAAACATTAGCGTACAGTAATCCTTATCATACACGTTTTGATTCTGTGCTGCTAGGTATTCGCTAAGCTGCGCCCACCCCTCGGCATAGCCACTATAGTGCAGTACGCGTTGCGTAACGCCTAAGTCTGGCAATCCTCGTTGATAGACATATTGGTACATATGTCCCGGATAGGTTTCGTGCGCCAGCGTTAAAAACAAAGTTGAATCCTCGTTGGCTGTGTTGATAAACACCTTGTTGTCCTTCCATGCGTCAATCGGCGGAATTACATAGCACGCGGGCGACATCATGCTTTCCAGTTCCTCCGGCACAGCAGAGATGGTCAGCATGGTATCATCCGGCAGTGCAGGCAAAATCTCTGCTGCAATCGCTTTTAGTTGTTCGAGATCCGTATCCGTCTTACCGCTTGTCAAATCCGTTGCCGCATTCCAAACTTTCGGATTGTTCTGTTGGATTTCCGCAGAAGTTGCATACATAAAATATAGCTCGTTTTTGAGCAGTTCCAACGTCTCCTCAACGGAAAGCTGATTGTTGCCTTCACTTTGCAGCATCAATTCAAAATATGCCGTGGCTTTTTCTCCAAGTGCATGCATACCCTCCGGCTCACGACAGCTTTTTCGGAGCGCTTTTAACCCGTCATACAGTGCCACATAAGCATCGATAAATTCATTTTTGATCAGCGCTGTGTTTCGTTGTTTAAAGTCTTTCACCTGTTCTGGCGGAAGGCCTTCGATGTTGTCCACCGCTTCGTTGAACGTTGCGTATAAAAATGAATTTCTGCGTGAGTCAATGATGGATTTGCAGCCCTTCAGAATTGCATCCAAAGCATCCTCCGTCATAAACATCCCGCGGCTTGCCCGCTCCTGTTCATAAGCAAGCACTTGACCAAAATAGCGCGGTACATCCGCCAGTAGCGACAGATAGTCCTGAATGTCCTGCTCAGAGTGCATCTCAAACAACGCAAGCATCAGTGGCAGATCGGCATGGATACCGCTGAATTCTGTCAGAGGTTCATAATAGTATTCATAATTTGTATCATCGGCCATTTCTTCGAGAAATTGCTGCATCACATCGTAGGAAAACTGCTCTCGCTCCGTCAACGCCATGCGTGGAATCCGTAAAAGCTGTTCAAGATAACTTGCCGCCTGCAACGAATAGCGCTTTGAGTCCTCCTCCGTAAATTCGCCCAGATTCATAGTGACCATCGCACGATCAATTTGAAACACGCTTGGATCGGAAATCAATGAATGAAAGCTATATCCGTCATTTGTAGCATACCAGCGAAAGACCTCCAGATCTAACGCGGAAAACTTTTCGCTGGCATGTGCATCCGGCGTCGGCGTTGGGGGTGCAGTCAGCGGCTCAAGTGTTGCAGCAGGTTCCTGCGTTGTCATTGCAATTGTAACGGGCTCTTCTGCAGTAATTTCCTGCGGTACGCACCCAATTACAGAAAACGCAATCATTGCCGATAACATCAACGCAATGATTCGCATCCGCTTTTTCATGATTCATCCGCCTTTCCAGTACTATCCAGTGTTTTCAACGTTTCATCCAGCGTCTCTGCGCTTCCCGTTTCTCCAGCTCTGCACAATGCGTTATAAAAATAAGTTGGCACCGGTGCGTAAAACAGCATCCGCTCACCCGTTCCCGGATGTTCAAACGACAGGCGATATCCGTGCAGAGCCTGTCCTTCTAACCCCAACTGCCGTTTTCCGCATCCATAAACCTCATCCCCTGCAAGCGGATGCTTTTGATACGCCATATGGACACGAATTTGGTGCGTCCTTCCGGTTTCCAGTGTCAGCTGCAACAGCGTATACTCGCCAAACCGTTTCAAAACCCGCCAGTGCGTAATCGCCGCCCGGCCTTTATCTACAACAGCCATTTTCTTACGATCATTCGGATGCCGCCCGATCGGTGCATCCACCTTGCCGTCGTCTTCCTTTAGATTGCCCATAATGATCGCAATATAAGATCGGTGTGCACTATGATCACGAAATTGATCGGACAGTGCACGATGCGTCGCATCGTTTTTGGCGACTACGAGCAGCCCACTGGTCATGCGATCGATCCGGTGAACAATGCCCGGTCGCAGCTCGCCGCCAATGCCGGAAAGATCCTTGACCGCATACAGCAGTCCATTGACCAGCGTTCCTGAAGCATGTCCGGGTGAAGGATGCACCACCATTCCCTGCGGCTTATTAATAATGGCCAGATCGGAATCCTGATACAAAATATCCAATGGAATCTCCTCGGGCACCACATCCGTCTGCCTTGGCTTTGGATAAATCATTTTGATCTCATCACCGGGGTTCAGTAAATAATTCGGCTTAACATTTTTGCCGTTAACCGTTATGCTCCCTTCGCGAAGCAACCGTTGAATCAGGCTGCGTGACTGGCCTGTCGTACCCGCAAGATAAGCGTCAATCCGCAAAACCGTATCTGCAATAATCAAGCTTGGCTGGCTCATTCCTTTGGTTCGCCATCCGTTTCCGTCGTCTGCTCCGACTGAGAAACACGATTGTGCAGTTTAATCTCAAACACGGAACGTTCTTTCATAAACAGAACATCCGCAATCAACAAAATGCAACCAACCGTCAGCGCACTATCTGCAACATTAAAAATGGGGAAATTAATCAAGGAAAAATAAAACATGTCCCGAACATAAGAAAGCACCAACCGATCAATGGCGTTTCCAAGCGCGCCAGCCAGCAGCAGCGACAGCGTCACGCGTGATAGAATCGTCATTTTCTTACGATAACGAATCACAAATAGTGCAATCAATACGCAGACAATCAGTGTTAATCCAAGAAACAGCCATTTACCCCCCGGCAGCATGCCCCATGCCGCCCCCGTGTTGTGAGCGCTTGTCAGCTGAAAAACACCCGGGATTACCTGTAAGGACGTACCGAGCGGACTCAGGTACAGTTCTGAAAGATATTTAACAACCTGATCAATGGTCAGCACTACAACGACAATAAGAATTTCCAACAAAATCGTATCCTCCGAAAATCGAGATGAGTATATCACGCTACCGCTATCTCACGCAACTACGTTGGATTCTGGTGTAGTTGTGAGAAATAGCTGCGGATACAGTGATTGGTAGGTTTCGTATGCTTTTATCACGCGTTCATAGTAGACGGCAGTGCTATCGTATGGGATCATGGTGAGCTGTCCGTTATCCGAATAAGCAGGATCCTCCAGCCAGTTTTCAACAACACGGTGGCCGGCATTGTATGCAGCAATCATATGCATCCGATTCCCATCAAAACGATTGGATAAAAACTGCAAATACCAGCAACCAAACCGAATATTGGTGGCTGGGTCGTAGAGCAGTTTCTTTGCGTAAATATCATCCATATCGAGCTTGTGCGCAACCCACGTTCCCGTATCCGGCATAATCTGCATAAGTCCGATGGCGCCCCGGTTGCTGACGGCATCCGCGTCAAAGCTGCTCTCACAGCGCATGATGGAGAGAACAAAATATGGATCGAGTCCGAACTCTTCAGCGGATTGCCGAATGAGCACGGCATAGTCCACCGGATAATTTTTTAGCAGCTTTTCATGCTGCACATTCTCTTGGATGAGATATCCGCAAAATGTCATAATAACAAGTGCAATAATCAGCAGAACCATCATAATTCCTTTTTTCATCGCAGATCCGCCATCAATTCGCTGAATAGTGCATCCGCCTGTCGTAACAAGGATGCCATCGTCCCACTATTATCAAGTATAAAATCGGCAAGTTTGCGTTTTTCCTCCTGCGGCATCTGTGCGTTCATACGCAGCAAGGCTTCGTGCGGCGTACAGCCGTCCCGCGCACAGATACGAGCAATTCGCTTTTCATCATCGGCATAAACAAGAATACTCCCATCGGTATCACGCTGCATCCCGCACTCAAACAACAGTGGCACATCCAAAATGACAAGTTGGTTCGGGCAAGTTTGAACGATACTTTTGGCTTCCGTAATCAGCTTTGTACAGACCGCAGGATGCAGGATTGCGTTAAGCAGCATGCGTTTATTCTTGTCGTTGAATACAATGTCGGCAACCTTCTTACGATTGATTGTGCCGTCTTCTCGCACAATCTGTTGCCCAAAGGATTGAATAACCACATCATAGCATGTACCGCCGATGTCAAGCAAAGCACGTGAAACCGCATCCGCATCCAGTATGAACGCGCCCAGCAGGGCAAACCGCGCCGCCACCGTCGATTTGCCGGAACCAATGCCCCCGGTCAATCCGAGTATTTGCCGACGAATGCGCGTCATTTCGTATCGTACCAACTATGCCCGGTTTTGACATCCGCCGCCAATGGCACAGACAACGTAATCACGTGTTCCATACAGTCGTGCACCATGCGCATGACCTCGCTCACTTCATCTTCCGGCGTATCGAAGATCAGCTCGTCATGCACCTGCAAAATCAGTTTGGCCTTCAACCCATTTTTGCGCAGAGCAGTAGCAGCGTTGACCATCGCCAGCTTAATGATATCCGCGGCGGTTCCTTGGATGGGCATGTTCATGGCGACCCGTTCGCCAAATGACCGCGTGTTGTAATTGCTGCTTGAAATCTCCGGCAGCGCACGGCGGCGATCGAACAGCGTTCTGGCATAGCCGGCTTCTTTTGCCCGCTGGATGCTTTCATCCAGATATGCTTTCACCCGTGGATAACGTTTAAAATAGAGCTGAATATACTCGGTAGCCTGCTTGACGGGAATGCCCAAGTTCTTGGCCAGCCCAAAGTCACTAATGCCATATACAATTCCAAAGTTCACAGCTTTGGCCGCGCTGCGCAGATCGTTGGTGACTTCATCAAACGGCACCCCGAACACCTCGCCGGCCGTTCGTCTATGTATGTCCTCCCCGCTGTTAAATGCGTTGATCATGTTTTGATCCCCGCTGATGTGTGCAAGCAAACGCAGCTCAATTTGCGAATAATCCGCGCCCACAAGTACATTTCCGGGGGATGCGACAAACGCTTTTCGAATCTCGCGTCCCTGCTCTGTCCGCACGGGAATGTTCTGCAAGTTTGGTTCCGTGCTGCTGATACGTCCGGTCGCTGTGATACATTGGTTTAAGCTCGTTCGTACACGCCCATCTTTAGTGCTACGGACGTTGAGCAATCCATCCACAAATGTACTTTTCAGCTTGCTGAGGAAGCGGTATTCCAAGATTCGCGGCACAATTGGGTGTCGGTCTGCCAGCGCTTCCAGCGTATCCGCATCGGTGGAAAATCCGGATTTTATCTTGCGCTGCGTTGGTAATTCCAATTTGTTGAACAGCACTTCTCCAAGCTGCTTGGGAGAGAGAATATTAAACTGTTCCCCCGCCTGTCCATAAATCTCGGCGGTAAGCGTCTCTAAACGTTCCCCAAACTGCGTTTGCAGAGACAGCAGAATCGGTTCGTCCACATAAAATCCATCTATTTCCATTTCAAACAGAACATTGGAAAGCGGCATCTCCATGTTTTGATACAATGGCAGCATCTCTGCAGTTTCCAACGCTCGCATCATCACGGGTTCCAGTGTGAACAGCGCGGCTGCTCCCGCATCATCCTGGTGCAGGCTCTGCGCTGCAAGGGCGGCTAACGATCCCGCCGGGCGGATCGCATTAAGCAGATAGTCCGCAATCATTGCATCGAACACGCTGCATTTGAGCATAATTGCATATTTATTCAGAATATGTCGGAATCGTTTGCTGTCAAATACCAGTAGCTTTTTGGTAGCATCCTCAAAGAACGGTTTTAACTCATGGAGCAATTCTGCGGGATCCAGCCCAGTGGAAAACAGATCGCCACCCTGTGAAATCCGGTATTCACGTTCATCAGATGCAGCAAACGACACCGTCTCGCCTGCATCAATCGCCAATATCGGCTGATTTTTCAATTCCCGAATGACCGATTGCAGCGCATCGCTTGTATCAATGGCGAGTCTCTCTGCAAAAGAAGGGGCATCCGTAAAGTCGATCGATGAAACTTCACCAACGGGAAGCCGTGTGGCAATGGAACGAAGTTCCAACTGATTCAACTGGGTTCTTGCTTCGGACATCCGACTTGGTACAAACATGCAATCCGCAATTCCCAAGGAGATTGGCGCTGCGGTACAAATGGTGCCAAGCTGGTAGCTCATGCGGGCCGAATCTGCGTAAGCGATCAGTTTTTCCCCGAGCTTGCCTTTGACCTCGCCGGCGTGGGCAAGTACTGCGTCAATGGTTCCATATTGTTCTAATAATTTGAGCGCGGTCTTCTCTCCGACGCCTGGAATACCCGGTATATTGTCGCTGTTATCGCCCATCAACCCTTTGAGATCCCGCATGTGATCAGGCGAAAGACCGTAGGTTTCCAGCAGCGTCTGCCGATCATATTCAATGGTATCAGAGATGCCTTTTTTCGTGATCAACACATGCGTGTGATCATCAATCAACTGAAACGCATCCCGATCCCCGGTGACCAGCAACGAAAATACGCCCGCACTTTCACAGAGTTTTGCAAATGTCCCCAATATATCGTCTGCTTCATAACGCGGACATTCGCACACTGCGATCCCCATCTTGATCAATAGATCCTTAAGTATGGGAAACTGCGTGCGCAGATCTTCCGGCGTTTCCTTGCGCCCCGCCTTGTAAGCATCGAAGGTTTCGTGCCGAAAGGTTGGCATGTGCATATCAAAAGCAACCACCAGGTAATCCGGATTCATCTGGGTCAATTTGAGCAGCATACTGATAAAACCATGCAACGCACCAGTGGGGAATCCATCCACCGTGGTCATTCCGGGTAATGCATAATAAGCGCGATGCATGAGGCTGTTGCCGTCAATTGCAATGAGTCTTTTCAAATATTTCCTCCGTTACGCGCGAATGATATCATAAACAAGTGGTTTTCTTTCACCGGGCTTGTCACTGATTTTCACAGCGCTGATCACCATTTTTTTCGCCTCCGAGAGGTTTTTTTCATCGTTGACATACAAGGTGCAGAGTTCTTCGCCTTTGTTTACACGGTCACCAATACGTTTGTGCATCACCAGTCCAACCGCTGGATCAATCACATCCGTCTTTTCGGCACGGCCCGCGCCAAGCATCTGCGCGGCAATCCCGATGCGCTCAGCAATCATTGCAGTAATGAATCCGTCCGCTTCCGCCGCGACCGAAACCTGCCGTTTCACCCTGCAAAGCTGTTCCATGCCCTCAATTGTCAAGCAGGAAGCGTTTCCGCCTAGTTCCGTAATCATTGCGCGCAGCTTTTCTATGCCGCGTCCGCTCGTCAGCGCATCCTGTAGCAGGGTACGCGCCTGCACGTCCGTATCTGCTAAATTGCTGACTCTAAGCATCTGAATACCCAGCGTCATACAAATTTCGTACAGCGGATCGCCCTCCGGAACCTTGCCTAACAGCAATTGCACCGCCTCCCGAACTTCGAGAGCGTTGCCTATATAAAGGCCCAGCGGTTGATTCATGTCCGTAATGACCGCAACCACGCGACGGCCGAGCAATTCGCCCATACGCACCATGATATGGGCAAGTTTTCTGGCTTCTTCGATGGTTTTTACAAACGCGCCACTGCCCACTTTTACATCCAACACCACTGCATCCGTACCGGCTGCCAGTTTTTTACTCATCACACTTGCAGCAATCAGCGGGATACTTGGCACTGTGCCGGTTACGTCGCGCAGCGCATACATTTTCTTGTCGGCAGGCACGAGGTTGCCGGTCTGTCCAATCACCGCGACACCGGTCTTCCGAACGATCTGTTTGAAACGTTCGATGGGCTGTTCAATACAGGTGCCGGGAATGGATTCCAGCTTATCCAACGTTCCGCCGGTAAAGGCAAGACCTCGTCCGCTCATCTTGGCAACCGTTCCGCCGCACGCGGCGACCAGCGGCGCAACCACCAGCGTCGTCGTGTCACCCACACCGCCTGTGGAATGTTTATCCACCTTGATTCCCGGTAGATCGCTTAGATCGACAATATCACCAGAACGCATCATGCACATAGTTAAGTCTGCACCTTCCCGCTCATCCATACCGTTGAGCAGAATCGCCATCATCAACGCAGACATCTGATAATCAGGGACTGTTCCATCCACAAACCCGCTTATGGCAAACTGAATTTCATCGGTCGTCAGCGCTTGTTTTTCCGCTTTCTTTTCAATGACATCAACCATTCTCATTTTCATATTCCTCCGAATTCATTTTGTCGTTTGGGCGCGTTTCAAAAAGAAAATTTATGTCTTCGCGTGATTTTTTTGTCGGATCAAGCGGAACGCTCGCATGTTTACTGGAGCATAATCAAGCATAATGAACGCATATTAGGTTTACGAATCTTTCGTATCCATATTTTTTACCGCAATGTTTACATTGTCGCTGTTTCATAGCTATATCTCCTCTTTTCGTAAAATAGACCCCCCTCACAACTAATCATCGGTAGCCGCCCACTGGCAAACGCTTGTTATTCGGCGCAAGGGATATAATCTATCCACTTATCTTCATGCAAAATTTCGTATTTACCAAACTGTAATTTTCCAACATTATATCCTTTTATTCTAATCGGTTTGATTGCATCTTGTTGGCAATCTAATAACGACAAATCAATAATCGTCCACCTGTGAGTATCAATTATATTTTCCCAAGAGTCAAGAGCATCAGCAATAGTTTCGTACCATTCATCATAACTACAAAAGTCTGCATCTTTACTTAAGTACAAATACACCTGAGTTCCATCTGCTGTTTCGTGCAACATGATTTTATGTATTTCATTTCCATTATAAGATTTTGAAATTTTCAAGTATGCCCACTGTCTCACATAATCTCCTCACTACCTTTTTAGATTTAATCTTCTAACAATGGATAAATTGACATTTTCCTCATTGACGGTTTGCTGTGCCAAAAGCTTCTTATCTCTTTTATGTGAAACAACAAAATCTCCGGTAACTTGGTTGAAGTCAAGAAATTTATCATTAGAAAGGCTGTTTTTTCTTTTAACTATCTTAGCCTTTTTATACATAAATCATGATATTCTTTGGCGGCAGAAGGTGAAAAGACACCGAAAATGCTTTGCAAAAAATTATTGGCTGCACCCTAAGCCCGTTTGCAAATTTTCCCTATCTGTTCCATGAGCGTTGCCGCTGCTTCCTCTAACGTGTCCGCTTCCAATCGATACGCGGGCTGTTCGCAATTTTTAATAGAGTAGCAGTCTGGTTTTTGATAGGCCAACACAGCGGTTGGTATGTTCTTGCCACGGCAATGGAATAGTACGGTGTCCACCGTGGAACCTAATATTTTACAGGCCTCATCCAACGCTATTGTGCTGACGATTACAATCGCCGCATCGGTGCACATGCGGAAAAATCCGCTCTTTTCCAGTATGGTTTCAATGCCAGAACAATATGTGATGTTTTCACAGGCAAGCAGTTGATCCTTTGGCAAATTGGAGAGGATTGTGAGTTCCAAATCCTTGGGACAGACTTCCAGCTGAACGCTATCGCCGGAAGCGATCACGATTTTATGATAGCCCAAATGCCGGATCTCAGACAATTTTTCGAGTAAATCATCTTGATCCATGCCCACTGTTTCAATCACCGCGGTACGATCCGGTAGAACACCACAGCAGCCTCCGGTCTTCTCAAGCCCAACATATCGCCCACGGCAAGCGGCAACGAGCATATCCAGCGTCCCTTGTCCGTCATCGGCGATGCGCACCATGCTGATACGCGCATCCGGAAACGCCTTTGCCGCTTGCCGCATGAGTGTCCTGCCAACATCCATAGATGAGACCGCTTCGCTCAGCGCCTGTGGCGCAAGGATGATATGCAGACGGTTCATTGGCGTTGTTTTTTCAGCCAAAACGCCAGTAAACCGCATCCCCGCGCAAAACATATCGCCACCACTTACGACACCATCCTCCGCAATTCGGCCAAGATAGGTTAGCCGCGTACATTTTTCAACAAAGTTATTCTGCACAAAAGGCTGAAATGCCGTCAGATACGAACAAAGTACGGTATCGTTTTGCAAATAAGCATACAGCCGCTTTGCACGGGAAAGCGACGCGTTTGAAAACACGCAGAGATAGGCTGGCTCCGGCTCATCTTTCGAAACATCGTCCCGCGCGCCAAACAACGTCATCTTTTTTAGCAATTCAGCCGGAATCCTTGAAAACAGCAACGCCCATATTGCTTCCAGTGATTGAGGGACAATCGCTGTGCATGCAACCCTCAGTCCAAGTGAAAACCTTGTCAGTTCCATTACACATCCTCCTGTGACAGAAGCGAATAGGTACGTTCTGCTTCTTCCCATTCTGAATACGCACATTCCAGCGCCTGCCGCTGCATGTCGATTTTTTCACACAACGCGCTCGTGGCTTCGTAATCAGTTGCAATCTCGGGGCTTATTAACGTAGGCTCCAGCAGCGCCAGTGTTTCTTCCAGCTCTGAAATGCGCTGCTCCGCCCGTTCGACAGCGCCCTTGGCACGATTCATCGCCGATCTGCGTTCCTTGTTGAGTACATATGCATTTTTTTCGACCGTTTCTTCGGGTGGTTCATTTTGCTGCAGCTCTAGGGAAGCGGCCTTATAGGAATCCCAGTCGCCTTCGAATTCCTGAAGACCCGTTTTATCCATCAAAATAATCCGATCCGCAATTCGATTCGCCAAATAACGGTCGTGCGTAATAATCAGCATCGTGCCGCCGTAATCGCTCAACGCATTTTCCAGCGCCTCGCAGGAAGGGATATCCAGATGGTTGGTCGGTTCGTCCAACAGCAGAACATTGTTGCCCGCAAGCATCATTTTAAGCAGTTGCACACGAGCCAATTCCCCACCGGACAGCGTTTGGAGCTGCTTAAAAACATCGTCTCCCTGAAACAGAAAAGTTCCCAGTAGGTTGCGGATCTGCTTGCGTTCATATTGGGGAAAGGCGTTTTCCAGAGCATCTAAAACGGTCTCCGTGCTGGATGCATGCATGGTACTCTGCGCAAAATAACCCGCCTTGACATTTGCCCCAAGTTTATAGGTTCCATCATCCGGCTGCTCCAGCCCCAGTAAAATTCTCAACAGCGTGGTTTTCCCGCAGCCATTCATGCCAATAAGGCATACACGCTCCCCGTTACGAATCATCAAATTGAGGTCGGAGAACAGCACCTTCTGACCAAATTGTTTTTTTAGATGCTTGCAGACGATCACCTCGTTTGCCGTCAGTTCATCCGCACACAGATGAAAGCGAATCGCCTGCGGTGCATCCTCTGGTTTCACCAACTGGCTTTTTAATCGCTCAATTTGTTTTTCCTTGCTGGCAATGGTAATAAAATTTCTCTGTTGGTTCCAACGCCGCTGCTGTTCGATGATCCCTTTGATACGCTTAATTTCCCTTAGTCCGTTATCATAACGCCGCAAAGCATATTCGCGTTCATCCAGCTTGCGTTCCACATATTGCGTATAGTTTCCGCTTGAAAGATGCAGCGTCCCATTTTCCAATTCGAAAATGCGGTTGCAAACATGATCCAAAAAATAACGGTCATGGGAAATCACGATGTAAGCACCAGAAAAGTTGGATAAAAATTCCTCCAGCCACTCGAGTGACATAATGTCCAAATGGTTGGTCGGTTCATCCAGCAGCAGCAGATCCGCATCTGAAAGCAGGATTTTTGCAAGCGAAGCCTTACGCATCTGTCCGCCGCTCATACGCGCAATTTGTGAGGAAAGCTCTTCCTCGGTGAATCCGAGTCCAAGCAGTGCCGATCGGGTACGGCTCTGATAAGTCAATCCTCCGTCATGCTGATATCGCTCCGTCACTTCTGCCTGCCGCCGAACCATGACATCCGTTACCGTTTCTGCATGGATCATACGTTCTGAAAGCGCATGCAGTTCTTCTTCCATACGTTTGAAATGATCGAAACAATGCAGCACTGCTTGAAGCAGCGTCTCCCCTTCTGCCCAAACGGGTGCCTGCTCCAGCGCTGCGACACGGACGGTTTTTCCGATAGAAATCTGCCCGCCATCGATGGATTCCCGACCAATCAACATCTGTAAAAGTGTCGTTTTACCGCATCCATTAACGCCAACAAGGCCGATATGATCCTTTTGAAACACATCGAATGAGACATCGTAAAATAGTGTTCTTTCACCAAAGCTTTTCGTCAGCTTCTGTGCATGTAAAAACGTCATAGACACACTCCAAAATTCATACAATCATTTTAACATATCCCTGGAATGTTTGCAAAAACTGACTGTTCCAGATCATACCTGTTTCGTTTAAATTCTCAAAAAGTTCAAACTCGCAGTGGTAGAATGCTTGTATAATTAAAAAACAATCAGGAAAGGAATGCCTATGCCAATCAATCAGATCGAAAATGGGAAAAATAACCGTAAGGCGTGCGGTAAGCGGCTCTTTTCAAGACGCGCGCGCACTTGGATATTAGCCGTTGTTTCTGTTTGTGTCTTCAGCTTTGTGCTTCTTCCGCTCCTGTTTGATCGGGCAAGTGGTGCTAACGCCGTCTTTATTATGGCACATCAAGATGAGATTCGTTCGTTGGAAACGCCTGTCCCGTTCACGCTTGAAGAACGTGCGCGCAGTGTTGAAGCCTTTGCAGATATGACGCCAGAGCCGACAAGTGAAATTCAGGTTTCGCAATACTCGATTCTACAGGAAGACGATGATTACCCGACCGTACAAAACTTGCAGACACGGCTCATGGAACTTGGATATCTGGACTCGGATGAACCATCAACGGTTTATGGGCACGCAACTACGGTCGCCGTCTCGCTATTTCAACGCACGCTCAGCTATAATATGGATGGCATTGCGGACAGCGAACTGCAGGAGCATCTGTTCAGTAGCAATGCAATTTCATACGAAATGAAACTTGGCGACAGCGGATCAGACGTGGAGAGTATGCAATCCAGGCTTCACGAGCTTGGTTATTATGATGGCAAGGTCAACGGTTACTTTGGGGTAGCAACCGAAGATGCGCTGGAAGCCTTCCAAACCAAGAACAAGCTGGATGCCAATCATGTATTCGGCGTTGATGACCGGGATTTATTATATTCACCCGCGGCAAAACCGAAGATTGATCCTACCCCGACGCCTAAACCAACCCCGAAGCCAACAAAAAAACCGGCTAGGACGTCTACCCCGAATTCCGGCGGCAGTTCTTCCAGTTCCAGCAATGACGGTTCCGCCTCCCCAACGGAAGCGCCCGGCATCTCCGAACCAACGGTACCCGCCAATCCGCCGCCCGAAGCAGAGCCATCCACTCCGGATTTTTCCGCATCCTACAGTCCGGATGGATTGGTATCCGTTGCGACTGCCATGCTCGGCAAGCCCTATAACTGGTCTCAGGAAAGTCCTAGCAAGGGATTTGACTGTTCCGGTCTTGTGTATTATTCTTTGCGTACTTGTGGGGTCAGTACCAGCCGCTACAGTGCCTCCGGATTCTCGTCTGTAGGAGGCTGGGGCAACATTGAGAGCATCGATGGACTTTCAAAAGGCGACTTGGTTTTCTTTAAGAACG